>LVWT01000021.1 GCA_002083405.1 Nitrospira sp. SG-bin2 | reverse complement strand
TTCAAGCATCTGGTTGAAGTCGCAGTCATAGAGCGTGCCATCCCACCCGATGGAAATCATCGACCGGCACATCACGCCAGCGGCCGCTGTAGGATTGAAGGCGTTGGCCAACCGCTCCATATACTGCTCGTAGTTGCCGCTCTCCACGAGAAACTCGAGATATCGGCTCACGGGCATGTTGGCAATCGTATAGAGATGGGTGAACTCGACGCCATGGCGACCCCGGAGTTCTTTCCGAAACTGCGCTTCGATGGCCTCTTGCTTGGGAGGGAGAAAGGCGCCGACCGGATTGTGCACGAGATTCAAGAGCAGGCCGCTCTCGGGGCGGCCGTATCCCAGCCCGTTCAGCAGGCGTAGCGCCTCGATCGACTTCTCGAAAATGCCGTCGCCTCGCTGCGCGTCGGTCTGGCTGGCGCGGTAGGAAGGCAGTGAGGCAATGATTTCAACCCGATGCATCGCCAGAAACTCGGCCAAGTCTGCCTGTGAGGGGATCAGGAGCACGGACAAATTACAGCGATCCATCACATGCCGACCGAGTCCGCGAGCGTGTTCGACCAACCATCGGAAATTGGGATTCAGTTCCGGTGCGCCCCCCGTTAGATCAACCGTGGGAATGTCGGTTGTGGCGAGCGCCTGCATGCACAGCTCTGCTGTTTCTCGCGACATCCGTTCGGTCCGATCCGGGCCTGCGTCCACATGACAGTGCTTGCAGGTCTGGTTGCAGAGCTTCCCTACGTTGATCTGAAACACCGTCATCCCGGTCGTTCGAAGCGGGAAGAGGCCGGCTTGATCAAGTCGGGTCGCAAACGATGAATAGCCGTGCGTGTCGGCGAGCAGCTTGAGCTGTTCAGATGCCGAGGCCAGCGGATGATGTCTCCCCAGCAGGGTCAGCGGCATGTCAGGGTCCTCACACACACAACAGTCCCTCTCCCGAGCCAAGCTACCTCAGCGTGCATGCGTTACCGCAGTCAAAACAGTTTCAGGGAATCGCACCTCGCAACACCCAAAATTCAGGGCCTGCCCTTGCCGGTTGGCTAACGCCCGTTGGACCGTCGGGACAATGCGATAGCAGACCTGCTTGCCTTCCCGGAGTCCTTCGACTAACCCGGCTTCGCGGAGAATGCGAAGATGGTGGGAGATGTGCGGCTGCGGGCAGCGCAATTCTCGCACAAGCTCCGTCACGCATTTCTCTTCGACCAGCAGGGACTCCAGAAGACGCAGTCGGGTCCCATCCGCCAAGGCTTTCAGCACCGTGGCGCATTGGCCCGTGGTCAGGATGTCGCCTATCGAAGCACGCTTTATCAACAGCAGGCTCCTTCAGGGGAACAACTAACGGCCTCACCGCTGACCATCTGGCCCGCGCGATTGATGATCGCAAAATGAGGCGCGTAGCCGTCAGTTTCTAATACGCCACACGTCTTGGAGCAGATCTCCAACGGTTCGCCCCGGCGGTAGATATGGTGGTCATCGTCGTGCGCTTCCAGGAACGGTCCGGCCAAGAGCGCAAAATCACCCGTCCACACACAGGGGGTTTGTTCGGGAAGCACCGCCACCCATCTCGGATCCGTCTGGTCGAGCGTCACAGGCTCTTGTGACAAGATAAACAACGGAGCAAACGGTGGTTGGCTCAGCACGAGGGCCGAGTCCGGTGTGAGTGTTTGAGGGACTCCGCGCCGGTAACATGTGCCCCGTTCATCCACCACGCGGCTGAAGGGGCCTCGCAATGTGGCATAGCGTGGGCCTGATGCCGGTGCATTGGCAAGGAGTTTGTAGCCGGTCAAGGTCACCGAGAAGAAGTGAATGCCGTCGATTCGCTGCCAGGGGGACGACTTGATCAGGTGAATGCCGACAAATCCCGCCTCCGTCATACCCGCCATGTAGTCGGTGAGCGTCAGGGCGCCAGACAGGCAATCGCCCCATTTCTCCGCATCGTGAACGAGGTATTGCGACACAGGCTGGTCGGCGACAATATCCGAGATCGTGAACCGCCCACCCGGTTTCGCGACGCGGAACATCTCACGGAAGACCTTGCGTTTGTCGGGGGCCAGATTGATCACGCAATTGGAGATGATCAAATCAACTGTGCCGTCCGCCACCGGCATGGCATCGGCCATACCTTTCTTGAACTCCACATTGGAAGCGGGGTAGCCGAGATTGCCGGCCACGATGACGGCGTTCCTGCGCGCGATCTCCAGCATCGTATCCGTCATGTCGATGCCGATCACGCGGCCGGTCTGGCCGACGAGGCGCGAGGCTTCAAAACAGTCGATGCCGCCTCCCGACCCGATGTCCAGAACGGTTTCGCCGACGTTCACTGTATTCAGCCCTGCGGGGGTGCCGCAGCCATAAGAAATCTTGAGGACCTCCTCCGGGATGAAGGTCTTGAGATGGCTCATGTCATAGCTGGTCGGGCAACACATGTGCTCGCCCGAGCTGGCCGCTCGGGCGTATCGATCACTTACGGTTTGGGTAATGTTCTCCCCTGGCATGGCTCCCCCGCTAATTTTATAAACATATGGAGATACGTCTATATATCAAACTGACCGAGTCGCCTTCAATCTCCAGCCGCGCACAAGATGGATGCGTCAGAGAGAAAGAATACAGCGAGGAGGACGAAAGGTTCTGTAAGCTGGCTTACAGTAACGACACACCTGGGCTCTTGGTCGTCAAAGCAGTCGAGAAGGTCGCTTATTCAATCGAATGCTTACAGAATATAAAATGCTTGCCCTCTTGACTCAGTACCATGGTACAGGGAGTAGAGTTTCATCGGAGGTCAGAAGATGACAGTTGGATGCACCATAGGGCAACTCGCGAAAGCGGTCGGGGTCAATGTCCAGACAGTGCGGTACTATGAACGGCGCAGGCTACTCGGTCCGTCTGCCCGCCGACCGTCGGGATACCGGATCTATGGCGAAGACGAGGAACGGCGGCTCCGGTTCATCAAGAACGCCCAAACCCTGGGCTTCACGCTCCATGAGATCGAAGAACTGCTTGATCTACAGGTCAGCTCGAAGGCCCGCTGTGGTGATGTTCAACGAAAAGCCGAGGCCAAGTTGAAACACGTGGAGGCGAAAGTGCGGGATCTGCAAGCGCTCGCCCGGTCGCTGCGGAACCTGATTCGAGACTGCCGGGCCGGGCAGCCGACCGATCGTTGTCCGATTTTGCAGAGTTTGGAGAAGACCGATCAGACAGTCACATTTATATCAAGGAGGGTTAACAATGACAGCCGAAAGACGACGCGTTGAGGTGTTTACCGCGGGCTGCCCGCTCTGTGAGGACGCGGTCAGACTCGTCACATCATTGGCCTGCCCACGTTGCGAGGTGCAGGTCTATGATCTCCGGGAAGGCTGTGCGACGAATGAATGCCGGGAGAAGGCCGCTCGCTACGGTGTCACGGCTGTTCCGGCGGTTGCGGTGAATGGCACACTGCTGGACTGCTGTCGCCGTGGTCCAATCGATGCCTCCATGCTCCTGGCTGCAGGCGTCGGCCAAGTTTAAAAAGGAGGAGATATGGAGGAGAGACGGACCACGCGACTGCTCAGGACAGGCCTGATCGGCTCGGTGATCGCAGCCATTTGCTGCTTCACCCCGATTCTGGTGGTTCTGTTTGGAGCGGTAGGACTCGGGGCCATCACCGGGGATTTGGACTATGTGCTGCTGCCGGCTCTGGCGGTCTTTCTTGGGCTCACGGCCTACGGAGTGTATCGACAAAAACAAGTGGCGGCTGCATGCTGCGTCGGCCATGAGCCACAATGAAGAAGGCAGTGAATTTGGGAGGGGAGCGCGATGTCTGACTGCTGTCAAGTACCAGTGGAACGACAGAAGTACAGGAGCCAACTTTTGTGCCGCCAATGCGGCAGCGAAGGCCAGCCCGTCGATCGGAACACCATTGATGCCTTACTCAAAGCCGAGTCGCTGAGTCAGGTGACTGGCAGCCAGTATATGTTCTGTGAGACACCGCACTGCCCGGTCGTGTACTACGCGGAGGATGGGAGTCAGTTCAGGAAAGAGCGGATCCGGGTGCGAGTCGGGCTGAAGGAGACCGAGGATCCGATCCCACTCTGTTATTGCTTCGGCGTCACAAAGCGCATGATCCGCGAGGAGATTGAGCGAGCCGGGCGGTCCATGGCCGCGACCCGCATTCGAGCCGAGGTCAAGGCAGGGAACTGCCGCTGTGAAGTGGAGAATCCGTCGGGTCGATGCTGCCTGGGGGAAATACGCCAGGCGGAGAAACGGGCGGCTGCCGAACGCACAGGGCGGCAGCAAAGCTTCGCACGTTCGTGAAAGGAGGAGATTGAGCATGCCGCCATCTCTCAAAAATCTGGACAGGATCGGGTCTATTAAGCCGCTCGCAACCGAGACGGCGACGCGATTCCTCAGCCTGGCGAAGTCCATGCTGGGATGGAACAGTGCTCAACTCAATCGGAAGGAAGAAATGGTTCGGAGGTACGTGCTCACGCGGTACCCACTGTTGGGACGTGCTCCGACACGCCAAGAGATGGTCACCGCACTCGACTGCGTCAGTGCGGAGGAGATTCAAGCAACGTTAGAACGATTACACGAACTGGATATGCTGTGCCTGGATTCCGGGAGTCAGGAGATTCGCCTGGCGTACCCTTTCTCCAGCGTGCCGACCAGACATCTGGTGCGCTTTCCAGGCTGGGGCGACACCGCACCGGTCTACGCGCAGTGTGCGGTGGATGCGCTGGGTATTCCGTTCATGGTACAAGAAGACGTTTCCATCGCGTCATCGTGCGCGCATTGCGCCGAGTCTGTCACCGTCAAAATTGAAAGGGGAGCGATCGTCACTGCCGATCCTCCCAGGACCGTCGTATGGGCTGGAACAACTCGGACCGGCCATGCAGCGGACTCAGTGTGTCCCACCATCAACTTTTTCTGTTCGCCCAATCACGCCATCGCATGGCGGCAACAGCAGCGGGATGTCGCCGGACAGGTTCTGGGTCTGGGAGAGGCGCTGTACGTCGGCAAGGGGATTTTTGAAGATCTGCTGAGGCCGCACCCTGGTGCGGTGTCGTTCGCCCGCACACCGGTGCCTCTACCTGAGACGGCAAACGCCGGGACGATGGCCAGCACCGCTGGGGGACTGCTCACAGCGTTCCTCGCGTCGATCTGCTGTATCGGACCAGCCGTCTTTGCCGCCCTTGGAGTGGGTGTCGGTGCGACAGGATTCCTGGCCAATACGGCCGGGGTCCTCAAAGCGCTGCTCCCTTATCGACCGCTGTTCATTGGACTGACTATGATCTTGTTGGGCATCAGCTTCTATCTGGCCTACCGAAAGCCGATGGTCGGTGACGTATCCTGTCAGGCCTGTGTGCCAGCGTCAGGCGTTCGACCGAATCGATGGTTGCTCTGGATCATCACCAGTCTCGCGGTAGCGGTAATGCTCGCGCCCTATTGGTTGGAGTTCACGACAGGGTGATGAACAGGTAGAACCTGACACCAAAGGAAGAGGTGAATCTCATGAAGACGACAAGATTTCTCAGAAGCTGTGTTGCGATTGCCAGCACGATTTGGATCGGAACTGCGGCAGGTACCTTTCTTCAAGAGGCTGGCGCGGCCGTAGAACAGCCCGCAGAGGTCATGACACTCAAAATCGAGGGTTGGACGTGCGCCAGTTGCGAAAAAGACATTCGTCGTGCGCTCCTGGCAGTGCCGGGCGTGAAACACGTTGACGTCCGCTATGATCTTGGCGGCGCCGTTCTCACGATCGAACCCAACCGAGTGAGTCAGGAGCAGTTGGTAAAGGCGGTCGCGAGCGCGGGAAATATTCTCTCCTCGTACCGGGCCACTGTGGTTCCGAACGGCACACTCACAGCCCAGGCCGGCGAAAAGAGTGTGGGATGGAAGTGGTTCGAGAATTTGTTCAAGTAGCGTCTCTTTTGTCCCCACCAATGGTAGGGTACCCCTCAGTTTGACGAGAGGAGGCTACGAGGGATTCTAATCCCACCAGGGGCCGAGAAGCGATTCATCTCAAGCATGGCTGTCTCGATCGCGGTTCGGTGTGAACCCTGCCTCCGGGCGTACGTCAAGATGGCGTATGCAAAGGGTGCCATGCCGGGACGAACTGTTCGAATCTCTCGAAGTTGCGATGACCATCAAGGCCGTCCAGGGGAAGACAAGCGCTGAAGGCGTACGCGGCGCACAAGGAATGTACGAACGTGGATAAGCCGGCCACCGAAGCCACCTAATTGCCCTCATGGAGAACTCCGAACAGAAGTCGTCTAGTCGTTCGTTAAAACAGGAGGACGATCAATGGCTCAGCGCGGACATTACGATCTGATGACGATTGGCGGAGGGTCGGCGGCCTTTGCCGCGGCGATCAAAGCTGCCGAGTTAGGGGCTCGGGCGGCCATTGTGGAAAAAGGCACGATCGGCGGGACCTGCGTCAACATCGGCTGTGTGCCATCGAAGACCCTCATTAAGGCCGCGGAACTCTGCTATCACGCCGCCTATACACAGTTTGAAGGATTGACCGCCTGTCCCCCGCCCTCGGACTGGCGGAGGGTGGTGCAGCAGAAGGACGAACTTGTGGCCGCGTTACGTCAAGGTAAGTATGTGGACGTGGCGGCTATCTATCCCACCATCACCATTCTGAAAGGAGACGCCACGCTTCTGGACGGACGCCAGGTGCGCGTCAATGACACCGTGTATGAGTCGGAAAAGATCGTGGTCGCGACGGGCTCTTCGCCCTGGGTGCCATCGATACCAGGACTTCAAGAAGCCGGCTTTCTCAATAGTGAGCAGGCGCTCAGCCTCGAGGCGCTCCCGGCGTCGATGATCATCATTGGCGGAGGCAGCATCGGACTAGAGTTCGCCCAGCTCTTTGCTCGATTCGGCGTCCAAGTGATGGTGCTGGAAAGCGGACCACACGTGGCGAGGGCGGAGGAACCGGAGATCGGGCAAGCACTCGTTCGTTACCTCGAAGATGAGAAGGTTCGGATCTGCACGAACGTCACCATCAGCCGGGTCGAGCGGCGAGACGGAGGATACCTCGTGCACACCCAGACCGACGGGAAGCCAGAAGTCTGCCGGGCTGAGTGCTTGCTGGTTGCGACCGGTCGCCGCCCGAACACGAGCGGGCTCGGATTGAAAGACGCCGGAGTCACGTTAGGATCAAAAGGCGAGATCACAGTGAACGAGCACTTGCAGACGAACAACCCCGATATCTATGCAGCCGGCGACTGCATCGGTGATCCCATGTACGTGTATGTCGCGGCGTATGCGGGGGGACTGGCGACCGAGAATGCCCTCAGCGGCGTCGGCAGAGTATTCGATCTCACGGCCTTGCCACACGTCACGTTTACCGATCCCCAAATCGCGAGTGTCGGCTTGACCGAGCGACAAGCGAGGGAGAAAGGGCTCCGTGTGCAAACCTCGCGGCTCTCGCTTGAGCATGTTCCGAGGGCGCTGGCTTCCCGGAATACCAAAGGCCTTATTAAGCTGGTCGCTGAGGAAGAAACCGGGCGATTGGTGGGCGCACACGTTCTCGCAGCCGAAGCGGGTGAGGTGATCCAGGAGGCCACCCTCGCTATCCGGTTTGGGCTGACTGTGCGGGACGTGGCTGACACATTTCATCCGTACTTGACGATGGTGGAAGGGCTCAAGCTGGCCGCGCTGACCTTGAAGAAAGATGTGAGCAAGTTGTCCTGTTGCGCCGGGTAGCGGAATTGGGTTGTGAGGGAACAACCCGGCAGGGAGGTGAAGGATGACGGAGTGTGGATGGATGCCCATGATGGGACCGGGTCTGCTGTTGATGGTGCTGTTCTGGGTATTTGTGATCGTCGGCGTCGTCTACCTCGTTCGATGGTTGATGCGGCAAGGAATAGCCGACCGGCCTGAATCAAGCCTCGATATCCTCAAAAAACGGTATGCCCGTGGTGAGATCAGCAAGCAAGAGTTTGAGGAAATGCGACAGGACTTGCAGGTCTAGGGATATCTTTTCCGGCGCAGCGCAGACGGAACTTTTCTTTCAACAAGGAGGCCGCACATCATGTGGCGCACGATCAGCAGTTTGGTACTTCTTGCCGTCATTACTTTGTTCACATCCAACTTCGTCCAAGCGCAACAGGCAACGCCGGCGCGAATCCTGGTCCACATGAAAACGTCGCTCACGCTGGACGATGCCCAGATCTGCGCGGTGCCGAATGTGGCCTGGGCGGCGGTCAAGGCGGGCTACGCGGTCACGATTCTGGTGGATGCGAGCGCCGTCACGTCAGTGACAAAGGGCTTTGGTTGGTTCAGAGGGTTGATTGGATCTGACTCAACGGCGCTCGATCGTGCGGGACTACCGGAGCGGGAACGACAGAGTTTGTCGGAGCAAATGGGCATTCCGCTCGAACAGGTGCCGCACAACTACGGCGAGTACTTTGATTTTCTGAAGAACAGGCTGGGCGTTGAAATCTACGGAAATCAGACGATGATGCTGCTCTACAAGATCGATCCGGCGCGCGTGTCTTCCTCAGTCACCCCGATTCCGCTAAATAAGATGGTGGAGTTGTTCGCATCAACAGGCCGAGTGATCGTGTACTGACCCCAACAACGTTAGTGCGGATGAGAAGGCAGATCAACTAGGAATTGAGCACCTGCCTCTCTCTCCTGACGGACTACACCCAAACCTGTCAGCAGGTAATGACCTGATACCCCTACGCTACGAGTTTCCTGAAGCTTGGATGCCCGTCATATTCCCCGGTCAGCTTCACGCCGCAGGCGACCACCTGTTCTTTCACCCCCAATGCCTCAGCGCAGAACTCGCACGCGCCCCCGATCCGGTTCTTCACCGCAGCAGGCAGGTCGTGTGCCATGTGATCGGACTTCTCCAATTCCGGAATCCACTTGAGGCCCGCTCCATCAAAAATAAGTTGCACGTCATCGTGGCCGTCCTTGAATCCTTCGTGGCTTCCAGCGCGTTCACGACGCGCCACAGCCCCTCATGGGTTTCTGTGTCGGCCAGAACAATGACCGCTACTTTGGACATGATGCACTCCTTTTAGAAGACAGTAGATGAATGAAAAATCCGCCGCTGCTTCCTGCATGGGCCGGAGGTCCGGCATAGCATAAAGGTGATGACGAGCGCACACCCTAGCGCGACCCCACATCGACTAATCTGTGGTGCGGCTTGCAAATCCTCACGACGAGAGTTTTATTCGTAACTTGTGAGGTGCCTTACAGATGGAGCGTGCGTCGGCAGGTAGAATCGCGCCAAGAAACGAACACACTTGTCAGTCACAAGGAGGTGCACCATGACTTGCACGAGATGCGATGGCCTGATGGTCAGCGAGTGGATTTGCGACCTTCAGGGGATGAGCAGCGATCTCTGCGCAGAGGGATATCGTTGTCTGCTCTGCGGCAACATTATCGACAGGACGATTCTCGAAAATAGACGGCCTTCAACGAATGCGACCGAGCCTCTCACGGGGTCCAGTCCTTACATGCCACGGCTCGTGGCGGCATGAGAGGCGATGGATACAGTGAGGAGGTGGCGTATGACTGCCCAAGACGACCCGGTCATGGCGTTGCGCATTCAACTTCACGAATTGCCCTGTCCGGCCTGCGGCGGGCATGAGCTGGTTCCGATGCTCCAGTGCGATTACTACCCGGATGGATGTCTCTGGATGGTGCGATGCCATGCGTGTCGGACACAGTATCATCTCGACCATCGCAGTGTGTCGGCATCCGGGTAATACGAGTGGCATGCTTTGCAAAACCCCCTGGAGTCATGGGCTGTAGAACAAGAAGCTCACATATCAAGAGAAAGGGTGAACATATGCCACTTGCACAATTGAAAGGACTCAGCGGGTTTCTCAGTCTGGAGCAGAAACAGGAGCTGATCCGCAAGGTCACGGATGCGATCGTCTCCGTAGAAGAAGAAGGGTTGTGACCCATCCATGGGTCATCGTAGAGGAAGTCCCGTCGGGTCAGTGGGGTGTCGGCGGCTCACCTGTTACGAACGAGGCCTCGAAACACATGGCCGCGCAGGGGAAGTAACCGGCTAATACCACGAAGGAGGATCATCATGAAGTTTCAGGTTCATACGAAGGAAACGGCTCCGGAAGCCTCGCGGGCGACGCTCGAAGCCACCGCAAATAAATACGGATTTGTGCCAAATTTGTATGGCGTACTGGCAGAGTCACCCACGGCGATCCAGGCCTACGCGGCCATCAACAAGGCGCTGGAGCAGAGCGCCCTCACGTCGGTGGAACAGCAAGTCGTGACGTTGACGGTCAGTGCCGCCAACAGCTGTGCCTACTGCATGGGAGCCCATTCCACGGTGGCCCAAATGATCCATATACCGGAGCAGATTCTCGTAGAACTTCGAGGTCAGCGCGACCTTTCGGATGCGAAACTCAATGCGCTGCGCCTGCTGGTGGTGTCTGTCTTGCACCATCGGGGGTGGGTGCCGGATGAGGATCTCAAGCAATTTGCTTCGGCAGGTTACGATGAGCGGCAACTGTTGGATGTGGTCACGATCGTGGCCCTCAAGACGTTGAGCAATTATGTGAATCACATTGCGCACACGCCGCTCGATCCGCAGTTTGCGTCACAGGAGTGGAAGGCCCAGGCCGCCACAGTCGCCTGACGAGCTCAGGCGGTCCCCTCCGACTGACCATCGGCTGGCTGAGTTCGACAAATGTAAGCTGCCTTACAGCGGATCTGCAGCGCGACCAGTAGGATGTGATCGTACTGGTCGGCCGTCCACTCACGTTATATCGGGATCATGATGTTCTCATAGTCTAGAAAGGAGGTCCGTCAATGAACGAGTCGTGATGTGCGATGGACGGGGAGCATATTTAACAAGTCGGCAAGAGAGTCGTACCAAGAACACATACCATAAAAGGAGATTCCCATGAACGCCAATACGAAAAAGAATGCCATCGTCCATTCTGCGCTGCTCGTCGCCTTGAGCCTGGCCGGAGCCCAGGCGGCGGCCGCTGCGGCTCCAAAGGAACCGGAACTGCCTGCCGGTTGGGAAGCGTGCGGAGGCGTCGCTAAAGCCGGGATGAACGACTGCGCGGTCAGGACCAGCCTCCATTCTTGTGCGGGCATGGCCAAAGGCGACAACGAGCCTGATTCGTATGTGTTTCTGCCGAAAGGGTTGTGCACCAAGATTGCGAAGGGCACCGTACTGGCCATCACCAAAGACGATCTGGCGAAAATGAAAGAGATGAGCATGAAGAAGATGTAGGGCGACCAGCCATGTCTTTTCAGCATTTCGCCCCGATCCCGGCGCAAGCCGGGATCGGACTGCGGTCACACCATTTTCGCGAGATCCTGGACGCGCCTCCGCCGGTGGCCTGGATGGAAACCCATCCGGAAAACTATTTCGGGGACGGAGGCGTGCCGCTTCGCGTCCTTGAGCGGATCAGGGGCCGGTACCCTTTGAGCTTCCATGGGGTTGGATTGTCACTCGGCTCTATCGATCGGATCGACCACGTCCATCTACACAAACTAAAAGCCTTGATCGATCGCTTCGATCCCGCCTTCGTGTCGGAGCATCTCTCGTGGAGTTCCGTTGGCGGTCGTTTCTTCAATGAGCTGCTCCCGTTGCCTTCTACCGAGGAAAGCCTGAATCATGTCTGTTCACGGATCGACGAAATCCAGAATGCCTTGCAACGACCCCTCCTTGTCGAAAACATCACCCGGTATCTGACGTGGCAGGATTCCACAATCCCGGAAGGTGAGTTCATCGCCACGGTCTCGCGCAGAACAGGCTGCGGAATTCTGCTTGATCTGAATAACGTCTACGTCAACGCGGTCAACTTTCACATGGACCCGTTCGAATTCCTGGAGGCCATTCCGGCTGCGGCTGTCTGGGAAATCCATCTGGCAGGTTTCGATCGCTTCGGGAGATGGCTCATCGATACCCATGGCGAGACGGTCTGTCCGGAAGTCTGGGGCCTCTTTCAGTGGGCGATTCATCATTACGGGCCACGCCCGACGTTGATCGAGTGGGATACCAACATGCCACCGCTGTCTGTCCTGGTCGATCAGGCCCAGCAGGCGGATATGATTCTTGGAGGCTGCCATGTTGCGGCTTCATGAGGTTCAGCAGGCGTTCGCCAATGCGATGATCAATGGAAGCCACCAGGCCGTGACTGGGGCGATCGTTCTGAAGGACTCAGCCCTGCGAAGCGTAGCGCTTTATCGCCGCCTGATCCGGACCAACTATACGCAGGTGCTCGCGGTCACCTATCCAGTTCTGCGCCGGCTGGCCGGGCCTCGGTACTTCGATATCCTCGCGCGTGGATATCTGAAGAAATACCCCTCGACCAGCGGCGATCTGTTTTCTTACGGGCAGCATCTTCCGGCGTTTCTTCACGAACTGCAGGTCCCCCGCCTACTGGTCGAACTGGCACGATTGGAATGGGCCTGCCATGAAGTGTATCAGGCTGCCGATGCTCCACCGCTCTCCCATAACCAACTCGATGCCATCGCATCGGCTGATCCGTCGGACGTGACGTTCCGCCTGAACGCGGCTGTGCGACTGCTTCGATTCTCTTTGCCGATCCAACGCGTGTGGGTGGCATTGCAACCGGACGCCCCGACAGATATCGCGGTCGACCTGCCGCTGCCGGAGAATGAAACCTGCATCGTCGTGACAAGAGCCGAAGGGAGAATCCGCCTGGCAACTCTCGCTGATCTCGACTACCGGTTGCTCGAAGCCATGGCCGACCGAAAGACCTTAGCCGAGGTCGAGCAGATGGCCATAGAGACCCACCCCGAGTTCGATTTCACTCGGTTTATGACTTCCATCATGGCTTTGAACGTGCTTGCCGGAGTTTCCGTAGAGGTGCTCTCATGACACAAGGGACTGGCTTGTTGACACGCGCGGCTATTGGTGCAGTTCCAGCCTACCGTCGGTTGGTCTTGGGGCTGGAGGCCGTACTTCCACTGTTCGACCTGACCGTCCGCCTGTACCTGGCGCATATCTTCTGGAAAGGCGGAATGGCCAAGCTCTCCAGTTGGATGTCGACCGTGATGCTCTTCACCATGGTCTACGATGTGCCCCTGCTGCCGCCCGAGATGGCGGCCTACCTATCCACAGCCGTTGAGTTAGGCGGCTCGTTTCTGCTGGCCATCGGTCTGGCCGGACGCTGGGCAGCCCTCTCGCTCTTTGGGCTTAATATCGTCGCTTCAATCTCGTACGGACAATTGTCCGAAGCTGCGCTCCAAGAAGCGTTCTATTGGGGCATTCTCTTCCTCTATTTCGTCCTGCACGGACCGGGACGGCTCTCGGTCGATGCGTTGTTGGAGTCTCTGACCAGAGAACGGGTAACGACCTGCCTGAGTGAGAATGATGGGTCCAAACGGACGGTTTCCCATAGCGCATAGGATTGTGAGTACAGATTCCGGAAGACATTGAAGGGAGCATCAGATGGAACGTGTGCCATCAGCACAAGCAGAACGTGACATGACTGATCCGGCAAGCTGGGGGTGAACAGTATGGAGCGTTCACGCTTCGCTACGCTTTCCGGCATGTAGGGGATTGGCATAAGGTGCAGGACTTGGTACAGGAGATCTGGTTGGCCGCCTGGCAAGCCCGCGATCGATTTGTCGGACAGTCCACAAAGCAGACCTGGCTGCTCAGCATTCTTCGGCATAAAGTGCTCGATCATTTTCGAGTGGCGTCCCGCGGACAGCCGCTGTCCGAAAAGCAGAGTGACCGGCTCAATGGGACAGGGTATCTGAATAGCCACACCTGGCCCGCTGCACAACTGCCTGCGTGGATGGCCCCCTCTCGCCAGTTGGAACGGAAACAGCTCCGCACGCTCCTGGACCGGTGTCTCTGCCGGATGACGGATCGCGTGAAAGCGGTATTTGCATTCTGCGATCTCGATGAGTTGCCGCATCGCTAGGTTGCCCAGCGGCTCGGTGTCACTGACGACCACCTCTATGTTCTGTCGCATCGCGCCAGGCAGAAAGTCCGTGAGTGCCTATCGGTGTAGTCGGTGAATCCCACCCTCTTACTTCAAGTCTTCCGAAGCGGTCGTAGATGATAGTTACAGCATTCGCACCGGACAAGAGCTGTTGGACCAGACAGACATACGGACGACCATGATCTACACACACGTCCTCAATCGAGGCGGCAAAGGTGTATGCAGTCCTGCTGATGCACGGATCCAAGAAGTAAGCCTGTCGCAGCTATACGCTATACCGGTACCATGCCGTCTGTATAGAACACCGATGAGACGGCATGGAGAGCGTTGACATGTGATTGAGCACGCGCAAGAATCACTCGCCAGTGTTCATTCTGGCTGTGCGTACTATGCGGGTCAGTATACTCAATAGTTAGGCTACGCAAAGGAGTTGAACGGTGTGAGTAAATTCATTGCCCTCCTTGGTGAATACACCCCGACATTCCCGCCACACGCTTCGACCAATGCAGCTATTGAACATTCTCGAAGTCTTTTGGGCGCAGATATAGCAGTGAACTGGGTTTCAACAGAAAATATCGAGCCAAAGCTATTTGAGCGTTATTCGGGCATATGGGTCGCGCCAGGAAGCCCATACAAAAGCATGGAGAAAACGCTATGGGCTATTCGCTATGCGAGGGAAAACAATATCCCCTGCTTTGGAACCTGTGGTGGGTTTCAGCATATTGTTATCGAATACGCCCGCAACGTCCTTGGGTTCAAAGATGCCCAACACGCTGAGTACGACCCCTACTCCTCAAAGCTCTTCATTTCGCAGTTGGCCTGTTCGCTTGCCGGCCGCGAGTTGCAGCTTAGCCTTGTGCCAGGGTCTCAAGTGGCTGCAATTTACGGGTGCTTGTCCGCCACGGAACACTACTACTGCAATTTCGGGGTCAATCCAGACTGCATCCGTGAGTTGAAGCAAGGGCCGCTGAGCATCTCTGGTGCAGACATCGAAGGTGAAGTCCGCGTCATTGAGTATCCCGGCCACCCGTTTTACATTGGTACATTGTTCGTGCCGCAGACGCGCTCCAAACCTGAAACGCCGCATCCGTTGGTTACCGCTTTTCTAGGGGCTGTAGTTGGCCGCGCAGCCTAACACTGCGCTTAACCCGACCTGCGCGAAAAGCCGCGCAGGCCGGTTAGCTTGAACGTTAGCAGTCTCGAATGAGCGACGAAAAAGCTTCAATCCCCGGGATCATCGCCCCTCCGCCGCTTCTCTACATAGGCGCGTTTGCGGTCGGAGGTGCCGTTCATGCCGTTTCTCCGCAACCTATCATTACTTCCGATTCGGCCATTCGGCTATTCGGAGCTCTCTTGCTAGTCTCAAGTAGCATTTTCGCGCGCTGGGCGTTTGTCACTATGCAACAGCTTGGCACAAGTGCCAGCCCTCGCAGGCAATCGGTAGCATTGTCAACTTCCGGGCCATTTGCTTTTTCGCGCAACCCAATTTATCTGGCAATGACTGGGCTATATATCGGTGCTGCCGCACTGTTCAACTCTTGGTGGCCTATGCTGTCGCTGATTCCACTGCTTCTGCTCATGCACTGGGGCGTTGTTCTTCGAGAAGAGCGTTATCTCCTGGCGCAGTTTGGCGACGCCTATGCTTCGTATAAAACCACCGTGCGGCGGTGGCTGTGACTGCTAACCCATCCATCAAGCGGGACACTGCGCTGCCGCGCACCGCCCCTTATGTCAGACGTTAGGTGCTCTGAGTATGAACCAGGCTTGCAGGAGAGCGTTGGAAACGTGGAGGTCGTGTCGGCGTCGTGAAACGAAGTCGAGTCACACGACGCGGCCAGTTACGCTCGCAGAAGTCGTTCGCGCGTATCGGCAAGACTACCAGAGAGGTGCCAGGACTGAGCTAGAGTACTAGCAAACCTCCGATGAGGACATAACTTCGCGGTGTAGCCGGTGAACCGTACCCGCTTGCGTCAGACGCGCCGAAGGGATCACGCTGATCGGCGCGATCATGTCGTGCCGAATTAGCAAGATGCTGAAAAAGTCCGCCAGCGGCGTTCTCGCAATCCGTAAAGCGTCGTTCGTGAAGCGTATCTTGCAGACCGAAACCGAGAGACGAGCGACGAATTCAGGGGACGGCCTGTTTGAGCATCTTGCGCGGCTGGTCGACTTGCAGAACGGTCCAAGCAACCGGCATGCGCCTCAAGAAAATGCAGCATGTCCCGGGTTTTTCTCCCGAGACTCCAGAAAAAGACTCCCGGTACCATTTTCCTTTCCTTGCCTTAAGCGCGAGTAACTCCTTTTCCAATTTGCCGCTGTTGCACAACCGCAACCACAATGCCTCCTGCCACGACCGCCAGCGCATCGACGAGACCCGATAGCAGCATTGGCAAAGCTGGAAGTTTCGACCAACCAGCCGTGACCAAATGATCGCCCAAGAACACCGCCGTGCCAAGTACGAGGCCGACCACAGCACCATGTAACCGGCCTGATCGTCCGCTTTTCACACGCGGCATCAACCAGACTAAAGCGATGGTGATTACCAAATAGCCTATGAGCAGCGGAGCAAAGGCCAGACCGTCTGCGTCAGTTCGAATGTACAACCCGAACATCGATGACACGAAGGGCTGCAGGATAGCGACTGAAAGTGTTGTCGCTACAACATTTGTGACCACATAGCACATGCCCAGGGGAAGAATCCACTTCATCATGGCTGCCTCCCCGCGATCACCGTTTCTGCAATGCTAATGGTGAGTGTTTTTGTTTGAAGAATAGGCATTTCTGTCTCCTTAGATTGAGTCAGTGACGTAGTGTCAATGAGGTTGACACTATAGAGCTTCTTGCACGATGTGTCAACCTGGTTTACACTGTGCCGTATGAAAAAACACGGAACTACCCCGTTGGGGCGATTGCTGCTAGATGCCTTTAATTGGTTCGATGCGGGCTTGTTGGGCTCATTGAAAGAACAAGGTTGGCCGGACCTTAGTCACTCACAGTCAATGGTGATGGCTTATTTGGGTAGCGATGGTATTCGTATTTCGGAGTTGGCTCGGCGCCTAGGTGTCTCAAGACAAGCCGCACAGAAAAGTGTTAAAGAGCTAGAAAGACTAAAACTGGTAATTACTGAAGTTGACCCAACCAATTCAAGCGCGAAAACTGTTGTTTTGACAACCCAAGGAAGAGCCAACGTTACTGCTGCTTTGAATATATTTTCTGAAATTGAAAAGCAACTATCGAAGCGCATTGGTGCCCCCGAATTAGCCAGCATGAGAGCGACGCTTGAAAAAGACTGGGGGGAACCAATAAATGTGAATGAAAAACGCATAACAAATCGTTCCAGCGAACGCGCTATCGCGCACCGCTGAATTCAAACGTTAGCCATCATCATATGCACCAACTCGAAACTCAGATCGAAATTGAAGCCCCTGTCGAGCGTATCTGGTCACTGCTCATCGACTTCCCGTCGTATTGCCGGTGGAACCCGTTCGTCCGCTCCATCGAAGGGAATCCAACGGTTGGCCAAGCGCTGAATATCTTCATACAGCCTCCTGGCTCCAACGGTATGCGCTTTCGGCCGACTGTGCTCGCGGTCGAACCCAATCGCGAACTTCAGTGGAAAGGAAAGCTCTTCCTGCCCGGCCTATTCGATGGCGAGCACTACTTCACGCTGGAGCCAAAGTCACAGGGCAGGCTAGTCTTTCACCAGGGTGAAGTGTTTTCTGGGTTGCTTGTACCGTTGTTAACGGCGAACCCTTGATGGCGCAACAAAGCAAGGGTTTATTGCCATGAACGAGGCGCTAAAGCGGGAGGCCGAGAGAACATAAGGGCTAGCCGCGTAATGGACTGCGGCACTTCGCAAGCGACACTTCGCGTGCGCATCGCGGACGTTAGGGCTTGAAGAATCGGGGATACATACACATTGCTGAAGTTTGTCCATGTCTTAGGAGCCATACTGATCGGTGGCGGACTCATTGGTGTGTGGGTATTTGATCTCTGTTCGCGTCAGGTACATCAACTCCCTCAGTTTGCTGAAGCAATCCGCAACATCGCAGTGTTCTATGATGGCGTCGTGGTTTCCGGCGCTCTCCTTTTGCTCGCGTCTGGGTCATGGATGATTGTTCAGTTCTTTTCCGGTTGGGATTTCGTAAACTTTCCCTGGTTGGCTGGAATGGTTGCCTTGTTCACGTTTGAGTTCGTGGAGGGCAATATAGTGACTCGTTTTTATTTCATGCGGTTACGCCGGTTAACGCAGGAAGCGCTTTCGTCCGGCACAATCACGCCTCAGTTAGAGAAGGCGCGGGCCGAACATATTCCGACATTCACTCATTTCCTCGACCTACCAATGTTTTTCGTCATGATTGCGCTCGGCACAATCAGACCGACTACTTGGACTCTATTTTTCATTGGCTCTATGGTGGCCGTAATAATGGCCACCATCCTTACAATCCTTGTGCCTTGCCTTTATCCGTGGTTAATTCGTTTGCACTTGTCGGAGCCGCGCCAATTCCGATTCTAGCTTGGCGACGTGTTCGTATAGCAGCGCGTTCATTGCTTGTATCTCTTCCATGGTAAACCGTGACGTAATGTGTTGCGGGCAATTCCAATCGAATGCCTCGATGTGCAACAGCATGGTCCGTTCAAGCGTTGCGTCATACCCTGGGACTCGCAACTTCTCCATCAATTCCGGCCTGTCTTTCGCTTTATTGACCTCAATGCGCGCGTAAATCTTCAGCCGCGACCGATTCGCATAGCCCATCAAGATCAGCGTCGCGCGGTCGTTCTGATGTAGGGTGTGTCATCAATTAAGCCAAGTGATTGAAGCGGCGAGATAGATGGCGCCGAGGAAGTTGGCGGCGCGTTTGTCGTAGCGTGTGGCAATGGCGCGGAACTGCTTGAGCCTTGCAAAGAAGTTCTCGATCAGATGCCGCGCCTTGTACAAGTCTTCATCATATGCGCGTGTGACCTTTCTGTTGGATTTTGGCGGGATAACGATGGTCGTTCCTGCTTTTCGCAGAGGGTCGATCACCCGCTTATCGGCATCAAACGCTTTGTCGGCAATGATCGTGTCCGCGTCAATGCCGGGTAGCAGGACCTCGGCGCCGTCAAGATCATGCGCCTGCCCCAGGGTCAGGATAACGCGCAGCGGAGTGCCCAGGCCATCGATGGCGGTGTGGATGTTGGTGGGTAGCCCACCCTTCGACTGGCCAAGGGCTTCCGTCTCAGCAGCCCCCCTTTTGCGCCAGCCGCGTGGTGGTGCGCACGGACGATGGTGGAGTCGATCATCACAGACTCACAGTCTGGATCGCCGGCTAGCTGCCGAAACACACGCTCCCACACGCCGGCCTTTGCCCACCGGTTATCCCGCTGAAACACGCTGTTCCAGGTGCCGAACTGTTCCGGCAGCTCCCGCCAGTGTGCCCCGGTCCGCGCGATCCACAACACCGCATCCACGAATTTCCGGTTCTCTGTTGCTGTCCGCCCTGGATCGCTCGCGTTGCCAGGCAACCACTCTTTCATCCGCTTCCATTGGTCGTCTCGTCGCTCACGTCTCGCCATCCTCCCTCCGGTGGGCGTTGAACAATGCCACCCCCATGCCGAGGCGGGAGCTGAATGTCAACAGACCCTACTGCTGAGCAACTGCTGGTTGCCTTTGCAGCCGGGAGGCCAACAGTTCTTGCTTGGTCAAGCTATCACCAAGCGATTCCATGATTTCGGCTAAATTGAGTTCCAATTGGATCTCCTTCTTGTCCTGCACTTCCTCCGGGAATGTCTTGAGCGCACTCCACGCATAAACCGACTCCTCCATCGCCTGCCAGATCGGATAACCGGTGATCGTCTCGAAGGCGCGTGCTTCCACTCGGACCGGACGCATGGCGACGCCGAATAGATAGCCTCCACCAAACCATAACGGGGTACTTGTCAGTAACTCGAACCCAATGTTCGCACCCAAACCGACTGGATTCCAGGACGTGGCAATCCCCAGGGCAATGGTCTCCGCGGTCATATCGGTGAGCATTCCTGTTACCAACCACTGCCACCGGATTTTCCCATAATCCAGGATACTACTGGCGATGACGAGATCAGCACCGAGGCGCTGGCGAAATTCTGCCAGCTGTTCGGCACTCGGAATCGCGCCGGGTTTCAGGTGTAACTCTTCAGCTAACGCGTCCGTTGTCGTGATCGGAGCGATCCGAAACCCTTGCCCCGCCGCCAACCGGCTCACGAGCAGCCAACGGGCTTCCTGTTGAATCTGAGACAAGGCCACAGTCAGCTGGGCCGTTTCCTCTTCCGGTGAGAGGGGCCCTTCCACAGTTTTCACGGTGGAGAGCTTCGTGATTTCTGAATCAAAGCCAAACAGTAAAATCGCGACAGTGGGTCGTTCGCGTAGATCTTCGACTTTGGACTGAACCGCAGGGTCAAAGGCGACACAGCCTGTAAGGATTGGTGCTAGGAAGCTCGATGCAATTACCAGAGGACGAATATAGGTTGAATAGAACCTCATGGATCACCTCCCGCTCGAGTCGCAACGGTTACGGAAGTATCCGCATAGACCTGGTCAATTGCGTCTATACGGCGTTGAGACTTGATGGGAGGGGATCAAATGCGATAGACCGACAACTGCTGGTAGAGAGGCAGAGAAGGGGGATCGTGTCGCACGACTCGCGTAAAACGGCAGACGGCGGTTACGAAGGGAGAGACTGCCGCTTGAAGGGCTAGGGTAGATGACGAGGTGGCACTGAGGGGCCCGAGAGCGGAGAGATTTGACTTGAGCCCCGAGGCAAGCTGTGCCAGCGCCGCTTCATCGAGATCCTGGCCCTTCTGCGGGTCTTCGGCGATCGCCGGGATGATGTGTGACTCTTCAATCAGTTCAAGGCAGCCGAAAAACACCCAAGCTGAGACCAGGCACCAGATGGTGAGACCGAAGACGGAGGTACGACGCTTCAGAAACATAGGAAAATGTTAGTCAATGTCCAGACATCAGTCAAGCTCAATTGGAGCCAACCACCGTCACCGCGAAGCACGCCCAAGTCTATCAAGGTACATGGCGTGCTGGGCCCAAAAAGGTAGGCTCAAATTCAACTTTTTGGGGACGATGGCACACGTATCCTTCCGGTGATAGACCACTTCCAAGTGCACCTAACACGCCGAATCCAGCGGCTTTCGGCAAACAAGGTGTAATGGGTTCATACGGCTGAGTCTGGCGAAAAGAACGCTGGAGCGCCAGGTTAGGCCACAAAGGAACTGCAGTATGAACGAACTGCCTACTTGTATTTGTTCCCGAGTCCTTCCAGCCCTGCCTTGCCTAGGTCCTCAGGTGTCATACAGGGATGGAATGACACGCTAGCGTTGAACCGCAGAAAGAAAGGTTCGGCGACTGCAGGCAGCCCCGAAGCCTCGGAGATATCGAGCACAAGCGTCCCACCCCGTCTTCCGTCTCGTGCCGCGAAATACGCAGCCTCGGGTTTCAGGTCCCCGAGAATCTCTTGGATGATCTGACCCGCGGTTCCATTCTTCACGAGGGTGTTGAATGGCTCAAGCGGAAATTGAATGTCGACGGGCATGCGCATGGTAGTCTCCTTAGGACGAGTTGCAACCTGCCGGTCTCCCGGCTCTCTGTTGTGTAGTTAGTACCTCGTTCGCCTAACTAATGAGCATGCTGCCCGGCAGAGTACGCGATGACAGACTTCGTACTGGTGCGAGATTCTTACAGTTGAGATCAATCGCTTGTCAAGTCTCATTCTCGCGCTGTATCAGCGTGTTATGCCGACCGGCATGATTCCGTTAGAGCCGCTAATTGCATCGGATCAAAGCCTGAGTCTATACGTCCTATGGGCCACGAGATGGAAAGACCCCGCGATCAAAATCTTCCATCTCCACCGGTCATAATAACTCCGTATTTTCCTTATGTTTGCAGCCCCTGCGATGGATGGCTCAAAACCAACTGGTTATGGACCTAACATGATTCCTCTGCGATCGTACAAGCCACATGCTTTGGACTCTCACCCTGGGCCATACACGTGTTACGAATGATGATGAACTGCATACGTGGCAAGCACCGACAAGGCGGCGCGATCATCAGATGGCCGTATTCGCTCGAGTGCCTGAAGTCCGGTTGACAGGTAGCGGTCCTGAGTTGCCTTGATACGATCTAAGATACCCTCCGACCTCAGTAAGGCCGCTAGATGGACCGGTCTACTGGCCTCTGTTTGCGGAATCCGACGGTATTCCCGAAGAGCAGTCGGCGAGCCATATCGTTCCAGGTAAATCAAGGGCAACAGCGGTCGGTTTTTAATGAGGCCAGTTCCCACAGGCTTTCCCAGCACTCTCGAATCTCCGATTATGTCGAGCACATCATCCTGGATCTGAAACGCGATGCCCACATTGATACCATATGTCCGCAAGGCTTCAATTTCCTCGGATGTTCCTCCTCCGACGATGGCTGGCAACGTGACAGCCGCGGCGAACTGAGAAGCCGTTTTTCCTTGCACAATCGCGAGGTACTCGTCCTCCGGGTTACCCGCACCGGTAGGCATCAGTTCATGGAACTCCCCGCGACAGCACAGCTGGGCATAGCAGTTGAGGGTGTGCGATGCTTCACTCGTTTTCTCCCAGCCGTAGATATCTTGCGACTCTTGCAGGACCCTGAAGGCGTGAAGAATCAAGTAGTCACCGAGTATGAGAGCTGGACCGATTCCTATCCGCACATGGAGGGCAGGAAGGCTGCGTCTCTCCGCTGCTTCATCCACGATATCGTCATGAATGAGCGACGCTCCGTGCAGCAGTTCGAGGGCCGCTGCCACTGAGATTATATTACGGGGCTCAATTCCAGTGGCGGAGGCGGCAACAAAGGTCAAGAGGGCTCGAAACCTCTTCCCTTCCTGAAAGTATTCAGTCAGCACGGCGGTACCAGGAGCTTTCTGAAGGTCTGCGATGATACGGTCATGGCAGCCTTGCAGATGCGTCGCATAACGCTTCAGGATAACCTCGAAGGTCTGAGGCTGAGCTATCAAACCATCCATGGAACTTCTCCCGATTGGTCGAGTGTTGATGTATTCAACTCGTTAGACCCATATCAATATTCGATGGAGGCCGATTCAACTTTCTACATGCCGACCCAATGGTGTTCGGTACATCACCGCATTTCCAGCACTCCTTCCTGGCCCTTCTCACGATGGCTCTTAAAGAATGGGAGCTTCTTATCGCAATAGATCGCAAATGAACCCGGGACTGTGGGGGTAAACTTGATCGTCACGCTTTCCCCTGCCGGAACCTCTTCCCTGATGTTCAGTTTGGACCGAGGATCGTCGATGATGACATTGTGAGGCACAACCCAGGTTATGCTTTTGAAGGTCAATTCAACCGGTTTCCCGGCTTTCACGATGAGGTGGGTGGGAGTAAACGTATAGCTGTCGGTTTCCACCACGGCGCGTTGGACGCCGTCGGAGTCGAATGGCACCTCGACCGAGAGTGGACTGTCGGCGAACAATATGAACACTGGCATGAGCAATCCCATGGCAAGCGACATTCCCGCAAACCAATATTTCCATACTCCCTGCTGTTGGATAACCATCGTGTCCTCCGCGAAATCATTTGTTTTTGAACTGCAAGAGGATGGTCGATAATCGCGAATAAGTCGGGCTAAGGGTGCGTTCTTACATGCTTTGGAAGCCGCCGACTTCTGTTTCCGGCGCGCAGGTCTTATCCAGCAGGAAATACACCGGGCAGAACCCTGTGAAGGCGCTCTGAATCAGCGTGACTCCGATCACGCCAGGTAGGAGTAACCAAGCAGGATGCAGGCTATAGCCCAACGCTATGCCAAGGGTGATCACCGCGCCGACGATACCATCATGGATTCGTCTTTTGCTGTTATTCATGATCTATCCTTCCCGTTGAAGATCCCAGAATAGAATCGACACAATCCGACGGAGGGTCTGTAAATCATACCAGCCCTCGTTCCCAGGATAAATAGCCATCATCGATTCGACTATTCGGCTCAGTCGATCCTGCGTTTGAGCACGATATCTCCGTAGTACGCCTCCGCCGACTCGCCGGTATTATCCGTATCCGTCATGATGGCGATCCCGGAAATCATCGGGGGCTCTTCTCCGAACGCGCGCTTGTAGTCTTCATAGACGTTGCGCTCTTCAGTAAGCCAGGTATTGAGCTTGGTCGGTCCGCTTTCCACCACAATCATGTGAACTTGTTCGGTGTAGGGGTTGGGCACCGCCGTCCCCACCGGCGCCCGACTCTCCCAGATGTAATTGATGGCGCCGAGCGGTGGATAGCGCCCATAGATCAGCTTGGCCGCTTCGTACTTCGCCTTGCCAAAGAGGCCCACTTTCGTACTGTCGTATTGAAAGGTGACGTAGATGCGGGCTGGATAATCATCTCCCTCTTTCTTTGTCACATTGCCAGCCTTCAAGATATTCGACACGTTCCACTGCCATTGGATGATGGGATATTCCTTCGGATCGATCAGAAGTTCTTTCGTGTACCCCGAAGAAGAGGCCTGACTGGCGGCCTTGACGACGACGCGCTCACCATCGCGTACCAGGTTGTATGTCGTGTGTTGGGGAATTTTTGGAAAGGTGAGCGGCTTCCAGCCGTCCGGCCATGACCCACTCGGAGCAGTGGTCGAAAAGGGGCCGACCGCTATGGTGGCGGGGGATCCGGCTTGTAGCCGGGTCGGATCACCCAAGATCATGCCGATCAGGACAAATACCACGAGACCGACGATCACGAAAGAAATATGCGGTGCCATACGCTCTGTCCTTTCAACACAACGTGCGTGAAACCTATGTATTTACGACGCGCTTCTCTATCGCCGCATCCACGCAAACAACCTGATCAACAGCTTTTTGGTCCTCTGCGTAAAATGCGCTTTACGCCAGAGGGTGACGACTTTCTTGGTGACCTCAGCCTGTGTGGGATAAGGATGGATGGTCGTAGCGATCGTCTTGGCGCCTGCTCCCGCCTTCATGGCAACGGACAATTCGCTGATCATGTCGCCGGCATGGGCGGCTACGATCGTCGCGCCGAGAATCTTATCCGTCCCTTTTTGAATGTGGACCCGCGCAAACCCGTCTTCTTCTCCGTCCAGAATCGCCCGATCAACTTCGTCGAGTTTGTAGGTGTAGGTTTCGACTTCGATGCCTTTCTCTTTTGCATCCTGCTCGTACATCCCGACATGGGCCACTTCCGGTTCGGTAAAGGTACACCAGGGCATGATCAGCGATTCGACGCTGGCATAACCCAACCCAAACGGGTGGGGAAACAGCGCATTCTGGATGACGATTTGGGCCATAGCATCAGCTGCGTGGGTAAACTTGTAGCGTGAACAGACATCGCCGGCCGCAAAAATCCTGGGGTTCGTCGTCTGCAATCGAGCATTCACCGTGATCCCGTTCTTGTCATAGTCGACTCCTGCCGCCTCCAACCCAATCCCCTCTATATTCGGTGTTCGTCCGACCCCAACAAGGATTTCGTCGACGGTCACATCGTACTGCTGGCCATGCGAGCCGACCGTCAAACGTGTGCCGCCTTCGATCTTCCCGACCTGCAACTGTTTTCCACAGCACAGCAGTTTCACCCCATCGTGAACCATCTGTTGCTCGACAATGTCCGCCGCGTCGCGGTCTTCGTTCGGCATGATCCCGTGCATCGCTTCAATAAGATAGACCTGGCTGCCAAAACGGGCAAAGGATTGCGCCAGTTCGCACCCAATCGGGCCGGCCCCGATCACACCGATGCGCTGTGGCAGCTCCGTCAAGGAAAAGACGGTTTCGTTTGTCAGGTACCCGGCCTCCTGTAGGCCGGGTATCGGAGGAGCCGATGCTCGTGCACCGGTGCAGACAGCGGCTTTCACAAACGTCAGGATCCGGGTACCCGCCGGTCCTTCGACTTGGATGGTATCGAGACCGAGAAAGCGCCCGCTGCCGATGTAGATGTCCACGCCCAGTTTGGCATATCGATGGGCTGAATCGTAGTGACTGATCCGCGCGCGCAACTTTCTCATGCGCGCCATGACTGCGCCGAAGTCATACGTCACGCCAGCGGGTATATGCAGACCGAATTCCGCTGCTTTCCGGAGATCGGCCCAGGCCCTGGCGGCTCGGATTACCCCTTTCGACGGCACACATCCGACATTTAGACAGTCTCCACCCATGAGATGCTTTTCGATCAACGCGACTTTAGCCCCCAGGCTTGCCGCAACGACCGCTGTGATGAGTCCCGCCGTGCCGGCTCCGATGACTACGATATTGTAGCGACCGGTCGGCTCTGGGTTGACCCAATCGGCAGGATGCACATTGGTGACGAGCTGCTGGTTGTACTCGTCATTGGGAAGAACCAACGACTGTCCATGCGCACTCATTGCAACGGTTTCTGAGACAGGATTCATCATCGTGTAGCACCATTCGTTATAAGTTATCGGTTGATC
This sequence comes from Nitrospira sp. SG-bin2, assembly GCA_002083405.1. GTDB lineage: Bacteria > Nitrospirota > Nitrospiria > Nitrospirales > Nitrospiraceae > Nitrospira_D. The sequence goes on along the minus strand of LVWT01000021.1, from coordinate 6,528 downwards.
GATGACCTATTCATGACGCTGGTTTGGTTGCAAATCTTTTATAGGCGACCGGAACGAGGGCCAGCAGTCCCAAGAGGATAAAGGCGCCAATGACATTCGGCGACGCGATTTCCTTCAGGGAGTTCATGGTACCCAGTTGGCGTCCCGCATAGGCATAGACGAAGGAACCAGGAATAATGCCGAGCGCGGTGGCTCCGATATAGGTTCCCGCGCTGACGCGAGTCAGCCCGGATACGAGGTTGACCACGAAGAACGGAAAGAGTGGAATTAGCCGGAGGGTCAGCAGGTAGCTGAACGCATTCTTGGCGAAGCCTTCTTGGAACGGTCTCAGCGATTTCCCGAACTTCTGCTCCACGGTGTCCCGCAACACATACCGTGCGGTCAGAAACGCCAGGGTGGCGCCGGTTGTCGCCCCGAGATTGACGAACAGCGTACCAAGGGCGGCACCGAACGCGAACCCTCCAGCCAACGTGAGAATGACCGCACCCGGCAGCGATAAGCCGGTGACGATCACATAGGCCACAATGAAGAGGCCAACTGCAGCGACATAATTCGCCTCTGTAAACGCCAGCAGATGGTCCCGATTGTCTTTCAGGGCAGCTAACGACAAGAATCGTCCGAGGTCAAAATAGAAGAACGCCCCGATGGCCAGTCCGATCACCAGAGCGATGATCACCTTGCCCGAAGGATGCCCCTTAGCGGGCGTAACGGGTAACGTGCCCTGATGCAAAGGGGGCATCGGATGGGGCGTGTCATTCTGAGGCTCGTCTACGCACTGTGTTTCCATGGACTGGACTCCCTTCGTGTGGCTGAGCGAAACCTTATGGAGGTTCTCCTGCACATCAGGCTTTCCGGAAGTATCACCTCTCAACATGACTTCACAATAACCCACGTGCCGTTGAGATTCTGTGAGCCAGTTCACAGTGTGATAGGTTGAGGACGGCCAGGAGAACAGCCCCATCACACGGCACGATGTCGTTGTTCTTTCGCACGAATGTGTCAGGTGGATGACAGACCCTTTTCGAACAGACGATGCCACCGAAGGACTGTGGCATCAAGAGATGTCTTGCCTCATGGGAGGAGAAGTCATTAGACTGTCGGTCTGAATCGGCGGTGGAGCACATGGAACAGCCTTCCTCATCCTCCAATAAGCTGTGGTATCTCAAGCACATTCGCTTGTTCGACGGGATCTCTCCGTCTGCTATGCAGGAGATGGAGAAGATTACCCGAATGGAGGAAGTCAAAAAGCGCCAGCCTCTCTATCTTCCCGGTGATCCGAGCAGCAGTGTCTATTTGCTGAAAAAGGGGCGTGTCAAAATTGCCAACACGGCCCCGAACGGGAAAGAGGTCACATTTGAAATCCTGGAGCCTGGCGAAGTCTTCGGTGAGTTGGAGGTGTTGGAAAATACCCCCCGCTCGACCTCAGCGGAAGCCCTCGATGACACACTGATTTGCGTGATCCCACGCAAAGACTTCGACCAGTATTTAGCGATGCATCCGAACGTAACGGTGAAGTTGACCAAGCTTATCGGCCTGCGACTGAGGAAAATCCAGAGCCGCGTCGAAGACCTCGTCTTTCGGGATGTCCCGGCGCGTTTGGCCCACCTCCTGTTAGAGTTGAGCAAGACCGATGGTGTGACAGACCAACACGGGATTCGTCTGAAGGCCAAGTTGACCCACCAAGAAATGGCCAATCTGATTGGCTGTAGCCGTGAAACGGTGAGCACCATCATGGGACAGTTTCGGGATCAAGAGTTCATTCATATGGACGGACGGACGATCACCATTCTGAGACCGGACGCCCTTTCTCACCTCGCTTCTTGAGCAGTTCCTCTCTTGCTCTTCAATCAACGGGCCTCTTGCGAGCGACGGGAGCAGACGCTGTTCCCATCACCTGCACGTACATAGGCCCGTTGCCCAAGCCTAGGATTTCGGTTTCACAAGTTGAATCGAACGGGTCATACCAAAACAACACTGGTTCCCTGCGCAAGGTTGTTGTTGATATCTCGCGCCAAGGGGATTTGGGCCATAAAATACAACGAAGTCGCTTCCGTATATCGAGAGTTGAAGAGTTGTCCAATGTCGAGTTGGAATCCTGGTGTATAGGCAAAGTAGGTCGATCCGGTATTCGACACTCGGCGATCGAGGATCCGAGGATCGATCACCGTCGGTTCCTCCCCTGAAAACGGTGCGGCCGATTGCTCCAGATTTGCCGTGACGTTGTCGTGCGTGAGATAGCGGAAGTTGAATTGCTGAGACAACACAAGCCAGGGGGTCGTGACCAGATTCACGCCGGCGTTGAACTGATAGTCATCTCCAAACTGATACCTATTCCGATTGCGGAAGGTATGGCGATAGCTGGCGAAGGCGAACTGGCTCAACCGGTGGGGAATCAACTCATAGTTCTGGTAGAGCGAGCCGATGAGACCAACATGGCCACGCCCCAATTGCCCCGAGGATTCCAAGATCTGCCCCGAGCTGTCCCGTGCCTGGGTATCCCCGGTCGGCAGTTCAAGTACGAACCCCATGACGATAGCGTGGCGAAGCGCCGGCCACACATTGTACTTGGCCGTCATCCGCACGTCGCCGAAGCCGTTATCTGAAAAGTTGACGGGCTCCCCGGCCTCCGTTGCAGACTCGCCGAGCCCATCAATGTGCAGATGCTTTCGCTTGAGATATGGCACTGTCATTTGAAGAGCAAGCCGGTCCGTGAGGCCATAGTTCAAGACGAGCGTATAGGTCTGTGGATGGTTCGAATTCCCTGGTGGTGATCTAGAATCAACCGTTGCTGCGCCTAATCCGCAGCTGAAATGATCCCCGTGGCACCGCTCAGCAGCCGCATCGGAGTATAGTTATAGATCCCACTCACCGTCAGCACGCCTTGTTGCGGGACCTGTTGCTGTGCTCCGATCACCACAAAGCAGCTCACGGCGCCACAGGAGGTCGGCGCCTCCGATCGGATAAACACGGTGAGGAGTGCCAGAAAGAAAAGAAATGACACGTGTCGAGTCAATCGCATGGTACGAACTCCTTCAATGGTCGGTTCACGTCTTCCGCCGAAACGAAGACGTACCGAGAGAATGACGAGAGCGCCCGCTCACGATCCTCTCTGGGTGGACGTGCCAGGGGCACGGATACCAGTCCACGCGAGGTCGCACTCGGGCTGACGAACGATCTGTTGCTGACACCGGTCAGGCCTCGGAGGGCGGTCCTCGGGTGAACGAGTGAGACGGTGGGACATTCCGCCTAGGGGGCGGATGGTTGCAGTCGAGAACCGCTGCCTCTGCAAGCTGAGCGCCTGTCAGGGAGAAGGAGGTATTCATGGCCTGACCGGCTGCACAGAACCACGCACAGAGAGAATTCGAATGGCTCTTCGCGTGATGGTTCCCGTGATCGAACTCGTGCACGATCAGGTGAGGGCTGACCAAGACGATCGAGGCGAACAGCACCCCTGCCAGCACGATCATGAGAGGCAGTCGGAATGGAGCATGCATAGACAGAGGGATCCAGAAGCCGCATCCACGAGCCGCCCGTGATGGGCAGAGGTACTGCCCAATGGATCAATGATCTACGAGATTCCGCCTCAATGTTTGTGATGCCGGCCGAGAATTCGTCGTTCTGCCTCCAGCCAATGCTCCACATCGTGCCCATGTGCACACCCGCACTCACAGAAAAGCTGATAAGCAAGAGTACGGATGTCTTCTTGCGCCGCCTCACGGTCCGTCCCGGACGCGATTCCCTTCTTGGCGTCTTTTTTCTCTTTGCCCATAACTCCTCCCTTGTTGTGTCAGGTGGTCGGGATGTTCCCACTTACTCGTTCTTTTACCAGCCTTTTCAATCTGCCGGCTGTAAGGTACCTCACAATCACCGAGAGATTGCACCATGGTAGGGCCCAGGGGTTGAGGCGAGGTGGATGGTAGAGAAGCGTGCCGAATCGATGGCTGTTGGGAGCAGGGCCTGCAAAGCGGGAAAGTGGTGACGGCGGCGAGCACGGTCAGGATTGTTGGATAAAGCAGAAACCGAGACCACCGATATCCTTACCCTTAGGTCAGTGGTCCCCCACAGGAATCGCATCGCGGGGCACCGTCTACAACAGGACGCGTCGGCTGACCGGGTGCGAGATGGATGTGAGACGCCACCGGCATGTCGCCGCGCAGCAGACGAACCCAGCGCGCCGTGGGGTAGCGGAGCACCAGTTTCGGCAGGAGCAGCAGTACCGTCACCATGGCCGTCCCCGACAGAATCATCAGCCACGCGCCGGAAACCACCTGACTGCCTGCGTAGGTCAGCGCGAACGTCGGCGGAATCATCCCCACGAAAGTAACCAGGGCGAAGGTCCGGAGGGACATGTTCGTCAAGCCGGCGCCGTAACTGATCACGTCGAACGAGAAGAGCGGGACCAGCCGGGCCAGCAGAACAAAGATCGCCAGATGGCGGTCCGAACATCGTTCGCAAAATACAACATTGGTCCGCAGCAGTTTGGTGAGGATCTCCTGCCCCAACGTGCGTCCGATGAGAAAGCTCGCAATCGCGCCGATCTCTGCACCGATGACGGAGTAGGTTGTTCCCAGTATCGTTCCGAAAGTGGCGCCAGCAGCGATGACTAGGGGCAGATCGGGAAGCGGGCTGATGACAACGGAGGTCGCCATCAGCGCCATGAACAAGAGCGGTCCGAAGGGGCCGGCTGTGCGTAGCTGGTCGGCTACTTGCTCAGGCTTCAGCAGTTCTCCGAGATCAAGCCAGGATACCACCACGTAGGTGCCGACAAGGCCGACGAGAAGTGCTCCGAATTTCAGCCAACCGGTTCTTGTGGCCGCCATGCAGTTTCCCGTTCCGTCAAAAGAATTGAGGTGTGAAGAGTGAAATCCCAACAAAGGGCAGCACCCCGTTGATCCCCGGTATTGCGGTCGCCAAGATTGGCGTTTGAAATGTGGTACAACTGCACGCCCATCGTCCAGGTGATCCGGTCCGTCACAAAATTGTGCACTCCGGGGCGGTCTCCATGACAAATTCAACCTGTGTGATCTGTTCTGGAATCCGTGGTGCCAGATTGGTCCAGATCATGCCCGCGCCGGCATCCCAGAACGGCACCCATCGCCCGAACGACAGAAAATTGTATTTCAGGAGGAACGACCCTCCTGTCGCTTCCGCTGCAAACGGCTCGGTAAAACGAGCGAACACCGGTTGAACTAAGACTTCGACGTTCCCTTGCCACCAGCCAGCTCCCAGCGGATCGGTGAGCACTATTCCCACGCGCGGCATGACGAACACCGCGCTTCGGTTGGAGGAGGGGCCGTTGCCAACCACCGTTGTGCCCTGTGCGTAGCCCAGCGCCCCACCGAGTTCGAGGGCGCCTTTGGTCATCAGGTTGCGCGCTTCAAAGGAGGATTGCGCTATCGCTTCACTGCCCTCGCCCCAGACTACTACGATGACGAGTGTCGATAGTAATAACAAGGCGCCGATTTGTCGACGCACATTTCTCAGCATGTCGGGTCTCCTCGTACAGTCACATGGTCGCTCGTGTCATTCAACGCTGCCTTCCTTCGCATGACCATCCTCGCTTCCCTTTTCATCCATCATCGGACGAATGGCATGTTACGGCACATTCATGTCGCAGGTCTGTGATGTGTCTTACAGAGCAGGTGTGGTCAGGATTGAGCCGAGTCCGGCACGGGCGGGTCATGACCGGCAGATCAACGGAACCCAAAAACCCTTTGCGAACGGATTGACATAGGACCATCCCAGACGACGATACGTCTGCTCTGGAATGCCGATATCAGCTAGGAAGAGCTGTCCAGTTCGTTCAGGCAGCAGACCGGTCTTGGGGAGAGCCAGCGTCATGGTCCAATGGGGTTGGATACAGTCTCCAGGCCTGTGACCGGTTGTAGCGTCCACTCCCGACGGCACGTCGAGCGCCAGAATCGGCATGCCCGTGCCGTTCGACCACCGAATCAAGTCAGCGACAGGACTTCTTGGGGCGGAACGGAGTCCGTATCCGATCAGGCCGTCGAGGATCAGATCGACCGGTTCCGCGCTCAAGGAGGCGTCGTCGATTTCTCTGCCCTGTGTGGACCGGAAGATTGTTCGTTGAAATGCCGGAACTTCTTCAAGTCGGTCAGGCTCAGCGAGGCAGAGTCTGACGTTGATATCGCGATTGGCCAGGTGGCGAGCGGCGCAGATTCCTCCTCCGCCATTGCCTCCACTCCCAGCCAGCACGACGATGCGCGAAGCCGTCCGCTGCTCGCCAAGCAGCGCGATGGCGAGCAGCGCCAGGTTGCGCCCGGCATTCTCCATCATTTGAAACAGGTTGGGTCCGGTCGCTTCGCTGGCGAGGCGGTCCCCTTCCCGCATCTGCTCCGCCGTCACCGCGGGAACTTCGACTCCCGTGTCCGTGAAGAATCGCATGGTGTTCGTTGTGACCGTCATTCTGTATAGACCAGCAGCTGCGCGCCGATGATCAGGATGAGGATTCTCCAAACTCGTGTCATTCAGAGACCGCCGTTTCCGCAGAGATTGTCTGTCGCGTCT
>LVWT01000020.1 GCA_002083405.1 Nitrospira sp. SG-bin2 | reverse complement strand
ACGGCCGCGGCGTAAACCGAGAATTCCAGGCAGGCGAAGTAGCGATCATCCTGGGCCAGTGACTTGCCGCCGCGAATCAACTCCAGGCCCGCCGTCGCCCCGTTCGTGTACGCTACCCACTCGTCGAATACGGCCTTGACCGGAGCCACTTCCCACCAGGGATGGCGCTGTACCTGGTCCACGAGGTAGAGCTGAAACCGGCCACGCCGCAGCCCTGCCGGCAGGGCACGCACCACGTCCGCCATGCGGACTTTTGGCTCCGGCAAATACATGCACCAGTTATTCAGCACGTAGTAACCGTGCCAACCCTTGTCATGACGCCCGGCCAGGTCGGCGTTGATCCCGTGCGTCGTCTCGTGCGCGTGCGTGATAGGGTCAGCAAACCAGTAGCTGCGACCATGCCGCGCGGGCAGGTGTCGTTCGAGGTCCAGAATCGTGGGACTGTACGCGCCGTCTGCAACCGGCTTCTCGGCGGGAAAGCGATACCACATCGGAGCGGCATCGGCACCGCGTGCCTCGCAGCCGCCGAGGACGAGGGCCAGCACACACACTGCCGCCACAAGCAGGAGGTTGAGGGCGATTACAGCTTTGTCGGTTCCTTGCATACCATACTCCTTTTGCTGGGATGAGTTGATCGTTATTTCGCGTCCTGGACAATCTCCCGTTCCAGTTCCTCACACGCCCGCTTGGCCGCTGCCAGGGTGGCGAACTCCGTCTCCTCGAAGCCGTCTGTCAGCTCACTATCTGAATCATTCACCGACCACTTGATGGCATTCTCGCGTAAGATCGGCACAGCACGGTAAACGAAGTGGCAACCCTGGTCATGCAGGCACGATTGGGCCAACCACTCGGTGTTGTTGTAAACATCCTCGCCCTCTATCCAGGCAAGCGATGTGGTTGCTTCCGCCTGTGATTCCTCTGCGTAGGGCAAGCCACTCAACTCCTTGACCGACACGTACCATTCCACGTCGGACCAGTCGTATCCCCAGGAACTACCGTCCAACTCAAAGCCGCCATTCTCCTCTGCTGTGATTACGCTGAAGTCCCACCACTGCCGGGAGTGATTCCGGGGGTCACAGCAGCGCACGGCCACGAGGAACCTATCGCCCACCTCGCACGCCAACTCTTCTTGCGGCGGGGCCTTCCGCCAGTTCAGTTGCATTGGGAACATTAATTATCTCTCCGCTCCATACCACCCGTCACATGGTGGGCTGAATTCCCGAATCCTCGCCACCACGATTTTGCTTCGCGTGCCACAAGCACTGGTCACACAACTCTTCGTCATCATCCTTGTAAAGGTTGACGCCACACCGCTCGCAGGAGCCAACAGGTTCGCTGTACGCCTCTGCTGGGTATGGGTGGTCGTCCTGATTCACCTCAATCTTCGACATGGGTTTCCTCCTAGGCAAACAACGGCAACTCGACCTTTGTCTTCCACGCGACACATTCCCAGTCGTCGGGGAACTCGTGCTCACCGCTCGCCTATACGCAATCTGCAAACATGCTTCTCTGGCACTCTTCACGCTGACGTATTGTGCTGGCAGTATTGGTGTGGGCCGCCCTGGCATACTCCTCTTTCAACTCACACCCATAAGCACGGCGGCCAAGTTTCAATGCCACGCATAACTCACTGCCGATTCCAGCGAAAGGAGAGAACACGATCTCGCCTGGATTGGTGTAGAGTCGAATCAGTCGCTCGATCACTTCTAATTGCAAAGGGCATATGTGCTTGGTGTCACCTTCCCCGCGGGCTGATCGCTTACCCCGTTCACCGTTTAGCGTTTCCGTTTCCTTGATGTCATCCCATGCTGGCTCAGCCCACTTAATCCAATCGTTGCGGCTCACCTGGGTGTCATACAGTTGCCTCTTTCCTATCACTTCTCCATCCTCGTCAAGATCGTTTACCCAATCGCGGATGGGCACGGCGTTCTCGCCTGGGGCAAGGAACTTGAGCAGGTAGTCTGGCATGGCCCCGCGGCTCATGGCCCGATCCGTCTCGATCCCCTGGAATTTCAATTCCCACGCCTTGCCGCGGATCGCTTGCGCCTGCGGGTTCTTGCGGATCATCCAGTCATATTCCCAGTTAAATCCAGCCCGCTCGCCGATGCGGATATTGGTTCCGCGGAAGTCGTGGGTGCCGCGGCCGCCTGACCTGCGCATGCGTGGAATCTGAGCAACGTGAACCATGACTACCCGGCCAGGCTTCATGACGCGGAGAAGTTGCCGGTAGAAAAAAGACAGATGCAGCTTCGCCTCCCCGCGCAGGTCTTCGCTGTTGCCGATGTCTGCGGCCTCGCTTGTGTAAGCGTAAAGCGAGGGAAACGGTGGAGAGAACACAGCGAAGTCAACACTTTGAGCAGGCATTTCCGCCATGTGCGTGATGCAATCACCATGATGCAGGCCAAACTCTTCACTACCTAAAAGCATAGCTGTTTTCCTTAAAGATTTTCTCTTGCTCTTCCGTATCCGCTTGCACCCGCGATGCCTTACGCAGCACCGTTTCAATCATCGGGTATTCAACATCGGTAACGGGAATATGCACGTTTAGCGGATGCTTCGATCCTGTACGGTTGGAGCGTTTGATGCACTGGTAGTACCACTCGTAGGAATCTTGTAAGCCACTGAACACCTGCCGCGTGGCAATTTGCAGGTTCAGACCGAACCCTAGTATCTTTGGTTTGCTTATGAGTGTGCGAGTCCGGCCAACCTTGAAGTCATCAATCATCTTTTCCCGGAGGCTGTCCGGCGTATCGCCCGACAGGCTGGCCGCTTCTGGGAATGCTTTTTCGATGGATTCCTGTTCGTGGTTGTAAAGGCACCAGATGATAGTTGATTCGTCGGGCCATGTGTCTACCAGGTCGCGGATGAATGATGGCTTCAGCGTATCGACGCTTTTTCCGTTAAAGTGACCTTTGGCAATCTGGGCGAGCTTTGTTCGACTGGCAATTCCACCGGCAGCATCCGCGAACAGCCGCCCAGAGATTCGTCGTACAGCTTCATCCTGCTCTACAGTCATGCCTACATCGTGGATGTGGACATGGATCGGTGGCAGTGGAGTGGCGTTGTCCTTCCAGCCGTAGGTTGCCGGATTGGAAAGGAAAATACACCAATCGGACAATGCCAGATAGAACGGCTTGATGGCGTGCGGCTTCATTTCCCATCGCTCGCTCGTCTGGCCGCGGTTCACGAAGAACTTAGCCAGGAAGCTATTCGTTGTCGGGAAGGCATCCATGAAGACAGCATGGTTGGCGTACTCGATCCGGTCATTGGGGGCTGGCGTGCCGGTCAGGCACAGCTTCCATTCCAGACCCTTGCCCAGTTCGATTAGCTTCGTGCCCCACTTCCCGTAGTGGCTTTTCAGCATCGAGCTTTCATCTAGAATTATCGCCCCCAGGGCACCGGGCGTAAGACTGTCGCGGATGCATTCGTAATTCGTAATGCCAACGGCACCAACCAACCCGCCGAACTCGCCATGCTGGATTTGCTCGCCATTCAGCCATGTTTGCAGGTCCGCAGCCGCAACTCGCTCGATGGGCAACGACTTCCCAAACCTGCTTACGCATTCTTGCAGTGTTTGCCGAATCACATTTGCCGGTGACACTATCAGGACGCGACGGCCTTTCCCTATCGCACGTTGCACATGGCGCGCGTATTCCAGCATGATAAACGTCTTTCCAAGACCACAATCGGCGAAGACGGCAAACTTCCTTTTCCGAATAGCCATCGCCGTTATGTCTCGCTGGTAGTCGTACATCCAAGGCGGCGGCCGGTAACTACGAGCCGTCTTATCTTTGCTCGCATCACATTTCCCGAGCATGCTTGCGTATTCATCCGGCACCAGGGCCATATGTCCTTTAATCGCATACCTTGGAAGTCGCTTAATGGTGAGAAAATCCTGGTAACTTTTGATGTCTGATGTGTCAATATGTATCTTCATTGCCTCTTTCCTGTTCCCTACGCACCAACCACGTAAACGCCTCTTCCTCATCCACCACAATCCCCGACGGCAACCGCCAGAGGANGGCCGGCGAGCTTTCCGCCAGTCTCGTAGCACCCCAGGGCAACCAGTTTGCGGCGGCGCTCGTCGTCGCCCGCGGTGAATAGGTCGGCCATAACTACACTCACCTCGCTACCATCCATTGAATCTGTCTCACCAGCCACCCCCACGCAGCCTCAGTGGACAGGTCCAGGTTTTTCCAACGAGGTTCGTCTACACTCAGCAACGAGAACCAAAGACCCCTCTTGGTCAGCACATTTATTTGGAGCGTTGGCCGCCAGGGTTCTAGCCGCCAGTCCATAAGCACGTGCCCACCCACGGTAGGAAACATTTCTGGGTGAAGTGTGCTGGCGGGATAGTTTTCCTTGAACGCTTGAAACAGCCAATCAATTCCCTCTGGGGAAAATGTTCCGCCTTCACCAGAGCACCATCCTGGCTGGAGTTGCTTAATCTCCTCCAGGTGCCTGGCAATTTCCCCCAAGCGGTATTTCTCTGACTCCTCTTGTTGCTTTAAGCGATATTGCTTTAAGCGATATTGCTTCTCGAGATATTGCATCAACTTCGTTTGTGCTGACTTCAAAGCTTCACCTCGGGTGGTTGGGGAAAGTGCTGGCGGACGATACCGGTCAGGGATTCCTCGGCCTTGGCCAACGTCGCCCCATCGGCACCGGAGGACCGCATAGCGCGGATGGCACAATCGGCGACGGAGGCGATGTTGTCGCTGTAGCCGTCGCCGACGTAGGCGAAGCCGGCAGCGACGGCGGCGCTGCCACACCATCGGGGTCGTACTTGCACGACCGCCAGAAATTCGCGACATGGCCGTCGAGATCATTCACCGTTTCAATGCTGTTGCCTTCGGTGAAGGTGTGCGTCGGTCTACCCAGGAGCACCGCACCGGAGCCTAGGAAGGGTTCGCAGTAGTTCGGCACCCGCCCGAATCGCTCCCAGACCAGGGCGGCGATTTTGGCTTTGCCGCCAAACCACGGAGTGGGGAATTGCAGCACGGCGGTTACTCCTAGTAGTTCGTCCACAAACACTCCGTTACTCGGCGTTTTTCCTTGCCACCAGCTGCGTTATTCGGTAGCTCGAAATCATGGCGGTTCCAACCGAGATTGGTTGCGTAGTAGTCGTACACATCGCTCCGGTAGCCGCTCAGCAAGAACCTGCCCTTGATTGACCCAAGGAGCCGCAAGAGGTCTATGTGCTGCTCCTCTGTCATCTCGTGGGCGTACTCGCCCGTGGTGGCGCGCGTGGAGTGGACGTAGGGCGGATCGAGGTAGTACAGCGTTCGCGGACCATCCTCTGCTTTGATAACCTCCAGCGCAGGCCGGTTGAGAATCAGCACTCGCTTGAGGCGGGCATGCACCGCGGGCAATCCCTCCACTGCGTTGAGCCAAGCGGACACCTGTTCGTTCATGCCACGTCGGGTGCGCGTGCGGGACCGTGGAGCAAACGCCTGCATGCGGCCAGCGAGAGACTGACGGCAGCAGACGAAGAAGGCGAAGGCCCGCAGCACATTGGCCGTGTGCGCCGAGGTGGGATTGACGCCGTTCCAGAGTAATTCATCCACAATGCGTTTACTGGCCTTCCAGTCGGCTTCACAGAACGGCTGCGCCTCCACGCACCGCTGGAACTCGGCAAACGCATGCGGCGCACGCAGGACCGACCAGAAGTTCGTCACGTGCTTGTTCAGGTCGTTGATAACTTCGCTCACGCCTTCCGGATCTTTGGCCAGCAGCACACTCAGGCCGCCGGCGTAAGGTTCGACGTAGTGTGTATGTTCTGGCATTAGCGTCACAATCTTGGACGCCAGGTACGATTTGCCGCCGTGGTATTTGAGGGGGCTTGCTATCATGGGTCACTCTCCCCGGAGTTTCTCCACCTCACGCAGCATCACGTCCAAAACTGCCACTTGCATTTTCAGGGCGATGCGATTCACCGTGGAATGCCGCACCTTCACAAAGCACTTTTCTGCCAGAACCTCGCACGCCCATCCAAGAAGCACACTGGCCGCGTCCTTCTCTCGCTCACGCCGAAGCCGCCGCTTTTCACTTTGCTTCATGGTCTGCATTCTCCCCTTTACGCAATGCCTTCAACTTTTCCCCCATCCGCTCAATTCTCTCCCTGGTCTCTGTGAATTCACTCGCTATCTGCACCTTGAGTGTTGACATATCGCGTTGCATGTCGAGCAGGATAACAGCAAAAGCCATGCAAATAGCGACAGCCGCCGCCGCACAGATGACGATCAAGGCAATCAGTATTTCAGGCATCCTGAATCCCCTCTTCCTTGCGTGCCAGCCACGTGAACGCCTCCTCCTCGTCCACCACAATCCCCGACGGCAACCGCCAGAGGAAGCGGCCGGCGAGCTTTCCGCCAGTCTCGTAGCACCCTAGGGCAATCAGTTTGCGGCGGCGTTCGTCATCGCCTGCCGTGAACAGGTCGGCCATTGTCACCTCGTTACCATCCACATGATCTGCCTCGCCAGCCACACCCAATCGGCCTCAGTAGACAAGTCCAGGTTTTTCCAACGAGGTTCGTCTACACTC
>LVWT01000019.1:102481-106728 GCA_002083405.1 Nitrospira sp. SG-bin2 | reverse complement strand
TGGGACCGTTGACATTCGGGCAGCAGGGGAGCCCTGTGTTCCTGGGCCGTGATGTTTCAGCCAGGCGGGAGGTCAGCGACCAGATGGCGCAGGAGATCGATTCGGAGATCAAGCGCGTCGTGATGGAGAATTACGAACGGACCAAGCGCACGTTATCGGAGCACATGGCCGGCTTGAAGGCGTTAGCCGAGGCGCTGATAGAGAAAGAGGTGCTGGACGGGTTGGATGTCGACCAGATTCTCATGCAGTCGTCCATACAGCCTGCCGGCTAAGGACGGTAATTAAGCAGGAAAAGGGGTTGCTCGTCCCCGATACATCTCGCCCGCGATCCTGGGAACGTCCGGCAGCAGGAAGCGATCCAGATGGGCGATTCTCAGACCGCCTTGGGTGATCAGCCGGTCGATTGGCCGGTTCAGGTGACAGCCGCAGCCGATAGCATTCTGAATGGGATTCAGCCGATCCTGCCAGGCGGCGATGGTTCGATCGTCGCTCCGGCCATGTTCGAGAAACAGTAACGTGCCTTCCGGCTTGAGGACGCGTGCGACCTCCCGTAAGGCCTGTACCGGGTCAGGAATCGTACAGAGTGTCCAGGTGCTGACGACCCTATCGAACTGCCGATTGGGATAGGGCAAGGCCTCGGCTGTTACCTGTGCGGTTCGGACAGGAAAAGAGGCCGTCGCGATTCGCTCGCTGACTCTGTGAGGGAGAAGATCAGCCGGATCCACGGCAGAGAGGTTTGAGACACTCGCAGGATAGTGAGCCAAATTGAGCCCGGTCCCGAAGCCGATTTCCAAGACCTCCCCGCGCGCATCTTGCAGCAGATCAGCCCGCAGCCGCTGAAAAGCCTCGCCGCTCATTACCCAATCCATCAGCCGAGGGAAAATATGCCGACTGTAAAGTTCCATTGGCGGCCTGTAGTATAGCAAAGACTAGCAAGGCCGGGATGGCTGCTGCGCCAGTCAGCTCGCGTAACCGGGTGATACGGCGTATCCAGCCTATGGCCCGGTGTTTGTGGGGGCGGTTATTCAACGAGTCTGGACGGAAGAATTGCGATCGGTGCACCCATTGCTCTTGCGCTGGACAATTCTTGTGACAGATAATCACCAAGCGTGTAGGGTGAGACCATGCGTATGGACGGACGAACGGCGCGGGTCACGATAGGCCTATCCGTTCTAATGGTGGTTCTCTCACTCCTGTCCTTTCCTTTCCCCACGGAGGGAGAGGGATCCAGCAAGATCATGTCTATCGGTCCAGTACTCCCGGTGGTGCCCGCCCTGCCGGTGTCGTTCCTTGTTGAAATGACCAACGCGAGGTCTCTTTTGGGGGAAGGCGATCGTCCCCTCGGGTCCGATGCTTCCGATACCCGGCAGGGGGACCCCCTCGTCAGGCGCTTGCTTCGTATGGCGCTGCTGATGGCGTTGGTTGGCATCCCGATGTGGTATTTCTTCCGGCATCTCGATCGGGAAGAGGAGCTTAAGCGGTTGAATGTAGGATTGCAGGCTCGCACAAAGGAGCTAGCGGCGGTGAACGAGTCGCTCGTGGCGGAGGTGTCGGAGCGGATGCGCACCGAGCAGTCGCTCGAAGCCAGCCGTGGGGATCTCCGCCAACTCGCTGCGCAACTTATCCGTGTACAAGAAGAGGAGCGGCAACGTATCGCGCGCGATCTGCACGATGACATCAATCAGCGCCTGGCGCTCCTGACGATCGACGTCGAAGCCTTGGAGCGGCAACTTTCGACGGCCCCCACTCACACCCTTAGAGCCGTGCGGGCCATTGAGGACCGGGTCATTGAGCTCTCCGATGATGTCCGTCATTTGGCTCATCAACTTCATCCATCCATCCTGAACGATTTGGGTCTGTCTATCGCCCTGCAGCGCTTCGTCGACGACTTTACGGCCCGCACCGGAGTGCAGGGCGATTTCATCGACCAGGATTCGTTGAAAATACGGGATCAGCAAATCGCGACCTGCCTGTATCGCGTTGCACAGGAGAGTTTGATGAACGTCTCCCGTCATGCCAAAGCCAAACAAGTACGGATTGAACTTGGCCGATGGCAAGATGGACTTCGGCTCATGATCAGCGACGATGGAGTTGGCTTCGATCGGGACCGCCAGCATGACAAACGGGGGCGTCTCGGCCTGTTGAGCATGAAGGAACGTGTTGCGCTCGTCGGCGGAATGCTGGATATTGAATCGGTGGAAGGACAAGGGACGCGTGTTTGCGCCTGGGTCCCACTGGAACAGCAGGGATAAATATGAGCAAACCACGTGTGTTGCTGGCGGACGACCACACGTTGGTGTTGGCAGGATTCAAGAAATTATTAGAGGACTATTGTGAGGTGGTCGGTGCCGCTGAAGACGGACGCGCCTTGCTGGAGGCCGCGCAACGATTAAAGCCGGATGCGATCGTCTTAGACATTTCCATGCCGCACCTTAATGGTATCGATGCGGCGCACCAACTACGGAAGATGGTACCAGAGGCAAAGCTGATCTTCATCACCATGCATGCCGATCAAGCCTATGTGAGCCAAGCCTTCAAGGCCGGCGCGTCCGGCTATCTACTCAAACGTTCGGCCGGTTCTGAGCTTGTGCAAGCAATTGAAGCCGTGATGAAGGGAGATTACTACGTGACCTCCCTCGTCGCCAAAGATCTGGTCCATTCTGCGCTGGATGGGACGCATCAGCCGATCATCCAAACCAATCGGCTGACGGCTCGTCAGCGGGAGATCCTGCAATTGGTGGCGGAAGGACTAGCGGTGAAAGAAATCGCCGCTACGCTCGCTATCTCTCCCAAAACGGTTGAATACCATAAATCCAAGCTGATGGAACAGCTTGATCTTCACACCACGGCCGAGTTGACGAAATACGCACTCACCCACGGGCTCATTCCATCCGAATAGTTGCTGCGTTGTTGCTCTCTGCATCTGTCTGGCCAGGCGCCGCCCCGTCATCTTCCTGCTCGGCATGAGGGAAGTCCCTAGTACCGCTCAGCGATTCATATCGGTAGAGTTTCCAACAGGATATGGAGAGGCGTTTCACGATCCAACTCCGACAAGAAGGTAAATGATGGCAGTCTTTTCGCAGGCACCTGACGACGGACGGTCCGGCATTGGGCGGTCGAGGGATATGAAGGTCAGCAAGATCGGGTGGGTGGTGGGTTTGGGAATCGGGCTCCGCGAGCATCGACCGTTGTACGGGCTCAAAGCGGTGGTTCGCCAGCTCTAACGCCAGGGAGTAAGGATCATGGCCACATTTCTTCACGTGACGAGGGTGCTCGTTCTTCTCGCAGCTTTCTTCCCCAGTATTGCCAACGCCCATGGCAAGGTGGCGCTTGAGGACGACCCCTGCGTGCACCGTGTCGGTGGCAACTTGGTCCATTTCAATGCCTACCAGCCGCAGTACGAAGCGAAGGGGCAATACTGCACCGACATTCCGAAGGAAGGCGAGACCTTCCTGGTCGTAGATCTCCTGGACCCGGGGCTACGTGCGATGCCGGTTGAGGTACGCGTGGTCAGGGGGAGCAGCGAGTCAACCGAGGGGCAAACGGTGGCGTATTGGCCTCCGGCCGTCCATCCGGACGGAGTGGTCCGAGGCGAAGCCAAACTCAGCAAGGGGTTCTACAAATTGATCATCACTCCACAGGGATTCAGTCCTTCTCATTATCTCTTGCGGGTGCAGCAGTTCGACTACGGGAATCTGACGCGCAATGCGGTCGGGCCGCTGACCATCCTGCTCCTGCTGGCCGTGATGCTCTATGAACTTTCCAAATCAAAACGATTCTGGAGGTGGCGGGTCTCCAGCCATTCGTAGAATGCGGAGGGGTAACCTGTTTCTAACACAAGGAGGGGTGGACCATGGCAGCATCAGAGCGGGGCTACGATATTTCGCAGTGGTACGATTCCAAGCCGGTGAAGATCGGCTGGTTGGCGATGCTGGGGATCGGGGTGTTTTGGGTCTTGTACCAGCGGGCGTTCGGGTACTCGCACGGGCTGGATTCGATGACCCCGGAATTCGAATCCGTGTGGATGGGGCTGTGGCGGTTTAACATTTTGGCCAATGCCGCCTTCTTTGCCGTGACCATCGGCTGGCTCTGGGTGACGCGGGATCGGAACCTGGCGAATCTGGATCACAAGCTGGAGTTGAAGCGGTACTTTTACTGGATGGGCTGGCTGGTGTGCTACATCTGGGGCGTCTACTACGCGGGCAGCTACACGCTGGAGCAGGATGCGGCGTGGCACCAGGTGATCA
>LVWT01000019.1:0-102464 GCA_002083405.1 Nitrospira sp. SG-bin2 | reverse complement strand
GAGCCACATTGTGGCGTTCTACGGGACGTTCCCGTTGTACATCACGTGCGGCGTGGCGAGCTACCTGTATGCGCAGACGCGGTTGCCGCTGTATAGCCAGGCGACCTCGTTCCCGCTGGTGGCGGCGGTGGTGGGGCCGATGATGATTCTGCCGAACGTGGGGTTGAATGAGTGGGGCCATGCGTTCTGGTTCGTGGACGAGCTGTTCTCGGCGCCGTTGCATTGGGGCTTCGTGACGTTGGGCTGGTGCGGGTTGTTCGGGGCGGCCGGCGGGGTGGCGGCGCAGATCGTGTCGCGCATGTCGAACCTGGCGGACGTCATCTGGAACAATGCGCCCAAGAGCATTCTGGATCCGTTCCCCAGCCAGGTGGCTGGTGCTGCAAAGAGCGGCGGCTACTGAACACGAAACGGGCAGCAGACTACATAAGTACGAGGTCGGCTGCCCAAGTTGGTGTCGGAAGGTCCGCGGCTGGAAAAGCCGCGGACCAACTGACAACTAGTTCTGTTGCAATAAAAACAACCGGCCACGGTGGTGAATAAGCATGCCTGGCATATACCATGCGCACTCGTACATCATCTTTGGTCCCCTTGTGGTTGCAATCATTGTATTTGCCCTATTCAACGCGGGCTAAAGGTTCACGGCGCTCATTCGGGGAAATGGCTGTGTCGCGACATGAGGATGTGAATGCTCCAGGGGCTTGTGTGCCTAACAAACTAAGCAGGGGCGTGGTACATTGTTTTTATGAACAGGATAGTCATAGATGCATCGGGTACTCGCCGCTGTTCAGCGGGGGTAGCATTCTTGTTGGTACTGCTCTGTGTCTGCGTGGTCACGCAGATGCTCGGGGCCCCGTTCACTCTCCTCAGTCTGTTGAATTCGGATATGCTCGCCGAGTCGGAACCGATTTCGGAGGATTTGTCTGCGTTCTCCCCGGCACTTGAACTGGAGAGGTCTCCTCTGTTCCACCTGTTCACCGAGTTTCGCCCGCTGTTTCATCTGCCGATATTGCTCACATCTGTGTTTCATCCCCCTTCCGCGTAGTCTGCTCTTTTCGCCACCATAGCAACCGGAGGCATGCTGTCTGATATCCGCCTCTGGCCGCTAAACGGTACGAGCCTCATGGCTTTCCATGACGCAGAACGACTGAAGGAAGCTTTTGGCTTATGCGTCAAAAAAGGAGGGGACGGCATGAATTATCCAACCCTTCGTCATGGTTTTGCTTTTGCAAGCGTCCTTTTACTAAGTGGATTCACAGTTGGGTGCACCACAGTCGTTACTCCGATATCGACGTCAGACAGTGTATCGATGGATGAGAGCTACGGATTGGTATTTGGAAACATTCGACTTGCCTGGTACGGAACCGATCAGCCAGAAAGGCTCGAGCAGCCGCTGACGATGAAATGGTCTATTGAAGAGGAAACACGGGGAGAGCGTTTCCTGATCGGGGATCTTCCTACTCAAGGCCCATTTGTGCTGAGGCTGCCGGCTGGGTCCTATCGTCTCAATAGCATCAGCTTCGACCGTATAGGGGGAAGATGGCACACCGTGCTTCCTACCACACTTCAGGTCCAGTCCGGAGGATGTACCTCGCTAGGGACATGGGAGCTTGAGAGGGAGACAGAATCCTTCGCTGGATGGATAACGGGGCACGTCGTGAAGGATCTTGAACCAACACAAGCGGAGCTTCAGCAGATGTCGCCTATAAAAGATTGCCCGACTCTGGCTGACTTAGAATCCCCAGTCAGAAGTAAGTTGGGCTTTCAGAATAGAGGTTCAGGACAATTTTGATCGTTGCGCGCAGGCGCACAGAGGGCCAGATCAGAGGGCATGCCGTCAGATAATAAGTGAATCGCATGCTCTCTGTAGAAATAAGGAACGACCAATGCTTGCGACGAATGATAGATCCCCAGGTACTTTCTTCGCCGATCTCAAATCGGGTCTTGTCGTATTCTTTGTCGCGCTGCCCTTGTGCCTCGGGATCGCACTCGCATCCGGCGCTCCGTTAATGTCCGGATTGTTGGCCGGAATCGTCGGCGGTACTGTAGTGGGACTCCTCAGCGGATCCCATACCAGTGTGAGCGGCCCCGCGGCCGGCTTGTCGGCGGTCGTGGCTGCCCAAATCCTTTCGCTCGGATCATTTTCAAGCTTTCTCATGGCTTTGATTTTGGCCGGGATGATTCAAATCGGTCTCGGTCTCGTCAAGGGAGGGTTCATCTCTGAATTCTTTCCATCCAGCGTGATCAAAGGACTGTTGGCCGCGATCGGCGTGATCATCGTCCTAAAACAAATCCCGCATCTTGTCGGGCATGACTCTGATCCTGAAGGGGAAATGGCTTTCTTTCAGCCGGACTTTGAAAATACGTTTTCCGAGTTGATCAGGATGTTTGGAGACTTTCAGCTCGGTGCGTCCGTTATCGGTCTGGTATCCGTTGCGTTGCTCATTCTCTGGGATCAATGGAAGCCGCTGAAGCAGTCGCTCATTCCTGCTCCCGTGGCGGTGGTCTTGTTCGGGGTCGCAGCAGGGCTGTGGTTTGAACAACTGGGGGATCCCTGGCTCATCAAGCCGAGCCATCTGGTTCAGGTGCCGGTGGCGAGTGACCTGGGTGAACTCTTTCGGCTCCTTCCACGGCCGGACTTCTCGCAGTGGGCCAACCCTGCGATCTATACCGCCGGCGTCACCCTTGCCATCGTGGCCTCTCTTGAAACCCTGCTGAATCTCAAGGCCGTTGATCGGATTGATCGGCAGCAGCGTACTTCGCCTCCGAATCAAGAGTTGTTCGCCCAAGGCATCGGGAACGTGACTTGTGGATTGATCGGCGGACTTCCGATTACGTCCGTGATCATCCGTAGCTCCGTGAATGTGAACGCGGGCGGTAAAACCAAGCTGGCTGCGATCATTCACGGCTCATTGCTTCTGGTCTGTGTTCCCCTCATTCCGGCCTGGTTGAATACTATCCCTTTAGCGTGCCTGGCAGCCATCTTGTTGATGACCGGCATTAAGCTGGCCAGTCCTGCCCTGATGAAGCAGATGTGGAGCGAGGGCCGCTATCAATTCATCCCGTTTGCGGCAACCCTCACGGCCATTGTCTTCACCGACCTCTTGATCGGCATCCTGATCGGACTCACCGTGGCCGTCGGGTTTATCCTGAACAGCAATATGCGCCGCCCGGTGCGCCGTTTTGTGGAGAGGCATTTGGGCGGCGATGTCGTCCATATTGAACTGGCCAACCAGGAGAGCTTTCTCAATCGTGCGGCGTTGTCTCAGGTGTTGGCTGATGTGCCTCGCAATGGGCGTGTGTTGCTTGATGCCCAGAATACGGACTACATTGATCCGGACGTGCTCGCTCTGATTCGTGATTTCAAGGAACAGGCAGGGCCGGCTCACGGGATTGATGTGAGCCTGATCGGATTTCGGAGCGAGTACAAGTTGGGAGATCAAATTCAATATGTGGATTATTCGACCCGTGAACTCCAAGATACACTCACGCCGCAGCAGGTCTTGCAAATTCTGAAGGAAGGCCACGAACGAGCCCGCACCGGGCGGCGCCTGACCCGATACTTTAGCCACCAGGTTCGCGCCACGGCGGAGGGACAACATCCTTTGGCTGTCGCGCTCAGCTGCATCGATTCCCGTACACCGGTCGAATTGATCTTCGACCTTGGTATGGGAGACATTTTTAGCATCCGGATTGCAGGGAACATCATAAGTCGAAAGGTGCTGGCCAGTGCGGAATACGCCTGTGCCGTGGCAGGGGCAAAACTTATGTTGGTGATAGGGCATACTCGATGTGGTGCGGTTTCTGCCGCGGTCAAGTTCGTGGGTTCACGCCTGACGGCTGCTGATGCAACAGGATGTCAGCATCTCGATTCCATAGTGAACGAGATCCAGCAATCCGCTGATGGGGCTATTTCTCAGGTCGCCAGTGATCCGGCTTCGGCTGAAGGACTCGCGATCGTGGACGTGGTGGCGAGAGAAAATGTCTTGCGAGTTGTCAAAGAGATACGAGAGCAGAGCCGGACGCTCGACGATCTCGTCCGAGAGCGGCGCATCGGGATAGTCGGCGCCATGTACGACGTTGTGACCGGAGACATCGAGTTTTTAACGGAAGACGGATTAGATGAGACGGCGTTGCAGGACATGTCTTGATCGGGTCGCATCGTTTATCGAATGACCTGGATTTGCCGCCAACGCTCGGATTGGTAGCGCCGGAGCAAGAACAATCCTGGCTGCATCGAGTTGTGTAGCGCAACAGAGGGCTTGACAGCGAGAAAAGAAGAGTGTAGATACACGCATATGAAATCCGATGATAACCATTCGCTGAGTCAATGTTCTGAGTGCGCATGCTTCAATGTGCGCAAAGCGGCCCGCGCGATCACTCGATTCTATGACGCTGTCCTTGAACCTTCCGGGATACAGGGAACACAATTTTCCTTGTTAACAGTCGCTCACTTAGCAGGTGAGTTGCCAATTACCGAAACAGCAGATCGGCTTGGTTTGGATAGAACGACGTTAACCCGTAATCTGAGAGTACTAGAGACCCGAGGCTTGATCGTAGTAGGACCTGGTAAAAATGGACGTACGAAGTCGATTCAGTTGACCACTGCGGGTCGAGATGCGCTGATGAAGGCGTTGCCGTATTGGAAGAAAGCACAGCAGTTGGTCGTGCATAATCTTGGGAGCCTGCGATTTAAGGAATTGCTGAAAGAATTGGCTGCACTTCGATCGTTAAGCAAACGAGCAATCTAAGAAGGTTTGCTAGATCGCGGTGGTGCCTAAGGCCATGATGAGTGTATATACACTCATTTATCTTCCGCTGACCCCGAACGTGATTATAGCCGTAAGAGTATCTCGATCTTTATAAGTTCAGTCTCCCAGGTCCCCAAGATCATGAAATTGAGGTTCGCGGAGCAAGCGAGGGCAAATGTTTTTGAAAGATATGTGCATATACACTATAAGGGGGGGGTAGCGATGCGTCAATCGATAGGTCATGGCAGAGCTGAGCGGTTTTTCTCGTGGGTCACCGCGTATCCGAAAACGATAGTGTTGGCTGGATTCGTCTTACTGATGAGCTTGGCTGCGTTCATCCCTCAGTTGACTATGGATACGTCGTCGGACTCCTTTATTGCTAAGGATAACCCTGCCCGCGTCTATCGGGATCAAGTCAAACAAGTCTTCGGCTTATCAGATCCGTTTGTGATCGCGGTTATCAATCGTGGGGCCACTGGCGTCTTTAATCCCGAGACGTTGCAATTGGTGCAGTGGCTTACAGATCGGGTCAAAACGATTCCCAACGTTGACCCTGATCGAGTGGTAAGCCTAGCAACGGAGAATAATATTGTCGGCACCGCTGACGGCATGCAAGTCAGCAAATTCTTCCATCCTCTGCCCGCTACGCAAGTCCAGGCCGATGCGATCCGGGCAGCAATTGCTGATTTCCCACTCTACCAAGGCAGTCTGGTAGCACGCGATGATACGGCAACCTTGGTCACGGCTGAAATCCTTGACGAGATGAAGAGCGAGGCGACCTATCAGGCGTTTATGAGCCTGATTAACGAAGCGCCCAAGGTGGGGGGTGTTGAGCTTCATGTGGCTGGCGAAGGTGCGATCTCCGGATATCTCTTTAACTACATTGACCACGATGCGAAGCGAATTAATCCGGTTGTTGCGATCGTCATCACTATTGTCCTCTTCATCGCATTTCGGACGGTGCGCGGGATGCTGCTCCCGAATTTGGTCGTGCTCGGCACGGCGGCGGCCGCCTTCGGGACCATGGCAGCGGGCGGCGTTCCATTCTATGTGATTACCAACGGTCTCCTTTCCATTTTAATCGGGATGGCGGTCGCGGAACCGATCCATCTCCTCACACACTATTACGAAGTGGGTCGCGCCTATCCCCATCTCAGCCATCAGGAAATGATTGTTCGTACCATGACCGACGTCTGGAAGCCTCTGACGATGACTATTCTCACCACAGTCGTTGGCTTCATTTCGCTCTATGCGTCCGGCGGGATGCCGCCGATGCAGTATTTTGGTCTCTTTGCGTCCATCGGAATTATGGGGGCTTGGGCCTATGGCCTGGTATTTATTCCGGCCGCATTGATGTTGGTGCGATTCAAGCCTTCCCCTGCGATCAAAGGCGACCAGACGATTGACCGATATGGTCAGCTCGTGACGGCATTGGGCCGCTTTGCGATTCACCGACCACGGCTCATTCTCAGCGTGACACTCGTCGTTGCCGTATTGGGGACGATCGGTGCGTTTCGGCTCATCATCGAGGAGGCGATGATCGAAAACTTTCAGCATGATGAACCCATTTATCGCGCAGACAAAGTGATCAACCAGGTGATGGACGGGACCAATTACCTGGATATTGTGGTGGATACCCCAACACCCGAAGGCTTGCTCAACCCGGACGCACTTCACCGCATCGAGGCGCTCCAGAGATTTGTCGAAACGTTGCCTGGCGTTGGCGGGACGACGTCGGTGGCCGACTATGTGAAGCAGATGAATCGGTCGATTAACGAAAACCGCAAAGAGGCGTATAGCATCCCAGATAACCGAGACCTTGTGGCGCAACTCTTCTTGCTCTACTCCGCCTCCGCCGATCCGACAGACTTCCAGCAGGAGATTGACTACGAATATCGACGGGCCAATATTCGCGCCAGTATCAAAACGTCCCATTACGTGAACAACCGGGTGGTGATTGAACAGGTTGAACGGTATCTCCTCGAACAATTCAATAGTAATGAGATCGTGGGGCATTTGAGCGGACGCGTGAACGTCAACCATCATTGGCTAGCGACTATTGCGTCCACACACTTCGTCAGTGAAGGAATCGCCTTGGTCATTAGTTGGCTCATGGCGTCCTGGCTGTTTCGTTCATTTGGCGCTGGACTCTTTACGCTGGTGCCGGTGTTTGCTTCTGTCCTTCTCGTGTACGGCATCATGGGATTTGGGGGGATTTGGCTTGCCGTTGGGACCTCCATGTTTGCGGCCATTGCGACCGGGCTGGCGATCGATTTTGGCCAGCATACGACACAACGGATTCGCGAGCTCATGCGATCCGGTGCTGGCACGTTTGAGGAACGGATGGCGCACTTTTTTCCGTCTACGGGACGGGCGCTGTTTTTCAACTTCCTGGCCATGAGCCTGGGGTTCGGCACCCTGATGATCAGTGCGGTGCCGCCACTAATCCGTTTCGGCAGTTTGGTGGCTGTGGCCATGGCCGTGAGTTTTCTCGCCAGCATCACGGTTATGCCGGCACTGGCGACGGTGTTTCGTCCGCGCTTTCTTGGGTTTGAGACACCCGATCAGGAAGCAACTCAGGCAGTGCAACTTAACCCGGTCTTATCCGTGTCTACCCTGAAGGAAGGAAGGTAATTCATATGCGATCGCACATGCAGAACCTGTTTATTGCGCTCTTTCTGTTGATTCCTTTTTCCGTATCCGATGTTGCAGCGGAATCCTTGCTCGCAGGAGAGGAAATTGCTCGACGCATCAATGCGCGTAACGAAGGAGAGGTCGTCTCCCGTTTTATTACAATGGCCATGAGGGATCGCAGCGGCACCGAACGAGTGCGGGAAACGAAGAGCCTCCGAAAGTATTTTGGAAAAGAGAAACGCACCATCATCTTCTATTTGAGTCCTTCGAATATTAAGGATACGGCATTTTTGACCTACGATTACTCTGAAGCTGATCGAGATGATGATCAATGGTTGTATTTGCCAGCCGCCAGAAAAGTTCGCCGTATTTCCGCTTCTGATCGCGGGGACTACTTCCTCGGGACGGACTTTACGTATGAAGACATTCGCAAGGAAACCAAGGTTGGGATTGAGGATTACTCTTGGAAAACTCTCGGCGAAGAGGCAATCGATGGTCATCGGTGCTTTCTAGTCGAACAGATTCCTGTAAATGAAAAAACGGCCAAGGAATTGGGCTACAGCAAAGTGCAATCCTGGGTTGATGCCGAGATCTGGATGGTACGTCAAGCCAAGTACTGGGATGTGGCCGGTAATCCCTTGAAGACCCTCCAGGTCAGGGAGATTACATCGATCCAGGCTATCTGGACAGCCCATCAAATATCCGTCGAAAACCACAAGACCGGCCACAAGACTGTATTTACCTTTAAAGATGTGGACTATGGACAAAGTGTCAAGGATGAAATGTTCACGGAAGATGCCTTGCGGCGCGGATATTAAGGACCCATGGCACGTTCATCTACGACGGGTGGAATCCTGGCGCTGGCGGGGTGGCTCATCGTCGCCAGCGCCCTTGCCGAGAGCACGCCAGACGAGACGAAATCGAGCCAGTTAAGCAATCATCGTTTCAGCGCTGTGCTTGAATCGGAATCGGCCTATGGGATTGCGCGAGATCAGGCAGATAAACTGGAATTCTTGCTTGATCCACAGTGGGAATATCGTTGGAGTGAAGATACCCGTATCACCGGTATTGCTCGGCTGTATGCCGAAGGGTTCGACCATCTGGAACCTGGGCGACCGAGCCAAGGTGAGGTTGCGCCGAATTCCCGGCGCCTACAACTAGGCGACCGAACCGACATAGAATTGCGCGAGTTCTACCTGAGGACGCTACTCTGGAGGATGCATCTTACGCTTGGCAAACAGCAAGTCGTCTGGGGTAAGGCAGATGGTCTGAAACTGCTCGACGTCGTCAATCCACAAAACTTCAGAGAATTCATTCTGGATAATTTTGACGACTCTCGTATTCCGCTCTGGACATTGAATGCCGAATTACCCATTGGAGGGGGTAACTTGCAATTCCTATGGATACCGGATCGCACCTATCATCGGCTGCCTCAAGGGGGTGCCACGTTTGCTTTTTCCTCATCACTAATAGTTCCCCAAGCGCCCCCCGGTGTCGCTGTGAATCTTCGGCCTATTGAACGCCCCAACAATGTCATAACCGATTCCGATATCGGCATGCGGTTTTCCAGCTTTTGGCATGGTTGGGATCTTACCGTGAATTATCTTTACCACTATGCGGATTTTCCTGTTTTCTTTCAGTCGGTGTTTCTAGCCCCTAGCGGTGCCACGGTTACGGTGAACCCTCGTTATGAGCGCAACCATCTCATCGGGGGGTCGGTCAGCAATGCCTTTGGCAACCTGACAGTGCGTGGAGAAGCGATTTACAATACCGATCGATTCGTGCTGACCATGAACCGAAGGGACGGTGATGGTGTAATCAAGAGTGGTGAAATAGCCTATGTCCTAGGGCTGGATTGGTCCGGCATTCAGGATACGTTGGTGAGTTTCCAGCTGTTTCAAAGTTGGTTGCTTCATCCCGCCAACGGTATTGTACGCGACACATTAGACACCACGAGTACCATATTACTGAGAAGGCATTTCTTGAATGAAACGTTAGAAACTGAAGTGCTCTGGCTGCAAAGCGTAAACCAAGGCGATGGACTCATCCGGCCAAAGATTAGTTATGAGTTGCGCGATAATTTAAAAATTTGGACAGGATTTGATTTGTTTTACGGTGATCGCAACGGCTTGTTTGGACAATTTGATCGGAACGATAGGCTCGTGATCGGAATGGAACTGGGGATTTGAGCAGTGGTTGTTCAATCCGATGATGGTCTTAATCTTAGCGAATCACCTGAATTTGCCGCCAGCGCTCAGATTGGTAGCGCCACAGTAGGAGTGCCATCCGTACCGTCCAGTCGGCGATCATTGCCATCCACACGTAATAGACCGACAGGTGCAGCCAGAGGGCGACGATGAGTGCCATGGGCACCCGTACGCCCCACATGCCGACTGTGGTGGCGCCCATGATGAAGCGGGTGTCGCCTGCGCCTCGCAGCGAGCCGGCCAGGACCATCGTGAGGGCCAGAGGAATCTGCAGCACCGCGACGATTTTCAGGAACATGGTGCCGAGTTCGATAACAGCCTCGTCGGTGGTAAACGCGCGCAGCAGCAGGTAGGGGAAAAAGAAAAAGACGATCCCCATGCCCGCCATGATGACGAGCGCGAGGCGATTGGCCTCCCAGTTCTCCAGCTTCGCGCGGGTATATTTCCCGGCGCCGATACTCTGGCCCACCATGGTGGCGGCGGCAATGGCGAATCCATAGCCCGGCAGAAAGGAGAGCGACTCGATGGACAGCCCGACTTGATGTGCTGCGTAGGTGACTGTGCCGTAGATCAACACGAGTTTTGTGTAGGTCAGGATTCCGGCCTGTTGCACGATCCGTTCACCGGACACAGGCGCGCCTACATCCCAAATCGAGCGGACAAGGTCGAGGCGCAACGCGAGTGATCGCTTCAAGATTGGACGGCACTGCCAGAGGAGATAGGCGACCCCGATCGCTTCGGCGAAACCGACGGCAACGGCGGCTCCCTTGATTCCCAAGGCGGGGAGTCCCCACCGCCCATAGATCAGCGGGTAGGCCATGAGGATGTGGAGTAGGTTGACGACGATCAGGGCATACATCGGCGTCCGTGTGTCACCGGTACCTTGAAGCACCGACGACAAGACCTGAAGGAGCACGGTACAGGGGATCACGAGAAAAATGATGGTTGAATAGGGGAGCGCCAGTTCGATAACTCCGGGCTCCGCGCCGAGCTGCTGCATGACGATGTGGTTGATGGCCATTCCAAGCCCGGCCAATGCTAACGAAATGGCGACTGAGAGCCAGAGGAAATGGCGCGCCGCTTCTCCAGCATCCTGAAACCGGCGGGCACCCCACAGTTGGGCGACAATGACGTTGGTGCCTACCGACAGACCGGAGACTAATGTCGTTGCGATGAAAGCCAAAAGTTGCCCCAACCCGACGGCCGCAATGTGGGTGGCCCCCAGCCCACCGACCAGAAAGACCGCCACGATGCCTTCTGCGCGCTGGAGCAGGCTGCTTACCGTGACGGGGAGGGCAAGGGTCAAGACGGAGCGTCTGATTTGTGCGACACCGTTGGCCATGGGATGACTATCCTAGCCCACATTATTCATGACCGCTTCTACTGCAACCGCCCAGACGCCTTGCGAGACGGGCATGCGGAGCCCTGAGAGACCGAAGCATACTTGAAACAGTATGGTGAGGTCACGAGGGGCGAGCCTGCCCGCTGGTCGCGCAACGCTTGCGGCCACGCTCGTCGCAGCGGCGTATCGGCGGTTGCAGTAGAAGCGGTCATGAATAATGTGGGCTAACAGAAGCGTAGTAGACAAACCGCTCTTCGGTCCGTTAGTTTTTGTCCACGATGCTTGATTCAAACCAGCGTGCGATCCCTGTTTATTCCCCGCGTCTCTCAAAGTCCAAATTCCTGGCCGGTCTCCAATGTCATAAGCGTGTGTATTTTGATGTTCATCATCCTGACCGGGCCAGCCCCCCGGATCCTTCGACGCAGGCCATCCTCGATATGGGGACTGAAATCGGCGAGCGGGCACGGTGCCGTTTCCCCGGCGGGGTGCTGATCGGCGAAGGCTATCGGCAGCGCGAGGCGGCACTGGCCCATACGGCATCGGTGGTGGCTGATCTTACGATTCCGGCTATCTTTGAAGGAGCGTTTCTGTATGACGGCGTCCTTGTCCGTGTCGATATTCTTGAGCGTGTGCGAGGCAACGCAGGAGAACATGTCGGTTGGCGGCTCATCGAGGTGAAATCGTCGTCGCGCGTGAAGGATATTCATCTCTATGACCTGGCGATTCAGCGCTATGTGCTGCAGGGGGCGGGGCTCACGGTTCTCTCGGCATGCCTCATGCACTTGAATTCGCAATATGTCTACCCGGGTGACGTCCTCGACCTGGATGCGCTCTTCAAGGTGCAAGACATGACCGAGCTCGTTGCCGCCCGCGGTATCGATTTGCCGGGCCAGTTGGTGCCGATGCGGCAGGCCGTTTTGCAACCGGACCCACCGGCGATCGAACCGGATGGTCACTGCCACACTCCCTACGAATGTCCGTACTGGGCCTATTGCACGAAGGAAAAGCCGGCCCGTTGGATCTATCACTTGCCGGGATCATTGCGCGGTTTGGCCGATCTGGCCAGGCAGGGCGTGACGACCATCGACGATATTCCTGACGGAGTCAAACTGTCAGCCGTTCAACGTCGTGTGAAGGACAACGTCGAATGGATCTCTCCCAAACTCAAGGAGGCCCTCGCTTCCGTTCGATATCCCGTCCATCATTTGGATTTTGAAACCATCATGCCGGGGGTTCCCTGTTATCCGGACACAAGGCCCTATGAGCCGATACCGGTCCAATGGTCGAATCATATCGAGGAGGCTCCCGGCTGCTGGCGACATCAGGAGTATCTTCATACTGATCCGAGCGACCCTCGTGAAGCGTTGACGGCACAGCTGATCGAGTCGCTGGCCTCAGAAGGCAGCATTTGTGTGTATTCACCGTATGAGCAGTCGATTCTCGAACGGCTTGCCGATCGGTATCCGTCCATGCAGGCTGAACTGAAGCGGGTGATTCGCCGGCTCTGGGATTTATTCCCGGTGATTCGAGACCACTACTATCATCCCGCATTTGGGGGATCCTATTCGATCAAGTCCGTGCTGCCTGCCATGGTGCCGGCATTGGCCTATGGAGATCTGGCGATTCAAGAGGGAGGAGTTGCCGCGCAGGCCTATTACCAGATGGTGTTCAAAGAAACCGATTGGGTCAACAAGGAGACCATCAGGGAATCGTTACTCGCGTACTGCAAGCGAGACACGCTGGCCATGGTGGAGTTGCGGCGGGCCTTGTGGGAGAAAGCGGGGTAGGAGAGAGCTATCATTTGGACAAAAGGATATCCTTCAACCTACGGCGTCCTGTCGTCGATTTGTAAAGCCGTTCTTTTTTGCGTGCGTCGCTCAATGTTAGAAAAGCATCCGTATGAATCACTCTGTATGGACGGTGGGGGCGAGAAGATTTCACCTGGCCTTCGTTGTGCTCTCTTAGGCGCTTAGGAACGTCATTGCTTACGCCTGTATAAGTTCTTGTTCCGGCCTCGTTTAGCAGGATGTATAAGTAATACATGTGGCTTTAGGAATGTCGAATGGCGGATCCGCCATTTGCTGCAGCAAATGGCGAGATCTCGCCACAAGGTTTTAAGAAGAATTGAATTCTTCTTAAAACCTTGTGGCGGAGAGGGTGGGGATCGAACCCACGGTCGAGTTACCCCGACAGCAGTTTTCGAGACTGCCCGATTCGGCCACTCTCGCACCTCTCCGTAGGCCGGATTGTCGATGTGTGAATCGTGAGCAGGCAAGGAACAATTGCTCGACGACGTTGGCAGGAGCTTACCGTGTCGGAGGTGGTTATTGCAACGGCCAAGCTGCGAGTCGTTAATTGTGGGTAAGGCAAGGGAGCGGAGCGGCGAGTGGGTAAAGCAAAGGTGACCTTCCAACGGGTGCCGTTTGAGACTAATGGTGCATGGCGATCTCCGATCCCCGTGCGCGATGGCGACGTACAGATTTGGGGAATTGTACTGGACGTCGCTCATTCCGAACTTCCTCGTGCCGCGTCTATTCTTTCGCACGATGAGCGGGAGCGCGCCGGGCGATTGATATCCGAAGAGCACCGACGTCGATCGATTGCTGCGCATGCCATGCTACGAGCGATCCTAAGCCGGTACTGCGGTGCTTCTCCTGACCAGTTGGCTATTCGGCGAACATCGGATGGAAAGCCCGTTCTTTCAGATTATCCCTCCATCCGATTCAATCTGACCCATTCCCATGGCCGGGCGCTCATTGCGGTCGCAAGAGATCGGGAGGTCGGGGTCGATCTTGAGCAGGTGCGCCGAGAAGTCGATGTCGTGCGCCTTGCCAGGCGGTTCTTGTCGGAGAGGGATCTGACATGTATCGAAGGTGGTGATCCGGCACAACGGCATGAGCGGTTTCTGAAAGCCTGGGTGGCCAGGGAAGCGGTCTTCAAGGCTGACGGCAGGGGGATGACCTTCCCGCTCGATCGCGACTATCTCGAGCTGACGGGTGACGGAACAGAAGGATGCCTAGTCCTGGGTAGTGCTGGATCTGATGAGAAGAGACGGCGTGTTCACTTTCTCTCCCTCAGTTCGGGATGGATCGGTGCGGTAGCGGCGGAGGGAACGGATTGGACCGTCACCGTCTGCAATGTGAGCGAATCTCAAATCAACCGGGGAACTTGAATTCAGACCACTCGGCCTTTTCCAGTCCCTGCTTGACCAGATGGGGGATATCCAAGGCACGTTCGACTTTTCGAAGTTCTTCGATTCGAGTTTTTGTGCTGGGGTGGGGCGGGGTGAAGAGTTTGCAGCAATCCTCGTCCGGCTCGATGGATGTCTCGTAGGTTCCGATACGTTTGGCCTCGTCGGTGATCTCCAGCTTGTCCATGCCGATGAGAGGCCGGAGCATCGGCAGCTGCGTCGCTTCTCCCACGACAGACAGATTTTCCGGCGTCTGGGATGCCACCTGGCCCAGGCTGTCACCGGTGACCAGGCCCCAGCATCGTTCCTGCCGCGCCAGTTCCTCCGCGATCCGGAGCATCATCCGCCGGTAGAGTACCACACGGAATGGCGTCGGCGTGTTCAACACGATCTCCCGCTGGATTTCTCCGAACGGGATGACGACCAGGCGAGACTCGTATTGGTAGGCGGTGAGGCTCTGCACCAGGTCGCGCACCTTTTCCTCCGATGCCCGGCTGACCAAGGGACGGCCGGAAAAATGGACGAAGAATGCGCGGCAACCGCGCTTGATCATGCGATAGGCAGCGACCGGGGAATCGATCCCGCCTGAAATCAGACAGGCGACCGTTCCACTGACCCCCACCGGCATTCCGCCAGGCCCCTGTACCTTGTCGATTGCCCAATAGACATCCTTAGAGAGCAATTCGATGTAAATCGTGATGTCGGGATCCTTGAGACTGACTGCTTTGCCGAGTCCATCGCACACGGCGGCACCGATGACGCGTTCCACATCCATTGAGGTCATCGGCAAACGTTTGTCGGCTCGTTTCGCCGTGACACGGAACGCGGTAAAGGACTTCATCCGGAGATCGTCGATGATGGCTGTGTTGAGGTCATCAAGATTGGGCTGCGTCAAATTGAGCGGCGCCGACCGGCCCAGGGAAAAATTCGCGATTCCGCAGACTCGTGCAAGCCGTTCCCGCACCAGGCCGGTGTCAGCGTCCGGTGGAAGAACAATGCGAATGCGGCTGCGCAGATGCTCGATTTGCGTGATGCCCAACCCGCTGAGGGCGAGGCGGATATTGCGGACCAAGCGTTGTTCAAAATAGTCGCGGTTGCGCCCTTTGAGAGCGAGCTCATGGTAATGGACGATGGCGCATCTCATCGTGAAGGCCGTGAGGCGTGAAGCGTGAGGGGTGAGGGGTTGGCGGATGCGTTTGTAGTCAGTAGGCGGCTATTCTTTTTGAGGTGACGGAGTAACCCGCTCAGCATTTTATCGATTCGCTGAATGTGGCCATCAAGTTCTTCCCAGTCTCTATTTGGAAGATAATTGAGACGACGCGCGATTTCCAAATGCGTATCCAATTCACTCAGGGAACCTTGAGCGATGTGGATGTAGTTGGCAAACTCCTTCTTCGTTTGCCGTGCCGCACCTTCGGCGATATTGCTTGGCGCACTGATGGCAGACCGGCGCAGTTGACTGGTGAGAGCAAATCGCTCTTCCTGGGGGAACTTTTCCGTCGCCTGGTAAATAGCAAGGACAAGCTCGACCGATGAATTCCAAACATCAAGCCGCCGATGGGGCTTCTCCATCCGGTGTACTCCTACCCCTGACGCCTCACGCCTTACCCCTCACGGCTTTCGAGGAATCGCTCGGCATCAATCGCGGCCATGCAGCCGGAACCGGCGGCGGTGATGGCCTGGCGATAGGTCGAGTCCTGCACATCCCCGGCTGCAAAGATTCCTGGCACGCTGGTGGCCGTGCCGTTTTTCGTGATGAGATATCCCTTAGCATCCATGCCCAACTGGCCGGCAAATAAGGCGGTGTTGGGCATGTGGCCGATGGCGACAAAGACCCCCGCGCAGGGCAGTACCACGGTTTTTCCCGTCACAAGGTTCTTGAGCCGAACGCCGGTCACAACCTCCTCACCCAGGATATCCTCAACGGCGGAGTTCCAGACAAACGAGATCTTCTCGTTCTTCATGGACCGGTCCTGCATGATCTTCGATGCGCGCAGCTTATCGCGGCGATGGACAATCGAGACCTTTGTGGCGAACTTGGTCAAAAAGTTCGCTTCTTCCATGGCGCTGTCTCCACCACCGACCACGATCAGTTCTTTTCCTTTGAAGAAAAACCCGTCGCAGGTGGCACAGGTGGAGACCCCGTGGCCGGTCAGCCGTTTCTCATTCGGCAACCCGATTTGAATTGCCGATGCGCCGGTGGCGATGATAACGGTCTTCGCTTGCACGGTTCGTTCGCCGTCGATCGTGATACTGAACGGACGCTGCGTGAACGTGACGGCTGAGACATCGCCCGTGAGAAATTCGGTTCCGAAGCGTTCCGCCTGTGCGCGCATGTCCTTCATGAGCTCCGGGCCCATGATGCCCTTGGCAAAACCTGGGTAGTTCTCCACTTCCGTCGTGGTGGTCAGCTGTCCGCCGGATTGCCAGCCTTCAATAAGGAGCGGCGACAGGTTGGCGCGAGCCGAATAGATGGCGGCGGTCAGCCCGGCAGGCCCTGATCCAATGATGACGATATTGCGCATGCTGGGACTGTATCACAGTAAGGGAAGGCGACGGTAGAAGCTGT
Organism: Nitrospira sp. SG-bin2; assembly: GCA_002083405.1. GTDB lineage: Bacteria > Nitrospirota > Nitrospiria > Nitrospirales > Nitrospiraceae > Nitrospira_D. Next base: position 85,774 of record LVWT01000019.1, on the reverse strand, counting down.
TGGCCCGGTTTAAGAAAACATTGTGAGCTGTTTGAATAGGTGCGCAGTCTGTTTGCGGAGTTGGCGTAACGGAAGAGTCCCGTCGATTACGTGATCAGCCAGTCGGATTTTCTTCGACAATGGCATCTGGCTCTTGATGCGCCGGAGGGCTTCAGCACGAGAGAGACCATTTCGTGATTTTAGCCGGGCGATTTGAGTTGCTCGGTCGGCGGTGACGATGAGGGTTGTGTCCACTCGCTTATCGATGCCGGCTTCAAACAACAGCGGGACGTCGTAGATGACGACGGCGTTGGGGTTGTTCCGGGCGGCTTCTCTGGTGAGACGTTTTTGTTCCCGTGCTACTCGGGGATGGATCATGCGCTCAAGCACCAGACGTTTAGCAGCATGGCGAAAGACGATGGCGCCAAGTGCGTGGCGGTTGAGGGTACCATCGGCATTGAGCACACTCTTGCCGAATGTCGCGACGATTTCCTTCCAAGCCGGTTTGCCTGGTGTCACGACATCACGGGCCAACAGATCGGCATCGATAACGACAGCGCCACATTGTTTGAGCATCGCGGCGACAGTGCTTTTTCCGGTCGCCACGCCGCCTGTGAGTCCCACAAGGATCATGGGCGCGGAGCATACATGAGACGTAAGGCTCAGGTCGAGGCTGAGCGAAGATCCACTTTGTGTCAGATCACGATCTCAGAGCCTCACGACTTTTTTCTGCACCCTGCCGGATCAAATGAATCAGGGCCCCTGGTTGACAGGCTGTCGCTCTCGCCTGTAATACCGTGACTATGCAGCCCGTAGGTTTCTTCATGCTGGTTCTTCTGGCGATCTGTGGCTCGGCTTGGGCAGAAGCTCCTGCGGCTCACGTTCCTCGCACTATCACCGTGTCGCTGGACGGCAGTGGCGACTTCGTATCGATTCAAGAGGCCGTCGATAGCGCCAAGAAGGGCGACACTGTCTTTGTAAAGCCCGGCGCATATCCACAAAACCTCACGATTCACAGCAAAGAGGGGATCAAGCTGGTCGGCGCCGGAGTCGAGCAGGTCACTCTCTTGGGACGCGGTGATCTCGTGGGTGTTTTGCATGTCGGCAAGTGGCCGTACGGGGCGACTGATATTGACATCACCGGCATGACCGTCAATGAGCGTGGCGGGCATGCAGTGGGGATTTTCAACGGCAAAGGGATTACTCTCCGAGGTCTTCATGTGAAGGGGATGGTGTTCGGGCAACAAGTTAGGGATGTCCGCATCGAAGATTGCGTCATTGGGGGCAGTGAAACCACCGGGGTGCAGTTTGCCGATTCGCAGGCGGTGCTCATCGGGAATGTCATCCATGACAATGATTACGGCGTGAATGCGGCGGGAAAGTCGGAGATCCGGCTTGAGCGGAACGTCATTACACGGAATCTCTTCGAGGCAGTCCTGGTCGGCGATCACGCCAAAGCAAAACTGATCAGCAATACCTTGGTGAAAAATGGCAGCGGGGCGTCTTTTCTAGGCTCATCCCGCAGCGAGGCATCCGGAAACATCGTCGGATTCAATGGGATTGGTTTTCGTGTTGCCGCCACCAGTCAGGCTACATTCTCATTTAATGCCATGTTCAATCGCGAGAGCAACTACGTGGTCGCAGGACCGCCCCACGTTCCTGCCCAGGAACTCAAACCGGAATCGGATCTTGTCGCTGACCCACGGTTTGTGGATGCCGAGCATGACGACTTTCGCCTACGTCCTGACTCAGTGCTCCTCAATAAGGGGGCATTCGGGTATCTGGGGGCTCTCCCTCCTCTCAAACCTGTTTCGGTCAATCCATAAAAGGTTATTAAATACAATGAGATAGCTGTGTCCCATAATAACGGGATGGCATGTGCTATGCTTTCTCTTAAGCGTGCAAGGTATTCAGGTTTCAGCCTGTATTTAAGAAGTAGAGAAAGAAACCGAAAAGGGCTTAACAGGAACAGGAGGTCTCTCGTGGCCAGTTTCCACAGTGATCATGAAAAGTTTCGGGGAGAAAACATTCCATCTCTCCACGATATGGAATCCGGCAAGCTGGTAGGCGCGGTCCTGCCCATGTCCGAACAAGCTCAGATGCAGATGCAGAACAGTATTGAGGTCATCGATTATCTATTAAATCAGGAACGCGTTGTCTGGAGTTAAGTCTTCATCGTTCGATCGACCCCCCCTCTTCTCTTCCTGACCGTTTTCTTCCATTGCGATGTAGTGTGAGCGACCGGTCAGCCTGACACCGAATCATCGATCACACATAATATTCACACAGTTCATTCGACCAACGCGCAAGAATCACGCGGGCAGACTCCGCTCACTCTTGAGTCGGAGTCCAAACCGACCGAGAAGAAGACAAGCGCGCTCCAGGATTGAGGCGTCAATGCGTGGCAACTCACGGTTGATTTGGCCGCGGGATGAGAGCATCGTAACGGTTGCTTCAGCCTGGCGATACGGTATCGATACGCTGACGTCGTTATCAGCTTGTTCCATGAAAGGGCTGCATGGCCGGCACAACTCGAAAAGTATCCCTCTCTGAGAGCCCGCAATCAGCTGAGTGCCGGCGTCTGGAAGAAGACGCCCGCCGGACAGAACATTGGAAACGGTGGGGGCCCTATCTCAGCGAACGCGCCTGGGGCACGGTGCGTGAAGACTACAGCCCGCACGGCACTGCCTGGGAAGCCTTTCCTCACGACCATGCCCGGTCACGCGCCTATCGGTGGAATGAGGACGGGATTGCCGGGATTTCCGATCGCCACCAGTACATCTGTTTTGCGATTGCCCTCTGGAATGGACAAGATCCTATTTTAAAGGAACGGCTGTTTGGAGTGACCGGCAATGAAGGGAACCATGGGGAGGATGTCAAAGAGTATTATTTCTACCTCGATTCAACACCGACACACTCCTACATGAAGTATCTCTATCGATACCCTCAGGCGGAGTTTCCGTATCAAAAACTTATCGAGGAGAATCGTCGCCGGGGCAAGCGGGATCCTGAATATGAACTGATCGATACGGGCATCTTCGACGACAATCGGTACTTCGATGTCACTGTGGAATATGCCAAAGCGACTCCTGAGGATGTGCTGATCCGTATTCAGGTTACGAACCAGGGACCGGACCCTGCTGAACTCACGCTCCTGCCCACACTCTGGTTTCGGAACACCTGGTCGTGGGGGCTCGATGCCCGTCGGCCGAGAATGCGGGAAGGAACGGCTGCAAAAGGCATGAGCGTGATCGAGTTGGACCACGAATACTATGGTCGGCGTCGTCTTTTGTGTGAGCGGCAACCCGCCCTGTTATTTACTGAAAATGAAACGAATAGCCGACGGCTGTATGGTGATGTAGACGGGTCGAAGTATGTAAAGGATAGCTTTCACGAATATATCATAAGATCAGATAAACAAGCAGTAAATCCTGATGGAGTAGGCTCGAAGGCCGCAGCTCACTACATCCTTACCCTTGAGGCAGGGGCATCTGAGGTCATCCATCTGCGCTTTACAAATGAGGACAGTGAGCTGGGGCTGTCGCAGGATGGCTTCAACGGGGTATTCACGCAGCGGATCAGGGAAGCCGACGAGTTCTACGATGAGCTGGCTCCGCCGGGCCTCTCCCGCGATGCCCGGCTGGTGCAACGGCAAGCCTTCGCCGGACTTCTGTGGAGCAAGCAGTTCTATCACTACGACCTCAATCGCTGGCTCAAGGGCGATCCGGGCATGCCGGAACCGCCGAGTGATAGGCTTCGTGGGCGCAATTCAGACTGGACACATCTGTACAATGCCGATGTCATCTCGATGCCGGATAAGTGGGAATATCCATGGTATGCCGCTTGGGACCTGGCGTTTCACTGTATCCCACTGGCGATCGTCGATCCGACCTTCGCCAAGGAGCAGCTCATTTTGATGCTCCGCGAGTGGTATATGCATCCGAACGGGCAAATCCCGGCGTACGAATGGGCCTTCGGCGACGTCAATCCGCCGGTCCATGCCTGGGCGGCCTGGCGCGTATACAAGATCGAGAAAAAGCGGAGAGGCGTGGGCGATCGTATCTTTCTCGAGCGTGTCTTCCAAAAACTGCTGCTGAATTTCACCTGGTGGGTCAATCGAAAGGATGCCGAGGGAAAGAACATCTTCCAGGGCGGCTTTTTGGGGTTGGACAACATCGGGGTATTCGATCGGAGTGCGCCGTTGCCGACCGGGGGACATATCGAACAATCGGATGCGACCAGCTGGATGGGAATGTATTGCCTGAACATGCTGTCGATTGCCCTGGAGTTGGCCCGTGAGAACCGCGCGTATGAAGATGTCGCCAGCAAATTCTTCGAGCACTTCGTCTATATCTGCCGGGCTATGAATAATATCGGGGGTGAAAAGATCGAGCTGTGGAACAGAGAAGACGGCTTTTTTTACGATGTCCTGCATTTGCCCGACGGCCGGACGGTTCCACTCAAAGTACGATCGCTTGTCGGGTTGATCCCGCTTTTTGCAGTCGAGACTCTGGACTCCGAACTGATCGACCGTCTCCCCAGGTTTAAACACCGGATGCAGTGGTTCATTGAAAACCGGCCGGATTTCAGCTCCCATGTGGAGACACAATCGCGGGATGGAGAGGTTCGGCGATTCCTCTCGCTGGTCAACCCCGTGCGGCTGAAGTCGGTGCTGCGGTATATGCTCAGTGAGGACGAATTCCTCTCTCCCTATGGCATCCGCGCCTTGTCACGCTTCCACAAGAATCATCCGTACACGCTCTCGGTCATGGGTATGGAGTATCGCGTCGATTATGAGCCGGCAGAGTCGAGCACGGGTTTCTTCGGCGGCAATTCAAACTGGCGTGGGCCGATCTGGTTCCCGGTCAACTACCTGCTTATCGAATCACTCCAGAAGTTCCATTACTTTCTGGGCGATGAGTACACGGTCGAGTACCCGACCGGATCCGGACGGTCGATTCCCCTGAATCAAGTGGCGGCGGAGCTGTCGCGCAGACTCACCCATATTTTTCTCCGCGACAACACAGGCCGCCGCCCTGTGTTCGGAGGCACCGCGAAGTTTCAAGACGATCCGCTCTGGCGCGACAGGATTCTCTTTTATGAATATTTCCATGGCGACAACGGGGCCGGCATCGGCGCGAGCCACCAGACGGGGTGGACGGGATTGGTGGCGAAGCTGATTCAGCAGTCGGGGGAGTGAGGGGAACGTGAGGCGTAAGGGGTAAGGGGTAAGGGGTGAGGCGTAAAGACGGCGCGGATGATGGTGTGAGATGAGGATTGAGAAGGCGGATTGCCAAAATCTCGATCGGGCCCTGAGTCTGGAATGGCTTGAAACGAACGGACGGGGCGGGTTTGCGTCCGGTACCGTGGCCGGAGCGAATACGCGGCGCTACCATGCGTTATTGCTGGTTGCGCGCAAACCCCCGGCTGATCGTCTTGTGCTGGTGAATCATCTCGAGGAGTGGATTGATCTTGACGGCCGGTCGATTCCTCTTTCGACGAATCTCTATCCAGGCGCCGTACATCCTTCCGGATATGTTGCGTGCACAGGATTCTCTTCGGCGCCGTGGCCGAGGTGGACCTTTGACTGCGGCGCGGCCGTCATTCAGCGTGAAATCTTCTGCATGCCCGGTCGCGACCTCGTCATCGTACGATGGAGGCTCGTCGGCGCAAAGAATATTTCCGTCATTCTCCGCGTCCGGCCGATGCTGAGCGGACGCGATTATCATGTGACTCATCACGAAAACGGGCGCCTCTCGACGGATGCTTCAATCGGGCCGGCCGGGGTGGTGTGGCAGCCCTATCCAGATGTGCCTCCCGTGCGGGCCGTCCACTCGGGAACGTATCGCCATGAACCGGATTGGTATAGGCGGATACAGTTTCCTGTTGAACGTCAACGTGGGCTTGATGGTGAAGAAGATTGGTGGTCGCCGGGCGAATTCCGGTTTGAGTTGGAGCCTGGAGAGGATCATACGCTGGCCTTGACGAGTGAAGCGGTGGATCGGCTTGATACGGCTGCTCTTGCCAAGCTTGAGGCAACGCGCCGCGAGCCGTTCAATCGAACCGCTCGGGCTGCAGATCCTTTTGCCTGCGCACTCCAGCGGGCGGCTTCGGCCTATCTGTCTGAGCGAAACGCCGGACAGACGGTGATTGCCGGGTATCCCTGGTTTACCGATTGGGGACGGGATACCTTCATTTCCCTGCCAGGCCTGTGTCTTGTCACCGGACAGCATGAAACAGCCTGGCGTATCATTGAGTCGTTTTCCGCCCATGTCTCGGAAGGCATGGTGCCGAATCGCTTCCCCGATGCCGGGGAACAGCCGGAGTACAATGCAATTGACGCCTCGCTCTGGTTCATCCACGCCATTGGCCGCTATCTTGCGTACAGCAACGACGAGGCGCGCGTTCTCGCCACGGCTTGGCCGGCTGTCCAACAGATTATCAACGGCTATCGGCGAGGCACTCGCTATAACATCCACATGGATCAAGACGGGCTCATTGCCGGTGGAGTCTCCGGAACGCAACTTACATGGATGGATGCGAAGGTGGGGGATTGGGTGGTCACGCCGCGCCACGGGAAGCCGGTTGAAATTCAAGCCTTGTGGGTACGGGCGTTAGAGGTCGGGGCAGATCTTGCCGCGAGATTCGGTGACGTGGCATATGCCGCGCGCTGTCGTGAGGAGCGGATACGAGCCATCCGGTCCTTTCGCGCAAAGTTTTGGTATGAGGAGGGCGGATACCTCTACGATGTGATCGATGGACCAAGCAGCAGCGATGCATCGATCCGTCCCAATCAACTCTATGCGCTCTCCCTCTGCGACGAACTGGTGACGAAGAAGCAGGCCGCCGGAATCATTCGAGTCGTCCGCGAGCATCTGCTCACACCGGTAGGGTTGCGGACGCTTTCCCCGAAAGACAGCCGGTATCACCCGCACTATGACGGAGGAGTCGTTGAACGGGACGGCGCCTATCACCAAGGGACGGTTTGGCCGTTTTTGCTCGGCCCGTTCGTCACGGCGTGGCTTGCCGTATTCGGGAAGACTGCCAAGACGAAAATCCAAGCCCGATCGTTTCTCAATGGTCTGGAGGCACACATAGAGGAGGCCTGTGTGGGACAGGTCTCGGAAATTTTTGACGGCGATGCCCCGCATCATCCACGCGGATGCCCGGCTCAGGCCTGGTCAGTCGCGGAACCGTTGCGCGCCATGATCGAGGATCTCGGAGTCTCCATCGCGCCAAACACAACTCGCCCCAGGCGTATCACCATACGTTCACGCAAAGAAACCAAGGGTCCTGCCATTTCAGAGGTAAAGACACCGAAGCCACGGAAACGTTCACGGTAGTCTGTAAGACTCACTAGCACTTCTGCTAAAATCAGTCTTTGTATTTCGTATCTCATGAAGCCCGCTTCGGCTCAACGAGGCGAGCGTGAAGCGCCGGACGGAAAGAGGGCGCGTTGTCATCTTTGTTTGCGAGATACGCTTCATGAGATACAAACATTCAAGCAACTGCTCGACGGACTGCCATGAATCATACGAATAGGGAGGCGGTATGATACTGAATAAGAATAACCGGAATAGTCCATGGGTGCTGATTGCAGCAGTCTCTGCGATGACTGCATGGTTCGCCGGACCGATGGCAGCGGGGCTGGCCTTGGCCGACGAGTTGCCGAAAGAATCGGTATTGCCCCTTGGAGTTGCCAACAAGGCAATTCACGCGGCTTTAGAATCCTGTAAGAAGGACGGATACCGGGTGAGTGTGTCCGTGGTCGATCGGTCCGGTGTCTTGCGCGCGATGGGACGATCAGAAGGAGCGGCATCGCATACGGTCGACAGCAGCCGGAAAAAAGCCTATACGGCGGTGGGTATGCGCAGGCCCACGACAGAGTTGGCGGATCTCATCATGAAGGTGCCCACGTTGCAGGCGCTGCGTGATATCAACGGCGACATGTTGATCCTGGGCGGAGGGCTGCCGATTGAGATCGGTGGTGAGATAGTCGGTGGGATCGGTGTCGGCGGAGCACCGGGCGCTCATCTTGACGATGCCTGCGCACAGGATGGCCTCGATGCCATCGGCGCCGCGCCCAAGGTGGCTGCGCCCAAGTGAGGCCGCTGCTTTGGTTGGTATTTCTCGGGGGCCTCTGTTTGCTCAGCACCGCATGTAACAGCAGTGCGCCGGAGCCGGCTTCGGCGGATTTCCCATCCGCTAAGCTCCGGCTCACCATCGTTCGGACCGCCACGGATTTGTTTCTCCAGAGGTTCAATCTCGTTCTGAAGGTGCAAGGACTGAATGGGTGCTCATCGTCAACGGACTTATTCCCCGACACGGGTTACGCGGGACGCCGCAATATTTACCTGGCAGGAAAAGGTCAGGTCTATGTGGTGGGACAGTTCGATGCGCGGGTAATCGATCCACAGGATTGCCGGGCAATCCTGTCAGAGTTTCGCCATCTCGACCGGCAGGTGGTGTTTCTTGGTAGTTTCGACCAAAACACTGACAAACGGTGGACCTACTTCTCAGCCGCTGACCGTCCGGAACTGCCGTTTGAGAAGCGGTAGGGCCGGCTGATCCAAGAGCCAGGCCTGTGCGAAGTTCTTGGAGAAATTCATCTGGCTCACGTTAGGCTATCATGCGAAAGCTGAAGGGAAATCAGGGGGCAAGAAAACGGGCGGCATCGGTTGCAACTTCGACAGAACTGAGAGAGAATGACGGCCATGAATCAGAAATCGAATCAGCCGATCGATCTGGCGCAAGCCGAGGCGCGTCTGCAACGGTGGCGCAGCCGGCACAATACCCCAGCGAAGGTAGCGGCGGCGCATCGGAAAGTCCTGCTGGAGCGGGTGAGTCAGTCCATGGCGTTCGAGAACCAGCCGGTCAGTACGGATCGTCTCAAGATCCTGACGCAAACTCCAAGAGCCAAAGCGAGCTAAGCTCCACTCGCGAGTTCGAGACCGCCGAAGGCCGTCTGTCCTATTCAGAACTCGCCGAACGCCTCGCAGTTCCACTCGTTGCCATTTACGACGAGATTCTTCAGGCCAAGCCCGAGCAGATCGTCATCGATTCCGAGTGGCTCTGCGTGTGCCATAAACGGCTGGCTGGGCATTTGTTTCCCGATTGGGCCGGGCGGTTCCGTGATGTGAATGTGCAGGTCGGTGCCCATCTCCCGCCGCCCTACTACGAAGTGCCGATTCACATGCGGCAGTTCTGTGATGACATGACTGAACGTCTGCGACACGATCCCGGCACATCAGTCCGTAGTGCGGCTGAATTTCTCGCATGGGCTGACTGGCGCTTTCAGTGGATTCATCCCTTCAAGGATTTCAACGGTCGAATTGGACGGGTGCTCCTCGCTGCGCTGCTCTATAAGGTGGGGTTGCCTCATGTTGAAACCGCTCCCACTGATCCTGCCGCACGGCGGCGGTATCTGGACGCGTTGCACACAGCCGATGCCAGCGACCTCGAACCGCTGACCGGTTTATGGAGCCATCGTTTCATGGAGACGCTGTAGCGGGAAGGCCGTGACATGACTGATCAAGAGGAAGAGTTCGTCCATTTCGTGTCGTGCATCGAGTCCCTGAATAATGCCTGGCGGCTGATCAACATCATCAAAGCCCAGAGTAGCAATCCATTAGTTGGCCATGCCTTTAGATACGCCCTTGTCGAGTATTCAAAGCCATACAGAGAATCTCGCGTCAATAGCACCAGAAGGAAGCGGCGTCTGGACAGATCGTGTATTCCGAAAGACATGTTGGCTTTGCATGAGCGCATAACTAATTTGAGAGATCAAGTTCTGACGCACTCTGATCTCACAGTTATGGATGCAAAACTCTATGTTCACAAAGTTCAAGGGCAGTGTTTTACTGGAATTGTTCAGAACATCATAACTGGTGTCGAGGAATTGCCGAACATCGAGAAGATTTTAAAACTGATAGAAGGCACGCTCGACAATATGTACACGAAGGAAAAAGAACTTGAGGCAGCGCTACTCTAATTTACGCGCAACTTGCCAAGAAATCCTGGCTGGAAGCTGCCCGTGCAGAGGGGAAGTCCATCCTCGTCCACGGCATCGATCTGTGATCTATCAACCAGCGTATAGTCACCCCAACGGACGATTCCTTCAAGTATGAACCAACCCATTGTCGGTTATCATCAGGATGAAGAGAGCGACTGGGTGGCAGATCTGGCCTGTGGTCATGGACAGCATGTGCGGCATCAGCCGCCGTTCTTCAGCCGGCCTTGGGTGCTGACGGAGTCGGGACGGAATCAGTATCTTGGCACCGTCCTGAACTGCAAGAAATGCGAGGAGCCGTCGGTGGAACCAGCGTCTTCGCCCTGAAACTGCATTAACGCCTGTTGCTCGTGAAGCGTATCTCGTATCTCGCAAACAAAGATACCCGATATAGAAACGTTCTTTCCGTCCTGCGCTCGCCTCGCTGAGCGGGCGAAGCGGGCTTCACGCTTCACGAGATACGAGCGACGCTTGGAGCTAGCAGCAGAAGCGCTAATGAAGAATGTGGGTTAGCCCCGCTCAGTTTGCATAACATGTTTTGGCTGGATCGTCCGGCGGGGAGTTGCGCGCACAGTTAGGACCCATGGGTCTCGGTATCCTGACGTATCCTTCGACCGTATGGCCTTTGTCCAGGATCTCATAATGAGACTCGTGACAAGCTCCTGAACAACCCGGGATCGTCGGAAGCGGATTGTTGAGGGCAACAGTTTTCCCTCCAATCGGGATAAAGCGTGGGTTGGGGATCGGTATTCCACCGGGGGTTGCTTGTTTCGGTGGCGATGACTGCTCAACCCGTGTCGTAAAAGTCGGACGAGCCTGTGCCGGCCTCAACACGGTGGCCCATGTCGGATCATCGGGGGCGACCAGAAAGGCGTTGCTCCCGCGATGGCATTCGGTGCATGCCACTGTTCCCGGAGCGAATCCTTGCTCAGGATCGCGGAGCGAGGACATTGCGACTTCTGTTGTTGATAGGTTCCAACTAGAACTTGCCGAACTTGGATCGTTTCCCCAAAAACAGGCATGCCCGGTTGTGGCGCTTTGACAGATGACTTGGAATGTCCCGCCGTTCCTTCCAAGAGCAAGGCAGGCGCCTCGAACGGTCGGGGAGGCGTATGACCAGACGCTCGCAAACGTGGTGTTGTCGGCCTGCACCTTGTCCATATGATTGGGAGTCAACAAGATTGTACCGAGGTTGCCGTGGCGTTCCCAGTCCGATGCGGAGGGCTTCCAATCAGGTGGCATGGGGACATCCTTGGCACGGCAGATTTTCATATAAGCCGTATCGTTTTCGTTTGTAGCAAGAACATCCGCTGATCGGCCCGGTCCGAATGGTTTGACCCGTTCTCCTTCTTTTGGCGACTCGATGAACAAGCAGCCGGCGAGGAGTACATAGGCCAAGGCCAAGACACTGAGCGATCTTCCTGGTCGTGTAATCTTCCGGACGCCCATCAAACTAATCCCTCCTGTGGATAGGAGACGTGAGGCTGTAAACGTTGGCCGGCTGGTTTGTGGATCAACCGAGAATCTCTCGAAGCTCAGTCATCATATCAACCAGCGGCATCACGATCGCTCCATTCGATACCGGATATTTTTCCGTGCCCGGATAAACGATGAAGCGGTGTTTGGTTTTGATATCTTCGCATCCGAGATGGAAGCCTTTGGATACGGATGGCGCGAGCGACCGCTTGATTTCAATCGCTATCCGTCGGCGCAGCCCCTGTTCAATCACAAGATCAATCTCCGCGCCCGCCGCTGTCCGGTAAAACCAGGAGGTCGCCCCGTCCGGCATGACTGACAGGATATTCTCCAGCGTGAATCCTTCCCAGCTAGCCCCTGCGACGGGATGTCCCAATACATCATCAATCGTCGTCAGGTTTAACAGGGCATGGGTAATGCCGCTGTCCCGGATGTATACCTTTGGCGCTTTTACGAGGCGCTTTTTGATATTGCCCGCCCAGGGGCGCAGCGTCCTTACCAGCAGAAGGTCTTCGAGTAATTCGATATACCGTTTTGCCGTATGGGCTGAGATAGCAAGCCCGCCCGCCAGCTTGGCGACATTGACCTGCTCTCCCTGACTATGGGCCAGCATGGTCCATAGTCGCCGCAGGGTGACGGCAGGAATGCGCGGTCCCAGCTGCGGCACGTCCCGCTCTAGATAGGTGCCGATAAAATTCATTCGCCAGCGCATGCTGGTCTTATCATCAAAGGCCAGAAAGCTATCGGGGAATCCGCCGCGCAGCCAGAGGGCCTCCTGATCATTGCTTTTGATTTCTGACAGGGTCAAGCCTGTGAGTTCCTTGTAGGCAATGCGCCCGGCGAGAGACTCCGAGGATTGTTTCAACAGGTCACGGAACGCTGATCCTAGAATGAGAAACTGTCCGGCGTGCTGTCCGGTACGGCGGCGGCGGTCGATGACGCCGCGTAGAACCTGAAACAGTCCGGGTGTGCGCTGTATTTCGTCAAGAATGATCAAGCGATCGGTGTGAGTCTGAAAGTATTGGCCAGGGTCATCGAGTTTTGCGAGATCGATAGGATTTTCAAGGTCCAGATACAAGGGAGAAGGTTTGGTGCGGGCGGCAATCTGTCGAGCCAGCGTGGTCTTGCCGATCTGGCGCGGTCCTAAAATCGCGGCTGCAGGAAACTGCTCCAGAAGCTGTAACAGTTCCGTTTCTGTGTGACGTTTTATCATCCTTGTAAATATGCCACATCATGTCATGTTTGCAATGACTAAATTCTGTGCCCGCTCCAAATGCAATGATGCCTTCCTCGTTCAATGCGGCGTCGATTGAGGTGCCGGATGGCAAGACCAAACCGTCATTCCTGCGTCATGCACGATACAAGGTCAGACCCTTCGTATGCTTCTTGAATGAGAGGGTGTGATTGATGCTCTGGTCTAGGCCCGGCCGCCTGGAGTGGCGACCGGGCGTGCATGGTGTTATTGAGCGGCTACGCCGTCCCTTTCGGCGCCATCCGCTCACAAGAGTCCGCACAGCGGCGGCACATTTCGGCGCACTGCTTTATCAACTGATCGTCTCCCCGTAGTTGCTCGCAACTCTCTGCGCACAGCCGACAGATTTCGGAACAGAGGCTGCATGTGCGGTCGTGCAGTGAAGACCCTCGGGCCATATAGTCCGCCGTCGTCGTACATATCTGCGCACAATCCATTAGTAAGCGGATGTGGTCCGGGGCTGCATGACGGCCTCCGAGCTTTAAGCAATGTGCGATCATTTGGATACAGAGCGCATGGCAGTCCTGGCAGAGCTGAATACATTGCGTCATTTCATCCATCATGTGGTGGTCTTTCGAGGCGGGTGTTTTTTCTGAAGCGTGAAGACGTGCAGGTTCCGAGATCCTGTTGGATGGTGGGATCGGATCATGGGCTGCGTCATATGTTGCGGCTTCCACTCCCCGTAGCATCATCAATGAAGCGCCCGTAGCGAGCAGTGAGGCGCCGGTGGTCACTAATGTTCTTCTGCTGATGTCAGACATAATTCCCCCTTTTCTGGCTTGTAGCCCACGGCCAGTTTTGTAGATCTGGCAATAGAACAAGTATGAAATTGCCTAGCGAGCTATAGAAGAAAGTGAATCGGAAGAGGGTATCAAATTCTCAGGACCGTCGTGTGGATCGAAGGATGGATGGGAGTATCGGCGCTGCGTGGTGGTTCGGTCATGCGAACAAGCGGGATAAACGTATCGGGAAGAACCTGAACGGGCGCCGTGCATTCAAGATGCAGCGAGCCAATGGCATGGTTAGAAGAGAACTGTGAATGCGGGCCTATTTCAAGAAAGGCATCGCATGTCCCGCGTACAGGCTCCTCTGTTTCTGAGGAACAGTCCATTTGGGTTGCGGATTGTAACGGCAGGATGCAGGCGTAGGCGTTGAAAGTAAGGACAAGCAACAAAAGCGCAAGGAAGGTGGCCATTCGGCGCATGGGAAATGATAGCCTCGTTTATTGTTCCAGTCAATGAGCGCTTTTCTCCGAGGTGGCCTTACCTACTGACTACCGCGCGGGCATCTGCGGGAACTGTCACCGATAGGCCTAAGCCGGCTTCGGCCCAAGGCTGAAGGGTGGGGCCGTCGTATCGATAGCCTCCTTGGATGGGATCTGTCGAGAGCAGCAACGGCGTGTCCAAGTCCAGCACGTCGAACCCCTTCATGCCTAAGACCAGGCTGAAGGAACAGCCCATCGCAATGCGCGACTCGAGCATGCCGCCGATCATGAGCTTCAGTCCTGAACTCAGAGTGAACGCTGCGATGTCCGCTGCTTCCGCCACACCGGTTTTCATGATCTTGATATTGATATAGTCTGCCGCGCCCTGTGCTATGACCCTACGTGCGTCGTCGAGGGAGCGGACGGATTCATCGGCTGCAACCGGAATGCCGCTTTCTCGTCGAATGGCGGCCATGCTGTCGAGGTCGTCCCGCACGACCGGCTGTTCCAGCAAGACCATCACCCCGCCGAATTGTTGAACACCTTTGGCAAAGGCCATACATTCTCTGCGTGAGAATCCCTGATTGCCGTCACCGATGAATGAGATGCCGGGTAACGCCCGGTGCAGGGATTCCAATCGCCGAACATCGCCATCGACATCTTTCCCCACCTTCATCTTGAACAGACGAAAGCCCCGCTCATGCCAGCCGCGCGCAAGCGATAACGTCTTTTCCTGAGTGGCAATCGGAATCGTAATGTCGGTGACGCGCGGTCGCACGTCGGCGCCGCCCCAGAACTGCCACAGGGGAATCTTTGCACTCCTGGAGGAGGCGTCCAGCACCGCGGACTCAAGGGCACAGCGGGCTGAAGGTTGCATAGGAGTTGCCTGAGCCATGTGGTCGGCTAGTTCGCGGTAGTCGTGAACCGATTGTCCGATGAGCGTCGGCGCGAGGCCTGACAGCGCATTCAGACAGGTTATCCGATCTTCGCCGCCGACTTCCGGAAACGGCGCCGCTTCCCCATAGCCGCAGGTGCCATCGCGCAGTGTGATACGGACAAAGACATTCTCCGCGACGACTCGCGCTCCGGTCGCAACGACAAACGGATCCGTAATGGGAATATCGGCGGGCCAGAATTCAATTCTCTTGATGGAAGTGGAATGTGCAGGCATCACATGATAGCCGTAGCTGTTTTTGACTTGCTCTTAGCCTGCGCTGCGGAAGGATAATTTGTGAGTGTAATTTTAGTCGCTTGAGGCCGTACTGTAAATGGAGATTTCCTTGAGCCGTGATAATAATTTCGTATAGTGAAGCCTTGTCAGGAGAGGGACAATGAACAACCAGCAAGCGGCAATTACAATCCTGAACCTTGAAGAGTGTGTTGATCAATATGTTGCGGATTGCCGTCGCCGCGTGGACGGCTTTGTAGCGCGGCACTATTCCATTCAAGAAACTCTCGCATTCCAAAAGCAGTCGCTCGTGACCGACCTGCTGTACCATCCGGTCAATGCGCTCTGGGCGATTCCATCGCTCTTCCTCAAGAAACTTATCGAGATACCCATGAAGTTAGGCTGGCGCCCCGGCGCAGATGTGATCAGTCTTCTGCCGTCTGGCTTTAAAACCAGATACCAAAGGGAGATTGAACGGCTGGTCGCAAGCGAGTTGCTGGAATGGCCGTTGACGATAGAGGACCATAAAGCCTGTCCGAATGGTCTCCTTGGGTACATCGAACGGCATCATCACCTGGGGCCGTTGCTCAAAGCAGGCATGCTGCCGAATGAAACGCTGCGAGAACTTTCCGACATCCGGGCTATCATTGCCGCCCATTCTTCCAGCCGTTCGGTGATCCTCGACGCGATAGCGACAGTAGCGACTTTGGGGACCGGCTGGCTCGTTTTCGGCGATCATTCGCTGAGCATCTCCGGGATCGGTGAAAAGATCGCCAGAGACAGGGCTCACGATAAGGCGGCGTCGAAATTTATCTTGGGATCGAGTCTCGGTTCGGTGTTCTATTCGGTGTTTCCACCGAACCCATCGTTCTGGGAAATCGCGGGTGCGACGCTCTTGGTGGGACTCTTCATTACGGCGATCAGCCTTCTCGTCGGGCTTCTGAGCGATCCCTGTCTCAAACGGATAGGCTTCCAGCACTCCCAGCTCAATCTGCTGATTGATGCCGTGGAGGACTATTTGCACCTGCAGACACGAAAGCGTATCAAGCCGGTGCTGAGGCAACTGGCGATATGATCAGCGGTCGTCTCTGCCTGCGCGCTTCCTGCCGCTCTATTCGGTAATCGCATAGACGCATGTTCCTCGTGAATGGACTAGTAAAAGGTATACACCAACAGCGCATTACCCTGGATGCGCGTATACACGCTGGAAATTTGCGTGTAGTCCACCATGATTTTCAGAAGCCAGGGCTTCGAAAGCCTGGCGGTATAGGCTGCGTGTGCATCGCCTCCAACGCGGATCTGAGCCGCTCTTGCTGACTCATCGACATATTGGACTGCCGGTCCGGCTGCAATCGTGAAGTCCTGCTTCTCATCGATCGTATAGCTGGCAGCGAGTCGAGGAATCTGATTCACGAAGATTTGCGGACTGAAGTAGCCGCCTGCCGTCGGTTCCGTCGGACTTGAGCGGAAACCGCTCTGATTCTCTCCGTAATGCGTGACATAGAAGAGATATTCCCCGGACCAATCCCACTTGCCGGTTTGCCAGAGGGGCATGGCCCCTTTGGCGGCGAGGCCCACCTGCTCGTTTTTACTCACAGATTCTGCGCTCACCCATCCGACAAAGGGGGTGACGTCCAGATGCACTGAGCCGATGTCGAAGGCGACGTCGGTATAGAACAGCGTC
Source organism: Nitrospira sp. SG-bin2 (assembly GCA_002083405.1). Lineage (GTDB taxonomy): Bacteria > Nitrospirota > Nitrospiria > Nitrospirales > Nitrospiraceae > Nitrospira_D. The sequence continues at coordinate 69,002 of LVWT01000019.1, read as the reverse complement.
GATCGCGCCAGGCCGATCAGCTGCCCGGTCGTTCGCGAGCCGACGAGCGAAGCAAATGAATCGTAGCGAAATTCTCTCTTCACGCCGGGGCGGATTGAGACGGACGGTTTGTCATAGACGTATTCGAATTTGTAGGCCAGACCATCGCCGCGCGGTGCGTCATGATACTCGATAAGCATATCGAAGCGGTGTGTCGGGTTGATCCGCAGTTGGTTGCCGAATGAAAGATATCCGCCGGTTCGTTGTTCCGATGAACTCCAGAAATGCTCCCCGCCGACCTCCAATGTGGTGGTGGTAAAGGGACTCACATCCACTTTGCCTCGTGAACCCATCCGAATTCCATACAGTTCGAACGGCTTCTCCGGTTGTGCTAACACCGAGATCACGCCCTCCACGGCGGGTTCCCGTCCTTTGAGCATGTCGCGCCGCAAGGCGGTCATGTCACCGGGCTCACGGCGTGCCGCGTGCCGCGCGAGATTGGCGTGATGGAGAGCCAGGTCATTCTGGCCGAGCCAGGCATAGGCCTTGGCCAGTCCCTGATGCGCCTGTGAATTGTGCGGCTGTGAAGCCAGTACTCTGTCGTACTGGGCCACGGCTTCCTGAGCCGTTTCCTTTTGGGCGGCCAAATGGCTCGCGTATCGCAACCGCATCGCCGGATCGTCCGTTCGCTTCAGTCCCATTCGGTAGTACTTGAGCATATCTTTCTCGCGATATGTGGCGTAGCGGGACCATTCCAGGGCCTGAGCTTGTTTGAATGCAATCTCAGGATCGTCGTCATATTTCGCAAGATACCGGTCGAAGGTCTCGATCGATTTATCCTTCAGTCCTTGCCGTTCGTAGGCAATCCCCAAACTGCGTAAGGATTCGCGATGGTCCGGATCATGCTCGACGACTTTCTCGAACGCTTCGATCGCGGCTTTATAGTTCTCAATTTCCATATTGGCTCGTCCGCGTGAGAGGTACCACGATTCAACGAAGTCCGCGGCGAACGTATTCGGCGAACACACGAACAGATTCCAGATCGTCAGAGAGAGTATGAAGAAACGGTGCCACATGTGTTGTGTTGCCTTTCAGTTAGATCGAAACGGGTGTTGGTAAATCGATCGATGGATCGGAGTCTGCGACCATTGGGCCAGCTGTGTCGGACGTTGCGCCGGACCGCCAGATTCCCGGAGCTATCAGTTTGCTGTAGCACGATTTGTAGCGGACCGATCCGGTCGTGTCCTGAATTATCCAGTCCTCATTTGAAGGCAACGGTGGTCCGAACACCAAGATGCCGATGCCGCCGGTTGAACGATTACGGAGAAGCACGGTGCGCCTCTGATCCTGAATCCGGACCGTGACCAGACGGTAGAGCCCTAATCGAGGATTCCTGCGCCGTCTGGTTCGTAGCGGGGTGAGGCTGCGCCACAAGCCGGTCAGTAAATGGCCGGCCATCAGCAGCCTGCTGCGGACGTTGGTGCGGTGTGCAGCGGACCATGTGGCCGGATCGGCAAAGATCGTCAACACCATAGTCCGGCGATGCTCCTCATTCAGGTCGGCAAAGGCGAGACCGCATCGAGCGCGGCCTGCCAGGGGTTCATGATAAACGACTCGAGCCTGACAGGTGAAGGGCGGAATTGTATGAACTGTGAGATTGACAATTGAGGGAATCGAGTCGGTATGAGCCGTCTCCAGGGATAATCCGGTCAGGCTCACATCCCGGCTCAGGCCGTCCAGTGAGTAACCATCGGCCCCCAGGCGGAGCGGAATGGCTTTGCGAATACGTTCCTCGGCGCGCCGCTGCGGCTGTTCCCAGGCCATGAGCAAACCGGCGCCGAGGCCGATCAGATTGATGGCGGCCCAGCTGAGATTGAAGAAATAGGCGTCTTTCTCGATGCCGAAGTACCAAAATTCCCATAGTCCTTTGCCGAGCGCCAGGAGAGTGATGGTTGTGGCAGCCAGTAGGCCTGCAGATGAACGCCAGTCGAATGATCGGCTGTGCGAGACCAGCCCCTTCGGGGTGACCTTAAAGCCCATCCGTTTTGGAAGCAGCAGGTCAAACATGGAGCGGAAAAGCGGAAAGCAGACGGTAGTTTCGTATACCGTCGACCACAGCAGCCTGGGCCAGCCCGGCAGCAGCACAGAGGAGATCAGAGGGACCAGCACAAGAAATGGGAGCAGGTATGCCAGTAAGATCGAGACGTCGGCAAAAATCGGGTGCAAATGGAAGAGTAGAAAGTACAACGGGGTAATCCAGAAAATCACACGCGCAACAGGGAAGAAGAAATAGTAGAGCGAGGCAAAATAGCCGATCCGGTGACGAATCGACAGACCGCGGCAGAAAAGAGGATTGTCTTTGAAGAAGATCTGGAGACAGCCCAGCATCCAGCGTCGCCGCTGGACCAAATAGGAGGCCAGGTTCTCTGCCGTCAATCCCACCGCCAGATCCTTATCGACGAATGCCGATTTCCAACCATGGGCATGCAGGTGCTGACTGGTGTGGATATCTTCCGTGATGCTCATCAGCTTGAATCCATTCAGTGCTGTGATAGCCCCCCGCCGAAACACCGCTCCACTTCCCACAAAGAATGAGCCACCCCAGCCCTGGCGCGCTCCCTGGATGGCATGGTTGAACATGTCTTGCTCGTTGGGGATGTGAGGAGACGTCCGGAGCGCGCGCTGAAAGATGTCCTGATTATAAAAGTGATGCGGGGTTTGGACGAATCCCATATGAGGATCGGCAAAGAACGGCACAGTTTCCTGGAGAAAGCTTGTGACGGGAATGTGGTCCGTGTCGAACACCACGATCAATTCACCGTCCGTCTGAGTGAGTGCGTGGTTGAGATTTCCGGCCTTGGCATGCCGGCGGGGTCCCTTGATGTAGGTAGCTCCAAAACGTCCGGCCAGTTGCGCGACTTCATCACGATGGCTGTCGTCGAGAATATAGATGCGTTTGGGGCCATAGGCCATGGCGCAGGCGCCGATAAGCGTCTGTGCGAGAATGGCGCACGACTCTGAATAAATCGGGATTAAGACATCGACAGTTGGGGCGAATTCCTTTGCAGTCGGAGGAGGTACAGCGGGAGAAGGGCGTCGACCGATGCCGACTTGGACGAGCAGAAGCAGCACGGTCGAGAGGGCATAGCATTCGGCAATCCAGAGAGAAAGGCTGATCGCGAGGCCGCCCGATTCAATGGTGTTCAGTGTGTTGAAAAGGCGCCACCAGAGATAGCGCACACATAACGTTAACGCACACAGCAGAAATGCCACTGTGAAAACCGGATGCCACCGCGCCATAAAGAACAGAGCGATCGTGACGGCAAACAATTCCCAAGGGAAGTGAGTGGAAAATCCTTCGAAATCAAAAGGCCGCAGAAAGCCGAGGAATTCGTCGTAGTGTCTCGCCTGTTGAAGCGACATGGCCTGGCTGAACCACAGCCAATTATGCAAGTAGTACGGCGTCGCTTTTCCCGCCAACGCAGTTCGTTGCAGATCGGTCAATTTGCGCTGCGAGAGAGTCGATGCGAAGTCCGGTTGTTCGTGGAGTGCCAGCGCAGATACCGTCGCGTAGAGCGGAAGTCCTTCAATCACGGAGCGGGGAGTTCCATCAAGCGCGTAATGATCGACAAGCCGGCCATGGGCGCGCCATTCGCGCTGGAAGAAATCGAGCATCGTGGTCCGCAGCGGCCCCTCCGCACGTTTGAACCACTGTGCATCCAGCGCGACACGCCAGAAGATGGGGAATGCGTCATAGCTGAATTCCGATACGCGGCCGCTCGTGGGGTGCCGCAGGGAAAGCTGCTGTGTCGTGCGGTTCCAATAGATAATGTCAGGGGGCAGCGCAACTCGCTCCTGGTCGTACAGCCAGTGCAGGGTCGCGTACGCGTCGTCGATGACGCGCGCCCACGGATGTGCTCCATCGACGGCTGCGAAGATTTCATAGGCATAGGGCGCAAGATAGGCCACATGGATGACCGGATGATCCTCGTATCGCGCCCAATTGCCGGCAGTGACATAGATGTGGGAATCCGTATGCAAAAGTTCCAGATCCCAAATCGACGTGAGAATGGCCAAGGCTTCCTGCTCATAGGCCGGCTGATCGAATCGCCGTGCGGCCAGGATCAGCGCGAGCGCGATGTCCGTATCCGCATCGGTAGCCGCATTCATCGACAAGACCTTTCCCTTCCATTTCCAGGCGAATAGTTTGTCGTCGCGCACTTGAAGATTTTCTTTTGTCCAGGCCCATACACGGTCGAACATGGGGCGATCCCCGGACCACACTGCGCGGAGCATGGCATACCCCTGACCTTCAGACGTCGTGACACCCTGTTCATCCCAGCTCACCACCCGGCCATTCACAATGAAGGTTTGTTTGTACAAGCTCCAGAGAGCGGAGAGATTATCCAACTCCCGGATGCGCCGATCGCTCGACCGTTCCGACTGAGTATCTGCCGCGAAAATGGGCGGTGTCTCTGCAAGGCACCCGCAAAGAAGCGCGAGTGTCATCGCCCATGCGTGCGGCAGAGCCAGTGTAACGGTGCCCGAGATGTTGAAAAAACGGCGGGCGGATTGGACAGAAAACAATGTGTCACTCGAAGCTTGTGGTCGAAAGAATGTTGGCACACGATACCGGTCTGGGTGAAACTCTGTCAACGCAGACGCGTTGGAGTTGGGGGGAGCTGCGTTGGCGTGCGTCAGTCCCCTTGACAGACTTGTATAAATATTCGACAACCAATCGGAGCAGTATTACGTTTGGTGAAGCCAATGTTGTCACGTCGATATCAGATCGGTCTGTTTTTCAGCGTGCTGGCCGTGGTGGGTATCTATTTGATCCTCCCGTTAACGGCATCGTATTTCCTGGCTCAAGAACTTCGTCAGGACGGCTACAAGCACGTGATGATTCAGCTGGGGTATCCGCGTTGGGACGGGATGCACATCCCCGTCGTTGCCTTTCAGCAGAATATCGGCGGCGAGCAAGTGCTCATCTCTCTTACAAACGCCGAGATTGCCTATCGGTTGCCGGAGCTGACGCGTGGGCGAGTCACCCGGGTGTGGCTTCCCGATGTCGCCGTGCAAGTGCTTAATTCGGCGGCGTCCGGACTCGATCACGGGGAAGGGGTGACGCGAAGTGAGGCTGACGACGACGAGTCGCCCTGGAGCTTGTTGACGGCCGGTGATTTGTTGCGTCGTTTGCCGATTCTTCCCTTCGATGAGTTACAGCTGGATCGGGTCACAATCTTTCGGGAGCAAGCGACCGGCCCGCTTCGCAAGGTGACTATTGCCGGCAATCTCAAGTATCGGGATGGGGAACTCGGAGGACATCTCACATTCCAAGGCCGTGATACCGCGTCCTATGGTCTGACTGTGGCTGGAAATTCAGCAAGCACCTGGTCGGCTACCTTGGTGTCTCAACGACTCCAAACCGTGCCGATTGTGTCGTGGCACTCTCAGGCGCACCCGAACGGTTCTCAGGTTGAGATTAAAGGACAGCTTGAGGTGAATGTCCGCGAACTTGCGCCTTTTATCGCGTTGCTTGTTCCGATCGGTCCGGATTTGGGAAAAGTGACAGGAGCGCTCGAGATGAACTGGACCGGAACCGCGGCGTCTGAGGCGACGCTCACCTCGCTCTGGAGGGATTCACGCACGCACCTGGATGGAAATGTCAGTCTGAACGGCACCTTGCCTGCGCTGAAGGGTGTTGCACATGACATTACAGTGGCCTACAGGGGCACATTTACCGGCAACGCGATGCAGATCGGATGGACATTGGCTCCCGGTGTGTTGATGTCAGCGACTGTCAACGCCCAACCCCGCATCATTCCCGATGCTGTGCGGATGATGCTCCCGCGCGGGTCTCAGCCATTGAGCATTCACAACAGGGAGCCGGTCAAGGGGATGCTGTATTGGGCTGAGGCGCCGATACGCACGATCGTTGAAGGGCCGCTGCATGTGACCTACGGAAAAATTTCAGGACCATTGGTTGGGGAGTTTCAAACGAGCCGCGCAGAAGGAGCGGGGAGCGAGCTGGTGTCGGCGGAGGGAACCTATCGGGTGACAGGAGTCGTTCCCAAAGCCATCACTGAGATGCTGTCTGCTCAAGAAGCGATGGCCGATCTCCGAGGAACCTTGTCTCTGACACACGCCTCGATAGGAGGAACGCTTTTCCCCGAATCGTTCGTGACCGTCAAGCAGATTCACCACGGGACTGTTGCCGTGCCGAAGGTGATGCTTCAGCTGTCCGACGGGCTTTCCGTACGTTGCGATCTCCCTGATATTCATTGCAGCGCCGGGCCGGCGACTGTGGCGATGCGTCTTTCAACGATGAACGTGATGGGCCAGGACATTCATATTGATCAAGCCGGCCTCGCGCTGCAGCTTGCTGAAGTCACCGCAAAATCTTGGAATGCGCAAGGCAGGATCTCAATGGGTGGCGTGTCGCCCAATCTTGCTCCATTGAAAGTTCCTGCGACGGATTGGAAAGTCCGGTTTACCGCCAATCAAGCAGGGATCAGGGCGGATCTTCGTATTGACGCTCCCTTGCGCGCGAGTTTGGTCACAGCCGAGATTGAGCAGCCGTTTACGGCAGGGCAGGGCACCGCGCACGGCATGATCGGTCCCATTGTCTTTGATAGCGAAGATCGCCGGTTGAGCCGGCTAATTTCCGGATTGCCGATGCCGCTAGAAATACTGGATGGCCGGGTCGCGTCCACGATCGACGCCTCGTGGTCGGGCGGATCGGGGGATCCGGCGCATGGATTTCAGCTGACATCAGGAACGATCAAGATCGTCGCCGATAAACTGTCCGGCCGGTATGACGAGTATGTCGTCAAAGACGCCAATACAACGATGACCTTACGCACAAATGGGTTTGACTCGCTGGTGACTGTCGAACCGGCGCCGGTGACCATCGGATCGGTACAGATTGGCATTGAAGTGACGAACCTGTCTTCACTGCTCCAAGGATCATGGAAACTTCATGAGGGACTGCAGGTCATTGAGGCGAAAGATTTCAGATGTGAGATGTTCGGAGGCTCGGTCGCCAGCCCGGGTATCCTGGCGGACGTTGCCAAGCCACCCTATCATGCGACAGTGATACTGCGAGATCTGGATCTGGCCAAGGTCCTGAGCGTGGAACACAATCAGGGGATACAAGGAACCGGGACCCTGAATGGAACGTTGCCGATTGCGATCACGCCTGGAGGACTGACGGTCAAAGATGGGATGGTGACTGCGCTCCCTCCGGGAGGGGTCATACGCTACGGATCGACTCCGGAGTCATCAACCGTCATTTCGGAGACCAATACCCAGTTGCATCTGGTGACACAGGCGCTAAACAACTTTCATTATACATTGCTGCGAGTTGGTGTAGACTACGCTGAAACCGGGACGCTGATGCTGACGGCTCGATTGGAAGGTAGAAATCCGGATCTCAAGAAGATTCCTCCGGTGAATTTCAATCTGACCGTGCAAGAACACATTCCGGCCCTCTTGAAAAGCCTGCGCCTTGTCGATGATCTTCAAGATGCAGTCGAGAGGAAGCATAAACGGCAATGATCGAGATGAGGTTTGCAATGCGGCGCTCGCATAGTATGACGACAGCGATAGGGTTGGTGATGGGAGGGATATTGGTTGCGACAGGAGCCTGTACGCCTCGTGTCGAAGTGATGGCGCCGGATAAGCCGATCACGATCAATTTGAACGTCAAAATCGACCATGAGATTCGTGTCAAGGTGGACAAGGATTTGGATAAGGTGCTGTCCGAGGAGAGCGGCTTATTTTAGCGGGAGATACGGTCATGATGGTATGGATACAAAAACTTCTATTGGGTGTGGCGGTGGGATGCCTGCTTTGTGCGCAGCCTGTCTTTGCTCTTTCGCTCGAAGAAGCCAAAACGAAAGGTCTGGTTGGAGAAAAAAGTACCGGCTACCTGGGGGCCGTCAATCCGGCAAATCCTGAGGCGCAGGCGCTCGCCGAGGAGATCAATAAGAAACGCCGCCAGGCCTATCAGGACATTGCCCGCCGAGATGGAGCGAGCGTGAGTGCGGTCGAATCACTGGCAGGGGAAAAAGCGATTGAAAAGACCAAGCCGGGGAACTACGTCGAAGGCCCCGGCGGCTGGATGAAGAAATAGCGCGTTAACCGTAGCGATCGTTTTCCCACGGCAGTGCCGTATTGGAATATCCCCGGACTTCCCAGAACCCCTTCTCATCCTTGTCGGCAAAGGTAATTTCCTTCACCCACTTCGCGCCTTTCCAGGCATAGCGTTTCGGGACGATGACCCGAACTGGCCCGCCATGATCTTTGCTCAGCGGCTTGCCGTTCCAGGTATGGGCTAGGAGCACATCGCCATCGTTACAGACTTCGAGCGGAAGATTGGTCGTGTAATCGTCATATGACTTGAAGAGCACGAATTTTGCGAGAGTAAGCGGCTTCACCACCGACATGATGTGCTTGAAACTGACGCCTATCCACTGATTGTCGAAGCGGCTCCATGAGGTCACGCAATGGAAGTCGGACAGGTCGGTGAATTGAGGCTGCGCCATGAATTGTTCCCAGGTCCAGGTGATCGGGGCCGTCACAAAGCCTCCGATTGTCAGTCCCCATTCAGTCAACGGAATCTCAGGCTTGAATCCAAGATCCAGGACAGGGAACGTTTCAACGAGGTGTTGCCCCGGTGGCAGGCGGCTATCGCCCTCGTAGAATACTTCCCGCTCTTCCCCGCCCCTCCGGGCTTTCGCCCATTGCTCTTTGGTTTTCGTCAGGCGATTGCTCTCATCCATGATGGCCTCCGTAGGCGGAGACTACGGCAGCGAGGGGTATCATGGCAACTGGGATATGACCGGACGCTGTAGAGAGACCGGATGGAATATGAAATATTCGTGTAAGTAATGGAAATAGTGTGAATAATGGCCCTGGTACACTTGAGAAGCTCAACACTGGATGGGACACCAATGGCTCCACGCCGCTCTATGACGGTATGCAGAATGTTCACCTTGGGACTGATTGGACCGGTTGTCATATTCTGTCATCTTTGGGTTCCCGGTCTGTCCCATGCGTCCTCACCGGCGACATTGAAGAAAGAGATGAAACAGTCTCTGGTTGAACCACTTGCATCGGACAAGTCTGTTCCTTCTGTGCGCTGGAAGATCGCGAGCAAGAATTCTCCGCACTCTGTCTCGGACAAGACCATAGCGATCAAGGCAAAGAGGCCCTCGCATTCAGCCCGTGTGTCCAAGAAAATCGGCTCGAAGAAACAGAAGAGGCGCGCGCAACCGATGACCGTCGTTGAGCCACAGCCTCCGATCCCGGCGAATGTTGCCCATTTTGGAATGCTGGAACAACCGCGACGGTATGATTACGGGCGGGATCGTCGGACGGGGCGGGTGATTGTTCCTCAAACCACAGGATTGCTGCACGACCATTTCCCGGAGCTCGATCAAAATCACGACGGAGTGATCGATCCATTCGAGCGCGCAGTAGGCCGGCTCGACATTGAACATGACGCAACCAAACGCTGATTGGAAGCGGAGGGTCTTCTGTATGGATGCTACAGTTTTCAGAAGAACTGGCCGAATAGGTTCCCAACCGATACAATCTAAGCATTACGATGTTGTGTTTCTGGATACTGCAATGCTTGTCATAACTCTCATGTTCCTACTCCTCGGTCTCGGATGTGCCGGTCCAGACCTCTCCTTGACCGATGAACATGCCACGATTCGCGAAGATGCCTGCTCGACTCGGCCGCACAAGGCGGAGTACGAAGGGCAGTCCTCGAAGGCCTGCCGGCCTCAACGAACTTGGCTTCAGGATGTCGGCACTACCCTCAGTGGGGCAGCCCCCGCCTTCAGCACACCCAGGCCATAGCCGCTCAGAGCCTTTCCTGTAACATACAGCGTCGCTCGTGAAGTGTATCTCGTCCTCCGACTACGCTCGTCTGTTGGACGAGTAAAGCAGTCTTCACACGTATAGGCAGTCAAGCTGTAAGAATCCTGCATATCGACCGACAAAACCCATAGATTGAAGTCGTGCCATTGACAGCAACGTATGGAGCCACCATGATAGATCAACAGGTTGCTATGCAGAATGACATGCCGGTTTCTGGGCAGGCCAGGGGATTCAATGCTGGAAGGATGGTCATTGCAGCGGTTATCGCCGTTGCGATCGGCGCGTTCTTGTATTTCGATCTGGGGCAATATCTTTCGCTCGATGCGTTGAAACAAAACCGCGATCAGCTGCTGGCATTTACCGAGTCCAATTACGCCGTATCCGTGGGGATTTTCATTCTTACGTATATCGTCGTCACGGGACTGTCGCTCCCTGGCGCAGTGATCCTCACTCTGGCGGGAGGATTTGTGTTTGGCGGGGTGATTGGCACGCTGTTTGTGAATCTCGGAGCTACGACCGGCGCCACGCTGGCGTTTCTTGCCGCACGATATCTGCTGCGCGATTGGGTCGAGCAGAAGTTCGGCAGGTGGATCGAACCGGTGCAACAAGGATTCGCCAAGAATGCCTTCAGTTACTTGTTAACGCTGCGATTGATCCCGCTGTTTCCTTTTTTCGTGGTCAACCTTGTTTCAGGGCTGACCCGCGTGAACGTCGGGACGTATGTGGCGGCGACAGCCATCGGGATTATTCCGGGGTCGTTCGTCTATGCCTATGCCGGGCGTCAGCTTGGCACGATCAGTTCCCTGAAAGAAATCGCCTCACCGAACGTCATCGGCGCGTTCGTGTTGTTGGGGCTGCTGGCTCTGGCGCCGATCGTGTACAAGAAGTTCTTAGAGAAACCGTCGTGATCAGAATTCTCTGAAACGTGAGAGATGCCTGAGTAGTTTGCAGAAAGGTCGGACGTGATGGCGGAGTATGACCAAAGCCTTGTTTTGCCGAATGATGAGCACAATCAACAGCTCGTCGCCAATGTCCATCCCGGCAATTGGGTCAATCCAGAGCCGGCTGGCCGGTACAACATCGTGGTCATCGGGGCAGGAACCGCCGGATTGATCACGGCGGTTATTGCCGCGAGTCTGGGGGCTAAGGTCGCGTTGATCGAGAAACATTTGATGGGCGGCGATTGTTTGAATGTCGGCTGCGTGCCGTCGAAAGGGATGATCCGTGCTGCCAGGGCGTGGGCCGATCTGCGCAATGCTGCTGAGTTCGGCCTCCATGTCCCCGCCGGGGTAAAATACGACTTCGGGGCCGTCATGGCGCGGATGCGAAAATTGCGGGCTCGCATCAGCCGGAACGATTCAGCCCATCGGTACGCGAAATTAGGGGTGGATGTGTATATCGGCAGCGGCCGATTTGCCGGTTCTGACGCCATCCAGGTCGATGGGTCTGCAGGAAACCGAACCCTAACCTTTGCGAAAGCAGCCATTTGCACGGGCGCCCGTGCGGCTGCCCCTCCGACGCCGGGATTGAAAGAGGCAGGGTATTTCACTAATGAAACGGTGTTCTCGCTGACGGAATTGCCGGCGCGTATCGGCGTCATCGGGGCAGGCCCGATCGGATGTGAGCTGGCGCAATCCTTCGCGCGATTCGGGAGCCAAGTTTATCTGGTCGAAGCCGAGCATGGCATTATGCCGAACGAGGATCGTGACGCAGCGGCCATTGTCGAACAGCGGATGTTGCGCGACGGCGTGAAGCTCCTCTGTTGCGGGAAAGAGTTGAAAGTTCAGAAGACAGAGCTCGGCAAACGGATGACCGTGGATTCACATGGGCGGCAGTTTGATGTGATGGTTGATGAAATCCTTGTCGGAGTCGGACGAGCGCCGAATGTCGAAGGTATTGGGCTGGATGCCGTCGGGGTCGAGTACGACAAGTCCGGGGTGAAGGTCAATGACCGATTGCAGACCACCAATCCGAGCATCTATGCAGCCGGGGATATTTGCTCACGGTACAAGTTCACCCATGCCGCCGATGCGATGGCACAAATCGTGATCCAGAATGCCTTGTTTCCACATCCCCTGGGGTTGGCCTATGCCAGCGTTGAGTCCTTGACCATGCCCTGGTGTACCTTTACGGAGCCGGAAATCGCGCATGTCGGAATGTACGAGAAGGATGCGAAAGCGAAGGGCATCGAGGTTGAAACCTACACCTATAAGCTTGATGAAGTGGATCGCGCAATTCTTGATGGGGAAGATGAAGGGTTCGCCAGAATTCATATCCGGAAGGATACGGATAAAATCGTAGGCGCGACGATTGTTGCGTCACATGCCGGCGACATGATCAGCCAGTTCTCGGTCCTTATGAAAGCCGGCGCAGGCGCGAAGGCCTTGGCCGCAACGATCCATCCCTATCCGACCCAGGCTGAGGTGAACAAGAAAGTTGTCAATCTCTGGCGCAAGGCGCACTTTTCGCAACGCACCAAGGATATCCTGGTCAAACTGTTTGCCTGGATGAGACGGGGGTGAGTGGACGGAGCCTGATGATCTTCTGTGCTCGCGCAACGCGCGGCCTCGGAAGGCCCTCGTTGGACGCGCGCAGTGGAAGATCAATCAGGCCCCATCCCGGAAGAGAGCGCAAGGAAGCTCGGTGTGTGTATTTGACGCGCGCGACCGAAGGCAAAACACGTCGGCCCTCAAAGAGCGAAACAGTAAGATGCTAGTAGTGACGAGCGTACTTCTTGGGATGTGGCTGTTATACGCTCCGGCATGGCTCTGGGCACAGAGTGAGACGGTGCTTGAGGTGGGGAAGTTTTCCACAAGCGAACCGGGCAGCCGCCTGCCCGACGGCTGGAAGCCGCTCACCTTCAAAAATATCCCCAAGCTGACGACATACGAATTGGTGAGAGACGGCGAGCGTGTCGTCATCAAGGCCAGGAGCGATGCATCGGCTTCCGGGTTGACCAAAGCAGTGAAGATCGACCCTAAAGAGTTTCCTGTCGTGCGGTGGCAATGGAAGGTCGATAACTTACTCAAGACCAGCGATGCGACGCGAAAAGACGGCGACGATTATCCGGCCCGCCTCTACATCACATTTGAATACGACCCCGATAAGGTGAGTTTTGGAAAGAAGCTCAAGTATAAGGCGGGCCAAGTCTTGTTCGGAGACATTCCGATCGGAGCGATCAACTACGTCTGGGAAAGAAAGGCGCCGGTCGGCGCGGTGATCGATAATGCCTATACCGATTTTGTCAAGATGGTGGTCGTGGAAAGCGGTCCCCAAAAGATCGGCGTGTGGATCGATGAATCGCGCAATATCTACGAGGACTATACGAAGGCGTTCGGTGAGGAGCCTCCGTTCATTAACGGCGTGGCGATCATGAGCGATACGGACAACACGAAAGAACGCGTGACGGCGTATTATGGGGACATTATGTTTATGAAAGCGCATTAAGAAAAGCCACGCACACGTCTCAATCTCGCTTGCGGCCCGTTGCTTGTTAAACGCACGGCGTTCACACACACCCGTTGTCCAATCCCATACATTTTCATCATCCTTCTGCTTCCCTGCTCTTGAAGCCAACCGGGCTCCACAGGTCAATGGCCGAAGCCCAACCTTGTGACAGAAATGTGATGCTTTCGCGAGAACGGCGTGAGACGGCCACGCTATCGTGGGAGAGTCGATTTCTTGCAATTTATTGATGAACCAAGGAGGATGGGATGATACGCAGATTGATGACGGGCGCGCTGGTTAAGGCGATTGCGCTTTCAGGGTGGATGGCCACCCCGGTGTTTGCCAACGAGGAATGGCAATGGCCAACGGTCTACACCATGTCGAATCAGACAGACGGCAATGCCGTCTTAGTATTCAGGCAGCATGGAGACACGCTGGTTCCTGCTGGATCATTTCCAACAGGGGGGAAGGGGGCAGGAGGTGGGCTGGGCAATCAAGGTGCCCTTGCCCTCAGCGATGACGGTGAGGCCCTCCTGGTTCGTGAACCCTGGTAGTCATGATATCTCGGTGTTTGAAATCAATGGTCGCCACCTGAAGCTGATAGACCGAGTGCCTTCCGGGGGGACCCGTCCGATCAGTGTTGCCACACATGAAGATTATGTCTATGTATTGAATGCAGGAGGTACCGGCAACATCGCGGGCTTTGAACTGACACAGCACAACAAGTTGAAACCAATCGCTGGATCAGTTCAGCCGCTCAGTGGGGCCAACACCGCGCCGGCACAAATCTCGTTCAATCTCTCGGGGGATACGCTGGTCGTCACGGAAAAAGCCCCACAGATTATCGATACCTATGCGGTGGATGAGGACGGTGTGGCTTCTGCGCCGGTTTCGCAGCCATCCAACGGCGCAACCCCATTCGGCTTCTCCTTTACTCCGCGAGGGGTATTGGTGGTCAGCGAGGCTTTCGGAGGCGCACCGAATGCGTCTGCCGTCTCGTCGTATAGCCTACGCGATGGACAATTGACCGTCTGGAGCGGGTCGGTCTCCACCACCCAAACGGCCGCCTGCTGGATCGTGATTACCAAGAACGGGAAGTTTGCGTACGCCAGTAATACCGGCAGCAACAACATTTCCAGTTATCGAGTGAGAAGTGCCGGGAGGTTAACGTTACAGGAAGCCGTGGCAACGCCCACCGGAGCCGGCCCCATCGACATGGCCTTGAACAAGAACAGTCGATTCTTGTATGTGCTTAATACTGTATCCAATTCTCTCGAGGTCTTTCGGGTCAACCGTGGCAATGGGCACCTGACTCCAGGGACTGGCGTTTCTGGCATTCCTAATGGGGCGAATGGCCTTGTTGCGCGATAACTGCCGCCGACGACAGGTCCCTAGTCTCAGGACCACTCAGAGGTCTCGCGTTGGCGGGGCTTCTGAGTGGGTGAGGCCGATTATGTCGGTGCGAGCACCGGATCGCCGACGCTGGTCAGGTCATGGTCAATTGTTTGGCGGTGGACAGGATGGAGACGTCATGGCACCTCGCACAATCCTGGTGATTGAAGATGATCCCGACATCGCTCAACTCGTGCAGCTGCATCTGCGCGATACGGGGTATGAAGTTGATGTGGCGCAGGATGGTTCAGCAGGCCTTCAACAGGCTCTTGGCAAGTCCTATGATCTGGTGATTCTTGATCTTATGCTTCCCGGAGTTGATGGATTGGAAGTGTGCCGGAAGCTACGCGGAACATCGAAGTACAGTTTGGTCCTGATGGTCACGGCCAAGTCGACGGAACTGGATCGGGTGTTGGGCCTGGAGGTCGGCGCAGATGACTACCTCACCAAGCCATTCAGCATCTTGGAGCTCCTTGCGCGAGTGAAAGCCTTGTTCCGGCGCATGGACGCACTTCGCGCCCCTGCTCCCCTGGGGAAGCCCCTGACCATTCGTGCAGGCGACCTGGTAATTGAGGTCGATAAGCGAAAGGTCCAGCTGCGCGGTCAATCAATCGAGCTGACAGCCAAAGAGTTTGACCTCTTGCTCCATTTCGCCCGACACCCTGGCCAAGTCTATACCCGTGCCACGCTATTGGATGTCGTCTGGGGGTATTCGCACGAAGGGTATGAACACACCGTGAATTCTCACATCAACCGGCTTCGGGCCAAAATCGAGGATGATAGCAGTCGGCCCCGGTACATTTTAACCGTGTGGGGAGTCGGCTATAGTTTTTCTGAAGAATGGTCGGAACGGTAAGGCATGTTCAACACGCTGTATGGAAAGTTGGCGGCCGTCCTCTTCGGGCTCTTTTGTGTGATCGGCGCCGTGGCCATTCTGCTCACGCTCTATGCCACCCGATTGTACTTCCAAGAAGCGAGCCAGAAGCTGAATCGGACCTTAGCCGAGCACATGGTGTCCGACAAGGCCCTGATGCAGGAGGGACGGGTCAATGACGAGGTGGTGAAGGACATATTTCACCAGCTGATGGTGATTAATCCCAGTATTGAACTGTATCTACTTGATCCGCAAGGAACGATTCTCACGTTTTCCGCTCCCCCTGGGAAAGTCAAACGACAACGCATCTCCCTTGACCCGCTCAATCGCTTCTTGTCTGGCGCCGAGGACTTTCCAATACTAGGAGACGACCCTCGTGATCTCACGAGGAAGAAGGTATTTTCCGTTTCTCCGATTGAAACGTTGGGAGGTTCTATTGAAGGCTATCTGTACATCATCCTGGGCGGGGAAGAATTTGATTCTGTCATGCAGATGTTGGAAGAGAGTTATATTCTTCAGCTGAGCCTATGGACCGGAGGAGCCATCCTGGTATGTACACTCCTAGCCGGACTACTCTGTTTGAAACTCTTGACGCGAAAACTCAACTCCCTGGCCTCGGCGATGGACACCTTCAGGCGCGCTGAACTCTCAGCCGAGCCCGAGGGCTTGTCTCCCTCCGATGGTCTACCGTTGGAAGTCAGGCGAGCGGATGAAATCGATCAGCTGGAGATGACCTTTGTCCAAATGGCTGACCTCATTCGGCAACAAGTTCGCCAGTTGAAAGAGACCGATCAGCTGCGGCGTGAACTTGTCGCTAATGTCTCACACGATCTACGCACCCCTGTCACCAGTCTCCAGGGATATCTTGAAACTTTGGTGCTGAAGGAAGGCGCGCTGTCGTCTCAAGAGCGACGGCGGTATTTGGAAATTGCCACTGCACAGAGCAAACGACTCGGAGACCTGATTGCAGAACTGTTTGATCTCACCAAACTGAATTCCCGGGAAATGAAGCCTCGTGTCGAGTCGTTTGCACTCGGCGAACTGGTGCAGGACGTGGTCCAAAAGTTTCGGGGCATCGTCGAAGCCAAGCAGGTGACGCTCCAGGCGAAGTTGGGGGAAAATCTACCGTTGGTATCAGCCGATATAGGACTGATCGAACGGGTTCTCGAAAATCTGATCGAGAATGCCCTCAGATACACACCGCAAGAGGGACGGATCACAGTGATCCTGAGCTGCATAGGTGGGAAGATCATGACACAGGTCACGGATACCGGCTGCGGCATTCCGCCGAGTGACCTCCCGCATATCTTTGACCGGTACTATCAAGTCGGGAAGAAACATCGAGAAGGTGAGACCGGAGCCGGGCTCGGACTCGCGATCACAAAGCGAATCCTAGAATTGCACGGAAGCGCCATTGAAGTGGAGAGTGTCGTCAATCAAGGAACGACTTTTTCTTTTCACCTGGCAGTTGCCCAGCCGGGTGTCATCCGGGTCACTGCCCCGGCAATTGAGTACTTGCCCCAGAGATAAACCTTCCGGTCACACATCACAGACTCCTGTTCCGGCCCTATTCACTCGACTCACGCGGACACACCATGTTTTCTGTGGTCCCAGGGTGTGATCGTGCGACTGTGTGTCCTGAAAACGATCAATGTGCGACAAAAATGTGATGATTGTGTGATGGCTTGGTGATCACTTCCTGCGAATCTAGCGGTTAGTACAACATGCCTTCATGGGTGAGCGCTGAATCGATGGGCTTGATCAGAACCTGTCGTGTTGGCATGCAGGCCTTGCAGGCGACCGTAGACCGGAGGATGAGTATGAGGACAAGCGGCCCCAGGCATACAGGCTCGATTCGCCGTACTGTTTCGGCAGGCAAGACATCGACGGTGGGCATCGCATCCGATGTGATGAACGATGAGGGTCGGCTGGTGTCACAACTGCGGGCAGGGGAGGAAAAGGCATTCGAAGCCGTCGTTGCCCACCATCAAGAAACGCTCATTCGAATGGCTATGAGGTATGTAGCCAATCGAGCAACCGCTGAGGAAGTTGCTCAGGAGACCTGGATTGCGGTGATGGGCGGGCTGAGTCGATTCGAAGGCCGGTCGTCCCTCTATGCATGGATCTGTGCGATTCTCATCCACAAAGCCAAGGACCGGGGTGTCCGGGAGTACCGTCAGAGAACGTTCTCAGGCCTCAATTGGGATACCACTCACTGGAGTGGTGAGCGGGATCCATCTCGACTGAGACTACACGGGGATTGCCTTGGGCGTTCGACGTTCTCCCGCAAGCTTTGGGACGACCGGACGCCAGAGAAGCTGCTGGTAGCAAGACAGGCCACCGCCTGTATGTGGCATGCGATCGAGACCTTGCCCACAGGCCAGAAGGAAGTCCTGATTCTGCGCGATGTGCGGGGCATAGATACCAAAGAAGTGTGTCAGCAACTGAAGATTTCTGAAGCGAATTTCTATGTGCGGTTACATCGTGCGCGAGAACGAGTAAAAGTGGCGGTCGGGTCCGTGTTTGAGATGGGCGACTAGGATGACATCGCAGCCCGACTTGCCTGGACAATGGGCAACGTATAGAGCGACGTAAGCGAGCGAAGCAGAGAACCGGAGCATCGTGTCAATGTCGGCGATTCGGCTTCTATCATGAAAAGTGCATCACAGACTGTAAGAAAGTGAATGCGTGCCCGACAAACAGTCCAAGTGTGAGCAGCCCGCTTTAATTGAAGCGGGCTGCTCACGGAGCGATTATTGAATGGAATTCGCGAAGCCACCGCGCGTAACTTCTGCGCGGACGGTGTCTCCCACTTTCTTTTGTCTGAGGTGTTTCGTATCCTGTCCGACGAATAGCTGGACCTGGTTTCCCTCATAGTCTTCGACCGTATAGGTGTTGCCCTTGATTTGTTTTACGGTTCCGCCGATCGTCCTCCATGCGGGACCTGATTTATGATCGCGATGACCGGTTGTAGAAGAAGAGACGGTTTCCGGCGTTCCATCAGCTTCCGAAGCTGGAGCTGAAGACTGAGGTGCTGTCTTAGGTGATTTCTTCGAGTTTTCTGCCAGAGCCGGAGCTGCGAGCATCGCGGTGATCGCCAAGGCAGCCGTCATGATTGACAAAGTGGTGTTGGGATTCTTTTGCATCGAGACCTCCTTATGTGAAGGATCTATATCAACTCCGGCTGATTCAGCAAAGCATATGCCCGGCGATATCAATGAAAGATGTGTGGAATATTAGCCGGTTATGAAGTCTGCTTCCACGATAGTCTGAAGGCTGTTGGTTGAAATCGGAGAAAAATTGGCAGCTTGGCGTGCAGATCTGCTCATTCGGCGTTCAGGAAGGTAGCGCAATCCAGTCAGATGTTGATACAGATCGAACCATCCAGGAATTCTCATGTGGTGTCTGCAGATCAGGCCGCACTTTCCGTTGGGGACAGGCCAAGCCTCGGCCGTGCGCTTTTGGGCGGACTGACCAACCTTCTCCTTCGACACCCATTGCTGGCAGTGTTTCAGGTCAATCTTCGCTGCAACTCTGCCTGCGGGTACTGCAATCTGCCGTTAAATGTCGGCAGGTATGAGATGACTCGTGCAGAAATTCGGAGAGTCTTTACTGATCTCTATCGGGATGGATTGCGGTTCGTCTTTCTCCAGGGAGGAGAACCGCTACTACGACGTGACCTGCCTGAGATTCTTGAAGACTTAGTCAGGATCGGATTTCAGGTTACGGTGATCACGAATGGGACTAAGTTGACGGCCGACATGGTGCGGCGGTTCGATGATCTCTCAATATCGCTGTCGATTAGTCTCGACACGCTTAATCGGGCCAGGTACCTCCAGATCCGCGGCGTCGATCAACTGCCTCACGTTCTAGCCGGCCTTGACCTGCTCCAGCAATACGGCTCCCCGAAATTTCTGACCTGTATTGTCAGCGACGTCAATCGTGAGGACGTACAGGACATCGTCCGATTCGCGCGGGAGCGGGGGTTCTTGCCGGTCGTGGGCGCGTACCATTGGGATGTGGGGCTCTATGGGAAGCAAGATCCAGCGCTGATGTATGAGCGCCGGCAGGCACGTGTGGTCTTCGAACGGCTGCTTGCGGACGATCTGCTTCCTTCGGGCTACCTGCGGCAATACGCGAAGGACAATATCACATGGCTGCAGGGAGGCCGACTCGAAGCCTGCGATGCCGGGCGCTATAGCATCGCCATCGACGCATCAGGCAATGTCTCGCCCTGTCTGTCGCTGCCGAATGCGGGAAATCTGCTCCGGTCGCCGCTCTCTGAAATATTGAGGTGTTTCAATCGACAAGAGATTCAGAGCTGTTCCGACCGTTCGGCCTGTAACAGACTGGACGGCCGAGTGATTGGATCTGTGCTCCGTCATCCGATTGCAGCATGGCGAACACCGATTTCCCGATAAGGTGAGGAGAGAGATGAGGTTGTGGACGGCGATAAGTTTGTTGCTCCTGCTCCCGGGCTGCTCCGGTGTCGGCCCATCAGGATTCAAACCGGTCAATCCGATTCCCGCCGCCGAGTTCTCCCATCAACTGTTTGAAGAGACGTTGGCTGCGCATGTGAAGGATGGCCTCGTCGATTATCCCGCGATCGAAACAGACGATCGTTTCGTGGGCTATCTGACGAGGCTCGACCTGGTTGATCCCGATGCCTTTGCCACACGCAACGGGCGGATGGCTTTTTGGATCAATGCCTATAATGCATTCGCGATCAAGGGTATTTTGGATGGATATTCGCCCGTGAGTTATGTGGGACGTTACCGCTATTTTATTGGACGAGAATATCCGGTTGGAGGCACCACGATTACGCTGTACGATTTGGAGCGGCAGGTGTTGATCAGGCAGTTCCATGAACCGTTGATCCATTTTGCTATCGTCTGCGCGTCTTCTTCCTGCCCGCGACTCCAGCCGTGGGCCTATCAGCCGCAGGAACTGGATCGTCAGCTTGATCGTGCCGCCAGGGCTTTTATCAACGATCCCACACGCAATCGGTTCGACCGGAAACAGAAAGTCGCGTCGTTATCCAAAATCTTCGATTGGTTTGCGGAGGACTTTGCCGCAGCAGCCGGATCAACCCTGGCCTATGTGGCACGTTATATCGGCGATCCTGAATTAGCGAGGGACCTGGTTGAGTCCGAATATCGCATCGAGTTCCTGGAGTATGACTGGAGTCTGAACGGCATTCCGCCAAAGGAGGTGGCCCGTGATGGTGCGCCCTGATGAACGGGCTCCGATAGCCCGGCTGCTTACCTTTTTAGAACAGGGTGAGCAGATGGCTCATGACTGTGCCACGACACAGGCGTCGATGGTCTTCGAGTCCGGCGCGCGACGATTTCTCCTGAGTCAGGCACGTCAGGAGGCCGCTCATGCCCTGGTCTTCAAGGGGGCGGTTGCATGGCTCGCCCCGAAACACCTCGGTGATTCGCTCTGCTTGCCGGCCATGGAAGCGTATCGCAAGTTGTTGCACGACCGGTTTGCCTGTAATGACCTCTTGGATACGATTCTCGCCGAACAAGTCATTCTCGAAGGCCTGGGTGAGGCCATATTGACTCACATCGAACGAGGATTGGAGAAGCGAGCAGCGCCGTTGGGCCGGATGCGCCGTATCCTGCTTCGCCAAGAAGAAGCCCATCATGGATTCGGGCGCCGCTGGCTTGAGCGGGCGATTGCGCGGGGCGAAACGGATGTGCCGGCGCTTCAACGGCGGGCACAGCAGTACCTGGCCCTCTCAGACGCCATGATTTTAGATCTCGGTGAGTTATTCGATAGTATCGATGAAGACCCGGCCCAGTGGGCAGCGGATGTGCGGACCTTTTTGCCGGAGTGGCTGACGGAAGAGCCGTTGGCTGATGGCAGATACTGAGAGCAAAGAAGAACAATGGTCTCCGTCGTGATCCCTGCGTACAACGAAGAGAAGGCGCTTCCGAATACATTGCAGGCGCTCTTTTCACAACTGGGAGCCTACGAGGTCATTGCCGTTGACGGCGGAAGTGCCGATTGCACCCGGGATGTCCTCCTTGACGCCGGGTTTTCGGAAGGCCCCGTACCCTTCACGCCACACCCCTCACGCCTTCTCATGACGGCGCCAAAGGGCCGTGCTTCTCAAATGAACGCCGGGGCGAAGGAAGCCAACGGCGAGTGGCTCCTCTTTCTCCATGCCGATACAGTCCTTCCGGAGGGAGCGATTGAGCGGCTGAACAAAATGGAGGCAGATCGCACGATTCAAGCCGGCGGGTTCATGCATCAATTTTCAGGAGACGATTGGCGGCTCAAGGCAATCTCGTTTCTAGACAATTTCCGCTGCACCAGGAGCCGGATCATCTATGGCGATCAGGCCCTCTTTGTCCGGCGTTCTCTGTTCGAGCGGTTGAAGGGATTTCCCAACCAACCGATTCTCGAAGATGTCGCTTTCTGTGAACGGCTCATCAAGGCGACGGAACCGCTTCTGCTCTTCCCTCCCGTTATCACCGATGCCCGCAAGTTTCTGAAGATGGGCGTCTGGCAAAGTTTCCTCCACGTCTTGCTCATTATTCTTCACGTCGAATACCGCCTGCCGGTTTTGCCACGTGCGTTTTTCCAAGACATTCGCTAGGCTATTAGCAATCCCGTTTACCTTTTTGCCTCTCCTCCGTCTAACCCATCAGACGTGGACGAAGGAGGGGGTTATGAAAGAGTTTCGGTCGAAGGGCATCGCGGCCATACTTTCAACGGCACTGCTCACGGCGGGCTGCACATCCACACTGGTCCGTGATGATGTGAAGCGAACCGCCGGATTGGACGGCCATTGCTCAGGAAGCGAATGGGCGGACAACTCATCACTTGCGGTGTTGCCGGTACCAATCGTTGCCTTCATTGTGCCTCATTTCGATCTTAATAAAATCTCCAGTGAGCCCTATCTGAACCGTTGTGGAGCCTCCACAGGGGTCGTTAATCGTGATGTGTCAGTCAATCGCCTTGCCTGTCTTCCCGCCGGGCTCACACGGATTGTTACGCTGGGTATATGGCAGTGGTGTCCGGCCCGTGTGAGTTGGTCAGCCGATGTATTGGCCGATGCACCCAAGCCCGCAGGGCCATCGACAGACGAACAGACGAAGAGCAAATCTTAATCATCATTTCTAAAGCAGGAGGAGTCTATGAAACAGTCATCTGTGATTTTGTGCGTGCTGGGTGCGGTTGGGTTAGCAGGATTATTGAGCGCCTGCAGCGACGGATCTCCGTCGGCATCCGCCAGTGCTGGTGGAGCCAGTGGCAGCGGATCGGCTTCGGCCTCCGGGACGGTGACGGGTTTTGGGAGTCTGTTCGTTAACGGGAAGAAGTTTGAGACGAATGATGTGGAAGTGCGGCACGATGGAATAACAGAGCGATGCACGATTACCACTAACGTAAATAGTCGATGCGAACTGAAGGAAGGTATGACGGTGAAAGTGTCGGGCTCATTTAACGGCTCGACGAACCGCGCGGCCAGTATTGTCCAAGAAGACATGCTCGAAGGACCGATTACAAGCGTGGACGTTACCAATAGTCAATTTGCGGTGTTGGGTCAAACCGTGCTGGTAGACGACACGACAAAGTTTGATTCCGGGGTGAGCCTAAACAACCTGCTTCCCGGTCAGCTTGTGGAGGTGAGTGGGTTTGTAAAATCTGATGGGGTGATCGCCGCCAGCTTTATTGAGCGCAAGCCCGGAACCGGTTGCTCAGCTATTTGCGAGGTAAAGGGGACCGTCAGGAACCACAATGCCGGGCTCGCGACCTTCCAAATCGGCGGGGTGACCGTCATCTATGACAATAACACGATTATCAGTGACATGCCGGTTCCCAACAGCAGTAACTGGAACGGTATTTTTGTCGAAGTGAAAGGAACAGGTTTCATTGCCGCGACAACGACCCTCACTGCCACGAAAGTCGAGCCGGAGAATGACGGCGTGGGCAACGGTCAAGTAGACAAGTTTGAGGTAGAAGGATTTGTCACACAGGTTGGCACGCCGAACGGCAATGTAATCAGTTTCACCATCGGCACGACGCCGGTGCAAACGACAGCGAACACGGAGTTCCGAGGTGGGACAATCGATGAAATTGTGCTTGGCGCCAAGATGTCTGCCGAAGGCCGGTTCGATGGCACTACGCTGATTGCTCAACATGTGAAGTTCAAAGAGAGTGTGCGATTGGAAGGCGACATTGAAACGATAGGAACGAACTCTTTAACGCTCAAAGGGCTCCCGGGTATAACGGTTACCGTGAATGGTCAGACGGAATTCAAAGCCACTGGCGGGGCAACCCTCAACAACTTGAGCGATTTAGCGATCAACAACCATATCCGGGTTCGTGGGCGCGTCAGCGGCACCAATTCGGTCATTGCCACGCGCATCCAGCTCCGGTCCCCTGACAATGACGTCGATCTTCAAGGACCGGTGCAGGCGGTGTCTGACCCAACCTTGACGATCCTTGGTGTAACAGTCGACACGACCGGTGTTACTCAATTTGAAGGGGTCGATGACGGGTCTATGAATCGTGCGAGTTTCTTCGCCGCTGTGCAAGTTGGGACGCTTGTTAAGGTGAAGGGCACATTGAATGGAACCGTTGTGACATGGGAGGAAGTAGAGTTGGAGGATTAAGTAGGCGCGCTGCAGTTTGCTGGGTAGAATGAGTCAAAGGTGTGAATTGAAAAGGGAGATTGATAATGAATCGAAGCAGTTGGAAAGAAATTGTCCTGGGGACAATCGCCGGACTCTCACTGCTAACGTCGCCGGCGGTGGGGCAGATGCGCAGCATCGTAGATGAGCCCCCTGTGCGTGTGGATGATCGTGGGCCTGGGTCGCTCAACAGCGGACCTGGCTCGATGAATAGCGGACGCGATGACGGCGATAATGGTCACAGAGGAAGGCACGGCCATGACCGAAGGGTCGTGGCTCAGGCTACCGATAATGTCCGCCAAGAAGATCGGCGGGAGGATCGAAGGGCCGACCGGCAACAAGACCGCCGTGAAGATCGGCAAGTTGATCGGCGCGAGGATCGGCAGATGGATCGTCAGGACGATCGCCGATCCAACTCCGGCGGTGAACTGCGTGGACTAGACCGAGCCGATCGCGTCGCCGGGGAGCATGGCCGTGAAGGCCGTGACAATGCTCGTGAGGCCCAAATGGACCGACCGAATAGACCGGAGCGGATGGAAAGAGTCGAGCGGCATGAGCGTATGGAACGACCGGAACGTCCTGAGCGTGCAGAGCGACCGGACAGACCAGAACGGCCAGAGAGACCAGAAAGGTCCGGGCGGAACTAGATTGTTTCGGCGATACAGTTTGACTGTGGGGTTGAGCGAGGTACGATAGCGGTGAGCAAGTGGTGAACGGGCTTTGAATGCAGTCCAGACCGTGTCTTAACAGGCCGGTTGATGTCAACACGGAGGGTTATCATGCTGAAGATGCGCATGATCAGTGTCTTCCTTGGTATGAGTGCGATATGCATCGGTATTGGGGTGGGACCGGGGTTTGCGCAAAAGCCGGACCCGACGTCAGACGATGCAGAGTTGCGAGCGGTGGAGCATCAGTTGAATGAAGATACGTCTGGCCGCCTGAAAACATCCCATGTGGACGCGTTGGCCAAGCAATTTCAGGTTGAACCACAGGTGGTGGAGAATCTGCGGGTTTCGAAACAGGGTTGGGGGGAAATCACCATCCGTCTCGGCTTGGCGCAGGAACTGACGAAGGCCGATCCCGAAACATATCCCACAATGACGGAGGCGTTGCAGAAAGTCGGCGACCTTCGTACGCAAAAGATGGGGTGGGGGGCCATTGCACAATCTCTGGGATTCAAACTAGGCCCTGTTATGAAAGAGGTGCGGCACACACGGAATGAGATGCGTGCGGAGACAAAGAAAGCGGTGACGGTGGAATCAGCCAAACCGGTCAAGGGCGGAGAACGGGATGTCCTGGACCGGAGCGATAAGGGAAATCGGTCGGATAAGGCAGACAAGATTGAACGAGCAGAAAAGCCCGAGCGACCAGAACGGGCTGAACGACCAGAGAGACCGGACAAGCCTGACCGACCTGACAAACTGGATCGACCCGGGCGGAACTGATAGTAGTCGGTGGCATCCTTCAATAAGTGCGCGGCAGGGCGCCCATGGTTATGCCTGGTGCCCTGCCGTCTTGTTATCTAGCCCTAATATATTGAATAGAAATGGATCCAGCGTTAAGTTAGGCATACCGTCTATAGGACGCACTGCATCAGGAATAGACTACAGGGGAGTGGCAGAATGAGCATAGACATGTTTCTCAGGCGCTACGGGATTGTTATTGTCGCTGTCTTAGGATGCATCACCACATTCCATTCGGAAACGTTGGCGGCTGACGGAAAAGAGAAGATCGGTCCGGAGCAACGGCCTTCTGCCGAGCGAAATTGGCAAATAGGATTCACGCCCAGCTACAGCAGCGGAAATTTTGGAACAGGGACCACCAGCGAATTTGTGTATGTGCCGGTCTCGATTCGGCGCCTCTTTCGAGACGGAGACGTGTCGGTGGTCATTCCATTCGTGTCTGTGACGAGCGATGGCTCTGCCACCTTGGTTGGTGGCCAGCCGACCTCGACCTTGCCTGAAGATTGTTTCAAGAAGAGCGGAACGGAATTTCGTTCCGACAAACCGGAATGTCTCGCTCTGCTTCAAGGGGGCGCATCGGGACAGAAGGTAACCAATTCCGGTCTCGGCGACATCATTCTGAGGGGGCGGTACTATGCCGTCGAAGAGAAAGAATATGTTCCGCTTATTGCGGTTACAACCCGGATAAAACTCCCAACCGCGAGTGAGAGCAAGGGGCTCGGCACGGGCGCACTCGATCACGGGTATGGTGTGGAACTGTCCAAAATGCTGGGCGACAAATGGATCGCCTTTCTCGACGGAGGCTATAACTTCATCGGCGACCCCGATAGCAGAGCGTTGCAGAATCAATATTGGTTTGATGTCGGCGGTGGGCATTATCTGACCAAGAGTTTCTTGGTGAGTGTGTATTATGAAGAATACCGCTCATTGGTTGCCAGTCGAGTAAACATTCGGGATGTCTTTTGTGCCTTCAATTATAAGATGTCAGATGCCGTACGATTCAACGGAGGCGTCACGGTCGGTCTTTCCAATAGTGCACCGGATTACGGCGTGTCGCTTGGCACCAGCTACAGATTCTAGCCTTTATTCAACGCCGTCATGGCTGTTTACCTTCCCTCTCGTTATCCGTCTAATGATACAAGCAGGCCGATGCAGACGGTCCAACGCAAGTAAGCCAGGCTGACTGGAGCAGGATTATGCCGTTGGATCGACAGGACGAGCCGAGCGATGCGCAGCTTGTGGCGCGCAGCCTCGCTCAAGACCAAGCGGCCTTCGGGCAGCTGATTGACCGGCATGCGTCCGCGATTGTCAACCTTAGCTATCGGATGGTGGGCAATCGCGCAGAAGCGGAAGATTTGGCGCAGGAGACGTTTCTCGCGGCGTACAAAGCCCTATCGACGTTTCGAGCCGACTCGAAGTTTTCAACCTGGCTCTACCGTATCGCCACGAATAAGTGCAAAGATTGGCTCAGGGTGAAGAGGCCGGGGCAAGGGCAGTACGATCTGGACGCGGATGAGAGCCTGGATCTCTATGTGAGGGAAGACCGAACGCCGGAAGTGCTGTTGTCCCGGCAGCAGGTCGCCCAGGAGTTGGAGCAGGCGATTCAACGACTCCCGCCGCTCTATCGCGAGGCCTTCGTGCTGAAGCATGTCGAAGGATTGAGTTATGAGGAGATGGAGGACATTCTTGGCGTGAGCGGCGATACCTTAAAAATGCGTGTGTATAAAGGGCGGGTGCAGCTGAGCCGGGAACTGGCGGCGCTGAACCCTATTCGGTAGTACCGGCGCACAAGCGGGATGGTTCCTATGAATAACCACGATCTCTTGGTTCAACGGTTTCTCGACAATGCATTGTCTCCGGAAGAGCGAAGGGCGTTTCTTCAGGCGGTGGATGCCGATGCAGCGCTGCGCCGGCACTGGCTGAATCTTGAGATGATCGCTGCGGAAGCAGCGCACTTGCCGAAGATCGTGCCCTCGGCACAATTTCTCGGCCGGTTGAAGGCTCAGGTGGTTCCTTCATCTCCCAGTTTCTGGACTCGTCTGTGTGCCGCTGTCACGATGCCGCGCACGCTGGAGTGGAATCTTGCCGGAGCGATGGCGGCGGGCTGTATCGCTGTCGTGGCCGTGGCGGGATTGCTCAGGCTGGCGCCGGAACGGATTGTGGAGGTGCCCGTCGCGGGCACGCCGGCGCAGACCGCTTCATTCAATACCTCGTCGGATCCAAAAGTGTTCGTACGTCTGATACTCGTGCAACCCAATGCGCAATCCGTGTCGGTTGCAGGGGATTTCAACGGATGGAATCCGGCCCAAACCAAGTTGGACCGGATGGATGGCGGGGTCTGGACCGTGACGATTCCGCTCAAGCCGGGCCGCTATGAATATATGTTCGTCGTCAATGGGAAGCAATGGATCGCCGATCCTCTTGCGGCTGAAGATGCCGGCGATGGATTCGGCTCACAAAATGCGGTGCTCGATGTGGCCATTTAGTGCAAACCGGGGAGTGCTTGCAACAGGCCTGAGCCTCCAGTACTCTCTCGCGCATGGAAGCGAGATGGAATGGATTCGGCTGCGCTCTCGGTCTTGTCCTGCTGGGGACCATGCTGATGGTCGGCTTGGTAGGGTGCGCGAAGGCCAAGGTGGTGAAGCCGGAGTTGCCCAAGTCGTTGGCCGGGGTTGTCCGGTTCACAATTCTTGCGCCGGGGGCCAAACAGGTAAGTCTCGTCGGGTCTTTCAATGGCTGGGGGAAGAATGCGATGCCGATGAAGATCATGGATTCCTCCGGGCTGTGGTTGGTGGATGTTCGGCTGAAGGAAGGCGAACACACGTTCATGTACCTGATTGACGGCACTCGATGGATCACGCCGCCCTTGGCGGAAGACTTTGTCACAGATGGTTTCGGACAGGCCAACGGGGTTGTCATTGTACGGTAAACCGATGAGTACGCGAACCGACATTACGATGTGGGGACTGACCTTGGCAGTGATACTGGTTGCCGCTTCGGTCCAGGCTGAACCCCTCTCGGTTCAAGAGCGGGAAGCAATCACACGACTTGGTTCGGTGCAGGGTCGTGCCGCAAGCGAAATCAATCCTTTACTCGATCAAGTAAGCAAGGCCGGTGAGCGGGGGCTTCCGACCGATTCGTTGCTCAACAAACTGAAGGAAGGTTTGGCGAAGGGGGTCGAACCTACTCGCATCGATCCGGTGCTGCGACAGATGACATCCCGGCTGGAATCCGCTCGAGAAGTGTTGGAGGAAGCGAAAGCCCGCGGTATGGAGGAGGGGAACCGGCAGCGCGCGCTGGAAACGCTGGCGGAAGCCTTCACGCGGGGAGCCACGAAGGATGAAGTGCGCGAACTGAGCCGCTTGGCGCAAGACGACCGGCATAAAGCGACACAGGAAGAACTGGCGGCCGGGGCCAAGAGTTTGGCGGTGATGAAAGAAGGACGGATTCCCTCCAAAGAAGGGACCGCCTTGGTCGGGGAGGGCATTCGACAGGGCTATCGCTCGTCGGAACTCCTGGATCTTGGCCGGGAAGTCAAACGCCGGGGGTCGGATTTTGAGGAAGGCCGTGCCAGCCTGCAACAGCTGCGCGAACAAGTGAGCCGGGGTGAGAAAGGCGACCGGCTGTTCCGTGAAGATCGTAGCGGCTCCGGTAGCGGCGATCGCGGAGACCGTGGAGATCGAGGCGATCGGGAAAAGCGGGACGACTCCGGGCGCGACCGGCCCGATCGTCAGGACCGGTCCGGCGGCGATCGATCGGATCGCATCGATCGTCCTGAGAAGGCGGATCGTGTCGAGCGCCCCGACCGCATTGAACGCCCTGAAAGAATTGATCGTCCTGAGCGGTCTGACCGCTCCGGCCGTGGCCGCGACTAAAGGACCAGAACATCTTTTCCTTCGACCCGCTTCACATATCCGCCAAAGAATAGACGTTTTGCTGATATCTTGGTAGGTACTCGGGATGGCTGTGTACAGCACACACACGGTATGCCCTTCGCTTTCCTTAAGGAGGTAAGAATGAGACAGATGTTGATTGCAACGGGCAGTATGCTCATCCTCACCGGTGGGATTGCCTTCGCGGAGTCCGAGACTCCGGTGATCGATCAGCGCCAGATGAATCAAGAGGAGCGAATTGATCAGGGGGTTGCGAGCGGGGAACTGAATCGGCGGGAAGCCAACCGCCTTGAGCGGCAACAAAATCGCATCGACCGGATGGAGAACCGAGCCAACGCGGACGGGGTGGTAACCGCCAAGGAGCGTGCCCGGATCGGCGCGGCCCAGAATCGCGCGTCACGCAACATTGCCCGCGAGAAGCACGATGCACGGGGTAGCCGGAATCGGTAAATACGCTCATCCTGTTTGAAAATGAATTGAGGCGTTCAGGACCGAGATCCTGAACGCCTTCTTTGTTTTGAAGAAATGTTCTACGTCCGGACCGCTCAGATATTCCTCGCATGAGAAGACCCTGCTAGAATGCAGGCATGGATGTCATCGCCACACACAGCAATGCGGATTTCGACGGCCTTGCATCCATGGTGGCTGCGCGCAAACTCTATCCCGACGCGAAGCTCATTATTCCCGCAGGCGGACAGGAGTCGCTGCGGAACTTTCTCGCCGTGCACGATCTCGGCATCACCAAACTCAAAGACGTCGACCTCGCTCAAGTGACCAAGTTGATATTGGTCGACACCCAGGAGCCTGATCGAATCGGCGCGCTCAAATCATGCGTCGAGAATCCATCCGTCGAAGTCGTGGTGTTTGATCATCATGTCGATCACGACTCACCCTATGCCGGTCGCTCGACGCAGTCCGTCGTGGAATCGGTCGGTGCCACGACGACGATTCTGGTAGAAGTGCTCCGCCAACGGCAGATTGCGGTCACCCCGTTCGAGGCAACCGTCATTGCGCTGGGGCTTTACGAAGAGACCGGCTCGTTTGCTTTTTCCTCAACCACCGATCGAGATCTGGAGGCCGGCGCGTTTCTCCTCGCCTCCGGCGCAGACCTGAACATGATCTCAGACACCCTGCGTCGCCCCCTCGATCCGGATGCCGTTGCGTTGTTGAACGATTTCCTGGAACACAGCGACGTCCATTATCTGGAAGGGCATAAGGTATTGGTAGCGACCAGCACAATCGACCGCTGTCATGGAGAGGCGGCCGGCGTGGTGCATATGCTGGCCGACATGCAGGGAGTCGATGCCGTCGTCGTGGCAGTCATGATGGAAGATCGGGTGCAGGTAATCGGCCGAAGCCGCAGACCTGAGATCGATGTCGGATGGATTGCCCGCGAGTTCGGCGGTGGGGGGCATGCCGTGGCGGCAGCCGCCACAGTCAAAACACAAACCTTGGCGGAGGTCAAGGAGCGGATCGTTCAACTGCTCACGACCCAGTATCGCCCGACTTTGCTGGCTCAAGATGTTATGACACGACCGGTCAAAGCGGTCGACGCGGACACCACCATCAGCGAGGCCGGGCAACAGATGACGAATTACGGTGTGAATGTATTTCCTGTGCTCGATGAGAAGGATCGTTTTGCCGGAATCGTCAGCCGGGAGCTGATTCAGAAGGCCTTGTTTCACCGGCTGGGCAAGAATCCCGTCAGCACTATCATGCAGGCCGATGTCTATACGGCACAGCCGGACACCCCGTTTCATAACATCGAGATCACGATGATCGAACGGAACCAGCGCTTTGTGCCGGTCATGAGGGACGCCACGGTTATCGGCGTCATTACCAGGACGGACTTGCTGCGGACCTTGCACGACGATGTGCTGAAGACAGCCAGGAAGAGGACCATTCACCCGGGTGAACCGGAGAGTGAGGTGGGTGGGTCGCATCGTAACGTGAAAGGATTGCTTCGGAGGCGTTTGCCGCGGGACGTGGTCAGCTTGCTTGAAGAAGCGGGGCGGTTGGCTGATCGTTCCGATGTCGCACTCTTTGTTGTCGGCGGCTGTGTGAGGGACCTGCTCCTTAATATCCAGAATTTAGACCTGGACCTGGTGGTGGAAGGAGATGGGATCGCCTATGCGCGCAAGCTTGGCGAGGTGCTGCATGCGCGGGTGAAGGTGCATGAGCGGTTCGGGACCGCGGTCCTCCTGTTGCCGGATGGGTTTACGCTCGATGTGGCCACCGCAAGAACAGAGTATTACGAGTATCCCACAGCCCTCCCGACGGTCGAGCAGAGTTCGATCAAGAAGGATCTCTACCGGCGTGATTTCACAATCAATGCGCTGGCTGTCCAGTTGAACGAAAAGGGCTTTGGGGAGGTTCTGGATTTCTACGGCGGGCAACGGGATTTGAATGACAAGGTCGTTCGGGTGTTGCACGGGTTGAGTTTCGTTGAAGATCCGACCAGGGTGTTTCGCGCCATTCGCTTCGAGCAGCGGTTTGGATTCCATTTGGGCCGGGATACGGCCGCCCTGATCGCCGGGGCTGTGAAGATGAATTTGTTTCAGCGGCTGTCCGGCCATCGCGTGCTGGAAGAATTAAAGTTGTTGCTGGGTGATCGGGAGCCGAAACATGCGGTTCAGCGTTTGGCGGATTTGGATCTCCTGAAGTTTATCCATCCCAAGTTGATGTGGACCAATCGGTTGAAGGCACTGTTGGATGCCATTGAGCAGGCCGTGGATTGGTATCAGCTGCTGTATCTCGACCGGAAGATGGAGCCGTGGCTGGTCTATACGATGGGACTGTTGGAGGTCTTGCCGGAACGTGCGGTGGCAGAAGTGCTCAAACGATTTCCCTTTTCAGAACCGGAAACCGCCAAGCTCAAAATGGCCCGCGCCGGCTGCCATGCCGTGATCCGTAGGCTTGGGGGTAAAACAGTCCTCAAGCCGGCGGAGATTTATCGCCTGTTGTCCGGTCTCTCTGACGAAGTGCTGCTCAGCCTCATGGCCAAGAGCAAAGGCGATTCGGTGAAGCGCCAGGTATCGGCATTCCTGACGACCTATCAACACGTAAAGCCAATTCTGACCGGTGCCGACCTGAAGGCGATGGGGCTGAAACCTGGGCCTCGATTCAAGAAGATCCTCGATCGACTCCTCGACTCAAGGCTGAACGGAGAAGTAAAGACGGAGGCAGAAGAGAGGCAGTTGGTCCGTCAGATCGTTTCGAAGCTATAACTGCCATCATGATTCAACGGGAACTCGTTGGAGCGTAAGAGAATGGGTCTACGGCCCATGCGAATCATCCAATCGTTTTTGCTGTTGGTGGTTCTGGTAGCGATGGAGGCGTGTACTTTTCGGTCGCATCCACTCTATCAGCCCATTTCCCAGGGCAGCCACTGGAACAAATACCAAGGGTACTTTGAGTACCAGATCGATCGCCAGACCTACCTTATCGGCTACTCAAACTATATGCCGGATCATCCAGTTTTGACCGGTATCTGGCGCGTCCGTTCTATGAAAAGTTTGATGAAGGGTGCGCAGCAATATGCCCTCTATCGTGCAGCAGAGTTTACCAAGGCACAGGGGCAACAATTATTTGTCATCTTATACAAAGATGATTGGTACGCTACTGGGTATGTTCCTGCCAGCGGATCCGGCAAGTATCGCACCAGGGAGCACTTACGGGTATCGCCAGGAGCGTGGATCATGATCAGAATTGTGGAGACAAATACAGAGGCGCAGGTAAAAGATGACCATCGTGTCTATTCAGCTGACGCCGTATTAATAAGCCTCGCTCAAGAAAATAATGGATTAGCGTCTGCTCGGGGTGCGGAAGTATCACCTAACCCCACCGGACAATACAGTTATCCAATATTTGATCGTTGGCGTTCGTCGAGTAGTGCATATGATTCCGTGCCTGTCCCTGGAGAGGTGCCCGAGGGTGCAGTGAGCAAACAATACATTGAATTTCAGACCGATGCTCAGGTGACTCAAATGGCACCTGGGAAGTTCACTATCACTGTCTGGGCATCGGATCAAATCTCTCCCATTGAGATGCTCTTGCGATGTCTCACACTTGCCAGACGTGAGGGGTATGAGGCGTTTACCTTAGAGCGATGGACCATAGAGGAGCATGTTGGCGGGAATCGACAATACGGTAAAAAAATCTGGTTTCGGGACACGATTCAGGTGGGATTACAGCATCAAAAGGGGCCCTCAAGTCTTGAGCCAGTCTTTCAAGTTGATGAGCTTTCGTCACGTGTGAACACAAACGGCGTCCTTTTGCCACGGTGAACCGTGCAGAGGGATAGAGATGGATCTCGCGGAAAGGACCCTGCATAGTTCATCCGGATAATTGTTGCCAAGATTTCATTGGGCAGCAGGAGGCTGGCCAGTGCGAATGGTGACCGCAGAGAAAAGAATAGAACAAACAGGTTGTCTTACAAATCCGTTGTGGATTAGCAGAATCGGCTTGTTGCTAATGCTGCCCATTCTTTTTGCTTTGGTTGCGTGCTCTTCACCTAGCCGTCCTCGATATCAGCCGATTGCTGCGGGTGGCTTTAAACTTGAACCTCAGCAGGGCTATTCCGACTATCAGATTGATGAACGCACATGTCTCATTACTTATCAAGGGTTCAATTCCGATGCTGCCCGGTCATGGCGAGGCCTGTCGCATGAGGAATGGATAGAGATGGCCCACGATTACGTACTCTATCGATCTGCTGAATTGGCAAGGAATAGGGGCGTAAAGCAGTTCGTGATCCTGCACAGAGATGATTCGAATCAATCGTGGCGGGTAAGTGTAGGCAAAAGTCATGGCCAAGCAATCCGGGGGTTTATTCCTAGCGCACAAGTTCTGATCAGGCTCCTTGCTGACGATAAGGTTTCGATTGTAGGTTCTGAGGGGCAGGTGTGCGAAGTCACTACACTTATAACAACGCTCATAAAAAGTAATGCGGAGCTAGCTAAGCGACAAGGAGGGGGGGGCCTCCCCCGATACTACCACGGCCAATGAGCACCGGTTTACTCGCTGGCGTGTACCTGTGCTACTCGATGATTCTGCGCTTGGACCGTCGTGGACAAAGCGTAAAAACTCTTTGTTGGACACCGAAATTACGGAAGACGTACCTGGAGTGTTTGGGATTGTGCAATGGAGCCGCTTGCCACTCTCTCCAATTGATCTGCTCAGGCAAGGTGTGAAACTCGCAGACCGAGAAGGATATGCAGTGTTCAAGTTGGAGCAGTGGACTACAGAGGAATATCGATCTGGCAGGTATTGGGGTGATTGGAACGACTGGAGTGCGTGGTTTCGAACGAAGGCAAGACTGGTGTTGCAACATCAGAGCGAGCCAAATAGTCTCGATCCAGTTTTTGTTGTCGATGAGATTCGGGAAAATGTTATGAGATAGAAGTGGGGCAGGCCAAATCGGTTAGTTCATCGGAACGATCGACGTCGCGACTTCATTGGGCAGCAGCAGCGTAGCCATGGCCCGGTTTTCTTCGTCGGGCTGGATCAGCGCAAACAACGGCACTGGCTGCGGCACTGCGCCTGGCGGCATGGCTAACATGGCCGGAAAGTCGATCAAGGGCGAGAGTGTTGTCTGCCCGGCCAGACGGAGACGAAAGGCCATGAGCACGTCGCGCACTCGCGCGCTCTTATCTTCCTCAGACATGGTGGCTAACGGAGCAATGCCTACTTCCCACAGTGGTTTCGTGATCGTCACGGGAAAGGTGAGGCCGAGCTTTTTGGCATCTGCAGTCACGTCGATCAATATGCCGGCCTGAATAGCCTGCTGCCGGTTTTCACTCACCTGTCCGGCTGAGACCTGGTTCTTGACTTGTGGCGTTTCTTCTGGTTTTCCAGCAAGTTCGAGATGGATGCCCTCCGTCACCGGGATCGGAGGAGCCGTTTCACTCGTGGTATTCTCATGCTCAACTACCTGATTTGATGCAGGAATTATCTCATCCGGCAGAGTTGGCAGTGCGTGCATCAACCCGTCATAGACTTTTCTGGCGGATTCAGACCAGGCAGGATTGAATGCACGGCCTGCAAACGCCGCCTCAGCTGCCTTTCGCTCATCATGAGAGAGTATGCGTGGAGTTTGTGTCGTATCCATGGCCTGTAGATAAGCAGGGGGTTATGCAAGTCAAGGGTGCCGGCACATGATTTGTGTCCATCCGATGTGAGAGTGAAGGCTCCGGAACCCCCATGGTATAGTCCATTCCCATGTCGCGGATGGATTACTACCGAGTCCTCGGCGTTTCTCGCGAGGCGTCTGAGGAAGAGATTAAGAAGGCCTACCGGGCGCTTGTCTTCGAACACCATCCGGACAGAAATCCCGACAGCGCAGATGCCGAATCAAAGATCCGGGAGATCAACGCCGCCTATGAGATCGTCGGGGATGCTGAGAAACGCCGAAGCTACGACCGGCTTTTCTGGGCGGACGAACCGCGAGCCGATGTTATCGATCCAAGTGTTATTCTCGGTGAGATGGAGGCGAAGCTCTTCGATGAAGGGCGAAAAGAACTCTTTGCGGTCCTGATGAAGGATGTAACGCGAGTGAAGGCCGAACTGAATATCATCCGTGAACGGACGGTGGCGAAACAGGGCTACGATTCTTTCTTGGAATCAGTGGTCGCCGCGCGCGCGGCAGAGATCATCAATGACTTCGTGACGGACGATATGGATGGGCGAAAACAGCGTCTGGTCGAAGTCGCCACGGAAATGATGCTGTCACAGGGGGTGGCGAAGCGCGGCGATCAAGCCGGGGTGCGAACGCTCCGTCATCAACTGGATGCGGCCTTTCAGAATGGCCGCATCCACGGCATCGCTTCGGCGTTGGAGTTGTTCTATGAACGGCGATAGCGTCATTCCAGGGTATATTCTGTCTGCACATTGAATTTGTTGTCGCGATAGGTAAGCTCGCTGCCGTCCCGCCACTGCTGGGTCTGATCGTGACCATAGGAGAGACGTAAGGCCAAATTCTTATAACTGTTGGCATAGACGGCGGCACTGCTGATTGTGCCATAGGCCCCTCCTCCGAACTGAGCGGTCGCGCCCTTCATCTCTTCCGGCGATTTCGTGATGATGTTGATCATGCCATCAAAGGCATTGAAGCCGTAGAGGACCGAGGCGGGACCCTTCTGGACCTCGATTCGTTTGATCTCCGGCAAGGTGACGGGATCGTCTTCCAGAACACACTTCCTTGCACATCGACATAGATGGACCGCCCGTCCGCAAGTACCAGCAATTTGTTGGCGACGAGTTGGTTATCTCCCCGCATGCTCACGTTAAAGTCGGCCCCCGTGACCTGCACGACTTCCAGACCCGGAATACGGCGAAGCACAGTTGGTAGATCCCGCGCGCCGGACCGGCGGATATCTTCGTCGGTAATCACATAGACGTTCGATGGCGCCTGCAGATCGGCTGCTCATGGCAGGCCACGATCGACACGATTTCCTCCCTGAGATACAGCAATTCCGCGTCCCGTTCAGTCTTCGACTCGCCCCGCAGCTCCGCGACCGGCAGGGACTCATATTCAACCGTGCAGATTCTAATCCTAAAGAAATCGGGACCACCAAGGTTGGAGATGAAAAGAGGGAAAAAGAAATAGACAAGGGGAAGTGCTTGGAATCGGGTCACTGTTGCCACAGTGGGGCTCCTCTGCGCTGATTGAGCGTCCACATGAGCACAGGACGATGAACCGAGTCAGGTGAATCGATTCCGATGCACCCGCATAGGTTCTGATTCAACCGATTCGATACAGTCGGTTGAAAACGGCCAACCCTGGCTACGCGAGTTCATGCGAAAGCTCATGATTTTTGTGATAGTTGTTCGCCTCGTCGGATTGAAGTGGAGCGCGCCGGTGAGAGTATAGAAATTGCTATTTCTACGTAGCAAGCACCAAACCAGGGAACTCTTTCGATGGACTACATGCGTGAATACAAGCTCGGCTTGAAGCTGGACAGGTTAGGAACGGTCAAGTCGGATTGGCTGATAGCAGCCATTCGTTCACCATAAGGAGGGCGCTATGACATCCTCTAACAAATTGCTGCGGGGAGTCGTACTGGGATGTGCAATTGGAGGCGCGACGGTGCTGTGGCCGGCTCGGGCTTTGTCTGGGGCCACATCGATCAACCTCCCGATCGAGACGGTGGCCGATTATATCCACGCGGTCATCGCAGCCGACCGCGAGGTGTATACCAAGCATGCCGTGGAACGGATGCAAATAAAAGGGGTCGTCGCGGTGTCGGAGAAATGGGATGAAAGAAATACCTTGCCCCTTCCGGCTCAATTCCTACTGGAATCCGGACGCTACGTCGGCAAGAAAGGCCTGGGGGTGCAGTATCGGTTGATCAGCTTTTGGCCGATCAATAAACGCAATATGGCGGCGAACGCGCTTGAAAGTATCGGGCTCGGCGCTGTCGTGACGAACCCTGATCGTCCCTACACGGGCGTCACGAAGGTCGGCGACACCCGATATTTTGAAGCGGTCTATGCCGACCTGGCAGTCACTCCGGCTTGTGCGGGTTGCCATAATGCCCATCCGGACAGCCCAAAGCGGGACTTCAAGCTCAATGACGTCATGGGCGCGATCGTGGTCAGTATTCAGTTGGGCCAGTAGCCGCCCAGCGGCTTCGAAGAATGATGGCGCTGGGCCGTTGCAAGGATTGACGCGCGGCGCATCGAGGACAACACAGATTTGCTGAGCACCTACAGCAAGTCCCAGGTCGGGAAAGGCTGGGCGGCTTTATTCAGCAACCCACTCCCTTGTGAGGCCCGACCAGGGGCGGCGAGTCCGGCAGTGAGATCCGATCATCACTGCCGGACTTTGTCGTCAAAACATTATGTTCTCACCAGCGGCCCCGACACAAACTTGCCGGCCTTCATCACGCCCACAATCTTGTCCCGGTCTCGTAGCACATCAATCCGTTTGAGCGGATTGCCGTCGATCAGAACTAAGTCGGCCTCCATTCCTTTGGCCAGCGTGCCCACTGAGGCGTGAATCCCAAGAAGATTCGCCGCGGCGGATGTGGAGGCAATCATCGCGTCCATCGGTGTCATGCCGAGCGCCACCATCCGCTCCAGCTCCTGCGCATTGTCGCCGTGGTAGTTGAACGGTGTTCCTGCATCCGTGCCCATGGCGATCAAAAGCCCGCGGCGGTAGGCCTGTTTGAAGCTCACTTGATGGCGTTTTGTCATGGCCTTTGCCTTGTCGCGAGCGCTGTCAGGAATGCCGCATCCCCGCCGGCAAGCCGCTGTGGTGGAGAGGGCCGATAGGGTCGGAACCATATAGACCCCGTTCGCTTCAAACAAATCGGCGGCTTCTTCATCCAGCAATGTCGCATGTTCGATTGAATGGACGCCTGCGCGAATAGCCGGCTTCATGCCGGATGCGCCATGGGCATGGGCCGCAACTTTTCTCCCGGCTCGTGCGGCTTCATCGACGGCCGCCTGCAATTCTTCAATTGTCATCTGGGCCTGGTCCGGCGAGGTACCGGGCGTCAGGACTCCCCCCGAGGCAATGACCTTGATCACCTCCGCTCCTGCGGCAATCTGATCACGGACAGCAGATCTCACCTCTTCGACTCCCGCCACTTCCCGGCCGATAAATCTGGCATGCCCGCCGACCATGCAGATGACGAGGCCGGCGCCGACGATACGAGGACCAGGCATCAGGCCGGCCTCGATGGCGCGCTTGAGTGCAAAGATGGAGTGGTCCCGCGAGCCGACGTCGCGCACCGTGGTGAACCCTGCCTCGATCGTCGCCTGAGCGTGGCGCGCTGACTTTAAGAGAGTATAGGCGGCGGGCTCCGATTCCACAGCGGCGACCACGTCCGGTTCTCCCCCCAGACACAAATGCACGTGGCAGTCGATCAGGCCGGGCATCACGGCCAGTCCACGGCCGTCGATGCGTGTACAGCCCGATGGGATTCGGACCTCACGGCTAGGCCCGATAGCCGTAATCTTTGAGCCGCGAATGATCAGGGTGGCGCGATCGACGACGCCTCCGATCCCATTGATGAGACGGACATGTTGAATCGCAATTGTCATGACTTACCTTCGTGCGCTATCGGCGCCAGCTGCTGCGTGCAGAGCTGCGCCGTTGTTGAAACCCTGGAATCCTGCGTGGTTAGCAACGATAGTATAAGCTAAGTCTACTCCAGGAGGCTATGTGCGAAATGCATCAGGCGCACATGGTCGGAGAAGAAATCCATATGGGCCGGGTCATGCAGAGTAGCTATTTTGAGGGGTATAGCGTGGGCAATAACACATGATATAGTCGCCGGACATGGCTGACAACACCGTACAATTTGACCAACCACAAGAGCCGGAAGAGATTGACGCACGGCCTCTATCGGGTCGTTTTACCAAGCCGTTTCAATCCGAATTCTCTCGTGTCGTGAACGTATTCTCAGCAGTCATTTTGCTCGCGACCATTGGGACGATCCTCTGGTCTTCTGCCACATTTCCAAAACTCGACCGGATCGAAGCACCCGATCGCGCTCTCGAATTAATGGTCAGCCGCATGATGGAAGCGCAAGACGGCCTGCACCGTGCGCCTGTCTGGCAGCAGCGGCTTACAGAGTGGACCCTCGGCAGCAGCGAAAAAGAGCGGCGCCAGGCGATTGACTGGTACCGGGAACTTGCGCAGGCCACCGGTGATCCCTTGTCCAAGTTGCGCCTGGCGATTCTTCAAGGAGAGTTTGGGCAGAAACAGGATGCGTTGGATGAAGCGAAGACGTGGCAGAACCTTGCGGCGCCAATGCCTCTGTTCGGACAATGGATTGAGGCGGCCTATGGCGGTCCGACCGTGAAAGCTGAACGGGTGGGAGAGTTGCAGGCGGCATTGGCCGAAACATTACCGGCGGGGTGGTTCTACAATAGCTTGGCCGCCAGATTGGCTCAGCAAGCCGGCGATCAGGTGCTACTGGCGTCAGTAGCCCGGCAGCGGGAGGTGCGAGGCAAGTGGCTTCAGGATCGGTCAGAGCGGTTGATGATCTTCGAAATTGCCTGCCTGTTCATTGGTTCCGCCGTGCTCCTGAGTCTCGTGTGGCTGCGCAACCGACAGACGGAGGCGTTGCGTGTGCATGTGCCTGGTGTTCCACCGCCTTGGTCCGGCGGGATCGGCACGGCGGTGCTCTTGCGAGGCGGGGCACTCGGCGCGTTGATTACGATGGTGTTTTTGTCCTTTCCCCCTATCGAACATGCGTCGTTACGGGCGTTGGCCATTCCACTGGCGAATCTGCCCTTACTGGCTCTAGCCTATATACATTTGCTCAAACCGACTGAACTCGATTTCAGGAGCGGGTTCGGCCTACACATTGATCGTGCAACTCTCAGTCCGTTGATCGGGGCTGTCCTTGCGGTTATTGCCGCTGGTCTCTGGGGCGAGTGGGTGATGGGACGTGTGGCGGAGTGGCTGGATCTGGCCAATCATTGGACGGAATGGTTTGATCCCAACCTCGTATGGGCCTCAGGATCGGCTCTGACTGTCAGTCTGCTGGAGTACGTCATCTTTGCTCCGGTCTTCGAGGAGCTGGCGTTTCGCGGCCTCCTGTTTGCCGTGCTCCGCCGCCGGTTCTCCTTCGTGCCGGCAGCGCTCCTCAGTGCAAGTATTTTCGCGCTGGCGCACGGCTATGGACTTATCGGATTCGTGAGCGTGCTCTGGAGCGGATTCTTATGGGCCTGGATCTACGAAAAGACGGGGAGTCTCATTCCCGGTATGATCGCGCATGCGGTCAACAACCTGCTGGTGAGTCTCACCGTGATGGCGCTCCTCAGGTAGCTGCCTTTTCGGAGTGGAGTTGCTCCAGCGATCGGTAGAGGTCAACATGGGCCAACGATTTCTGGGCGGAGCTCAGCAGCGACAGGAGCTTGCCGTTCGCGATGCGTTTGCCGATTGAAGCATCATTGATGTCGACCGATGGCTGAATGCCCCAACGATCCTGGACCATGCGGCAAATATCTTTCCACCTACGTGGCGTTCCATCACTGACATTGTAGGCCTCCCCGGGCAGGCCTCGTTCCAATGCAGTGAGGCAAATTTCGGCCAAGTCTTCGACGTGAATCAGGTTGACGTATTTGCGTGAAAGACCGACGCGGCCTTTCTTGATCCAGTCAAGCGGATTGCGGCCAGGCCCATAGATGCCTGCCACGCGTAGTACAACCGCGCCATGTTTCTCCCGCAAGTACTCTTCGCCCTGCACACGCAATTTACTGAGATCAATCGGCGCGGTTTCGTCCGTCCATGAGGGGGGATCAGTCTCCATATCGCCGGCTCCATAGGCCGATGTGCTGCCGAGCACTACAAGTCGGTGGGACGGCACACCGAGTCTTTTGGCAAAATCTTGAACGAGTTCTAACGGCTCGGCGGGAAAGCACCAGAGCAGATCGTCGTCCGGTGGAATGTTCTGCCAAGTTGTGCGGTCGCTGAGATCGAATCGTACTCGGCTGTTTGGCGAAAGAGAGGCCAGATGGTGGTCGGGATTGCGGCTGGTTGCCAGGATGCGGGGATAGAGGCGCTCAGCAAGCGGAAGTACAAAGCGAGCGGTATAACCTGAGCCAAGAATAACAAGAGATGTAGCCAAGCCGAACAGGCTCCAAATGAATGGGTAGTGTGCCAGCGAGATGGAGGCAGTGTCTATTGAAATCATTGCGCTCCCGTTGCAATGTGTTTGGCGACAGGATGAGCATCTGATGGAGAAGCGATGTGATCAGGAACGAGCAGGAGATCATGCGGTAATTGTTCTAAGCATTCCGGAATGGTATAGAATCATACGAGAAGGACTGCAAGGCGATGATGAAGAGACGGCAACCATCATGGTTCGCGCTGTCGATGTGCGTGCTTCTCGCCGGAAGTGGTTGTGGGGATGGCGATGGAGGCGGGGGCTTTGGCGCGATTGGAGGAGTCGGCACGACATCGATCGTCTATGTCGCAAATCGCGGTTCCGACGATGTGTCGGGGTATTCCATTAATCCGGCCACTGGAACACTGGCAGCGATTGCCGGATCTCCCTTTCCTCAAATTGCGGATCCATCGGCAATTGCAGTGTCATCCAATGGATTCTTCGCATTTGTGACGAACGCCGGGGCCAGCAATGCCGTTACAGCATTTCGAGTGGCGACTGATGGCAAACTCTTACGCGTGCCGTCTACTCAAACCAATCCCAATCCGGCCTCGGTCGGCATGGATCCTGTGGCGCTCGCCGTCTCACC
Source organism: Nitrospira sp. SG-bin2 (assembly GCA_002083405.1). Taxonomy (GTDB): domain Bacteria; phylum Nitrospirota; class Nitrospiria; order Nitrospirales; family Nitrospiraceae; genus Nitrospira_D. Next base: position 26,209 of record LVWT01000019.1, on the reverse strand, counting down.
GAACAACCAGTTTGTGTACGTCGCTAATCGCGGCTCTGATACCGTGACGACATTTTCCATTGAAGATGCAGGAGCGCTCACGTTGGTCCCTCCAACTGGAGCCACTACCAATCCCGTTTCGGTTCAAGGAGATGCTCCTTCGAGCATGGCTATTTCCCCCAATGGTCAATTTCTCTACGTGTCCAGCAGTACTTCCAATGTCATCACAGTGTTTCAGATCGGAGCAAGCGGGCTGCTGACGCTGGTCCCTGCGACCGGGGCTAATCCCAATCCAATTCCGACCGGAGGGACATCTCCTAAGAGCATCAGGGTTTCGCCCAATGGATCGTTTCTCTATGTGGCCAATAGCGGCTCCAATACCGTCGCCGCGTTTCAGGTCGGATCGAACGGGCTTCTCACGCAAGTTCCATCGACAGCAGGTAACCCGAACCCGATCCCGGTTGGAGGGACGGTTCCAAACGGAATCATCGTTTCATCCAACGGGCAATTTCTCTACTCGGCAAACGGCGGAGGGAATGTGACGACATTCACTATCGGCGGTGGTGGTTTGCTGACTCTCGTGCCTCCATCATCAGGCAACCTCAACCCTGTTCCGGCAGGAACAAGCCCTGTGGCTGTAACACTTTCGCCGGATGGGCAAGTGCTGTTTGTGGCAAACAGTGGAGGAACTGTGTCGTCCTATACAATTGCCACATCCACCGGTTTGCTTGTCCCGGTAAATCCACTATTGGGCAATCCCTTTCGCGCCGGGACCGGCCCGTCAGGCATCGCGACACCAGGACGTCCCTAGGCACGTGTCGTAACTACAACCGAAAACTCTCGTTTGTATTGGCATACTTTTCCCATCGTGTTATAAGCAAGACGATGGTTCTTATGCCGATTGCAACCTACAGAGGTCACTGATGAACACAAGAACGTGGTCATGGATTGCGCTGCCGTTGGCCTTACTTCTTACCGGTTGTCCGGACGGAGGGGGTGGGGAGGGAGGATTTGGGGGAGGAACAGTACCAGTCGCGTATGTAGTAAGCTCAGGACCTAACGAGGTACAAGCGTATACGGTCAATGGCACGACCGGAGCATTGACAGTTGTCGGATCTCCAGTCGCATTAGGGGCTGCTGCACCAACCGCAATTGCTGTATCACCCAATGGTTCTTTTGCATATATCACGTTGAATCAAGCCACGAATAATGTGCTTGCCTTCACAGTGGATACCGCAATAGGTACGCTGACACCAGTGGGTGGATCACCATTCGATGCAGAGGCCAACCCTACAGCTGCGACGGTATCGCCGAATAGGCAGTTTTTTTATGTGACGAGCAGCAACGGAACTGTATCGGCTTACACCATCAATGGGGTGACGGGGGCATTGACTTCAGTCGGAGCCGCTGTGGGAGCGGGAACGTCGCCAAGTGGGGTGATCGTATCGCCGAACGGGGCGTTCCTTTATGTGAGCAATCAAGGGTCGAACAACGTGTCGGCGTTCACAATCAATGGGACGACGGGAGCCTTAACTCCTGTTGCAGGACCACCGGCTTCGCCTTATGCAACTACTGGAACAAGTCCCAGTGCGGTAACGGTGTCACCGAACGGACAGTTTCTCTATGTGAGCAATCAAGGGTCCGACAATGTGTCGGCGTTCACAATTGGGGGAGGTGGTGCGCTGACACTTATACCCTCGACAGGCCTCAATCCAAATCCTGCGCCAGTGGGAGGAACAACGCCCAATAGTCTTACCGTATCTCCCAATGGCCAATTTCTATTTGCATCGAATGGAGGGGGCAATGTGGCCGCCTTTACGATCAATGGGACGACAGGCGAATTAACAGCAGTGACTGGATCACCCTTTCCAGCAGGGACAACACCAAGCGGCATTACAGTAGAACCAAACGGCCAATTTGTGTACGTGTCAAACAGCGGTGGTGGTGGCAATGTCTCTGGCTATCGAATTACAGCCGGTACTGGCGCACTGGTTTCGTTAGGCGCAGTGTTTCCAGCCGGGACCACTCCAGTAGGAATTGCTACGCCCGGACGACCATAAGTTTTACGCACTAACCGCAATACAGCCGGTTGCGAAACTATCGCAGCTAGCTGCGTATCCCGCTTCCCTGTACGTCTCCTTCTGAGCCAATAGAGTCTCTTCAATTGGTGTGGTACGATCCCGTGCCATGCCGCTCACTCCCTTTCATCCTCTCATCTCCGACTGGTTCGAATACCATATCGGGCAGCCTACTGACGTACAAGTCCAGGCTTGGCCTGCGATTCAATCTGGATCGGATGCGCTGATCGCGGCGCCCACGGGATCGGGCAAGACACTCGCAGCCTTTCTCTCCTGTATCGATAGTCTTTTCAAGCAGGCTCTCGCCCGTGGGCTCGACGACCAGACGCAGGTGCTCTATGTCTCGCCGCTCAAGGCACTGAGCAACGACATTCAAAAGAATTTGCAGCAACCGCTCGCCCAAATCGGCCATGCGGCGTTACAGGCCGGATTATTGATGCCGGAACTGCGTGTTCTGGTCCGAACCGGGGACACACCGATGACGGATCGCCAGCAGATGCTCAAACGCCCGCCGCATATTCTGGTCACAACCCCGGAATCTCTGTTCATACTCCTGACGGCGGAAAAAAGTCGACGGATGTTGCAGACGGTTCGAACGGTTATCGTGGATGAAATTCATGCGCTGGCGCCGAATAAGCGCGGCGCTCATCTGGCGCTCTCGCTGGAAAGGCTGGAAGCCCTCACGCTCGTCAAGCCGCAACGTATCGGATTGTCAGCGACGCAACGGCCGATCGAACTGGTCGCTGAGTTTCTGGTTGGAGCCCGCGCCCGCCCGACGATCATCGATGTAGGTCATCGCCGCGAACTCGATGTAGCCGTCGAAGTTCCGAACGATGAATTGAGCGCCATCGCCACGAATGCGATTTGGTCCGATGTCTACGATCGTGTGGCCGAGCTGGTCCGGCAGCATCGCTCTACATTGGTGTTCGTCAATACACGCCGGCTGGCGGAGCGGGTTTCCCACTACCTGGAAGAACGCCTGACTGACTTAGGGCCCGATGCCGTGGCGGCTCATCATGGCAGCCTCTCGCGACAGATCCGTCTCTCGGCGGAAGAACGGTTGAAAGCCGGCAAGACGCGCGTGGTTATTGCGACGGCCTCGCTTGAGTTGGGCATCGACGTCGGCACTGTCGATCTGGTGTGCCAGATCGGTTCGCCGCGGGCGATTGCGACGTGTTTACAACGAATCGGCCGCGCCGGCCACTGGGTCAAAGCGATTCCCAAAGGGCGTCTGTTCGCCATGACGCGGGATGAATTGCTCGAGTGTGGGGCGCTGGTGCGCGCCATCAGACAGGGAATGCTTGACCGGATTACTGTGCCGCCGGCCCCGCTCGATATCCTTGCCCAACAGATCGTCGCCGCTGCCGCAAGCCAGGCGTGGTCGGACGACGAGTTGTTCGCGTTGTGCCGGCGTGCCTATCCTTATCGCGAGCTGGCGCAGAAGGACTTTGACGAGGTGATTCGGATGCTGGCCGACGGGATTGCCACACAGCGCGGGCGGGGCCACGCCTATTTGTTTCATGACCGGATCAATCACCGCCTCAAGGGTCGGCGCGGGGCGCGGCTGGCGGCGATCACCTCCGGCGGCGCTATTCCCGATACGGCGAACTACGTTGTTGTGGCCGAACCGGACGGTACGGTCGTGGGGTCGGTCGATGAGGACTTTGCGGTGGAGAGTCTGGCCGGCGATATCATGCTATTGGGGAATACGTCCTGGCGCATCAAGGGCGTTGAGTCCGGGAAGGTTCGTGTGGAAGACGCGCACGGCGCGCCGCCAAATATTCCATTCTGGCGAGGCGAAGCGCCTTCGCGCACGGCGGAACTGTCGGCTGAAGTAGCCGCACTCCGGCAGGAAATTGCAGAGAGCGTCTCTCCTTCAGATCTCAGCCTGTCCTCAGCAATCACTCCTCAGCACTCAGCTCTTCGCTGGCTTCACCATAAATGCGCACTTGATCAACGCGGCGCGCAGCAGGCGATTGAATATATTCTGGCCGGCAAGTCCGTGCTGGGGACGATGCCGACGCAAGAGACGATTGTTGCCGAGCGGTTTTTTGATGAAAGCGGCGGCATGCAGCTGGTGATTCATGCGCCGTTCGGCGGGCGGATCAATCGCGCATGGGGGTTGGCCCTGCGGAAACGGTTCTGTGTGGCGTTCGATTTCGAGCTGCAAGCGGCTGCGACGGACAATGGCCTGGTGATTTCACTCGGCGAGCGGCACAGTTTTCCATTGGAGTCGGTGTTCGGCTATCTCCATTCGAATTCCGTGCGCGAAGTTTTGATTCAAGCCGTGCTTCAAGCGCCGATGTTTATGACCCGCTGGCGATGGAACGCATCGCGGGCGCTCGCGCTGCTTCGTTTTTCCAATGGCAAGAAAGTTCCGCCTCAGATTCAGCGGATGAAGGCTGAAGATCTGCTGGCGGCTGTGTTTCCGGACGCGCTCGCGTGCCAGGACAATATGGTGGGCGAACGGACGAGGCAGATTCCCGACCATCCACTGGTCAATGAAACGGTGCGAGACTGTCTGACCGATGCGATGGATCTCGATGGGCTGACCGATGTGCTTCGGAAGATCGAAACGGGAATAATCCGTTGTGTGGCAATTGATACGCCGAGTCCATCCGTATTCTCGCATGAAGTCCTGAATGCCAATCCCTATGCCTTCCTCGACGATGCGCCGCTGGAGGAGCGCCGCGCGCGTGCCGTGGAGATGCGGCGAACGCTTCCGGCTGATCTAGCCGGACACATCGGCGCGCTTGATCCGGATGCGATCGAGACTGTGCGGCGAGAATCGTGGCCTATTGTCCGAGACCCCGATGAGCTGCACGACGCGCTGCTGACTTTGGTCTGGTTGCCTGAGCCGATCCCAACGGAGTGGGTAGGCTATCTTCCCGTCCTGGTTGAGTCCGGCCGCGCTGTTCAACTCAACGTGAGGGGTGAGGGGTTAGGCGTAAGGGGCGAGGCGAAAGAGTTACGGGTCTGGGTAGCTGGGGAGAAACGAACGCAGATTGAGTCGATGGGTGCCCAGGGTAACGAGACTACACTCGATGCGATTGTGCTCGGGTGGATGGAAAGCATCGGTCCCACGACGGCAGCCGAGCTTTCAAATCGGCTGGGTCTGCTCCCCTTGCAAGTAGATCATGCATTGCTTCGTCTCGAAGCATCCGGCCAAGTGCTTCGCGGCCAGTTCCGTCACCCGTCACCCGTGATACGCCAAGGGGATGAATTGTCGCCTCACCCCTCACCCCTCACCCCTCACGGATTCGAGTGGTGTCACCGCCGTTTATTGGCCCGTATCCATCGCTTGACCATCGGCAGGCTCCGCAAAGAAGTTGAAGCGGTCACAGCGACGGAGCTTATGCGTTTCCTATTGCAGTGGCAGCATGTTGCACCGGGATCTCGCTTGCACGGAGAAGCCGGGGTCTTGGCAGTGATCCACCAGCTGGCCGGCTTTGAAGCAGCCGTATCCGCCTGGGAGTCCCACCTCCTACGCCTACGCCTGTCAAAGTACGAACCGGAGGTATTGGACCGGCTCTGTTTGAGTGGGGCGGTGAGTTGGGGGCGGCTCTCGCCCCATCCGCGTATGTCGGAGCAGGATCATGGGGAACGAGCCCGCCGGATCGTGCCGACGAGCGTCGCGCCGATCGGCATCTTTCCTCGCGAGGAGAGGGAGTGGTTGCTGGGGGCACTCCAAGACGAGCCTGTTCGAACGAGACTCGACCCGTATGCGAGGCTTAGTGCTGTGGCACAAGATCTTCGCCGCTCCCTCCACGAGCGAGGCGCGAGTTTCTTCACCGATCTTCTGCGCGTGACCGGGCGTCTGGCGAGCGAAGTGGAAGAAGGGCTGTGGGAACTCGTGGCAGCCGGTCAGGTGACGGCTGATGGATTCGATAATCTCCGCGCTCTGATCGATCCTCACCGCCGCCGGGCGGAAGGACGTGAGCGGTCTCGCCGCCCTCGCCACGCCGCCGGGCGCTGGTCGTTGCTCAGACAAGCGGAGAGCTGTCCGCTGTCGGCTGTGAGCGTGAGTGAGCACATTGCTCGCCAATTGTTGCGTCGGTACGGTGTCGTCTTTCGGGATTTGCTCGCTCGTGAGTCGTTGGTGTCCTCCTGGCGGGATTTGCTGGTCCAGTATCGACGGATGGAGATGGCTGGCGAGGTGCGAGGAGGCCGATTCGTGTCCGGTGTTGTCGGCGAACAATTCGCGTTGCCTGAGGCGATTGAATCCCTGCGTGCTATGAGAAACAACGGGGGAGGACTCGCTCAGGAAGTCAAAATTTCAGCCTGCGATCCGCTCAATCTCACCGGCATCATTCTACCGGGGCCTCGCGTTCCCGCCGTCCCGTCTAACTTTCTGGTCTTCAAGGACGGCGGGATCGCACGGGTGGTTGTCGGACGAGAGAGCGTGTCGAACACGGTCGGCCTTGCAACGGCAAGAGGCTAACGCGCCGGGATCGCCAGGAGCGGGCAGCGCGCCCCCCGCAACACACGTTCCATCGTACTTCCTCGTATCATGTCGAGCAGTGAATGATGTCCTTCGGTCGTCATCACGATCAAGTCGACATCGAAATCCGCTCCCATCCCGAGGATCATATCGACGATATTCCCATGACCGATCATCGTCTGCCAGACGAATCCCTTGAGCATGGGATAGTCGAGCGAATGGGGTATTGCGCCGCTTCCGATATGAATCAAGATGCCGGTCAATTTGTCACACCCCAGCGCCAGAGCCAGCTGAGCCGTAATATCAACGGCTGTCTGAGGGCTGGGTTTCTCACTGACGGGAATCAGCACGCGACGGAGTTTCGGCTCCCCCGTTTCTGCAACGACGAATCCTTCGACATGTGTCGGGACGAAGAGCGTGGGTGTGTGGCTGCCTCGTGCCACAGGTTCTGCGACGGTCTGATGGTGCCATCGATCGAATCCGTCGTACTGATGCGTCGCCATGACGAGGAGATCGGCAGGGTGGTCTGCCAGGTGCTGGAGTAGCGCTTCAGTCGGATTGTTCGACGCCGCCCGGACATTCGAGATGGATAGTCCTAATCGAGAGACATGTCCTTCGGGACGGTCCGGCGGGAGGAGATTCCAGCGTTCGAGGATGGGACTGAGGCGTGGGAAATCCTCGAAATCCTCCCGCGCCGCGCCCGGATCAATATGCATCATCGACAGATCGGCCCTGGCCACAAGCGCCAGTTTCAAGGCATGAATCAGGGCGATGTGGCTGTCGGCAGAGAAGTCCGTCGGGTGGAAGACCGTTTTGAACGGCAATGCCCTGTCAGGTGTAGGTGTGGACATCGTAGAGCGCCAAACCGGTTGCCACCGTCAGGGCGCGGTCACCAGTGCAGTACTCTGGAGAAAGGGGAGCAAGGTTTCACGATGCTGCTCGGCTGCCCTGGCATATCCTGCTTGAGCGGCAGTAAAGAATGCCAATCGATGCTCTTGAGGCACGCCCAGCAAGTCCCCCATCGAGTTCAGGTACTCGCCCCGGCCCGCAGAAATGTCCTGCTGAAGATTCTGGTGATTGATCGTGGCAAATGCGGCGGCCTTGAACCCCGGCGTAATCTGGCCGTCTTCATTCCACCAGGCAGCTCCAGATGTCGTGCCGGTCACATTGGACGTAGTATCGGTAATTTGATTCACGGTCCCTTTGAGGGTGCAGCCGGTCGATTGCAGCAAGCCCAGAATGGCCAAGGTCATAAACCAGGGAAAGCGGGTGTTCATGGAATTGCCTCCTTTATGATAGGAAACGGCCTTCGATCCACGTATTAACTATAGCATAGACATTCTAAAGATTAGCAGGTGAGGTGCCGATAGGATATCTATCAGCGCGATCATGCTCATCGGTTCATTCGTTGAGGAGAAGCCCTATGCCAGTTCAAGCCCTGAGCCAAATTGATCCGAAACAGTTCTTTCGTCCCCCATCATCCGATGGCGCAGGGCCCCAGCGGTTGAATACTCAAGTGAGCGGAGTCGCGGTTTCCAGCGATCTCTCAGGGCGGCTCAGCGTGACAACGGCGGAAGGGGATACGATTACCCTGACGGCAGACCTTGAATATGACTTCCGCGCGGTGAACGACTCATCGCATGTTGCCGGTGATGGCTCCACAGTTGATCTTAAAGCGAGGTATGCCGAGTCAACGCTGAAGAAGGAATTTGGCGTGACGGTTGAAGGTGATTTGAATGAACAGGAATTGAAGGATCTGGAAAAGCTATTTCGCAAAGTTTCCAATATCTTTAGAAGTTTCTTTCATGGAAATGATGAGGCAGGATTAGCCAAGACGGCGAAGTTGGCTGAACGGTTAGAGCAACTGCCGTCACTCTCCGGCCTTGATCTGAATGTGGATGTCCAGCGGTCAGTCACCGTACTGGCCGCGCAGATTGCCTCAGCGGTGACCGACCGGCCCGTTGTGCCTACCGGACAGGAGGCTCCGATTTCAACAACCTCCTCGACAGATACCCCGGGTGGAGCGCCTGCGACGGATGCGGTGATCCCGCCTTCGTCCACCGGTGCTGCGGCGCCCACCCCGGCATCGGCTGTGGCCAGCCCGGTGGAGGGGATACGTGTGATCGCTCCGCCGCAGAATGTGCCGCCACCATTGTCGTTGGCTCAGCAAGTTTTGGATACGTTGAGGGAAACAAGGACGGAGTCAGGAACGGTCCGAAAATATCTTCCCGAGTTTCTTGAAAAGCTTCGTGAGACTCTGGTGAAAGAATTAAGAGCGGAGCGGGAGCTCAAGAGCACTCCTGATGATGAATCAACGAATCGGTTGCAGACACCGGCGACTACGAGCACCAGCGTCGTCTTCGCTTATCAGTCCATACACCAAACCTCAGTCGCTCTCTCCATCCACAGCTAGAACAACAGCGTCAGCCGCAGGGCTGGCGTCGAGACTCAAGGGGTGAGGCCGGGACTTCCCGGCCTCACCCGTGTTTTCTAGTTATTCCAGAGCCGTTCATACCATTTCTTTTCCTCGATCAGAGGCCCCGATGCGAGTTGCATGGCTTTTCTGATCTCGCTGATCTGCCAGCCCGTCAAATTGGCCAGGGTCTGGGCTTCTTTCTCATGGCGTTCGCGTAACTGTTGCCGATAGGCGGTTGCCGCCGGACAGTCATCCGTTCCGTTCCAGGGATGGCGGAGGACGTAGCGGGCTTGAAAGTTCGACCGATCCGTTGTTTCTTGGAACACGAGGTCTTCGGGAAAATGCGCTGCGTCATAACGGACGTGTAGTCTGGTCAGGAAGACATTCTGCGCCATCGGCATTCCTTTGCCGATTCGTCCATTGGTTTCCTGCCAGAATACACCCAGGCTGCGCAGTTCTTCCGTCGAGAGGGGATTCGCCGCACAGGGGTCGCACCAGTTCATGTCCCAGGCATATTCCAGAAAAACCCCGCGCTCGCTCTCGCGGTTCACCTGTTGTGTGAACAGATCGCGATAGAAGTCCCCGAACCTGTCCTTCACATAGACCGGAATCTCCTGGGCCTCCGGTAGGCGAATGGTTCGATAGTTTGTCGTCTCGACGCGACCCTGTTTTGTCAGAAAGTAAATGAAGAGCTCCTGGGCTCCGTCCGCATTCACGGTACCTAGCCGGATTGGGAGCATGAACTTGGGCGATTCAAACGCAATCTGGAGTGGACGCAAATGGTTCAAGCCCAGTTTTGCCTGTTCTCCAAGGTTGATCTTCGCCACGAAGAACTTCATGTTTTGCTTAAGGTAACTTTGTAGGACAGCTGATACCCCATTGGGAGTCTTATAGCCATTCTCGCTCAGCCAGACTTCAAGACCGTTACTCTCCTTGGCCGAAAGAATCAGGATGTCGTACTCGCCGACGGTGTACTGAGCTTCGATCGTGACTCCCAGAGCACGGTCTCGTTCCCGCTTCACTTCGGCTGACGCCGGAGCCACACTTTTCAAGGCGCCCATCTTATCTTGAAACAGCTCATAACGCCGGCAAGGGTTTTCGTCGAAGTATTCAACCAATCGCGGCGCCGAATAATCGGCCAGATGCTTGAGGACTGCCGCCTCGCCGATATGGATCTGTTCCTTTTCCAGTATCGTCGGTACCGGCACAACCATCGCGAATTCTTTGACATTCCCCTTGAAGTCATTGGCCATCGTGATGACGGTTTTGTTGTCATGCCGTGCGATCGTCACCTCGGAGGCTTTGTTGAACAGTTTCGTATCGGCCTTGGCCACATAGAAGCCGCAGAAAGCCGACGCTTCGCCGTTCCAGGCGAGCAAGGTGATAAGTAAGGCGAACGCTGTTGCAACGATGCGCGTCATGAGAACCTCCTTGGTTGGTGAACGGACAGTGACGGAGAAAGACCATCGACCCCTGACGGTTGACCCGTCTGCGCCGAGGCCTCGGCGGGCAGGCCGATGGCGTATAACAGGGGGCTGCACGCGCGTTGACCGGTTGTTGGTTTAGACCAGTCGTAGCGAGAGCCTGGAAGCAAATAGTCGATCAGGGGCACAAATGGCGCGCAGGCAATCAGCCCCCACAGCGGACTGTTGGGACGAAACAAACCGAATTGAACATAGAGAGCGGCGATTGTGACGAGCAGCGCATAGACGATCCGGCCGGTTCTGGAATCCGGTGTCGTTTTCGGGTCTGAAATCATGAAAAAGGCAAAGATGAGCAGTGCGCCGCTCTCGATTTGGTGGAGCGGGATTGTCAGCGGATCGCCAAGCCAGAGTGCCCGTGCTATGAGAAGACCGACGTAGAAGATAAGAAAGGCCACCGTCACATCCGCCCGCGCCGCGCGCGTGACGACGAGGCCGCCGAGACAGGCAATCAAGAAACCGAACCAGGCGACCTGCCCCCATTGCCCTGGTGACATCCAGCCGAGGCCGGTGGTCAACACCACGGCGAGAGCCAAGTTAGTCGGGTTGAAGACGTGCTTGTCATTCCATCGGATGACAAACTTGCCGGCGATGGCAAGAAACGATGCCAGCGCTGCGACGGGGAGTGTGTCAGTACGGAGCAGGAGGCAAAGAGAGAGGGCTGAGATCAAGGGGCTTTTGGAGTCGAACGAGGGTAGATTGAAGAAGCGAGTGCCGGCATATTGGGTGAGGAGTGCCGTGCCGAGCGTGATCGTAATCTGCCAGGGTGAGACCTCAAAGTGAAGCCAAAGAAGGCCATAGAGGAGAAGTGCGGAGAGGCTCGCGATCTGGTAAAGACGGGGATCGCGCCAGAGAGCCGGTTTGTGTGACCGATCCTTGCCGTTGCCCTGCCCCATGAGATTCTCCTCCGGTTCGCCTCCACGTTGTGGCGGCATTCACAGGAGGATATGGGGGAATGCTCCATTTCCTTTCAGGTTATATTTTGTATCTTTACAATGGTTTGGTCGTCGAACAGCATAGGAGACCGGCTCCGGCAAGGCCGGTGCTGTCTATTTGTGCTCGGGATAGGCTCATACCCATGTTGATTTCTTGCTCGCCCGGGAAAGACGCGTACGGGCGTGCCGGGGATGGGATGGCCCCGCGTATCGGCTCGCGGGGCCGTTGCTCAGATCAATTGATCGAAGGCCGGGGTTGCAGCTTCGATCGAAACTTGTCCACCCGATCGGTGATGAAACCAAATTTCGATTTCTGCGGATAGGGGAATCGATAGGCAACAGGCTCCTCTTGTGGTGGCAAATGTTTCATGTCCCGATACACGTTCACCGGAGCCGAATCGGCGGCAAGACGAAACATCGAGCGATAGCCAAGGCCGCAGCCTGTGATATTGAGCAGCTCGCCAAACCCGTTTTGAGAGGCCCGCTGGATCGCTCGCGCGCCGATGGAACGAAAAGAATAAAATTGTCCCTTGGCCCACTTGTGTCCCCAATACAACTGCTCCACGGTCATTCTGGCCGGCTTATAGACCACATGTTCTCCTGTGTACGAGGTCCAGTTCTCGGTGAGAATCCGACCGGCGGCCTTGAGTTCCGCAAACTGCCTTGTCCCTGGATAGGGCGTCATAATGCGCCAGAGTGCCCCGGCCAGCCCCATACGAGTCGCCCACTCGGCGGTGCGCTGGAAGTCGTAGACGGTTTCGTGATCTAAGCCGCAGATAAATCCCGCATGGATATCGATCCCATGGTCATGGATGCGGCGGATCATCTCTTCATACAGCTTCGCGGAATTTTGCTTGTCCACGGACCTGAGTGAATCCTGGTTGATGGATTCGAGACCCATGAACATCGCGGAACATCCGGACTCTTTCAAGGTCTTGAGCAATTCCGGATGGTGGGCGATGTAGGTGGCACTCATTTGACTCATCCATTTTTTCTTAAGCGGCGTCATCGCCTCGCATAGTTCTCTTGTGTACGCCGGATCGGACAGCAAGTCGTCGTCCCAAAACATCACCATCGGCCCGGTCATCTTTTCGACCAGTTTAACAACGTCGGCCGGTGGTTTCTTCCGGAATCCGTACCGGCCGCCGCCCAGTGCCAAATGAATGGAACAGAAGGTACAGCGGTAATTGCATCCGCGTGTGGCCGTGAGTGCATCGCGGAACATATAGCCCTGCGGCAAGAGGTCCCAGCGAGGAGGCTTGGCATCCCACTGTTCGACCATGTGCGGCATGTCGTATCGCGGCTTCAATTGTCCCTTCTTAAAGTCTTCCAGGAGCCGCGGAACCGTCAATTCTCCTTCTCCCACGACGATGGCATCCGCATGTTTGATAGCCTCATCCGGAAGCGTCGAGGGGTGAATGCCGCCGAGCACCACCTTCGCGCCGCGCTCGCGGAAGAGCCGCGCAACTTCATAGGCTCGAACGGCCACCACTGTCGTCACGGTAATGAATACGAGATCGAAGTCACGGGAGAAATCCAATGGTCCGACGATTTCGTCTTGGATCTCGATGTCCCATTCATCGTCAGGGATTAATGCGGCAAGGGTAGGGAGATTCAAATTCGGCGTGCGAAACAGTTTCCAGACCGAATCCCACTTTTGATCCTCGGGATGGGGAATCACGAGACCGATCTTGTGTCGTCCCATAGCTCTTCTCCTCCGTCTGATCGCGTCAGGTAATGGGTGTGTTGTCTTCGGGTATCTCCTTTTGATCGACCGAGGCTAGCGCCGCTCTGTCCTTCCGCCCCTCGTGTAGAGATGCATAGGACTGCCGGGCGAATACAGATTGCCGACGTCGTAACGTTGATTCATCGGATCCGGCGAATAGGGACTTCCGTAACGACCAAAGGGGTCGTTGAGCCACTCGGGCTCGTAGGTTGCTTGGCTCAATCGGTTGTGGCCATACGAAGACGATGTTTTGAACGACTCAAAGTTCGTGGCCGATGCAGGACTATAGGGGTTGCCGTACGGCCACAACTGTTCGAGGGAGGACTCATCGAGGGTGCCGGTCTGGTCGGCGGTATCTTCTGCCTCGTTCGGATCGGCAGGATCAGCCGCAGCCGGTGGATGGACCGCATCGGTCGTGCCTGAGCTTGGGGCGGCGGCCCAGGCATAGAAAGGAATACAGGTGAGGATACAGGCGAGGAAGAGTCTCATCATGCATTGTCCTGATGGACCGATGGCATCCTAAACTCTTCGAGGGAGGAGATCAAGAGGCGAGAGCAATGGTCGATCAAGGATCTTGATACGCTTAGCGCATTTCCTGTAACGTTACCCGGTTTGTCCCTCCGGGTCGGCCGACTCTTGTGCCGGGCAGGATCACAATCTTCCCTCCCGGTTGGACCAAGCCTTCGCCTGTAAGTCGTCGTTCCACCTCGTCCCAGGTGCATCAGTCTGTTCAAACTTGGGCTCCTGCCCGAAAGCATACAGCCGTACTTCGCAGATGCACGGGTCATTACGGATGGGACTGCGTGGTTTGGTTCAGGCTTGACATCGAGTTTGAGAAGGTTCAAGAAACATAGGACTTCGCTAGGGTGAACATGCCGCCTCCGGTCGACCCATTGAATTTTGTGACGATTGAAGGACTGCTTCGCTACGGGGACGCACTCACTAGGTTGCCTCGGATCGGCGAGTTGACCCTTCCTCCGCCACTGCCGACAGGACCGGACCGGTTGGAGCGGGCCAGAACTGCGACATCGGAAATCCTCTCGTTGGTTCAGCGTGCCCGCCAAGGATTCGTGAATGCTTCCGAATATCGTGCCGCCCGGCAATCGGTGATCGATCACGCCTGTGGGGGTGACGCCCTGGTGTTTTATGCGGCGTGGAACTGCTTGGCGGCGGGTGGAGAACTTGCGCCGCTCTTTCGTGCGGCGATCGGACACTGTCAGAAGCCTCTCGTTCGGCGGCCTGTGGCAATTGTGTCACGCGCGCAGCTCACGCCGGAGCTTGCAGAAGGACGGATTGTTCTTGATCTCGGCGATGACCGTTTTTGGTTGTTGCCTCGGGATCTGACTGAGCGCGCCTTGCTGTTCGCGATGAGACATGGGGTGTCGCAGGTGGAGAGCAAAACCCACCGAGTCGGATGTCGGCTCGCTAATAGGTTGGACCAGGACCGGGGGTTCGCCAAGGCGGATGCCGTCGGTCTGGCGCTGGCAAAAATTATCGGAATCGTAGGCCGGCAATTAGACTATCTGCACGTGCGCAATTATTTGGACCCCGGGGCGTTCGTCCATCTGGTCAGTCGAAGCCCCAACACCACTCAGCTCTGTCAACGAGTGTCGGCAGCCCTTCTTGCCGGGAAAGCAGATTTCGATCCACCACAGATCGCTGACGCATTGGACTCTCAGGATTTTGGATGGGTGACGGGGATCGAGAAATCCGCAGAAGCGGAGGCCGCGGCGCACGCATTCGGAGTCGACGTGAAGACGGCCAAGAAGCTGATCAAGCATCCGCTCTATTGCTATCCGGGGGGCAATTCATTTTTCGACACCTACGTCACCGTCGTGGATGGGGTGCATCGTCTCGCGGATACCCATCGCGGTTCTGTGTCCTGCCTCTACACGCACAGTTCGACGTTGCGGGCCCTGGTGATCTTTCTGGACCCCCGCCCCTTCACCGAGGCCTTCTCCGAGTTCGGTGAGTATAAAGAGGGGCAGGACAATGTCGTGCTCTTGACCTATGAGAACGGGCAGATCTCCGGCTATTCGACGGCAGTCGGGCTGTCGGAACGTGAGCGGGTGGAACGGGATGCCTGGGTGTCGGTAGAGCGTCAGCGACGGGATCGTGTGACATTGAAGCCGCGACAGGTAAAACAACTGGTGGCGCTCGTGTCGGGTGGGGACTTTGCGGGTGCCGGGGCGGCGCTCAAAGAATTTCGAGTCGCCGGAAACCGGTTCGGTTTGGATGTCTATTTTGTGCGGCACGGATTTCTGGGATTGGCCAACAACTGGATCGAAAAAGTCTCTGAGCAGGACACGCGCATGCTGGGCAGCCGGCCGAGCAGTCCGATCGGCAGCAGCCGGTTTGAAGACTTCAAGGACGAACAGGTGCAGCAAGCGGCGGTCCGCAATCTGGAGCCGTATCTGCGGGACGGCGCGCTCGTGGTGCTGGGGGGAGATGGAAGCCTGCGCGGGGCGCGCGCGATGTATGAGATGTTCGGGGTTCAAGTGACCGGCATCCCCGGCACGATCGACAACAATATCGGCGGGACGACCTCATTGGGATTTCACTCGGCCATTCGACTGGCGGATCAGTCGATCGAATCGTTGAAGGCGACAAGCTCCGCGATGGGCAGCATCTTTTTCGTAGAACTGATGGGCGCGGGATCCGGTCATCTGGCCTTGGCCTGCGCGTATCAAGCCAGAGCCGAGGGAGTCCTCGTCAATGAGCATCCGGATCCGGATGGCTACATCGATGACGTGATTCTCGGAACCCTGAAGCGGTCCTTGGGTGTGCCCAATAAAAGCCATCTATTCATCGTGGCCGAGCGCACGCCGCATCGGCATCATCCTGAGGGCGGTGTTCACGGATTACCCGACTATGTGGCCCGTGAAATTGCAAAGTGGCCCCAGGTGTACCCTCGGCCTGGTCACTATCCGCTCACTCCCGCCACGAAAACCACGATTCTCGGGCATACGCTCCGGGGCGCCTCACCTGCGCCTGAAGACAAGGCGATCGCGCAGCATTTGGCGTATGAAACCGTCAAGCGGTTGGTGGAACGACCCGAAGACATCGTCGGAAGCATCGCGGCCTTTCGAGATCCGAGCCACATCGAAACGATTCCGCTGCACGCGCTGACCTCCAAGCCATTCGATTGGGAAGCCTTTTCGCGTATGCATGGCCGGGACAGCCCGTCATACGATGGCTGACCATACACCGTTGACATTTCTTCGCCGGACACATAAGGTCAAAGTTGATTGTGCAGAAATAGTTTACCAGTCTGGAGGGTGGCGCATGCAGATTCAGGTCCATACCGACAACCACATCACGGGACGCGAAGATGTTGTGCGTCTTGTCCATGCCAGCGTGGAGGGGACGATATCCCGATTCTCCGATCGGATTACACGAGTAGAGGCCCATCTCAGCGATACGAACGGACATAAATCGAAGGGCGACGATTTTCGATGTGTGCTTGAGGCGAGAGTGGCCGGCCTTCCGCCCATCGCAGTGAGCCATCAGGGGCCGACCATCGAGCTGGCCGTCGCAGAAGCGGCGGAGAAGTTACAACGGTCGATCGAGAGCAAGCTGGGGCGAATTCATGATCGGATGCCGGCGCCGGACCAGGAACCGTGATACTGCGGATGGGGGATATTGCCGGCAGGCCGGATCTATCCTACTTCGTGAAGCTTAATCAGATTGGTCCCGCCGGGATGGCCCACTCTCGTCCCGGATAGAATCACAATCTTTTCTCCTGCCATGACCAGCCCTTCCACTTTCAAGCGGTGCTCAGCCTCAGTGACTCGCGCATCGGTCTGCTCGATTTGGGGCATCGTATACGGGCGCACCCCCCAATAGAGCGCCATCCGCTGCCGGACCGGCTCAAATGGTGTGAAGGCGATGATCGGCGGAGCCGGGCGTTGCTTGGAAACCAATCGGGCTGTCGTTCCCTGTTCGCTGAAGGCGACGATTGCGCGTGCGGAAATAGCTTTAGCGGCAGAAGATGCCGCCGTACAGATGGCTTCAGGAAAGGGCTGCTGCTCAACATCAGTGTGGCGCTTCGACAGGACGGTGGGCTCAGCCGCTTCTTCCGCTGCGCGAACGATACGATCCATGACACGAACGGTTTCGATCGGATATGCGCCAACGGCTGTTTCAGCGGACAGCATCACCGCATCGGTGCCGTCGAATACCGCGTTGGCGACATCCGAAGCTTCAGCTCTGGTCGGACGCAATGCCTGGGTCATCGATTCCAGCATCTGTGTCGCGGTGATGACAAGACGGCGCCGGCGGTTCGCTTCTGCGATGATGCGTTTCTGTAACACAGGCACTGCTTCAGGCCCCATCTCAACGCCAAGGTCGCCACGAGCGATCATCACCCCGTCTGCCTGTTCCAGAATTGAATCCAGGGTCCGGATAGCTTCGGCCCGTTCGATCTTGGCGATGATCGGCTGAGTTCCGCCGCACTCCGAAAGCCATGTCCGCGCTGCCACGATGTCTTCTGGTCCCCGCACGAATGACAGTGCGATGTAGTCCACATCCTGTGAGACTCCGAATCGGATGTCCTCCCGGTCTTTATCGGTGAGCGTGGGAGCGCTGACATCTGTGTCAGGCAGATTGATCCCCTTGTAAGACGAAATCTTTCCACCGGTCGCAACGGTGCAGTCGATGGATTCATCGGAAATGCGGTCGGCGATGAGTTCGACCAGTCCATCGTTGATCAAAATCCTGGCGCCCGGCAGGAGGTCACGCGTGAGAGCCGGATAGACAACCGGAATCACTGGAACAGGAGAGGAGCTGAGGGGTTGGGCAAGGGCAAGGGAATGTGAGCCGTTCTCATCTCTTGTTCGAGTGGATGTGATCCGCACGCATACCGATTGGCCGGGTTGTACCTCAATGCCGTTGTCAGGCAACTTGCCCACTCGTATCCTCGGTCCCTGGACATCTTGGATGATGGCGACCGCCACCCGTTGCCGTTCTGCCGCCTGACGGATCGCTGAAATGGCAGCCGCATGGGATTCGTGCGTGCCATGGGAAAAATTCAGCCGCGCTGCATTCATGCCGCTTTCGATGAGCTGTTCCAGCATCGATGGCGATGTCGTAGCCGGACCGATGGTACAGACGATTTTTGCTTTTCGCATAGGATCTTCCCGGCAGTGGTGTGTCTGTCTGTGCTGGTCCTTGCAACCTCCATGGGGATACCACCGGTCGGTAATGTCGAGGTGCGAGATTCACGCAAATCGCGACCGGGTACCCATGTGCTCGGGCATCATGAGGATCTATAACGCCGGAGTCAAATGCTGTGCTTGGCGCCATTGCACTAATCCGGCTTGAAAGCACTGGATGCCGGACATCCATCAGAACATACGCTCACGGCGCTCTTCTATCACAGGCATATTGACGATTCACAGCTGGCGGGCTTCCGGTTCAATGACATGATGATATCGTGGAGGTTGCCAGCCAGCCTCTCTTCCGTCTGATCAGGTGCCTATAGCATAACGGCTCGTCCCGTGTATCAAAGAACGTAGCCCAAACCCATTCCTCATCGCGCCGAAATTATCGCATTTCATTGACTGAGAGAAGTGCTTTGTTACTCTGCCTAAGACGAAACGGCCGTTCTATTATATTCTTCAGCCAAGGCCTGCATGTAAGGCGAACGCTATGCGACAACGGTTCGGACTCACCAACAGCTGCGGGGTGCTCTCTCTGTGTATTCTGGGAGTTGTGCTTCATCAGCCGGTTTGGGCGCAGGCACCCAATGAGACCTATGATTTCAGCATGACCAAAGGGGTTGTCGAGTTTGGCCGTGGGCGCTATGAGCAAGCCGCACTTTTGTTTGAGCAGGCCCGGCAGGCCAGACCGAACGATACAGAGGCGGCCGACTATCTTGGACAGACACTGTTACGTCTGAAAAAATACCGGGAAGCTGAGGTACTGTTTCAGGATTTGACGAAAGACACCGCCGTGAGCGCTCAGTCTTGGCTCGGCCTTGCCATTTCGCAAGGCCAACTTAGGAAGTATCACGAAGCCTTGGCGTCGCTCGAACAGGCTCAGAAGCTTGATCCAAAACATCCGCTCGTCTATTTCTATCAGGGAGTTGTTTCTCACGAGTTGAGATCGTTCAACCAATCGTCCGCTTTGTTTTCGAGGGCGATGGCACTCAGTCCGGATCTGACGCCGACCGTCCGCTATTACACGGGAATATCGTATTATGAGCGCGGTTTACTCGAGCAAGCCCAAAAGGAATTGGAAGTCGCGATTGCGTCGGGAGGGCCTGAGTCTGAACTGGCTCAAACGGCTCGCACTATCCTGCAGCAACGGACCGCCGTTCCCAAGGGAGCCAAGCAATGGGATATGAGTCTCAGTGCCAGTGGGCAGTACGACACAAACGTGGTGCTACTTCCGCTAGGCGTTCAGCCCCCCGGCGGGACGACCGGGATCTCCCAGAAAGACGACTTTCGCACGACCATCTACGCACGCGGCGAGTACCGACCAATCCAGACCCCTGTCTGGACCGCCGGAGCCACATACGGATTCTATCAGAGCTTCCATCAGAAGCTGGCCGCCTTCGATATCCAGGACCACGCACCGTCCGTGTTTCTTCAGCGGCAATTCGGGATAGTCACGGCCCGGCTGCAGTATGCCTTCGATTACGTGCGGGTCGGTCAGGATCCATTTCTGCTCACCCATGCGGTGCAACCCATTGTCACAATCGCTGAGAGCAACAACTTGTTTACCCAACTCCAACTTCGGTACCAGAATAAGAATTTTCAGGACGATCGCTTCATCGGCAATTCCTTTCGAGATGGCACCAACTGGCTGGCAGGCATCACGCAATACGCCTATTTTTCCGATGGAACAGGCCATGTGCGGCTGGGATACACCTTCGATACTGATCAGACCGGCGGCGGGAGTCCGTCAGTCGCGACACCGGGCGTGCAATCCCACGCCGATTGGGCGTACAAAGCGCATCGTCTCTCGGTTGGATTGAGCCTGCCGGAATTCTGGACTATCCGATCGACCTTCGCATTCGACTATTACCGTTTGGATTACGATAACCCGAATTCATTCTCGCCGAACGGGGCGATCAGACGGCGCGACAGTATCATGTTTGTCACCGCTTCAATCGGTAGACGCCTCACCGATTGGCTCTCGATTTCTGCCGACTACAATTACACGAGGGACCAGTCTAATCTGACGGTGTTCGACTATAACCGCAGCGTGTTTTCTCTGACCCTCAGCAGCCGATTCTAGCTTCCTTCCATCATTCTCCGCCGTACGCAATTTGTCACCCTTGGTGACGGAAATCGTCACGCAACACATTGAATTCACTACTAAAGCACTAACGCTTTCGAGGGGGGATTCAATAATTGAGAATTCCGAGAGGTCTGTGTTGTCAACCAGTTGGAGGATTATTGATTTTTTTGAGGAAAATCCCATTCCGGTACGGTTCATGCCATTTCCATCAATGACGAAATATAGGAATGTCAGTTTTATGCCCGCATGATGTCCGCAGCACGGAGGGTATCACCATATGAGTATCTATCGATTAGTTTGGGGCCTTATTGGAATAAGCGCGCTGTCCGTCTCATCGGTTGCCTTCGCGTCGGATATCAAAAATAAAAGGGACGGCATCGGGTTCTACACGGCGGTCGTTGGCCAAGTCAGTGTTACGCATCCGAGCGAGGGACCGGCTCTACTGGTTAAACTCCATGACACTGTATTGTTCAAAGATGTGATTCAGACGTACACCGAGTCCCGCACTCGGGCGTTTTTCCAGGACGACAGCATGCTTACGGTGGGAGAAAATAGCCGGGTAGAAATCAACGAATACATTTATGAGCCCGATCAGAATGTCAGGCGGGCGATCGTGAAGCTCATGCAAGGGCAGGTGAGGGCTTTGGTAAGCAAAGTCTTCAAGGCGAATGGATCTAAATTTGAAGTCCATACTCCATCGGCCGTTGCTGCGGCACGCGGAACCTACTTCACGGTGTGGGCGGCGAACGGCCGGTCGGGGATTATTAACATCGGCGAAAAGGGGCGGGTCGATTTTACATCGGGTGGAACCACAGTTGCCGTCGATCCCGGCTTCTTTTCGATCGCGGAAGACGGCAAAGCTCCGTCCCTCCCCATGCCGCATCATCTTGGCGAAACGGCCGCCTCGCCATCGAGTTCGTTGACTTACAACTCTGCGATCTTGGGATACCAGGGAACAATTCATCTCCAGACAGGTAAGAGCATGCAAACGGATTTCCCTGTTGGACTTACCGACGCATTAAGGGCGGTCGATCTTACAACCTTGCGTGATTCACCCCTCGTGGAATTGCCTCTCCATACACTTCAAGCGCTAAGTATCGATACAAATTTGCTGAGATCTCTGACGGACTTGGCCGTGCAGGTTCTCGGGTCTTCCGGGGAGTCCAGCAGCACATTAATAACTGGAACTCTGGGTACGCTCCTGAACAAGTCCGTGCCTGTCGGATCTCTCTCCATTGGAACATCCACGACTACCGTCGCTCCCTTGACATCGACGGTTTCAACGGTCGCAGCACCGGTTACGTCGGTTGTATCAACAGTCGTAGCGCCCGTCTCCCCACTGATATCAACTGTCGTGACACCGGTAGCCCCTGTACTCTCAACGGTCGTGGCGCCGCTTGCTCCGGTTGTCTCGCCAATTATCGCTCCGGTGGCGCCGCTTGTGAATCCGGTGCTCGCGACCCCTCCTGCTGTCATCAGCGGCGCTCTCAGTTTATTACCTTGACGCATCGTGATGACCGGCCGTCCGGCGGTCTTGGCCCGATTGGGGCAAGACCGCAGCCACCCGTGGTGTGAACTGTGTAAATTGTCTTGTTCCTCTGGCATAACCAGGCACAATAGTATTCGGCGCACGCTGACGACTTTTCCTCGCCCTGAACGGTGAATCCGCACGTGAAATTTTTAACTGGGAATAGTCGGGAAACTGGGGCTCGGCTCGGCATCGCTGTGGGAACGGCCATGACAATCGGCCTGGCCAGTCTGTCGTGGCTGGTTCCCGCTGCGCTCGTCCGACTCAACAATGAAGCGCTGGATCTTCAGTTTCGACTGCGGGGAGAGCGACATCCAGGACACAACATCGCACTCGTGTTGATCGACGAGAAGAGCCTGAAGGAGATCGGTCGATGGCCGTGGTCGCGTGACAAGCAGGCACTTCTAATCGACCGAATCGGAGCACAGCAACCGGCAGTGATCGGCATCGACATCATCTATGCCGAACCGGAGGATTCCGTTGACTTTCGCGATATAGGAAAGGGGTCGCTGGATGCGCAGCAAGAGGGACAGCCTGGGAACCAACCAGTTTACCCGCTGAGAGCTCGCCTCGAAACATCTGATGCCGATGAACGCTTTGCGAACAGCCTGGGCCGGGCAGGGAAGACAGTCCTGACCCTGCCGTTTTTCGTGCCAGAGAGCGAAGCTACGGCTCTATCCTCTGGTACCAGCGAGACCATGTCCGAAACTCTCAAGCGAAGCGAATTTATGGTAGTTAAGCAGACGAAGGAGTCCGAAGAGTCTCGACCGTATGAGGCGACGGCCGTTCTTCCAGTGCTTAGCCAGTTTGCCGGGCGGGCGGCGGCACTCGGACATGTCTATCGATTGCCCGATCATGACGGTGTCACACGGCGTGAGGTGCTCGCGTTGCGTCATGGTGACGCGTATGCTCCATCTTTTGCACTGGAGATTGCAAGACTGTATCTCGGCCATCCGCGAGAACACATGGCCCTTGTGCTCGGTGACGGGGTGAAGATGGGAGAGATCTTTATCCCGACTGATCAGAAGTTGCGCATGCTCGTTGACTATGTGGGGCGAGACCGTCGGTTTCCTTGGGTGTCAGCGACCGACGTCATCCATCAACGCATTCAGCCTGATTTTTTCCGCGATAGGGCCGTACTCGTCGGGACCGCTGCGTTGGGAACTTACGATCAACTCAGCACTCCCTTCTCCGCCAATTTCCCCGGAGTGGAAAAGAATGCGACGGTCGTCGAGAACATTCTCCACCAACGATTCCTGACCGCCGGGCTATGGACCGGTCCCGTCGAATTCGGTCTTGTGCTGCTTTTCGGGTTCGGTCTGACCTTCACGTTGCCACGCATGCGTGCTGTCCAAGGAACGTGGTTGGCCGCGATACTTCTGATCGGGTATGCAGGTGTCGCACAAGGAATCTTTGTGATGGAAGGTATTTGCCTCCCCGTTGTGATTCCCGCTTCGACCATCGGAGCGGTATTCATGGTGACGTCTGTATTGAACTATGTCCTCAAGGAGCGTCAGGCTCGTGAAATTCACTCCATGTTTGCCAGATACGTAAGTCCCAGGATCGTCCACGAGCTCGTGGAGTGTCCGTCGAAAGCGACACTAGGAGGACAGCGTCGGGAACTGACCATGCTGTTTGTCGACCTCGTCGGTTTCACAGCGTATAGTGAGCACCGTCCGGCAGAAGATGTCGTCGAACAACTCAACGAGTATCTTAGTGCGATGACCGAGGTGATTTTCCGATGGGATGGAACATTGGACAAATTTGTAGGAGACGAGATCGTCGTGTTCTGGGGTGCGCCGCTTGATCAGCCGAATCATGCCGAATTGGCTGTCCGATGTGCAGTGGAGTTACGCACCCGCCTGATGGATCTGCAGACGATGTGGAAGCGCCAGGGTAAACCCATCCTCGACAACGGGCTCGGGATTAATACAGGGGTAGTCGTCGTCGGCAATATCGGCGCGGAAGGAAAAAAAATCGACTACACAATAATCGGCGACCAGGTAAATCTGGCAGCGCGTGTGCAGGGACTGACGAGAACATTGGGCCATCCGATTCTGTTGACCGAATCCACAGCTTCAAAAATCGGATTAGCCCTGGGTTCGGACAGCACGGAAATCAGGTCAGATTATAGGCCTATGCACCTCATTCCCTTGAAGGTAGTCACGGTTAAGGGACGGCAGGAGCCTGTGGCACTCTACACTGTAGCGCCAGGGACCAAGTGTTCGGGGTATTCAGAGCCCGAAGCCCGCGCAAGCTGAGTCGCATGACAAATTGTCACACCGGAAGGATGGGACGGTTCAGAGCCGAACCGTAGTCGATTGGTTACACTGCTTTGCGCGTGGTCAGCTTTGGCTGAGTAGCGAGGTAGATCTTCTGACTTGTAAACACTTCAACGAGATCCGGATCAAGTTTTCCCTCACTTGTTTGCTTGGCCAGATAACTGAGCGCAATGTCTGGTGCGACAGCCGCTTTGTAAGGACGATCCGACGCGGTGAGCGCATCATAGATATCGCATATCGTCATCATACGGGCCTGAAGCGGAATCTGATCATGAGACAACCTGCGCGGATACCCGCTGCCGTCGAGTTTTTCATGATGACTCCACGCGATCGCCGGGATATGCCTGAGCGATCTCGTCCAAGGAATTTTGGAAAGAAACTCAAACGTGTGTGTAACGTGACTCTCAATCGCGTACCGCTCGGGCGGAGTGAGCGTTCCATGGCTGACAGTTAATGCCGCAATTTCATCCTTTAGTAAGAAGGGGTGCGGTCCGTCATAGGACTGATACTGCCGCTTGGCGAATGTTTTGAGTTTTTCGGTGTGCGCCGGCGCCAGGGAAGTCGATTGATTGCAGGTTGTGATAAATGCGTACATCTCATCCACTTCCATTATCCGTTCTGCCAGCTGCCGATCTAATTGCGCCAACAGAGTGTTCTTTTTCACGCGTCGTTTTGTTTCATGCACCAATACCTTCCGGCGCAGGGTATCCGCTTCCATTGTCTTCTTGATGAAATCGAAACGTGATTTTATGAGTTCCTGCTGCAATGGGTACAATTTTCTCGCCTTCAGCAGGATGTGCTCCCGTACGCCGACTTTGCCGAAATCGTGCAGAACTGCAGCATACCGAAGTTCCTTGATCTGATCGGCGTCGAATTGTACGCCAGCATAAGGGCCGGTTTTGGTACGCCCGACGGCCTCTGCCAGCTGACAAGTCAGAATCGCAACGCGTTGACTGTGTCCGCTGGTGGTGGGATCTCTGCTCTCAATGGCTTGCACGCTGGCTGAGATGAACCCTTCAAAGAGCCGGTGAATTTCCTCGTAAAGGCTCGCGTTCTCGATAGCGATGCCGACCTGATGGCCGAGTGCGATGAAGTTCTGAAGGTCCTCCGAGCTGAACAGCTCGCCGTTTTTTCGATTGATGGCCTGCAACACGCCCAAGAGGTGCCCATGCGCCGTTACGGGAACACAGACCATGTTACGCGTCACAAAACCGCTGGCTTGGTCCACATGGCGAAAAAAGTTGGCGTCACGCTGGACGTCGTTCACAATAATCGGTGTCCCGGTCCTTGCGACGTGCCATGCGATTCCCTGTCCTCTGCTGAGTCGAACCCGTCGAACCGCGTCGCCCTTTGCACCGTGTGCTACCTCAAAATACAGTTCGCTCGCATTTTCATCCAACAGAAGGAGTGAGCCAGCTTCGGCATCCATCAAAAGCGTAGCCGCTTCGATCGCGCGCCTCCGAATGGTGGCGTGATCGAGACTCGAATTCAGCAACGCGCTGATCTCCTGAAACTGGTGGAGAACGTCGTCTTTCATAGGCTTGAGGGGTTGGCTGCAGTGCGAGAGCCGGTCATTGCCAACTGTAACACGGTGTGACGGCATTGCACACAAAAGCGGTGTTTGCAAATGAAGCAAATTCTCCGCCGAACGGTCGATCCTTCGATGGTGCTTCACTGCGGCGTGGCGTTCGCCTTCTTGTATTCTTTCACCGATGATTCGATCTAGATGGTCGGGTCTTGATAGACAACCGGAATCACCAGAAGAGGAGAGGAAATGATTAGCACAGAATGGCCGCGCACCATAGCCGGTTTTTCTAGGGAACGTGGGCGGCACTCTCGATTGTGGAAGAAACAGAGGCTGATCAAAGCAGCACCGGCTTGCTCCGATCAGATGCACAAGTACGGTCGAAAGAAGATTCCGGCAGTGACAGCATCGTGTAGGCGCTACAGGTATCTAACCCGTGTGAGCCGAGCCCTGCGTCGTATGCCGCTGAACGGCGCGGGGCCCATACCTTCAACCATTAGGGTTAGGGAGCGAAGACCCAGAAAGCCCCGAGTCCTGCATCATCGGCGGGGCCGCCCACGAGCGCGGTCGCAC
>LVWT01000018.1 GCA_002083405.1 Nitrospira sp. SG-bin2 | reverse complement strand
GTCGACAAGGTCATCATCGGCGGCGGCATGGCCTTTACCTTCTTGAAAGCAAAGGGAATGGAGATCGGCAACTCGCTGGTCGAAAACGACATGTTGGACTTCGCCAGAGGCGTCGAGGAACACGCCCTGTCCCGCGGTGTGAAGTTCTACCTGCCGGTCGATTGCGTGGCCGCGGCCAGCCGCGAACCCGGCGCGGAGTCGAAGATTGTTCCGGTCCAGGAAATTCCAAAGGGGTGGTACGCGCTCGACATCGGTCCGGCTTCAGTCAAGCTCTTCAACTTGGCGGTCCAGAACGCCAAAACGATTCTCTGGAACGGACCGATGGGGGTCTTTGAAACCGACGCCTATGCCAGAGGCACGTTTGCGATGGCCCACGCGATCGCCGATGCCTACGCCCTCACCATCGTCGGCGGCGGTGAAACAGCTCTGGCCGTGCATCGAGCCGGCGTGTCGGAAAACATCTCCTTCATTTCCACCGGCGGCGGCGCAGCGCTGGAGCTGCTTGAAGGCAAGCAACTCCCCGGCCTGGTCGCATTACCGGATCGCGACAACTAGCCGACATCGCAATCTCAAGGTAGGCCAAGTACACAACACCGTGCGCACGATCCTCATTGTCGGCAATTGGAAAATGAACAAGACCGCCTCGGAAGCGGCGGCTTTCGTTCGCGAGATCGCACCCCGGATTCCCACAACGCCGACTGTCGAATTCGTGGTCGCTCCCCCCTTCACAGCGTTGGAGTCGGTCCGCGCGGCGCTCACCCCGTCGTCTCCGATTCAACTCGGCGCACAAAATGTATTTTGGGAAAGCCATGGCGCCTACACCGGTGAAGTGTCCGCGCCGATGCTCAGCGAGCTCGGCTGCCGGTACGTCATTCTCGGCCATTCGGAACGTCGTGCGCTGTTCGGCGAGCAGAATGATGGGATTCAGAAGAAGGTTCGCGCCGCCCTCGCCCATGGGATCAGGCCGATTCTGTGCGTCGGGGAATCCTTATCCCAGCGGGAACGCGGAACGACAACGGAGGTGATTCTGCAACAGCTGACTGGAAGCCTGGCTGGTCTTTCGCTTCATGACATGGCCGCCGTCTCAATCGCCTATGAACCGGTGTGGGCCATCGGGACCGGAAAGGCCGCGACGACCGATCAAGCCGTCGCCGCACATCGAACGATTCGAACCTTCCTCTCCGACACCTGGTCCATCGATGTCGCGAACGCCACACGAGTCTTGTATGGAGGCAGCGTGACGCCCGGGAACATCGAAGGCCTGTTGCAGGCAGACCAGATCGATGGCGCATTAATCGGCGGGGCTTGTCTCCAGGCCGAATCTTTTGCTACAATCGCCTCCGTTGCTCAATTGATCGGAGCCCGACGCTAAACGATGTATACTTTGATTGTCATCATCCATGTCTTCATCTGTGTCCTCATGATCGGCGCCATTCTTCTCCAATCTGGGAAAGGCGCGGAGATCGGTGCCTCATTCGGCGGATCAAGCCAAACCGTGTTCGGCAGCCGGGGCCCGGCCAATTTCCTGAGCAAGCTCACCGTTGTGGTGGCGGCAATTTTCATGATTACCTCGTTCACGCTGGCGATTTTGGCCAAGCAACGGACCTTCGAATCCACCGTCATTGATTTGAATACGAAGGGCGAGTCGGCTTCTCCTGCAACCCCGGCCCAGCCTACGACGGAACCCAACCCCGCTCCAGCAGGCAAGTAACCTGGCCGTCACACCCTATCCGTTTATCGTCAATCGGGCATGAGATAAAAGACTCTCGCCTGTGGCTCATCGCACAGAGCTAGAGCGCGACACGTAAGACCCGCGCTCCTCAGGTCACGCGCTCTACGCCACCAGCTATCTGCTCTATTTCCCTCAGATCCGCGTGAGCCATGAGGCATGCGAGGGATCTTCCCCCCGCACGATTGAAAAGAAGGTCTTTTGCAGAGCCATAGTGATCGGCCCCGGCTTGCCATTTCCGATCTTCCGGTTGTCAATTTCACGAACCGGTGTCAATTCCGCAGCCGTGCCGGTGACGAACACTTCATCGGCAACATACATTTCATCCCGCGTGAACCGTTCCTCAACCACGGGAATGTTGCGCTCCTTCGCCAGCTCGATCACGGAATTTCTGGTGATCCCTTCAAGGATCGACGTCAAGGGCGTCGTTTTCAGCTTCCCTCGGCGGACGATGAACACATTCTCTCCCGTCCCCTCGGACACATACCCCTCGGCATCGAGCAGAATCGCCTCATCATATCCGGCAATCTTGGCTTCCCGCTTGGCCATAATCGAATTCACGTAATAGCCCGATATTTTCCCCTTGGTCATCGACACGTTGACATGATGCCTGGTAAACGAGGAGATGCAGGCACGCATCCCATTCGCCAGCGCGTCTTCTCCCAAGTACGCCCCCCACTTCCACGCCGCCACGGCTACGCGGATCGGATTGTCGCCTGGATGCACCCCCATGGCTCCATAGCCGATATACACAAGCGGCCGGATATAACAGGCCTCGAGCCGGTTGATTCGGACCGTTTCGACAATCGCCTCGGCAATGTGTTTCTTGTCGTAGGGCATGGCCATCATGCCGATGTGAGTCGAATCGAACAACCGATCGATGTGTTCCTGGAGCCGAAAGATGGCGGATCCGGACTTGCCCTTATAGCAACGGATTCCCTCAAAGGCGGCCAAACCGTAATGCAACGAGTGCGTCAGAATATGGACGTTGGCCTCTTCCCAGGCCACGAACTTGCCGTCCATCCAGATTTTTTCGACCGGTTCCAGCATCAGACGTTACTCCTTCACGCAGCGGCGACGGGCCTGCATATAAATGATGTGCGCGACTATATCGTGAGGCTGGAAGGTCGTCAAGCAATCGGGCTGCGGCACGATTACG
This sequence comes from Nitrospira sp. SG-bin2, assembly GCA_002083405.1. Taxonomy (GTDB): domain Bacteria; phylum Nitrospirota; class Nitrospiria; order Nitrospirales; family Nitrospiraceae; genus Nitrospira_D. The sequence continues at coordinate 54,054 of LVWT01000018.1, read as the reverse complement.
ATACAGCGCGATGCAGAGACCTAAGAGGAAATGCGGTCTAGGGTAGGGTTCAAATAGGTTCGCAGGCGAGCGCTTAAGAAAGTCCCGATCCGATCCTGATCATCAGGCTTCACCATGACCACTTTGGCGCCAAACAAAAGACCGCGAACCCAGCGAATCACAACCCGCTGCATTTCAACCGGTTCGTCCTTATCGGAAAGAGACAGCCGCACGGCCAGTTCCATCCCCGGCACCACCTGGTGGTCGCCGAGCACCCGAAACCCGTTACGGGACATATTCATGACCGTCCCCTTTCCAAGGAACTCCCCGCCCATGTAATATATGCTGCAGCGAACGGGAATTCGGTGATAGGTACGGATCACAAATCGGCTGGCTGAAGGCATGCTCTCTCCCTTGCGAAGAACCGGCAAACACCAGGGAAATGGCCTCGCACCGATCCCCCGGAACTGCGTATGCGGGCAGCATACGTTTTTCATCGCCTCCGCTCCTAGCCCTCCAGAAGAGGGGGGACTCTGGTGTCGAAGCCGTCACGAACCGGACACAGGCAAAACGAAATTCATGAGGCGCGCTTGACACTCTCTTCAACGATGTGTTACACAATTCGGTCCAATGTGGGGTATATAAGATATGTACGCAATTATTGAAACAGGTGGAAAGCAGTATCGGGTTGAGGCTGGCTCGACGATTCAAGTTGAGCGCTTGCCCGGCGACGTGGGTGGCGTGGTCAACTTGGACCAGGTTCGTCTGGTGCATGGGGATGCCGGTCTGGTGATCGGACAGCCGCTCGTGCAGGGCGCAACGGTCACGGCCGAAATTGTCCGGCACGGCCGCACCAGGTCGATTACGGTCTTCAAGAAAAAGCGCCGGAAAAATTACCGCCGGACGCGCGGACATCGCCAAGGCTTTACGAAACTGCTCGTAAAAGAAATCGCTACGGCATAGCAGGCACAAAAAGGACTTTCCATGGCAACAAACAAAGGCGGCGGATCATCACGGAACGGGCGGGACAGCAATCCCCAGTATTTGGGCGTCAAAGCCTATGGGGGTGAAACTGTCACAGCCGGCAGTATCATCGTCCGCCAACGCGGCACGAAGTTCTTTCCCGGTTTCAACGTCGATCTCGGACGCGATCACACGTTGTTTGCTCGGGTGACCGGCACGGTGAAGTTCGAAGGCGGGCGAGCCAGACGGAAAGTCAGCGTGTACCCAGCCCCCGCCAAATCCTGATTCCCCTCGCACTCACCCACATCGATCGGCTGAGATGATTTGAGATCCCCCTCCCCCCGGCATGGGCAGGTCGGGTATACTCCTGTCAGCCTAGAATCGTGCATCCATTTATAGGAACACCATGTTTGTCGATGAAGCGCTGATCACCGTGCGAGCCGGCAAAGGAGGAGACGGCATCTGCAGTTTCCGCCGGGAGATGTTCGTCCCTCGCGGGGGACCGGACGGGGGAGACGGGGGACATGGCGGCAGCGTCGTCTTCGCTGCATCCACCAGACTGACAACCCTGCTCGACCTTCGCTATCAGAAACATTATGAAGCAGAAGACGGACGGGCCGGCGGCGCCTCCAACTGCACCGGGCGCACAGGGAAAGACACCGTCGTTACACTCCCGGTCGGCACCATCGTGTATGACGACCAGACCGGTGAGGTGCTTGCCGATCTGGTGGCTGACGGCGACACAGAGATCATTGCGCGAGGCGGACGGGGCGGACGAGGCAACAGCAACTTTGCTACTTCCACCAACCGCGTGCCGACAAAGTGTACCCTTGGGACTGCCGGCGAAGAACGTTCGCTGCGGCTTGAGCTGAAGCTGCTCGCCGATGTCGGGCTGGTCGGATTTCCAAACGCCGGCAAATCGACGCTCATTTCGGTCATCTCATCGGCCACACCGAAAATCGCCGATTATCCCTTTACGACATTGACACCCCACCTCGGCGTCGTCCGCTGGGGATCGGATCGCAGCTTCGTCGTGGCGGACATTCCCGGAATCATCGAGGGCGCGCATGACGGCAAGGGGCTGGGATTTCAGTTTCTTCGGCATATCGAACGCACAGCCTTTCTGCTTCACCTCATCGATGTCTCAGAATGGGCGCCGGACGAGCCGGTCATCAGCTTCGAGATCATGCGGCAGGAGCTGGCTGCCTATGACGAAGCGCTAAGCGACCGGCCGTTCGCCGTCCTCGCGACAAAGATCGACATCAGCGGCGCGTGTGATCGGCTCACACAACTGCAAACCTACTGCAAGCGCCATAAGTACACCTGCCTCCCCGTGTCGTCCGCAACCAGGGAAGGCCTCGACGACGTAATCACCTTCGTCGGCTCGCAGGTGGACCGCCTGAGGAAGACGCCATGCGAGACGAGATCCTAAGGCACGCCAAGCGCATTGTCGTTAAAATCGGCAGCAGCTTGATCGCCTCCCGCGCGACAGGCTTGCGTCCCGAGCAAATTGAGCGCTTGGCCGACGAGATCGCCACGCTCCGAACGAACGGCCGCGACGTGCTGGTCGTGTCCTCGGGCGCCATCGTGTCCGGGATCAAGAAGTTACAACTCAAGGAATACCCGAAGAGTCTCCCGATCAAGCAGGCGGCCGCAGCGGTCGGACAAAGCCGACTCATGTGGGCCTATGAAAAGGCGTTCGAACGGCTGGGCATTCAAGTCGCCCAAGTGCTCCTCACGCATCAAGATCTCGCGGATCGCCGGCGGTTCTTGAATGCCCGCTACACGCTGACGGCGCTGATCGGATTCGGCGTCCTGCCGATCATCAACGAGAACGATACCGTCGCCGTGGAGGAAATCAGGGTCGGCGATAATGATACGCTCGCGAGCGAGGTGGCCCACCTGGTCGACGCGGATTTGCTGGTGATTCTCTCCGATGTCGACGGACTCTACACGGAAGATCCACGCAAGAATCCCTCCGCCTCCCTGATCCCGCTCATCCCCGACATCACCGAAGACATCGAACGCCGAGCCGGAGTCTCCAGTACCTTCGAGGGCACAGGAGGCATGGCCACGAAAGTCCGCGCCGCCAAAAAAGTCGGCGAGTACGGCGTCTCCACGCTGATCGTCAACGGGGAACGGGCCGGACTCCTTCCCGGCGTTCTTGCCGGCGGGCCAGGAGGCAGTCTCTTTCTTGCGCATGAACGGCGGCTGACCAGCCGCAAACATTGGATTGCCTTTACTCTGCGCCCCCGTGGACACGTCCGCCTGGACCAGGGCGCGGTTGAGGCATTGACCACGCGGGGCAAAAGCCTCCTCGCCTCCGGCATCATCGAGGTCACCGGGGAGTTTGAAGCGGGAGATCCGGTAGGCTGCCTCGACACCGACGGAAAAGAGTTTGCCAAGGGCCTCGTCAATTTTCCCTCTGCTCTGCTGAAGCAGATGAAAGGCCTCAAGACCCAGGACATTCAGCGGCAGATCGGCCCCCAGGAGTACGAGGAAGTCATCCACCGGGACAACCTGGTGATACTCTAGGCTGGATAGGAAGTGCTGAGTCGTGAGTGCTGAGTTATGACCACTTCCGATCCGACCCCCTCACCCCTCACCCTCTTCCCTTCACCGCGGAAATTGGGCCTGCTCGGCGGCAGCTTCAATCCCATTCACAACGCCCATCTGGCCATTGCGCGTCTGGTCCGCGACCAACTCCGCCTGGATCAGGTGCTCTTTATTCCCACCGGCGATCCCCCGCACAAACGAGACGGGTCCCTGGCCCCGGCCAAACATCGCTACGAAATGGTCCGCCTCGCCATCGCCGGAACTCCCTCTTTCCAGCTCTCAGACATCGAAATGCGGCGATCGGGAAAATCCTACTCCATCGATACCGTCCGCGAGCTGCAACGACAGTCCGGCTCCTCCGCCGAATTGTATTTTCTCATCGGACTCGATGCATTTCTCGACCTTCCCAATTGGAAAGAGCCCATAGAGCTATTACAAGTATGTCGATTCGTCGTCGTCCCTCGGCCGGGACAATCGTTCCAGTCTCTGGCACACATGCCGCTGCTGCCCGCACTTGACGTCCAAACGCTGATGCAGCTCGATGCGGGAACACTGTCGCGATTGGATATTGCGATGCCCTCCTGCAGCGGCATCATCTGCCTCCCCATCCCGCCATGCTCTATTTCCTCGTCTGAGATTCGACAACGGATCCGACAAGGGACAGCGCAGGCAAATGTGTTGCCGCCCCCTGTCGAATCCTATATACTTCAGCATCGCCTGTATCAGGAGGATTGCGATCGCACAAACATCTAAGGCCACCGCCCTCGCCATCGGCAAGGCGATGCTTGATAAGAAGGCCGTCGATGTCCAGGTGCTGCATGTCGCCCCGCTCACCTCTGTGGCCGATTACCTGGTGATCGGATCGGCTGAATCGGATCGGCAGACTCGCGCGATTGCCGATTATATTGACGGCATGCTTTCCCGCAGCGGCCAGCGTCCGTTGAGTATTGAAGGAACGTCGTCGGGGCAGTGGGTGTTGCTCGACTTCGGCGATGTCGTTGCCCATATTTTCCGGCAGGATACCCGATCGCACTATGCCCTGGAACGGCTATGGAGCGATGCAACGCAGCTCCCGCTTCCCGAGGAGGCACCTGCTCCGGTAGCCGTGCCTAAACGGCGCATCGTCGTACGGAAAGCGGCTGCGCACAAAACGGTCTAGCCATGCTCAGACTACTCATCACAATCTTCTTCGTCAGTGCCGGCGTCTTCATCTACAGCTATTTCCGAGAACTGAATCCGGGGACAGTCCTTATCCATACGAGCTCGTCTGCTGAATTCGAACTCAGTCCCGTCACGCTCGTCCTGATCTCCATGGCCATCGGAGCGGTCTTCGTCACCTTCGTCGTCGGCCTGCAGCAAACGGCCCATGCGATCATAAACTGGCGCAGCAACCGGCTCGTGCGCCGCAAAGAAAAAGTCGACACACTGCATCGTGATGGAACTCATGCCTTCATGTCGAAACGCACGATGGAAGCGATTACGCTCTTTGAGAAAGCCCTCGCCATCGACCCCAACCGGGCTGATTCCCTGCTATGGCTGGGGAACATCTATCGAGCTGAGCAGAATTTCCCCGAAGCGATCCGGTTGCACCAACATGCCCATCGTGTCGACGAGCGCAATATCGAAGTGCTGCTGGAATTGAGCAAAGATCTCGAAGGCGCGAAACGCTATGAGGAAGCGCTCCAGTCATTCCAAAAAATCCTTAAGCTTGAGCCGGACAATTTGACGGCACTCATTCGCAAGCGGGACCTCAACATTCGCCTGGAGCGATGGAGCGAGGCGCTGGAAATCCAGCATCGCCTTCTCAAGGCCCATCTTCCGAATCAGGAAAAAGAGGCTGAGAACGCGTTGCTGATCGGGTACATGTATGAGGTCGGCCGCCAGCTGCTCGAACGTGGACACCCGGATAAAGCCCGCCGCTATTTCCGGGGCGCCATTAAAAAAGACCGCAGCTTCCTGCCCGCCTATATCGGACTCGGCGAAATCCTGATCCATGAAGGCAAGACCAAAGATGCCGTCGAAATCTTAAAGAAGGTCTATACCAGAACGCGGAGCGTGATTATCCTGCATCGGCTTGAAGAATTGTTCCTGGACCAGGGGGAGCCGGGCGAAATCATCCGTGTGTACCAGGACGCGCTGCAGCAGGACCCGCAAAATCCCGTGCTGCAGTTCTATCTGGGCAAGCTCTATTACCGTCTTGAAATGATCGATGAAGCCTTCGATATTCTTTCAACGATCGAAGGACCACAAGACCATCTGCTCGATTACCACAAGATCATGGCCAACCTCTTCTTGCGCAAGCAGCAATTCGAACAGGCCATCATCGAACTCAAAAAGGCGCTCAGCTTCAAAAAACGCGTCGTCGTTCCCTACATCTGCACGCAGTGCCAGCAAGAGTCCGTCGAATGGTCCGGCCGCTGCAGGCGCTGTGCCCGCTGGAACACGCTGACCGCACTCCCCTGGCTCGAAGCCACACAGCCGGCGGACGGATCAGGAGCAACTGCCGCGTCTGCTCGCGCCATCCCCTACCAAGGCATTGCTTCTCCGTTTGAAACCGTGTAGGTTTTGGCCGTCCTATTATCCCATCATCATTTTCAACAGCGCGGAGCATTGACGCATGACGGATTTTCAACGGTTCGCCGATAAAGCCCTGCAAGACGAATCCCTGACCAGAGATGAATGCCTTGCTGTACTCCAATCGTCTGACGACGATCTGCTGGACCTGCTGCATGCGGCCTTTCGTGTCCGATCCCGCTATTTTGGGAAGACCGTTCGCCTGCAAATGCTGCAGAACGCCAAAAGCGGCGCCTGCCAGGAAGACTGTCACTACTGCTCACAATCCGCCGTCTCAACCGCGCCTATCGAGCGCTATAACTTATTGCCGCAGAAACAGATGGTCGAGGGCGCGAGGCAGGCCGCCGCGTCTAAAGCACAGCGCTATTGCATCGTGATCAGTGGCCGGAGTCCGCTGGATCGGGAAATCGACGAGATTGCCGGAGCCGTCCGCGCCATCAAGCAGGAGATTCCCATTCAGATTTGCTGTTCACTCGGCTTGATGAATGAAGGCCAGGCCAAGCGGCTCAAAGCCGCAGGGGTGGACCGTGTGAACCACAACTTGAATACCAGCGAGGCGTTCCATGCCTCCATTTGCACCACCCACACGTTCCAAGACCGGCTCGCCACGATCAAGAACGCACGGACGGCCGGATTGGAAATCTGCTCGGGCGGGATCGTGGGCATGGGAGAACAGGATGAAGATTTGATCGACCTGGCGATGGCCTTGCGCGAGGTCGAGCCCGATTCTATTCCGCTGAATACGCTTCATCCCGCCGCCGGGACTCCGCTGGAGCACTGCGATCATCTGACGCCGCAACGCTGTTTGAAAGTGCTGTGCCTTTTCCGATTTCTTCACCCCCGCACCGAACTCCGCGTCGCGGGCGGTCGCGAACACAATCTGCGCAGCCTCCAGCCGTTGGCGCTGTATCCGGCCGATTCGCTCTTCGTGAACGGCTATCTCACGACACCGGGCGCGCCTGCGCCGGAAGTCTGGGGTATGATCGAAGATCTTGGTTTCAAAATCGAGGTCGATTACCAGCAGCCGGTCGCTGGCTGATTTTATTTGATGATGGACATGTGATCCAATTCCTGACGATTTCGTTTCCACTCTGGCTTTCAACATTTCCATTAATCGCCTGAAGGATTAATGCTTGTCCATCAACAAGAAAGTTATGGCATGGAAATAACTATGTGAACCATTCTTAAGGGAACACCACATGATGGAAGCACCTATCCCTGAAAATGAATATGCCAGGCTGAAATCCCTCTTCAGTTATGAAATCCTCGATACCCCTCCTGAGCCTCAATTTGACGATCTGACATACCTTGCCTCGCATATCTGCAATGTTCCAATCGCCCTCATTAGCCTCATTGACTCCAGTCGCCAGTGGTTCAAGTCCGCGAGAGGGATCTCAGCGAAGGAGACAGATCGAAATATCGCATTCTGCAGTCATGCAATTCTTCAACAACAATTGCTCGAAGTTCCAGACGCGCTTCAAGATGAACGATTTGCGGATAATCCATTAGTGACCAGAGAGCCTGGCATTCGATTCTACGCAGGAGCTCCACTCCAAGCCCCCCGCGGCGATATACTGGGAACTATTTGCGTGATCGATCAGATCCCTCGACAATTAAATCCACATCAGCAAGAGGCACTTCATGCGCTTTCTCGCCAAGTTGTAAGCCTCATGGAATTGCGACGACATATTAAACAACGCGAGCAACTTATAACGGATTTGAGAGCAGCCTATAACAAGGTCAAGGTCCTGGGCGGGCTACTGCCCATCTGTTCCGAATGCAAAAGCATTCGAGATGGTGAGGGCTATTGGAAGCGAGTAGAAGAGTACCTGCAAACGCACTCGGAAGCGAAATTGACGCACAGATTTTGTCCGACCTGTGCCAAGCGTCTATACCCAGAAATCTATCATAAATTACTGCAGGACCATCCTGAGGAGTACGGGAACCTGCAGGAATGACAATACCGAGAAAGCCCACAGGCAAGAAAAAAGCGGCAGAGAGCCATCGTTTCCCTCAATCCGTCAGGCACACACTCCGCCGAACTGCCAGTGCGGCTCATAAAAATGTACGGGACGCCGATCTACGTGTGAGAAAACGGCTCGTGTGGCAAAAACCCTAAGGACACTGATCGCTCACCCTGCTATCGCCACAACGCAGCTGACGGCTTATCCAGATAAGTCAACAGCGCGATCACCCCCGCCCCCACCAGCAGCCAGAGACAGCCGCCCTTCCAATTTCTTTGGCTGAACGAGAAGACCGCCAGCAGAAAAACAACCGCGCCGATAATGCCGATGAACGTCGAACCCGCCGCACTCATGTGCTCGTGTGTACCACGCCGTGCTTTTGAAACTCCAGTGGCAGAAAAGACCGGCCATAAACAGCATCGACCGCACTGACGGCTGACCGATTATGTTTGAACCCGACGCCGTCAACGATACGCATCTGCATTCACTCACCGGGTTCGACGATCCGGAAACGCACTTCATCGACCTGGGTGTATGCAGACGCATACTCCCCAGCAAACAGCCCGCAGCGGTACAGGCCTGGTGTCCATCCGGCTGTCGGCGGAGTAAGCATAAAATACCCGGACCGGTCGCTCATCGATGTGAGCACATGATCCTGCGCCGCCACGCGAGACTTCTCCGCCATGTCTGACGACTCCACCACACAGCGCGCCGTGAGCGGCACAGCGTCGAATGAATCCGACACTAAACCAAAGACCAAGTAGATCTCGTGCTGCATTGTGGAAAAAGTGTCACTGGGATTGAGCGGAATGTACTCGTGCGCCCCCGTGGGAAAATCGTCGCGCATGACGGCGCCTGCCGGAATCACAAAACGAAACCAACTGAAATCCGCATCCCGGCCTACAAGTGTCGCCGCCTGATCCATTGCCTTCTGCGGCTTCACCCGCTCGGTAGCCTTTGCATAGACCTCTTCCACCGGCAATTCTTTGGATACAACCTGGCCAGGTCCGCCGTTGCTGTTCTCTGCGGCCTCATCCTTGACTGCCGCCAGCTCAGGAACATGCGGCCGCACTTTATCCAGCCACCTGGCTAATTTTTCCTTTGAGAGCACACGCGTGCCGGCTGGAAGGATCACATTCTTGTTGCTCTCCTCAAATTCAACCGCTGCATCATAAAGCATCTGAAAATGCACGAATGCATCTTCCCACTGCTCCAGTTCCACAAGGCATTGCCCCATCCGAAATGTCGTGTCGGCATAGTCCTCTTCGCTGGGATCCAGATCCGACATTTTTCCGAACACAGACAACGCGTCCTTGCACCGTCCCAACTGCATAAGCGTGACTCCCAACTGATGCGTGGCAAGCGCGTCTCTGGGATTCAGCGCCAGCATCTGCCGATAGACCGGCTCAGCCTCTTGATAGCGGCCTGCCGCAAACAGCTTCCACGCCTCTGCGCGAATAGCAGCCCATTCCCGCAGCTGAGCCTCGGTAGCGCCCGCTGTCAGTGCAGGAGTGAATCGCCGTCCCCGCTCCATGGATTCGTACAATTGCGCGAGCTGATTCTTAGCCGGGATCTCCAGCGGTGAGCCAGGCGTGAGTTGTTCTAAGACAGCCCGCACCCCCGTCTCTGCGCCTTGATAATCCAGCACGTCGAACTGCGCGCGCGCCAGGGCCAATCGCCAGCCGAGCAAGTCCGGTCTCAGTCGGACGGCCTCTTGATACGACTCCAACGATTCCTCCAGTCGGTCGAGCTTCCGAAGTTCTTGTGCCAATTTCAGATGTGCCAGCGGATTGGTCGGATCGAGCCCGGCAATCCGTCGTAATTCCGCAATGGCATCGTCGTTTTGCCCCCATCGAACCAACAGACTCCACTTCGCCCATCGGGTCTCTAACGCAGACGGCTCTGCGGTGAGAGCCGTCTCATAGGCCTGAACCGCTTCTTGGAGGCCCCGGAACGTGGCAAGAATGTCGCCCCGTAGTTTGTGCAACAGCGCCGACCGTGGATGACTTTGAATACCTTGATCAAGCAGTTCGAGCGCACTCGTTACCGCGCCGCTTTCCCACACTATCTTCACCTGTTCGATCACATGCGCGTCTGAAATATTGGCTGAGACTTCTGCGTACCCAATGCCGCGTGCCGCCACAACCAGTACCAACATCAGCGACGCAATGAGCGGAGACATATGCTGCATATCAGCTAGACCGAACTAATTCAGATAGATAATGCCGTGGGGCTCCACTATACCAAATACCAAGAATCGGCACGAAATAGGGATTTTCCTTGTTCCCACTATCCGTTATAAGCTATCGGTTATCAGATCACGTTCTCTGGCGCGTATGTTCGACGTCATCCTCTATCAACCGGAAATCCCCCCGAACACCGGCAATATCATCCGTCTCTGCGCCAATACGGGCGCCCGGCTGCATCTTGTAAAACCGCTCGGATTCTCGCTGGACGATAAGCAGCTGATGCGAGCCGGATTAGACTATCACGAATTTGCCACCCTCACCGTGTACGACAATTGGACCGACTGCGCGGAGCGCTTCAAAGATCGCCGCATGTTCGCTGTTTCCACGAAAGGCGCGCAACGCTTCGATCTGGTTCAGTATGCATCGGATGATGCCTTTCTCTTCGGTCCCGAAACTCGTGGATTGCCGGCGGAATTGATTCATGCGGTCGGCGAGTCACAGCGAATCCGGGTGCCGATGTTGCCCAACAGCCGAAGCCTCAATCTGTCCAATGCCGTGGCCGTAGTGATCTACGAAGCCTGGCGGCAGGTTGGATTTGAGAACGGCCGATAAAGAATCATTCGACTGGTTCATCGACTCTGGAATCACCTTGTCTCAGTAAAACGGCTGTGAGCTGATCACTACGCAGTCCACCCGCTATTTTCCGTATACAATTCTTCACATGCATAGTTTCCTTTTCTTGATCTTCCCTCGTGATCTGATACCCTGACGCCAGAAGAGCACATCGGGTTGAATTCTCGGGAGGTGCTGCGTGATTCTTGTCACGGGCGGGGCCGGCTATATCGGATCTCATACCTGCATAGAACTTCTACAAGCGGGGTTACAAATCACAGTCTTCGACAACTTCTGCAACAGCCACCCTGAAGCCCTGGCACGCGTCCAGCGGATCACAGGAAAGACTGTTCCGCTGATCCGTGGCGACTGCCGTGATCGTGCCTCGCTGATCGCCGCCTTGCGGGACTGTCAGGCGAGCGCGGTAATTCATTTTGCCGGTCTCAAGGCAGTCGGAGAATCCGTGCAACAGCCCCTCTCCTACTATGACAACAACGTGGTCGGTTCGCTGCGCCTGCTGGAGGCCATGGGCGAATGCGGGGTGAAACAGCTGGTATTCAGCTCGTCTGCCACGGTCTATGGTGACCCGCAACGGTTGCCGTTGACTGAGGATCATCCGCTTTCTGCGACCAACCCCTATGGCCGGTCGAAGCTTATGGTGGAGGAGATCCTACGCGACGTGCAGCGGAGCGATGCGTCCTGGCGTATCGGCATTCTCCGCTACTTCAATCCGGTCGGGGCCCATCCGAGCGGGCAGATCGGTGAGGATCCGCAGGGCACACCGAACAATCTGATGCCCTTCGTCGCACAAGTAGCGGTCGGCCGCCGCCCTCATCTCAATATCTTCGGCAATGATTACGCGACACCGGACGGAACAGGCGTGCGTGACTACATTCACGTCGTAGACTTGGCTACCGGACATCTGAAGGCGCTGGAAACACTTGGTCGATGGAGCCAATCCACAGAGTGTCTGACGGTGAATCTCGGCACCGGCAAGGGCTATAGCGTGTTAGATATCGTGCGGGCGTTCGAGCAGGTCAGCGGGACACAAATCGCTTATACCATGGCACCTCGCCGGTCCGGCGATATCGCGGCCTGCTATGCCCATCCCGGCAAAGCGGCCGACCTGCTCGGCTGGCGGGCCGAGCGTGAGCTTTCAGATATGTGCGCTGATACCTGGCGCTGGCAACGTCTCAATCCTCACGGATTCAATCCCCCCCAATAAGCAATCTGATCGGACGGGTTGCTCAGCTGTTCAAAGGGTAATATCTCCCTCCTCGTTCCGGAAACCCATGAGCTGCCGGCGGACTTCGGGACACAGTCGTTGAGTCCCAACACATCCACGAACCGATGCGGCCCAACAGCCGAAGCCTCACTCTGTCCGATCTCGTGGCCGTCGTGATCTGCGAAGCCTGGCGACAAATGGGGGTTAGAACTGAGAGGTACGGTGAGCTAATAGCGTATAGACTATCACACAAACAAGAAACGCATGGGATTGTCTTCGATCGTGCTATGAGCCATCAGCCATACGCTCTTCTTCCCACGCCGTTCGCTCCTACACATCGTTCTCCATCAGGCAACGGCCAAATCCCATTTGTTCGGCAAAGTGGTAGGAGTAGTGGAGGGCGGCAAGATTGGCAATGCGTTCTTCCGCTTCGTCTCGCGTATCCGCATAGATGATCTGTAGACCATACCGCGCGGTCAACGCATCGAGAAAATCCATCACGCCATTCTTGTGATACTGATTCAGGCGGCCTCCGCCCTTCTTATGGGTGAGGACCCCTTCGATGAGCAGGAATCGGGCTGGGTAAACCAGCATCCGTTCGAGCTCCGGGAGAAACCCGGCGCGGTTGTCATGAGGGTTGGAGAAGATCGTATAGAGTACTTCGACGTTGAGGCTCTTGATCGCCAGCAGCTCGGGCATTTCGGCAACGGCATAGTTCCCCGTCGGCAACGGCTCCCGCATCGTCCCGGCAATTCTGGTGAAGCCGCTGAAATCGTACGGATGGAGTTCTCCGGTATCGATGTAGAGATGGATAGCCGGGACCATGACCGTACCTCGCTCCTGCTTCACGAGCATGATGGGGGACTGTGGTCCTCGTCGCTCGCGAGGCTGAGGCGCCGCCTGCCTGGGTGGAGTAGCTGCATAGGGCGACGCAGAGGACGGCCGTGTGGCGCGAGCAGTCGGAGGCGCCGCCGGCTGCACCGTCGCATCGTAGCGCGCTCGGGCGGTGGGATCGCTCAGCGTCTCGTACGCCTGGTTGATGAGCTTGGTGCGGGCCTCGGCTTTTGCATGAAGCGTTGGCGCATGCGTGAAGCGGTCCGGATGCCAGACCTGGAGCTGCTCATGCCAGGCCTTCTTGATCTCGATCTCGGAAGCGGTCGGCAGAAGCTCCAAGAGCGCATAGTAATCCGCTGTTCGTTCGTCCCGCATGAGCGCCCCCCTCTGACCGCAAGGGAGTGTAGCGGACTCGGAAGGAGAGGTCTAGCTCAAGGCGAGAGAAGCCAGTGTCTGCGTTACAATCTTGCCACTTCAATGAACGATGGCGGCTGCGATCCTCTCCAAGGGTACCGGATCTCCGAGTAGCTCGGTGAGTTTTTCAGCACCCACGCTTTGCGCATCCCGGCCAGCCAGACTACTTAGTTTTGGCTGCCGATCTTGGCTTCACTTGAGATGCTTCGTGCGCCTCAGAAGCTATGGTTTGGCCTGCCTACAGTGGAACGGCCACGTGCGCAATGAGGCGGCACTCTCGCGCAAGAGACTTCCTCAACGCACGCTCTTCCACGTCACCTCTTCCCAGCAGAGATGGACGAATGCTTCAAACGGGGGAAAATTCTTGGTGTTCTGTTCCTTTGATCGGACCCACAGATCGATTTCCATGCCGGCCGGGTCGGTTTCCCCGCCGGGCAGCACCCGCTTCGTCGGATAACGCACTTCGTGTGTCTTGGGATCGCGGGATCGTTCCATCACCATAAAATGGGCATCGTAGTCCCTATAGAGCACCGCATCATTCTTGAACATCGTCGCCGTGCCCCACCCTCCGAGATACAGCCACGTCTTCGGATACAGAGGATCCCCGTTGTTCGAATCGCCATGTTCATAGATTCTGGTGGCAATGCCGCCGTCCTGAAACGGAGCCTTCGCGGCGAACCGGTCAAACACGATTCGATACCGGTCGGTATCCTCGACAAATTCGGCGACTACCTGGCCTTGGTTCGTGAGTTCATTCACTTCGATGTCGATCGTGCCCTGCACCGCGGTCAGACGCTTCCCGGCGTAATCGAGATGATCCCAGGGAACCTCATCCTTCATGCTTCCGATCAACATCGTCTTCTGACCTGACAAATGAAATTGCCCGCTGTAGTGGGGGTGTTCCGTCGCCTTGAAGATGCGCGTGCCTTCCTCTCCCTTCGGGGTCCCAAATTGTTGCGCCGAGGCAGCAGGCGCCTGCATCGATGCCCAGATGAGCCCAATGAAAACATACATACCAATCATCGATACCTGTGTATGAACTGTCATAGCAATCTGCCTCCAGCCTGAACGTCGATTCCCTGGAACGATTTCCCTACTCAGACGAACAGCTACTTCTATCGAAGCAACCGGTGACTGTCCAGCCATGAATTTGGATGATGGAATTGAGTACGGCCCGCCTAGACGCAATAATACTTGACATGCGACAAGTATTATTGCTACTTGATCGTCATGACAGCCAGGCAACCTTCCTCTGATTCGACATCGAAATGTTCCAATCACCTGAAATCCTTCCGCATTCGCACAGGGTTTTCTCAATCCGAGCTCGCGACACGCGCGGGCATCACACGCCAAGCCGTCTCCTCCATCGAATCGAATTTGTACTTGCCGACCACCGCCGTCGCCCTCCGTTTAGCCTCGGTGCTGACCTGCCGCGTCGAAGACCTGTTCAGCCTTGCCCCAGCAGAAGACATCGTTGACGGCACCCTGATCGGCCGCCTCCCTCGCGCTGAAGAACGGGAGGCACAACCAGTCCGAGTCAAGGTCTCTACCGTTGGAAAGCGGACGATCGTGAGACCCGTCACCGGATTGGGCGAGCAACTGTCCTTCACCGTCCCGGCTGACGGGTATGTCGTTGAAACGCACAGCGGCAGGTCAGACTCGACCGTCCACGTGAAACTTTCTCGGGATCGACAAACGATCGAGCAGGACATCTCCGTAGCCGGATGCGACCCGGCGATCTTTCTGGCCGGCGAATATATGCGGCGACAGAAAGATCGGACGTCTGTTATCGGATGGACCATGGGCAGCACGGCAGCGCTCCATGCCTTACAGCGCGGCGAAGTGCATATCGCGGGGCTGCATCTCTTCGATCCGGTGACCGGCGAGTCGAACATGCCGTTTCTCCGCCGATCTCTCAAAGGATCACACTATGACGTTGTGACCTTCGCGACATGGGAGGAGGGCTTCTTGGTTCGGCCCGGAAACCCGAAATCCATTCGCACAGCCGCCGATCTTTCTGACCCCACGATCACCCTGATCAATCGCGAAGAAGGCTCCGGGGCAAGACTGCTGCTCGATCAGCGGTTGCGGGCAGCCGGAGTGGCGCCGACGCAAGTTCCAGGGTATGACCACATCGCATCGACACATTTCGGGGTGGCCAGAGCCATCGCGGAACACTAGGCCGATGTGGGAATCGGAATCCGATCGGCCGCCCAACTCTTCGATCTCGACTTCGTGCCGCTGCAAGCGGCACGCTACGATCTGGTTGTTCCCAGAGCTTATTTGAAATCCCATCCGACACTGGCCCATTTGTTTGAGACACTTGTCAGCCGCCGGTTTCGAGACGAGCTGAATGCCCTGGGCGGATATGACACCAGCGAAACAGGAAAATTCCATGCGCTACGTAGCAACTGACAACCCTGCCCACTCAGAGATAGTTCGAAAATTTCGACCGCCCGCAAAAGAAGACTTCCTGCTCGGGAGAGTTTGGCGGCGCCTCTTATTGACTCTCCTCCTCGTTATGGGAACGGACCCGGTAAAAGCCGTCGAATACGGCGAACTGGTTCAGAAAGATGGGAAATGGGAGTTCAAGAACACGGAAGACCCGGTCCTCAAACTGATGCATGACAAGCATCTGATCACCGATGAAGACTATTTCAAAACCACGGATCGCACTGGAAAGAATTGGATCGAACCAGCGGATGCAGTGCTCAATCGACGGCGAGAAATGGATTGGACTCACTACGAAAGACCCCTGCTCCGCCTCCCGGACTGGCTGGATCTCGGATTCGAAAACCGGACTCGATTCGAATCGTACGACCACCCCTGGCGGGCAAGCCAAGCGGTCGGCAACGGACGGACAGACGCCCAGATCGCCTTACGGTCGCGTGTGCGTGTCGGCTTAGGCGGCGACGGCCCCTTGCGGCTCTTGTTTGAAGGACAGGATTCGCGTTCCTTCCTAGATAAGGACCCTGGAGATTTTCGCGATGCCACCACCGTCAATGAGTTCGATGTCTTACAGTTAGTCGGAGCTTTAACTGTACACAACGTCTTGGGAACCGGACTTCGCACCGATCTTCACTTCGGACGCATGACCATGGACTTTGGAAGCCGGCGGTTGATCGCGCGAAATGCGTTCCGAAACACCGTGAATTCCTTTGACGGGTTCCATTGGCAACTCGCGCAAGGCAATACCTGGAGAATCCGGGCATTTGCGACACAGCCAGTCGTGCGGGACGACGTACGGCTCGATCAGCAATATCACAACCTCTTGTTTTGGGGCACCTATCTAGAGAGCCGGCACTTCCCCTGGTTTCAGGTTGATGCCTTTTATTTCGGCCTGAACGATCAGCGAGTCCCCAACGGATCCGCACATCGAACCTATTCGACTGCCGGTGGCCGCTTGTATAAGGACCCCAAGCCTGGGGAACCGGATTATGAAATTGAGACCGCGTGGCAAACCGGTCGTCGTGGCATCACCGACCACTTCGCCTATCTTCAACACGTGGAACTCGGCTATACCTTCAACACTCCTTGGACCCCTCGACTCCTGTTTCAGTTCGACTACGCCAGCGGCGATCGCCAGCCAGGTGACAATCAAGATGAAGGGTTTGATCCCTTATTCGGCGCTCGACGATGGGAATACGGACCGACCGGGACCTGGGGACCATTTGCCAGAACCAACCTGATCTCACCGGGCTGGCGCGTATTCCTCAACCCGACACCAAGTTGGACGTTGATGGTCAAACATCGGGCCTGGCACCTGGCACAGGATAGAGATTTCTTCGGCAATACCGGCGTGCGGGATCCCACCGGAAACGCCGGCACATCGCTAGGGCATGACCTCGAGCTCCAAGCGCAATGGGCTGTCACCTCCAACCTCGACTGTGATGTCGGCTACGTCCATTGGTTCAAAGGATCGTATTTCGATAGCCCCACCATCCTCGGGCAAATGCCGGCCGGTGGAAACAAGGATAGCGATTATTTTTACGCGGCGATTCGAGTCCGGATCTAGAAAGGATGTGTCATGACGCAGAGGCTACTTGCATGGTGCTTGTGCCTGTTCTCAAGTATGGCCGCAACACCAGCTGTTGCAGATCAGATCCTCGTGGCCGTTGCGGCCAACTTCACTCCGCCCTTTCGTGAGATTGCAATGGAATTTGAACAGGCGACCGGTCATCAGGTCCGGGTGGTCTCGGGCGCAAGCGGCGCATTCTATGCTCAGATCAAAAATGGCGCGCCATTCGACGTATTCTTCTCTGCCGACGCTGAACGGCCGAAGCTCTTGGAAGAGGAAGGACTGGGAGTCAAGAACAGCCGCTTTACCTATGCCGTCGGACGCCTGGTACTCTGGAGTCCCGATCCCTCCTTGGTGAAGGGAGCCGACACGCTCACCTCTGCGCGTATCACACATCTGGCCATCGCCAACCCCAAGACCGCTCCTTACGGAATGGCAGCCATTCAAACGATGCAGAAGCTGGGGGTCTGGGAAAAGCTCCAGCCTCGGATCGTCATGGGGGAAAACCTGGGACAGGCCATAGGATTCATCGAGTCGGGCAACGCCGAATTGGGTTTTGTCGCGCTGTCTCAGATCTTAGACCCGAAGCTCAACGGAAAAGGCGCTCGCTGGGATGTGCCGATGGACCTGCATGAACCGATCAAGCAGGACGTGATCTTACTGGTAAAGGGAAGAGAAAACCCGGGAGCAAGAGCGCTGATGGAGTTTATCGGTGGACCTCAGGCTAGAGCAGTCATTGAACAGTATGGATATGGGCTGAAGTGAATGTCAGTCCGGTGTGAGCCAAGGTAGGAATATGATGGATATGGACCTGAGCGCACTGTGGGTCACTTTACGACTGGCGACGACGACGGTCTTTGTGCTGCTCATCGTAGGAACACCGCTCGCGTGGTGGCTGGCCCATACCCGCTCCCCGTTCAGGCCGGTCGTGGAAGCGATAGTTGCACTGCCGATCGTGCTGCCTCCCACGGTCCTTGGGTTTTACATCCTCATCACGCTCGGCCCCTATGGACCGCTCGGCCGGCTGACGAATGTGAATCTGGCATTCACCTTCACCGGACTTGTCATCGCCTCGGTCTTTTACTCCATGCCATTTGTGATACAGCCACTCCAGGGCGCATTTGAAGCCGTCGGCAAGGCTCCGCTGGAAGCAGCCTGGTCGCTCCGCGCCTCCAAGTTTGATGCCTTTCTGACAGTCCTATCCCCCATGGCTCTGCGGGGCTACATCAGCGCCATTGTGCTCGGATTCGCGCACACGGTCGGAGAGTTTGGTGTCGTCCTCATGGTCGGGGGTTCGATACCTGGACAGACGCGAGTCCTGTCCACCACGATCTTCGAACACGTCGAAGTCATGGAATACGGCCAGGCGCATACGATATCGGCTGCGATGCTGATGTTTTCGTTTCTGGTCTTGCTGGCGGTGTACATTGTAAACCGCCGATTCCCCATACACGTATCATGAATCGTTTGATTGCACGATTTGACCTCCACTATCCGGGCTTCCGACTGAATATTGATCTGGATATACCGGCATCGGGCATCACCGTGCTCTTCGGACCCTCCGGCTCTGGAAAAACCACACTGTTGAGATGCCTGGCTGGACTGGATCGGGCCTCCAGCGGATTCATGCAGTTCGGCGACATAGTCTGGCAGGACGAGACGAGAGGCACGTGCCGGCCGCTTCCCGACAGACCGATCGGATACGTGTTCCAGGAACCTCGATTGTTCCCTCACTATAATGTCCGTTCGAATCTTCTGTACGGCTACAACCGCATTCGCTCCGAGGAACGACGGATTGCGGTCGAACAGGTCGTCGAAATTCTAGGCATCGGGCATCTGCTTGACCGCCGCGTTCATCACCTCTCCGGCGGCGAGCAGCAGCGCACGGCAATTGGTCGGGCCCTTCTGACAAGCCCCAGACTGCTCTTGATGGATGAACCGCTGGCTTCCCTCGATATTCAACGAAAGCAGGAACTCCTTCCTTTCATCCGGCGGTTGCATGCGGAACTGGCCATCCCGGTGATCTACGTCAGCCATGCCATCAGCGAAATCCTCCAAGTGGCCGACCGGGTTGTCCTGCTAAAAGACGGCATGGTCGCAGGAGTCGGCGGGTTGAATGACATCCTCACGTCTCTGAAGTTTCGAGGAAATCTGGGATCGCCTCGTGTCGGGGCCGTCTTAGACGCTCATGTAGCAGGACACGAATCGCAATACGGCCTCACACAGCTCGCATTCAATGAGCACACCCTCTTTGTGCCGCTTCAGCCTGTCGCCGTCGGACAGGTCGTCCGCGTACATATTCTTTCCAGCGATGTGAGCCTGGTCTTAGGGAAGGCCATGGCACCAAGCAGCGTATTGAACCTATTGGACGCAACCGTCACGGAGATTCGCGAAATCGATCAGTCATCAGTGGACGTGTTGTTGGATATCGGAGCGCCTCTCGTTGCCAGCATTACCAGAAAATCGCTCGTGAACCTCAGGATCAAACCCGGGCATCGCGTCTGTGCGCAGATCAAAACCGTGGCGCTGAATGAAGAGTTGTTGGAGTAGAACTGAACCCCTTCTCCCGCCCTTTCGTTCACGCATCCCTACCCAACAGATCTCGACATCCTTCGTTCAATTCTCGACTGACGTTTGTATCGTTGACTGCCCACAATTTCTGTGGACATCTCTGTGCATAACTAGCGTTCTTGCGCGTGAGAAGCTGAAACGAGCACATCACTCACCTTTTTGCCTAGTTTTTAGTCATAGAGGAACCTCGGCAAATCACCACAATATATTGGGCCTTCGCATCTTATTGAAGGCGGAAACATACAAGCCTGAATTAGAGCCCTGTTTCAGGACAGGTTACTCTGCAATAGATTTGAAATCACGCTCCAGCACTGCAAGTTATGCACAGTGAGCGAGCGCATTTCTCAAAACTCGCTGAAAAACCCGCTTGACATGCGACATTCTTATGTGTAACCATTGGCTACAATATGAAATCGCACGATCTAAAGCGCATTCGAGAAGGATTGGGACTCACACAGCAGCAACTCGCCGATGCCTTGCATACGAATCGCGTCACCGTGGCCCGCTATGAAGCCGGCATGAGACGGATCCCCGGCATCGTGCCTGTGGTGCTGGAGCAGTTACAGCGGAAGACCGACATTCCAATGGCCGGCATCGTCGCGGCAGGCTCCCCGATCGATCCGATCCCGCAGTCGGAGTTGGTCGATGTTCCCTCCAGCATGCTGAAGGGCGGCAAGACCTTTGCGCTCCGCGTGAAGGGAGAATCCATGAAGGATGAAGGCATTCTTCCCGGCGATCTTGTGGTCGTGCGGAAGCAAGACACGGCGAAGAACGGGCAAACGATTGTCGCGCTGGTCAATCGCGAAGCCACAATCAAAACCTATTTTAAAAAAGAGACACACATCGAACTGCATCCGGCCAATGCAGCGATGCAACCGATCATGGTCCAACCGTCGGATGAGTTTCAGATCGAAGGGGTATTGATTGGAGTCATTCGGCACTGCGCCTGCTAACCAGGAGGTTCTTATGGCAATGATGGAACAACAGATTTCAAGCAACCGGTTGATGGATTTGGAACGGGTGGTGGATATGCTGAACGGACAACTTCGCGCGTTGCAATCTGAATTACAACGGGCGAAAGGCGGGTCATTGGTCGAACGCCTCCGGATCAATTGGGCGAGCATGCGTCGAAATCGCACCTTCATGTCGGCGGTGTGTAACCAACGAATCAGGCCCAACACAAAGGAGGCGTCCCGTGGTACTTCAAGAGCGGCGCGTTGAATCGACGGCAGCAGGCCCCTGCTCCGATTGTGGAACGTTCGTCGAGCGGCGAGCAGAATCGATCGACGGATTCACGCACTCGACCGTGCAGCTCTGCGCGTCCTGCTGGAACGCCTATCGCCAGCGACAAGTCTTTTCCAGCGGGTGTTGCGGATAATGCGATGATGAGTGCTGCAATATCCCTCCTCTTCCAATCCGCGCGCCGGTGCGCTACATTCAAACTACGCCCCCGTAGCTCAGTTGGATAGAGCAGCGGTTTCCTAAACCGTAGGTCGTACGTTCAATTCGTATCGGGGGCACCATACCAACCTTCGGTTGACCCGCGCGCTATTTATTGGCTTATCGTGATTAGGCGCGCGGATAAACACCTCCAGCGCCTCTCTCATTTGATACCGCACTTTGTGCGTACCGCCGCCTCATCGGCGCTAGCCCTCCCCTTTGATGGCGGCGGATAACCCCCACCAATGCTATCCCCTTCTGTAGTTCTATGTTCGTTCCGGCGCCTCTTCAAGCGCAGCTTCTCTTAATTGCCGCCGCCGGATAAACACCTTCACCTCCTAGTTCTTCTTCAGTTGACCCGTGCGCTATTCATTAGCTTCTCATGCCCATCCCGCTCGGATCAGAACCGAATCAGGGGCAATCACAATCTGACCATGGCTCCTCCCCTCTCTCCGCTTCAGCAAACACCACACGCCTTGTAAGGTTTTGGCGCAGGCAGGGACTACAGCTCATACGATCGGATAAACGGAGCCCTCTCGCACACATACGGAGTCCAGACCGTCCGGTCGTTGGAAAGAGCAGAAAGTCTCAACAACCAAAGACCTGTTAACCAAAGGAGATCGATCATGGCGCACAGAACAATCAGCAAGAAATCACAAGAACTGGGCGATGCCCTGAACGCTTCCATCGCGGCAACAGCGCTGATGCTGGCTTTCACAGCACCCGGTTACGCGGCAGACTTGCCGGCGTCCGTAACTGGAAGGGCTTCAGACGCCTTGGTCACCCTTGCCACCACCGGGAACCCGGAGCCCCTGCACACCGAGCTTGGCGGCACAGTAATTTCTTCAGAGGAACTGCAGAAGAAAGCCAATGCCTCGATGAAGTTGCAGAAGATGGAACACCTCGCTCCCAAGGCCCTCGTCGCACCGAATGGGGACGTGTACGCCATGGTGGCGCCCACCATTACCAAGGACAACTTCATTTTGGCCGATCGCCAAGGCAATGTCTTCCGGGTGGATGTTGGGGATTCCGAGGGCCATCGCATGCCGTTCGCCGTGGAGACCATCATGGCTGACGGGGGCACGCCCTGGTACGTCGAGTTCTGGCGATGGATCACCTTCCAATAACGGTTCACCGGATGAACTGGCCACTGCAAGGAGCGACTGACATGCAACACCGCTGGCTCTCTGACACGGGTCCCATCATGACAGTGGTCCACCTCTTGATGGGCCTGTGTGTCCTCAGTGGTTGTGCATCACAATCCGCTACCCTTTCGCCACCAACTCCGTTTACTCCGGTTCCGGCCGACTTTGCGCATGTGTGGAAGAAGGGCACACATCCATTTACCGGGGCGTCGGTGATCGACATCGATGGCGATGGGAAATTCGAGATCTTTGTGGGTGGTGGGGAGGAACAGCGCGACGCCTTATTGAGCTATCGCAATGGCCGCCTGGTCAATATCGAAACCGGCACAGGCCTGTCAAATACCAGCGCCACCTACGGCAGTACGGCGATTGATATGGACGCCGACGGGGACACCGATTTGATTGTGGCGCGAGAGAACGGCGTCTACCTCTATCTCAATCACGGGGGGCGGTTTCAGGAAAGACCGATCCCCGTCGATCTCCCTGCTGACTCGGTCCCGTTTAGCGTCGGGGTGTCGGATATCGACCATGACGGGGACGGAGACCTCTACATCAGTGTCTTCGTGAATGCGAAGAAGTTCCGGAGTGCGACCTTCAACGACCCAACGCACGCGAAGCCGAATCGCCTGTTATTGAACAACGGCGACCTCACATTTACCGACATTACCGAATCGTCCGGTACGGCCGGCAAGCAGAACACCTTCCTCTCCGTCTTTGTTGACCTGGACTCGGACGGGTGGCAGGACTTGGTCGTGTCCCAGAATACCGGCGCAGTCGAGATCTTCCGCAACATGAAAGATCGAACATTTCAGCCTGTCCCTACCAAATCAGACTTCGGCTTTTGGATGGGCTTGGCGGTCGGCGATATCGATAACGACGGTGACCAGGATCTGTTTTTCACCAATGTCGGAGGATCCATTCCTCTTTTTCTGACGTCGGGCGATCTGCGAGATGACCAGCGCCACACGCACAACTGGATGCTCTGGCGAAATGACGGCGACTTCCGCTTTACCGATGTGACCGACAAGTACGGACTGACCGGTGAAGGGTTTGCATGGGGCGCCGTGTTTGAAGACCTCAACCTTGACGGGCAGCTCGACCTGTTTGTGGCACAGAACTATATCAAATGGCCCCTTCATAAATGGTTCAAACTGTCAGGCCGTACCTATTTGCAATCTGTCGAGAACGGGATCGGCACCTTTGAACACACACCGGCCCTGGAAATGGAGAATCGACACTTCGGCCAATCACCGTTGATCGTCGATCTTGACGGCGATGGCAGACAAGATCTCGTATGGCTCAATATAGACGGCCCGGTGCGGGGATTCCTGAATACCTCTCCAGGCAACTACATCACGATCGCCGTTCCCGACAGCGTCGCGAGCCTTGGTACTCGCATCAGCATTGAGACGGACCAGGGCACGAGTTATACCCGGACGGTCATCGGAAGCGTGGGCATGCTGACCGATCAAACTCCTGAACTTACCTTCGGATTAGGCCGGCTCGAACGGATCCGGCGTGCGGTTATCCAGCGCCCAAACGGACAGACCGAGATTATTTCCGTGCCACTCATCAACAAGAAGACGGCCATCGATTGATCAGCACCGAGTGAAGCCGTGTTGCAGCTCCCATTGCGCTCATCGCCACCATTTCCCAGGGAATACCAGCTTACGGGGGCCATGGTTCTGTTTTCTGCCTGCCCTTCATCTCAGCCGCATTCACCTTCCCTTTTATTCTCTATGTAATCCAGGCTTTCCGGTATCCATCACCCACTCAAGAATTGGCCGCACTCTTCCGATAAGGCGGCATATGGTCACGAAAAGCGCTTAACCTTATTAAGGAACGCACTGCCCATGGCCCATCACGACTCCACCGATTCCAGAGCAACACGCCAGATCCTCGTCGTCGACGATGACCCCTCTATTCGCTTGCTCTGCGTCACAAGCCTGACCAAAGCGGGCTATCAGGTTTTGCAGGCCGAAGGCAGTTCAGAAGCTATGACCATCTACACTACATCGACCGCCCCCATCGACTTATTGCTGACAGATCTGTTTCTCCCGCCTCCAGGCTTTGCGGTGCTCTCACAGGGTAGTCGGTACCCTCGCGTCAACGGAAACGATCTCGTTCAACAGGTGCTCTCTTTGAAAAAAGAACTTCGTGTCCTCTTTATGTCGAGCCACGCTCTCAGCCACTTGGGAAACCAAGGGATCATGATCGAGCCCGAACGATTTCTTCCCAAGCCTTTCAATGTCGACTATCTATTAACACGGGTTGCTGCTGCACTTGCTGCTCCACCGATTGCCCGCGCCCCCCATACAGCCCCTGTATCGGCCAGAGGTATTAAGTGGGTTGATTGACCGACGTCATCACAGGAAGCTGGGAGATGATGTGCGCCTTCAGTCCCTCCCTCCAAACACCCACCTCAAAACACACCTCGTCAAAATCGGTTGTTTTCTTGCCAGGTTCAGGACCCTCAGTTACACTTTCCCCACACCGCTATGGCACGTACACGCACAGCAGACAACCCTCAACTTCCGCCCAAACCGATCTCTCTCGAAGAAATCGAAACCGGGACCAGCAAGCTTCAGGAAGTCCTCGCTGCGATCAACGATTTCAGCCAGGAAGGATTCCCCTACCGCGATGCCGCCAGGAGCAAAGCTGAATTGCAGCTCCGCGAATGTGTCAAACGCGTATTCGGGGAACGGTCGCACGAATTTCAGGCCTATCGCAATTACAAGCTTCGCACGTCAAACAAAACGGAAGCGGCCAACAGCATCGCCGCGGTCAAGGACCTAATACGCACCTTGGAGGACAAGAAGTTGGAACTCCAAGGGATCAAGCCGCAGCCGATCGCCGCTCGGGAAACCCAAAAGATACAGCCCTCGACCACTGCACAGATACGGCTGGTTGAACCCGCCACACAGAAGACAATCGCTCAACCTCTGTCTCATACACCAACCGCTCCCGCGGCATCGCACCGACCAGCCACAGCTTCAACCACTCAGCCAATAGCCCCTCTACTGAAACCAGCCACGACAACCGCGACGCCGGTCTTCTCTGCAACGCAAGAAGTACGCAAGACTCCAACGCCATCGGCCAGCGTGAGGCCCCAGGCCCCGGCTGTGTCCGCGACCCAAGAAATACGTCCCGCTCAAACACCAGCAGCCCAGGTACCTTCCCCAACAACAACCAGCGTGAGGCCCCAGGCCCCGGCTGTGTCCGCGACCCAAGAAATACGCCAGGCTCCAACACCATCGACCCAGGTACCTTCCTCGGCAACAGCCCGCGTGACGCCCCAGGCCCCGGCTGTGTCCACGACCCAAGAAATACGTCCCGTTCCAGAACAACCGGCACATTCGCCAGTGTCCACGCCACTCGTATCCGTCCCATCGACAGCGGCCCTCGACACGCTTGATATGCCGCCGTTCCAACCCCTTTCCGAGCAAGAAACACTCAAGCTTGTCCGAAAAGTCTGTCTTCGGCTGCATGCCGTTGCGCGCCAATTGCGCCTCAGAAAAGACTCCCGGCCGACCGTCGAAATTGAAGACGACTACGACTTGCAGGACCTCTTACGTGCTCTGTTGAAGATGGAATTCGATGAGGTTGGCACTGATGAATGGACACCGCCCTATGCGGGAAGCGTCAGTCGAACTACGCTCTTGCTGAACAGGGAACAAATCGCGATCGTGGCAAAAAAAACCAGATCCGGCATGACCACAAAGGAAATTGCCGAGCAGGTCTCAGCAGATTCGGCCTTCTACTCAGCCCGCAACAGATGCACCACCCTCTTTTGCTTTGTCTACGATCCGGAAGGCCGTATTGGGAGCCCCAAACGATTGGAAACAGACTTAACCCGAGTCAGTGACCGCTACAATGTCGAAGTGCTTGTCGCACCCAAGTAAACCAAAGAGTGAAACTATGGAAAAACCGAAACTTAAGAAAGCCGGTTCCCCGTTTCCACCTTCCCCCTCCAAGCAAAAACCTCCGTTGACAGCAGTTCCGCTACTTCGCTATAGTGACAACGACATGGCGTCAGCAACCGTCCCCCACACGATCCATGCGCCTGAAACGGGACTCTCCCTGATGTTTGATCGTGCCTATATCATGATCAATGTACAACCAGGGCAGACGTCTTCCGTTGTGAAAGCCTTGGCGCAGCTCAAGGAGATCAAGAGCATCGATCCCTGTTGGGGAAAACCCGATATCATTGCGGTGGCGGAAATTGCAGATCAAGACGCCTTGACGCAGCTGGTCTTGACTCGTCTTCACGGTATTGAAGGCGTGGTTCAGACCGATACCCATATGGTGTACAAACTGGCGGAGAGTCAAACGCGATGATCCCACGGAGGTGCACGATGATGCGACAGACTGGATTTGCTCTTGTATCCGCACTGCTACTGACAGCACTGGGCTGCGCTTCACATCAGCAGCCCGATAGCATTCAAGCTCAGCTTGCCGCTCCTCCGGACCAAGTCAAACAAGCCGTCACCCAAGTTCTGACTAATAGCGGCTATGAGAATATCGCCTGGAAAGACGCAACGACTTTGACGACAGGGTATCGCGAGGAAAATGGTGGGCTCGAAAGTCTCTATCGCTGTTGCTGGGGCGTCGTCAGGAGCCGCGTTGAAGCTACAGTCACGCCGGGGACTGACCAGACCACTCAGATCAGCCTGCACGTGATGACAGAAGGCAAGCGCACGTTATTTGACAGCTATGCCCCCGTCAAGACCCAGTACCCGGAAAGCCCTGAAAATCAGCTCCGTTTGATTAAGAACAAGTTGAAAATCGTGTCGCACCCGTACACGACGCAATCCTTCTTCAAGTTGCAATAACGCAGCGATACAGAAGCCACAGGCCGATGGCCTGTGGCTTCTGTTGTTGTGACCTACCCGGGTTCCTTTTCTGTACCTTCAGCCTCTTCCCCAATATCCAGGCCAAACCGCTCAGCCATCCGGTAGAGGGTCCGTCTGTCGATTCCTAGAATTTTTGCGGCTTTGACTTTATTCCCCTTCATCTCTTTCAGCACGCGAATCAGATGTCGTTTCTCAACTTCCTCCAAAGTCAGGTACGCATCATGTGCGAGCTCCTCTCGAGACAGCTTCCTCTCCTCCTCGTCGATAGAGCCTTGTCGCACCGCCTCAGGTAAATCTTCCGGCGTCACAAGCGGCCCATGACTCAAAGAGACTGCCCGTTCGATCGCATTCTCAAGCTCCCGCACATTGCCAGGCCACCGGTATTGTGTGAGCACTGCAATGGTTTCCGGAAGCAGTCCCCGGACGACACTCGGCCCTCCGGACGACGCCTTCTGGAGAAAATGATGGGCCAACATCGGAATATCTTCCCGGCGCTCCACCAGCGAAGGCAGTGTAATCCTGACGACATTCAACCGATAGTAGAGGTCATCGCGGAACTTTCCTTCTTTGACGTACTGCTCCAAATTCCGGTTCGTCGCCGTAATGATCCGCACATCCACCTTCACCGATCCCGTACCGCCGACGCGGCGCACTTCCTGGTCTTGCATAACGCGCAGCAGCTTGACCTGTAATGCCGGACCAAGCTCTCCGATTTCGTCTAAAAACAGGGTGCCGCCGTTTGCGGCCTCAAACAGCCCGGCTTTCATGCCGACCGCGCCGGTAAACGCACCCTTCTCATACCCGAACATTTCGGACTCCAACAGCGTATCCGGCAGCGCACCGCAGTTGACCGGAATGAACGGCTTGTCTCGGCGAGGCCCATTCGCATGGATCGCCCGCGCAATCAGTTCTTTTCCGGTGCCACTTTCTCCTTGCAGCAACACCGTGCTCTTGCTGTCGGTCACCCGGGCAACCAACTTATACACTTCGAGCATCGCCGGACTGCTGCCCACCAGCGGCGACCACTCATCCATTCCTTTACTCTTGCCCTTGAGTTCCTCGCGAAATCGAGCATTTTCCCGCACCAGATGGCAGTGGTCGAGGCTCCGGTGCACGACGAGCTTGATCTCCTCTTTTTTGAACGGCTTCGCCAGATAGTCGTATGCCCCTTGTTTGATCGCTTCAATCGCGCCTTCCAGAGATCCGAACGCCGTCAACACCACGACGGCCGTGTCGGGACTCATCCGTTTGAATTCCCGCAAGACCGTCAGTCCATCGACCGCGCCCATCCGGATATCGGTCAGGACCAGATCCACGCGCCCTTGTCGCCCGCGTGCGATCACCTCTTCTCCGCTGGCAAACGCCTCGACAGCATAACCTTCCTGCCTCAAGGCATCGGCTAAGAGTTCACGCGCGACCGCATCGTCATCGGCTACAAGAATGGTCGCCGTATGCATCGATCCCCTCATGTCACCGCCGGCTCAGTTTGTAATCCAGGCAAGGTCATTGTCACTGTGGTACCATGCCCCACCTTACTCTCGATTGAAAGCTCGCCCCCATGGGCCACAACCGTTTCGCGGCTCAAGAATAACCCTAAGCCGGTCCCCTTGCCAACCGCCTTCGTGGTAAAAAACGGCTCGAAGGCTTTCTGTGCGTCGGCTTCCGGCATCCCGCTTCCCGTATCTTGCACGGCAATTACGAGGACCAGCGGCGACATCGCCTCGGCCACACGGCGGCCTCGCTCAAGTTCATCCGGCGAAACCGGGCGGCTTTCCACTGAAACAGTCACGGTGCCATGAGGTGGGGTGGCAGCTAAGGCATTGGCTAAAAGATTGACCAGCACTTGATGCATTTTCTCCGCATCGGCCCACGCGAGCGGAAGGTGCTCAGGAATCACCACCGTCAATGCGATTTCTTTCGCATGGAAGGCCGGCTCCATGAGCACAGCCACAGGATTGATCACCTGCGCCACCGGCAACCACTTCGGTTGAGGCTGGCGAGGTCGAGTAGAGGACAGCAAGTCCTGAATAATGCGCACCACTCGCGTCAGCTGCTCATCAATGACGGTCACCCGCTTCCTCATATCAGGCGTCAATGCCGGCTCCTCCGCCAGCGCTTGCACATGCCAGGCAATCGAATGCAATGGCGTCCCCACCTCATGCGCGACCGAGGCCACCAATTGACCTACCGCGGCCAGCCGCTCAGACCGGTTGAGCCGATCCTTTGCCTCGACTAACTGCGCATTGGCTTTCAGAAGATTTTCCGTCTCTTGCGCCAGCGCCGCCCGAGCCTCCGCCTCACGGGCTTTGCGTTCCTCCCAACTCATGCCGAGATACGCCACCAGCAACAACACCCCGGCCACGACGCTCCGATTGATGACTGCCGCCTGAAATCGCCCAGGCTTGGTCGGCTGCAACAGACCTGAATAGGTCGCAGCGACACAAGCCAGCACGGTCACCAGCATCAAGGTCCGGTTACGCAGAATCGCGACCAGCAAGATCGGCAGCACGTACCCGTATGCGCCGACGACGTTGGCCGGGGCAAACTCTTCAATGACAAAGATGACAAGAAAACAGGCGGCCGCAATGCTCAGGATGAGATGGTTACGGTGCATCATAGTCGGTCGTTGGTTCTGCCTGAATCCAAGGCTGTGTGCGGCATGTCCTTACCCAAGAGGCCGTGCCGGGCGCAACTGTGCCGCAAGCTGCGCGAATCGGATATCCTGCGCCAGGTCCTCGATCGTCACATTCAATTTCCGCCGCCAATTCGGGTGTTGATCGACCGTTCCCGGCACATTCGTTTGCGCGCGCAGACCGATCACATCCTCAATATTCGCCAGGACCATCCAGGCAGGCGTGTGCGCCAGATACTGATGAATCGCATCGGCCAGCTGCCAGGTCATGACCGGAGTCAGGCCTGGATCGTCGGAGACACCGGGCGGCAACAGCCCCTCGGATCGTAATGCCGAGAGGATTCTGGCCTTGTCTGCCTGTCGTTCCGCCAACATCCCAACTCTGGCTTGTTCAGACCCGATAAGACCCAGCTCATTGCGAGTCTCAATGTCGGCTCCCTCCCAATACCCGCTTAACGTAGGAAGATCATGGGTTGTCACGACGGCAAGAGATTGGCCAGGGTACATGCCCGGCGGCTTCCAGGCTCCAGTCTCGGTTCGCTCAAAATAGAATACCCGATAGGAGAGAACGCCTGCGCCCCGAAGCCTGTCACGAACCCAGTCCGGAACTGTGCCCAGGTCTTCTCCGATCACCAACGTGCGTGCCCGCGCACTCTCCAGCGCAAGGATCGCAAGCAGATCTTCGGCAGGATAGTGCACGTAAGTCCCCTGAGACGCGGGTGCACCGCGCGGAATCCAAAACAGCCGGAACAGCGCCATCACGTGATCAAGCCTGATCGCGCCGCCGTAACGCAGATTATTACGAAACAACTCGATCACATACTGGTAGCCGCTCTCCCGAAGACGAAGAGGATCGGCCGGTGAAAATCCCCAGTTCTGTCCCTCCGGAGCAAACGCATCGGGCGGCGCGCCGCAATCGGCGCCCAGCGCCAACACGTCTTGAAAACGCCAGCCGTCGGCGCCATGTCGATCGCTGCCTAACGCAAGATCGTGATAGAGCCCAATCGGCATACCGCCCTCGGCCGTCTTCTTCATCAGCGCACCCAACTGCTCGGCCGCGAGCCACTGGATATACAGAAAGAACCGTACCCGATGCATCTCCCGGCGCTCAAACTCCCGCACCGCATCGGAGGTCGGTATGCGGTATCCTTCCGGCCAATCCGTCCACATCGCGGAGACGGAATCCGCTCGTCTCTCCTCTTCCAGCGCTTGAAACAGAGCGTAGCGGATCAGCGGTTCTCCTTCTTCCAGCACGTACCGATGGAAACCCCAGCCTCGATCCGTGTGCGGCTTCAATACCGGCTCTGTCCCTTCAAAGTTGTCCCGGAGGAAGGCCTGATAACACAGATTCAGAATTTCGCGTTTGGCCGACGCCACGCTATCGTAATCAACCAAGTCGCTTTGCCGGGCGGCCTCGATCCGCGCGCGGAACAAGGGATCGGTCAGCCGCTCCCGCACTTCAGGCGCCGTGCGGCATTCAGAAACACCCTCGACATCGATGTACAGGTCATTAAGAAACAGTCGGCTGCTCGGGGAATAGGGGCTAATGTGATAGGGTGTTGAATTCTTCAACGCATGCAGCGGGTTGAGACCGATCATAGCCGCGCCCAGCCCCTTGCCGGCCCACTCAACGACATTGGCAAGATCGTGAAAGTCTCCGACCCCCCAATTACGTTCACTGCGCAAGGAATAGAGCTGCAGCGCCACACCCCAGAGACGGCCGCCCTGCTGAAAGCTCTCCGGAACATAGCAACGGTCGGGAGCCACGATCAGCCGGAATCTCACATGGACGTCCGCGCTACCGCCCTGCGCGTGTACCTGCGCCTCGTAATAGCCGAGCGGCAGATCCGGCGGCAGCCCGAACGTCAGCCGAATATAGCGCCGCCCGTCAATGCTGCGTGTCTCGGCACTTGTCAGCCCTGGCCCTTCCTCCCGTTCATGACAGCGCTCACCGTTCTCTGCACACAAAAACCAATGTACGCGCACGACCGCATCATCTGCGCTCTCGCAAGGCACGCACAACGACCAGAAGCCGGGCGCTTCCCCCAGCCGCAGAATGCGAACCGGATCACAGCCCCGCACCCAAGGGCGATGGTCCCAGGCTGTCAGGGCCTCCGCAAGCCCGGTCCGATGCAACGAACGAAAGCCCATCGCGGCGAGAATCGCGCGGCGGGTCTCATCCGTCGTCACATGGTGTATTCCTGCAATGTCGTAGTAATCGGCGGCAATCCCCGCCCGCTCCGCCAATAGACGAAGGAGTTCGGATTCAGGCTGGTCGTACATGCGGGGGCAGTGTGAGTGAAGCGCCGGATCAAGTCAAGGGATGTACGGTCTAGTTCAACCCATTCAGGTTGCCGGTGGAGCGGGCAATATTGACCCGGGCGGCATTGAGCTGAAAGAGAGCCGTCACCAGATTTTCTCTGGCGCGGGCCACCGCCGAGAGACCATTGGTCAATTCAAAATGGCTGGCGGTCGTAATCACGGCATAGCGCTCGCGGGCCAACTCCAGTTCTTTCGTCGCCATCTTCAGGCCGGTCTGCGCGATCCCGACCTGCTCTTTCGCCGCCGCCAATGAGGCCAGCGCATCGTGGACTTCCATCTTGACCTGATTCACGACCGACCTCATCCTGAACACTTCCTGTCGTAACCGGCTCTGCGCTTCTGCGATGCGGCCCTCCCGCTGGCCCCCGTCAAAAATAGGAATTTGCAGGCTCAACGCCATTTGATAGGTATCGAGGGTATTGTTCCACCGGTTGCCGATCAGGCCATAGTCCCCTTGAGCCATCAGCGATGGCAGCCGTTCTCCGGTGATCGAGGAGTAGGTCAGTTCCGACGCTTTAACACGGGTAAACTGCGCCTGAACTTCCGGACGACGCGCCAACGCGTCCTCCACGGCATGCTGCGGCGAAGGGATGTCCTGCACGTCCGTGGACCATTCGTCTGCCAGTACCAACCTGCTCTCATGGGGCAACGCCAACAGGTTGATCAGACTGAGTTTCGCATGTTCGAGATCGTATCGCACCGAGGATCCCCGCTGCCGTTCCGCAGCCAATTGCGCTTCGAGCCGCGCAATATCCAGTCCGGTGGCCACCCCGCCGCGCTGCCGTTGTCTCACGATCCCCAGTAACTCGCTCATGATCGATTCATTCGCCTCATGCATCTTGGCCATCGCCATGGCCTTCAACCCTTCCATGTAGAGCAACGCCGCACTGGCCATCGTGTCAAACGTCCTCGCATCCGCTTCGAACTCGGTGGCATGCAGAGCCTCACGGGAAGCCCGCCAACGCTGGATCAGGCTGGCGCTCAACAGATTCTGAGTCGCACTGATGCGCGTATCGAAGATACTGAAGGGGTCGGACCGGACCGGATCGAGTCCGAACGTTCCCCGAAACTGCGTCTGCCTGGTCTGGCGCACATTGGCGGACACATTGGGCAACATGGCTCCCAATTGCGTCCGTACCTGTCCTTGGGCCTCCTGAATCCGTTCCTTGTAGAGAAGCACATCAGGGTTGTTATCCGCCGCCGCGGCCAGCGTGCCCTTCAGAGTTAGATGGAGTGCCGGGGCAGGCAGCGGTTCGGCCAGAACAGCCTCCTCGCCAACTGCAGGGCCAGCCTGTCCCTGGACGAATAGAATCGTCCCGGCGAGCAACACGCAGCGGACAAAAGAAACGGACAGATTCACCATCTTGTCACCGTTCCCTGAGACTTTCTTGAATGGATTTGAGCAGCGGGCTCAAGAGATATTCGATCACGCGGCGCTGGCCGGTCTTGATCTCCACCGTGACCGCCATGCCGGACGTAAGATGGACCTGCTTCCCCTCGACCTGAATCGTCCCCCGATCCAGGCTGACCCTGGTGGGATACACTAAGCCCACTTTTTCGATAGGCGCCGCGTCGCCGGAAACCGTCAAGACCCGGCCTGGAATGGTTCCATACAGGGTGAACGGAAAGGCTTCGACCTTGATTTCAACCGGCTGCCCCTCGCTTACAAACCCGATATCTTTGTTTTCGACCTGGGCTTCCACCTCGACCGGATGCTCCTGCGGCACGACGATGAGCAGCGGTTGGGCCGGTGTCACCACACCGCCGACCGTATGCACAGCCAGCTGTTGCACCACACCGTCGATCGGCGTCGTCAGCCGCTGCAGGTCGGCCTTTTGGCCCGCTTTGGTCACGTCCTGTGTGAGCGAGGCAGCTTTGGTTTCAAGGATGGACAACTCCGCCTGCTTGGATTGCTGGAATTCCGAGATCATGGCCCGATAGTGCTTGTCGGCCTCCGCAAGCGCCGCCATGTCTTGTTGCAGCCGCTTCTTCTGCCCGGCCAGTTCCTGCGTCTTGTCGATCCGCTGTCCCTCGGCCTGCAGGAAATCCATCTTCGTCACGGCCTCATGTTCGAGCAGGCGTTTGTAAGCCGCCGCGCGTTCCGCCTCCATGGGCACCGTGGTTTCCAAACGGAGGATATTCTCCCGGGTTTGATCGAGCGCAGCCTTGCGTTGATCGGCCAGGTGCTGCGCCGCCGCCACCTTAGCCTGGTACTCAGCCAGCTGATCGCGCAACAACTGCTGCTGCAACACGACGTAGGCTGGGTCCGAATCGCCCGGCGCCTCGAACGTGCGCAGGCCTGCGATCAACGCCCGCAACCGCGCCGCCTCCACTTTGGCGGCTCGATATTCATTGACCGCCCGATCGCGATCCGCGCGATTGAGCGTCGGATCGAGTTCGATCAGCACATCGCCTTTTTTCACGGTCTGCCCGTCCTGCACATGGATCGAGGCGATCACACCGGTTTCATACGGTTGAATCGTTTTCGAATAGCCGCTGGGAATGATTTTGCCCTGCGCCGTGGCGACGATATCGATCCAGCCAAACGTGGCCCACAACGCGCCGGCCGTGAAGACCGCCAGAATGGTCCAGAGAATCGCGCGGCCGATAGGGGAAGGAGGCGCCTGTTGAATTTCCAGCACCGCCGGCAGAAACTCCGTCGTTGACGGAGAGGGGGTCAGGAACCATTTGTCGGAACGACCCGCAGGGCGCTCGGCGCAAATGGTTCCTGACCCCTTTTCAGCCTGTGACCCCTTTTCAGCCTGCCACGCCGCCTTCCACACCGTCCAATGCCGTGCAATCATTCCAAATGCCATGCGACCTCAGTTCCTCATGCATCACAAGCAAGTGGCGAGTGGTAAGTGGCCTGAGTACGGACTCCGTAGTCCTCAACCAGTTGGTCCGAATACCTCAACGCTCACGCCTCGTCATTCGCTCCGAACCACTTGCTACTTGCCACTCGCTATTCGCCACTTCCTCTTCACCCTTCACCCTTCACGTTTCACGGTTGCTCCGCCGTCCTGATACTTGTGCAGTCTCGTGTAGAACCCGTTCATGCGGAGCAGCTCCTCATGCGAACCTTGCTCCACGATTTCGCCCCGTTCAACGACATAGATCCGATGGGCCGGACGCACCGTACTCAACCGGTGTGCCACGATGAAGACCGTGCGCCCTTTGCAAATCTGAGCCATATTCTGTTGGATGACCGCTTCGGATTCGTAGTCCAGCGAGCTGGTCGCCTCGTCGAAGATCAGAATACGCGGATCCGCAACCAAGGCCCGTGCGATCGCAATCCGCTGGCGCTGTCCGCCCGAAAGTGAACATCCGTGCTCGCCGACCAACGTATCATAGCCTTCCGGCAATTCGAGAATGAACTCATGGGCGCCAGCCTGCTTGGCTGCCTGGATGACCCGTTCCATCGCCAGGCCGGGATCGGTCAGCGCGATATTGTCCCGTACTGAGCGATTGAAGAGAAAGTTTTCCTGCAAGACCACCCCCACTTGCCGACGCAGCCAGGCCGGATCGACCTGCGCCAGATCGACGCCATCGACCAGAATGCGCCCGCGCTCCGGCACATAGAGCCGCTGAATCAATTTGGCGATCGTGCTCTTCCCGGACCCGGACCGCCCGACAAGACCGATGACTTGCCCGGGCGCGACTGAGAACGACACTTTTCGCAGCACTTCGGGGCCGTCGGGGCGGTAACGGAATGTCACATCATCGAATACAACCTGTCCTGCGACATGGGGCAGCGTCGTCCGATTCGGATTATAGGATGGCTCCGGCTGCGTATTGAGCACATCGCCCAACCGTTGAACCGAGATACCCACCTGCTGAAACTCCTGCCACAAATTCACCAAACGCAGCATGGGGCCCGTCACTTGAGCCGACAGCATGTTGAACGCGATCAGCTGTCCGATGCTCAACTCCCCGCCGATCACATGATACGCGCCGACCCAGAGGACGGCCACCGTTGTAATCTTCTGAACCCCGGTTGCGACCTGACCGGCCACCGTGATCAAACTCGTCGCGCGGAAGCTCGCCCGCACATAGCCGGATAGCTGCTCTTCCCACTTGCGGAGCAGCGGTGGCTCGACCGCCATCGCCTTGACGGTCTGCATGCCGCTGACGGTCTCCACCAAGAACGCTTGATTGTCCGCGCCGCGATTGAACTTTTCATGGAGCCGGGCCCGGATTGCCGGCGTAATCGCGATCGACAGCAACGCATAGAACGGCAACGAGGCCATCACCACGATCGTCAACATCGGACTGTAGAACCACATTACGGTCAGGAAGACGATCGTGAAAATCATGTCCAGCACCACCGTCACGGAATTGCTGGTCAGAAACTGGCGGATCTGTTCCAGCTCCCGCACCCGGGCCACCGTATCGCCGACACGCCGGGCTTCGAAGTACGACAGCGGCAGGGCCAGAAGATGGCGGAACAGTTGCGCGCCCAGGCCCACGTCGATCCGGTTGGTCGTGTGGGCAAACAGATAGGTGCGCAGTCCGCCCAGGATGGCCTCGAAGACCGCCAGCGTGATCATGCCGATCGCCAGCACATGCAGCGTGGTGAAACCCTTGTGCACCAGCACCTTGTCGATGACCACTTGCGTGAAGAGCGGCGTCAGCAGCGCGAAAAGTTGCAGGAAGAACGAGGCGACCAGCACTTCGCCCAGCAGCTTCCGGTATTTGACGATCGCAGGAATAAACCAGGTGAAGTCGAACTTTAAGTCTTGCAGGCGCAGATTCGCCCGTTTTGTAAAGAGCAACAGCTCTCCGGCCCAGGCTGATTCGAATTGCTCACGGGACAGCACGAGCGGACGGGCTTCGGCCGGATCTTGAATCAGCGCTTTGTCCCCATCGATCTTGGCTAGGACGACATACCGGCCATCCGTTCGCTTGGCGACAGCAGGCAACGGAGTTCCTGGCAGTTTGCTCCACTG
This sequence comes from Nitrospira sp. SG-bin2, assembly GCA_002083405.1. Classification (GTDB taxonomy): domain Bacteria; phylum Nitrospirota; class Nitrospiria; order Nitrospirales; family Nitrospiraceae; genus Nitrospira_D. The sequence continues at coordinate 16,817 of LVWT01000018.1, read as the reverse complement.
GGTCTTGAGCAACCCGGCTTTCAATCCAAGATGTTTCGCGGCGCGTAGCAGTTCGCTATCGGAAAGAGGCTGGCCGGACTGCGCAAACTGGTGGCGAAGCTGCAAGCCGTCGGCCGGGAGATCATAAAACCGGGCCAGAATCAGTAGACAGGTCAGGCCTGTATCAGTGGCTCCGGCAACCGGGGATTGCGGAGGCGCATCAGGTCGAGGAGGCACCGTTCCGTGGTCGGTCACCATCGACGCATCTTAGAGCATTTGCTTATGAAACAAAACAGTTTCGCCGTTTCCTACAGAACACTACGTAACAGGCCTTCCTCCCCGCCCGTGCACGCTAATTCCAAAGCACAATCTTCTCTCTCGCCTGGAACCAGTGACAATGACAAGGGCTTGATGGATTGTTGCGGCAGTGTGGCTCCAGACGTGAGTACAACACTCACATGACGGCATTTTTTGCAGTTACTCATCACTCCTGAGCCACTCGGCGCTGTGCTTGTCCTACGCCTTCGGTTTCGCCTGGCGCGCACTCCGCACACCTGCCAAGACCTGCTGGATCTGCTGATGCAGCCTCGCCAAAGTGCCGACATCCATCGCCACACGAGTAACGAGATGCCCCTCCAACCCCTTCGGGGCCGCTTGTCCGTCCTTCGCTGTCTTTGCAATTGCAGCGAGCAGGGCCGGCTCGATGAAACCGAAATCCAGATAGGCAGTTCCCTGCGCGACGCCGACGTTCGCATAATTCACTGCACGGGGATGCGCTGAGGACTCGGAGGCTTTCAACCGGACATTCAAGGAAATGGTCGCGTCTTTGGATTCACTCACTGGATAACCTCCCTGGTACTAGGTAACGAACGAAACTTGAATGGATCATGGACATACAGTGCATTGTCATCCTAATGAAAGTTCCGCACAAGCAAATACAGCCATTGAATTCCTGTTGATACAAGAAGGGGAGACCTTCCGATAAGAAGACCTCCCCTTCTATGACACGAATGACGCGGTACTACTGCCAGTTGGCAGCCAGAATATTCTGCACCTGCTGCGGCTGCTGATCAATGGCCTGATCCCAGGTCAGACCGGTCTGCTGGCTGAATGAAGCCATGGCCTGGATGAGCTGATCCACTTGGGTGCTGAGGAGGACTTGCCCGTTGCCGGCCTGGATCGTCTCGGTCCGATTCGATGAACTGGTGTACCAGTTCTGGACCGTCACATAATCGGTCGACCCATGAATGGACAGGCGGAGATCGTTCGCTTGCCGGCTAATGACGAGATCGAGAGGATTGATCCCTGCATCATAGGCGACCCGGTCTGCCGACCCGCCGCTGTCCTGCACGAGATCCTGTCCCTCGCCACGGCCGAAGAGATAGGTATCGCTGCCGCTGCCGCCGTTGATCGCGTCGTTGCCAAGCCCGCCACGCAGGGTATCGGCTCCGCCGGATGCATTCAACACGTTGTTGGCGCTGTTGCCGGTCAACACATTGTTCAGACTATTGCCGGTCCCATTGATGGCAGCCGAACCAACAAGCGTGAGGTTTTCAAGGTTCGATCCCAAGGTCCAGGTCACAGAGCTTTGAACCGTATCCGTTCCATTATTATTTGACTCGACCACCGAGTCTCCGGCCCCTACGACATAGGTGTCATTCCCGGCTCCACCAGTCAGCACATTGGCCGCACTGTTACCGGCTAACACATTACTGAGAGAATTCCCGGTCCCGTTGATTGCCGAAGAACCGGTCAGCGTAAGATTTTCAACGTTCGCACCAAGCGTGTAGGTCAGTGCGCTGTGCACAGTATCGGTTCCACCACCCGCCGCTTCAACGACCGAGTCACCCACCCCGATCACGTAGGTGTCGTTCCCCGCTCCACCAGTCAACACATTGGCTGCGCTGTTGCCCGTGAGAACGTTATCAAGACTATTTCCGGTTCCATTGATCGCAGAGGATCCGCTCAAGGTGAGATTCTCAACATTGGTTCCCAACGTATAGGTGATGTTGCTTTGCACAGTATCGAAACCTTCATTCGCAGCCTCAGTCACTGTGTCGCCTACGTTGTCCACTACGTACGTGTCATCACCCTGCCCACCCGTCAGACTATCTGCCCCAGCCGCGCCATCGAGCACGTTCGCCGCGACGTTGCCAAGTAGTACGTTATTGAGGCTATTGCCGGTCCCGTTGATCGCACCGGTGCCGGTCAACGTCAAGTCTTCGACATGATCTGAAAGGACAAACGATGCATCACTCTGGACCAGATCCATCCCCTCATTGAGGCCTTCCACAACCACATCGCCGGCTCCAACGATGTAGGTATCGTTCCCGGCGCCACCAGTGAGTATGTTAGCCGCACTATTGCCGGCAAGCAGATTGTCCAGCTCATTGCCAGTTCCATTGATGGCCGCTGATCCAATCAACGTCAGATGTTCGATATTCGCACCAAGTGAGTACGTGACCGAGGACTGAACCCTGTCGATCCCTTCATTAAGATTCTCCGCCACACTGTCTCCCACGTTATCGACCACATACACATCGTGGCCTTCCCCACCCTGCAACAGATCGCTGCCGAGACCACCATCAAGCGTATTATTGCCGCTATTTCCGATGACTGTATTATTGGTGGAGCTGCCGGTGGCATCGATTGAGGCTGTTCCGGTCAGGATCATTGTTTCGATGTCGGCATCTCCGGTCAGCGAGAAGCTCACCGAGGTATAGACCTGATCATTCCCGTCTCCCGTGAACTCAGTCACGACATCCGCGGCATTGTCGACAATGAACGTATCATCGCCGCTGCCGCCGAACATCTGATCTGCTCCAGCTCCTCCGTCCAACACATCATCCCCTGCTTGGCCATTGAGGCTATCGTTGCCGCCCAACCCGTGGATCGTGTCCGCCAGCTCGCTGCCGTACAGAAAAGCATCATCCCCCTCCGTGCCGGTCAGCGTGGTCTCCAATCGCGCCAGCACCGCCGCCTGATCCCACACCGTCCCGTCCGCAAACCGAATCTCCTCGATTTGCCCGTGGGGATTAAACCAGTCCTGAATCGTCAGCGTATCGCCCGTCGCGTTCAGACGCAGCGTGATGGCGTTGGGGCTCACACCCCAATCCCGTGTCACGGTCACATCGTTCGGCGTCGCCCCCTGCACCTCCACGGTGTCGAGCACACCTGGCATGCTGAAGTCCGTGTCGGACACCGTATCCTGCCCGCTCCCGCCCCCCCACCGATACGTGTCACTGCCACCGAAATCGTACATCCCATCGTTGCCCGCGCCCCCGTCGTACACGTCGTTCCCCAACCCCCCATCCAGATAATCGTTCCCGGCCCCGCCCAGCAACACGTCATCCCCATCATTTCCAGAAAGAGAGTCATTCCCTCCAAGACCTTGCATATAGTTCGATTCAGCACTTCCCCACAGATAATCATCGCCTTCTGTCCCCGTCAGAGACTGCTGAAGCCTTGCTTGGATCGCCGCCTGATCCCACACGGTCCCGTCGGCAAACTGAATCCGCTCAATACTGTTGAACCCCTGGATCTGCAGCTGATCGTCACTCTGCGCCAGCCGCAGGGTCAGCCCGCCTGGATTGGTCGCCCAATCCTGCGTCACGAACAACGTGCTCGGCGTCACGCCCGGGCCCACCATCACCGTATCCACATCAGTCACATCCCCGCCCCAGTCCTGCACGGTATCAATGCCACTGCCCATATCAAAGATGTACGTGTCGCTGCCCGCCATATCTTGCAGCTGATCATTCCCACTCCCGCCGTTGAGCACGTCGTTGCCCTGCCCGCCTTGCAGCATATCGTTGCCCGTCCCGCCCATGAGGGTATCGTGGCCGTCATTCCCCCAGAGATGGTCGTCGCCCCCCAAGCCTTGTAGATAATCACCTTGAAATCCACCACTCAGATAATCCGTGCCCGCGGTCCCCGTCTGGACTTGCTGCATGCGCGCTTGAATCGCCGCCGCATCCCACACCGTGCCATCGACAAACTGAATCTGCTCCATCGAATTAAAACCCTGGATGACGAGCTGATCGTTTGTGTGTGCCAGTCGCAGCGTGAGTCCACCCGGATTCGTCGCCCAGTCTTGCGTCACGAGCAACATGCTCGGCGTCACGCCCTGCCCCACTACGACTGTGTCCACATCTGCCACGTCCCAACCCCAGTCCTGCACGGTATCAATTCCACTGCCCACACCAAAGATGTACATATCGCTGCCGCCTATATCGCGGAGGATATCGGAACCCGTCCCGCCGTTGAGCACATCATTGCCATAGCCGCCCTCTAACAGATCATTCCCCGCGCCCCCCAACAAGGTATCCTGCCCCTCGTACCCGTACAGCGTATCGTCGCCCCCCAAGCCAAATATATTGTCATCACCGGAAGTACCATTCAGAAAGTCGTTCCCGTTCGTTCCATAGATATCAGCCATGTCGTTCTTTCCTTCCCGTTATCGAAAGGCCATTATTGAACAAGACGGACACAAATCGTCCGCATCCGTCCCGCAGATTCAGGCAATGAGTTCATTCATCTGGATGGTGTGGTTGCTTCCCTAACCATATATAGTAGGGTTCATTGCGATCGAGATCTGGCTCACATTCACTCGCATCAAGGGCCACCTAGCAACAGCAAGTAATGTGCCGACAATGGATGAGGACAGGCACTGTGGTGATATCGCCGCTCAGCTGAGATTGAACACCAGTGGTGCGAACAACAGAGGCACATGAATGTGATGTTTCAAAGGAAAGCTAGTCCGGCTCCCGCTGAAAAAAGCGGGTCACAGACCGTCCGAGTCTCATGGATACCTATCCATTCGTCAGGCAGTCGTCCTTGCCGATAGTACGTTGCTTGCACGATCTCTCAACAGCACACTACTGCCAGCTCGCCGCCAACACCGCCTGCACCTGTTGCGGCTGTAGATCGATGGCCTGATCCCAGGTCAACCCGGACTGCTGGCTGAATGAGGCCATGGCCTGAATAAGTTGATCCACTTGAGTGTTGAGTAGGGTCTGGCCGTTACCGGCTTGGATCGTTTCGATCTGATTGGTCGTCGAACTGGAATACCAATTCTGAATCGTGATCTGGTCTGTACCGCCATGAACCGCCAGCCGCAAATCGTTCACCTGCCTGCTGAGCACCAGATCAAGCGGGTTGATCGTGGCGCCGAACAACATGGAGTCGGCAGCGCCTGAATTGTCGATGACCCTGTCCTGACCTCCGCCTCGACTATACAGATAGGTATCGTTGCCCCCCAACCCTGTCAGAAGGTTGTTCGCACTGTTCCCACTTAGAACATTGTTCAAGGTGTTGCCCGTGCCGTTGACAGCAGCGGTGCCGGTTAAGGTCAGGTTCTCAATGTTACTCCCCAGTGTCCAGGTGATCGCACTGTGCACCGTATCCATTCCGGCACTCGCCCCCTCCGTCACGGTATCCCCGGTCCCCACCACATACGTATCGTTCCCCGCACCGCCAGTCAGCACGTTCGCTGCGCTATTCCCCGTCAGCACATTGTCCAGCGTGTTGCCCGTCGCATTGATGGCGCTGGTACCGGTGAGAGTGAGGTTCTCCTGATTGGTACCCAAAGTTCTCGTCACGGCACTGAGCACGGTATCGATCCCTTCATTGGCCAGCTCCGTCACGACATCGCCGGTGGCATTGACCACATAGACATCGTTTCCGGTACCGCCCACCATCGTGTCATTGCCCGCGCCACCATCGAGTGTATCGTGGCCCGCGCCGCCATTCAGTGTATTCGCCGCACTGTTACCGATCAACACATTGTCCAGCACATTGCCGGTACCATTGATCGCAGTTGTGCCGGTGAGAGTGAGATTCTCGACATTCGCTCCCAGTGTCCAGGTGACAGCGCTTTGGACCGTATCTGTCCCCTCATTGGCCAGTTCCGTCACCACGTCGCCGGTCACATTGACGACATAGGTATCATTGCCAGCCCCGCCTGACATGGTATCGTTGCCCGTGCCGCCGCTCAAGACATTCGCCGCGCTGTTGCCGATGAGCGTATTGTTGAGCGTGTTGCCGCTCCCATTGATCGCCGCAGTCCCAGTCAGAGTCAGATTTTCAACGTTATTGCCCAGCGTCCAGGTGACTGAACTGTGCACGGTGTCCGTTCCCGCACTCGCCGCCTCGGTAACTGTATCGCCAGCACCCACGACATAGGTATCGTTACCAGTGCCGCCGGTGAGCACGTTGGCCGCACTGTTGCCGATAAGCACATTCGCCAAGGAGTTGCCAGTGCCATTGATCGCCGCCGTGCCCGTCAACGTCACATTCTCGACGTTGGCTCCCAACGTATAGGTGATGCTGCTCTGAACCGTATCGGCACCGGCAGAGGCGTTTTCCGTCACGGTATCCCCAACGTTGTCGACCACATAGGTATCGTCCCCGGCATCTCCGAACATCGTATCGGCACCCGCTCCACCATCAAGTACGTTGGCGCCGGTATTTCCATTCAAGATATTGTTCAGTGCATTCCCAGTGCCGTTGACCGCGTCTGTGCCGGTCAGAGTCAAATGTTCGAGATGAGTCATCAGAGTGAAGTTGGCCGAACTCTGGACTGTATCAGTCCCCTCATTCGCCAGTTCCACGATGGTGTCTGTGCCATCCACGACGTAGGTATCATCGCCGGCGCCACCAGTCAGGACGTTCGCCGCACTGTTGCCCGTCAGAATATTATCCAGTGCATTGCCGGTGCCGTTGATCGCATCAGTCCCAGTCAGCGTCACGTTTTCCAGATCACCTGCAAGCACCCAACTGGCTGATGTCTGAACGGTGTCCGTCCCTTCTCCAGCATTCTCGATGATGGTGTCGGCTCCATCCACGACGTAGATATCGTCCCCGGCCCCGCCGGTCAGGATGTTGGCGGCGCTATTCCCAGTGAGTACGTTATTGCCACCGTTGCCGGTTCCATTGATGACGGCAGTTCCTATTAACGTCAGGTTCTCCAGATCATTGCTCAGCGTGAACGTGGCATCGGCCACCACTGTATCGATGCCTTGAAACGGCTGCTCAACAATCGTATCGCCGGCTCCGACCAGATAGGTATCATCGCCGTCCCCACCAATCAGCTGATCCGCTCCCGCTCCGCCGTCCAGCACGTTGGCGGCGCTGTTTCCTGTCAGCACGTTGTCGGCGGCGTTCCCTATCGCATTGATGGCCCCCACACCGGTTAAGGTTGCATTCTCCAAGTCCGACGCAAGGACGACGCTCTGATCGCTACTGACCGTGTCTATGCCTTGCCCTGCAAACTCCACGATCGAATCGCCCACGCCGATCACATAGGTATCGTCCCCGGTGCCACCAGTCAGGGCATTTGCCGCACTATTGCCGGTCAGCGCGTTGTTCAATTCGTTCCCTGTCCCGTTGATTGCCGTAGTGCCGGTGAGAGTCAGATTCTCAACTTTAGCCCCGAGGGTATAGCTGATCGAACTCAGGACCGTATCCAAAAAAGATCCGGTTTCGACGATTACATCACCAGCATGGTCGACCACGTAGGTGTCTGTATAACGCCCACCGACCATCATGTCGGCCCCCAACCCGCCGTCGATATAATTGAACCACTCTGCATCGCCTTGGATAAAGTTATTCAAGCCATTACCGTAGAAACTGCGTGCCGACGAAATCACTTGTCCGGCAGCACTCACGAACAAGTTTTCGACATTGTCGGGCAGTGTATAATTCCACCCGCCATTGACCGCATCACCGATAAATGTGATCGCATCGAGGCCTTCGTTGGGTGCCTCAATGATGACACCTCCGAAAACCAGGATATAGGCATCATCGCCGGCCCCGCCTTGGAGCGTATCAAATCCAAGGCCGCCTGCGAGGACGTTATTGCCGCTGTTCCCAATGATCACATTGTTCAATGAGTTACCTGTTCCATCCACATTGAAATAGCCTGTCAAGGTCAGATTCTCGACATTGTCCGGCAAGGTGTAGGAGACGAGACTCTGAATCGTATCGGTCCCTTGATTCACCGACTCAGTCACCGTATCGAGCGTGTGATCCACCACAAACGTGTCATTGCCCGCAGTGCCGAACATGGCGTTGACACTGCCGACAAATGTATGGGCCGCGATCGCTGCCGCATCCCAAAGAGGGCCGCCGGCAAACTCTATCTGCTCAATTCCGGCAAACCTTATTTGCGTGGCACTCTGATCGAGACTCAGCAACAGCACGCTGCCATTCTGAAGGAGGGTCACGTCGGCAAGCAGAATGCCGGACGCCAGTTGGATCGTGTCCGCAATACCGCCGTCGTCTTGGATGAGATCAGAACCATATCCTCGCCCAAACACATAGGTGTCGTCGCCAAGCCCACCCCATAGAGTATCGTTACCGAAGCCGCCGTCTAAAACGTCACTCCCACTGTAAGCTTGAATCAAATCATTCCCGCCCAAACCCGCGAGCGTCTCATTGCCGTTTGTCCCTCCCAGATAGTCATTACCTGAGGTACCGGCAGTTGCCATAGCTCGTAAGGTCGCCGCATTCCACACGGTCCCATCCGCAAACTCCACCCGATCAATCCGGACCGTACTCGATGGGTTCATCCAACCAAAGATATCGATTTGATCTGACGTACCAGCGATACTGAGCGTCATTGAACCGAGGCGATTACCTCGCACTGTGACCTCTGTTGGCAATACGCCTGCCCCAAAGCGCACGGTGCCATAGCTGGAACTAATGGTGTCCTGGCCGTCGCCGCGGTCAAACAGGTAGACGTTTTGCCCGCCGTAGGAATCATAGAATGTGTCGTTGCCGGCCCCGCCCTGGAAGGTATCATTACCCGAGTATCCTTCCAGACGATCCGCCCCGGCCCCACCCCTCAAGATGTTATTGCCAGCTTCTCCAGGAGTCCCTGCGTGTAGTTGGTCGTCTCCTGCTCCGCCATCCAACGTATCGTTGCCATTCCCCCCACTCAACTGATCATTCCCGTCTCCGCCTTCGAGGGTATCGTTGCCGTCGAGTCCAAGGAGGGTATCATTCCCACCGAGCCCTCGAAGCAAGTCGTGGCCCACCGTCCCCGTCAACGTTTCGTTCGCCGAGGTCCCAACAATTTCGTTCAACCCATGCGCCACCGAAAGAGTAAAGACATCCGAGACACTGAGGCTGCCCGTGTCCGTCGCCGTCACGCGTACGCTGAGCACACCGACATCTGTCATCTGCGGCGTCCCACTGAACGTCCGGGTAGACGGATTGAAAGTGAGCCATGCCGGCAATAGGCTGCCGTCGGCCAAGGTAGTCCCATACGTCAGGGTATCGCCTACATCCACATCGGCAAAGGTTCCCGTCGGCACTACGAAGGTGAAGGAGATGTCTTTCGTCGCAAACTGATCCGCCACCGGCACGGCCACCGTTGGTGCATCATTCACATTGGTGATGGTGAGATTGAAGATGTCCGAGACACTGGCATTCATACTGTCCGTCGCCGTCACACGCAACCCGATCGTCCCGACCTGCGCATTATCCGGCGTCCCGCTGAACGCGCCTGAAACGGGATCGAACGTCAGCCACGTCGGCAAGGCGCTGCCACCCGCCAAGCTCGCGCTGTAGGTCAACACATCGCCGGAATCTTGATCCGCAAACGTGTTGGCGGGAACGACCGCGCTGAGCGGCGCGTCCTCCAGCACGGTCTGATCGGCAATGGGATTCGCCAGAGTGGGAATGTGATTGGTAAAGGTCGGATAGAGATCAGCCAGATTCACCACACTGTTGTCAGAAAATTCCAAGGTAGAGACGACCAACGACCCGAGCACCGTGTTTTGGTTAAATCCAACTAACTGGATAGCATCGGCTGTGCCGTTGTACACGATCGTGAGCATGTCGGAGCTTTGGGTATAGGTCAGGCTCATTGCCGTGATGCCCGCGCCAAAGACAATGCGGTTGCCCGCCCCGACCATCGCTGTGTCCTGAATCGTATCGAGCCCATCACCAAAATTAAACGTATAGGTGTCGTGGCCCGCCCCTCCAGCCAGGTAGTCGTTGCCCGCGTTGGCCGTGATCGTGTCATTCCCTGCTGCAGCGAAAATCGTGTCGTTGCCGTTGCCGGTCCGGATGAGATCGGCCCCCGATGTCCCCACCACATCTCCGCTCGGCAGTCCGAGCAAATCCAGCAGCGAATACCCGAGTCCGTCCACTGAAATATGTTGCATGCCGCCGATGCCATTGACCCCATTGTTGGTAAACCCGTGAACCAGGATGGAGTCTGCCCCGGCCTGAATCAGGAGGGTCTCTTGTGCTGCGTTCGGCGTGAAGGTCAACATCTCCAGCGTGATCCCGGGTCCGAAGATGATGGTATTGACGTCACCAATCCTATCTTCCTCAAACGTCTCATCCTGCCCATCGCCGACATTGAGCACATAGGCGTCACTCCCGACCCCGCCATAGAGGAGGTCGTTGCCTGAACCGCCTTGCAGTTCATCATCCCCCGCATCCCCAAACAGCACATCGGCTCCGATAATTTGCGGATTGAGATCGTTGTCGCCCACCAGGAGGTCATTTCCGATACCACCGACTAATACATCATCCCCACTGTCCCCGACCAGCTGGTCATCCCCAGCGCCGCCATCGAGAAAATCATTCGCGCCTGTGAATATCTCAGGTCCGTCAGTATCGCCATAGAGAAAATCGTCCCCGTCATTGCCGAACAATGTATCCGCCCCGACATCGCCAAACAGGATGTCGGCGCCGGTGCCACCGGCCAGGATATCATCACCGCGCTGCCCAATAAGCGTATCGTCGCCCTCTCCACCCTCCAGCACATCGTCACCAGACTCATCCAGCACCGCTTCGTCCGTCCATGGGGCCGGGTCTCCCGGGTCAGGATAAAAGACGCCTTCCCGCCACTCTCCTCCTTCATAAAAATAAAAATCTCGCCTATAGTCCCCTACTAGAATGTCGTTTCCAGTGCCTCCAATGAGCGTGTCATCACCACCATCACCATACATCTCATCGTCGCCGGCGCCTCCATCCAGAAAATCATTGCCAGCCCTGGTGACGTCGAAGGAAACCGGGTACCGTGTGTTCCAGTCCTCCAATGTTCCTGCACGAGCCATACGATAATGTCTCACATAATCGCCTCGTAGATAATCGTCATCGTCACCTCCAAAGAGCACATCCGCACCGTAATCACCGTACAGAAAATCGTTGCCGGCGCCTCCATCAAGAACGTCATCTCCCCCTGAGGGCACATAATAAAATGTTCTAGAAGTATCACCGTCACCTTCGAGACGGTCGCTTCCCGCACCACCAAATAAACGGTCATTCCCCGCGAGACCTGCGAGATGGTCATCCCCATTTTCTCCATCCAGATAATCATCCCCATCCGAATTATCGATGTTTTCTTCCACCGAAACCGTGAGAATTCCACCATGAATCCAATCATTACCCTCCCCACCATAGACCCGATCATGTCCTATGCCTGCTATAATCGAATCGTTTCCTCCATAGCCATAGAACTGATCGTTGCCGTCATGGAAAGAACCGAGATCATTCGGATTTTCGCCGCCGTAAATGATTAGGTTGACAGGGGGGTCTGTGTACGGATAGGTACGATCCCAAGCCGGACCGTCCGGTTCAAGCCCGGTTTCGGCATAGTACCGTCTCGTATCCCACCCATTGTCATACGATGGCGGCGCCGCTTCATCAATCAGCCGAATCCCGAACTGGCCGCTCTCGAAATCCTCATTGACGGTCAAGATCGTTTCGCCGGCTAGCTCCACGATCAAATCCGTCCCCGACATGCGGTACGTGATTGTGCCATCCGCGCTTTCCCAATCCGTCTGCCCCGCCTTCTTCACTCCGCCAACCAGCATCTGGCCATTAACCACGATGATGCCCCTGGCATCGGAGTCTTCAATGCGATCATGCCCATCGCCTGTGTTGTAGTAGTAGCGGTCGAACCCTGCGCCTCCGATCAGCGTATCGGCCCCCGCGCCGCCCGTCAGGCTGTCGTGACCGGCATTCCCAATCAGCAGATCCGTGCCCGCCCCGCCGGCCAGAGTATCCTCACGATAGCCGCCCAACATGAACGCCCCGCGGTTCTGGGTGTCAGTCGCCTCCATCCCGCTCCCGCCTGCCTGGACGTACCAGTCCCGCAGGACAGGAAGGAGATCTTCAATCCTCTGGCGATCGGCGGGAGAAAAGTTGTTGATGAGATAAAAGTGGAAATCGTTGTAGCCCTTGGCAGTAGCCAACGTGTCCGTCACGTTAGCCCGATCGAATTGGACACCGCCTGTGACTGAGGTGAAGAGTTCCTTCTCACGGTTTGTGGCCTGAGCTGTGTCTTGGTAGTACATCTGCATGGCAAAGGCGATCAACGCCTTGCTGACCAAATTCGTGGCGGGAGCAGGACCGTCCATAATCGTGAGCCCACCATCCTGGGCCAGCTTCCAGAGATCGGAGGTGAAGCGGGTCACCATGGCGTTACCCTGCTCATTCTGAACAAGACGCTCAAGAAAGTTCCGATTCTCAGCGTCAGTGGTCGGATTCGCGTACAAGTTGTCGTCAAAGATCATCTCCACTAGATTCGTAAGCTTGAATGTCACATCGTTCAACGCATGCTGTAACGGCGCTGTGCCCTTGCTTTGCAGAAATGCAGTCAGCAAGGCCACCGAGTGCAGATTAACCCCCGTGACTCCTGGGGCATTGGTAGGGATATCAGACGATTGACCGATACGATCCGGGATATTGTAGGGCATCCCAGACAAGAGCTCTCCTTGCACATTGATGCTCTTCACCAGATTGGTGTTGGGGATCTCCCCCATCGGCAAGGCGGCGCGTTGCGTAAGAAAGTTGGTCAACCCTTGCAACTCTGTTTCAGTATAATTTTGCCCAAGCAAGTAGGCCTTGAGATTCGCTGCCACATCCGGCGGGACGAGACTCGCCTCCGCCGAATTGGCAAATGGCGCTTGGTCGAACGTGACCGCCTGCTTGCTGAAGAACACGCCCATCAAAGCCGCCAGTCCCCCGCCCAAACTATGGCCGGTGAACGTAATGGTGGCGGTGATATTGGCTGTCTGGAGTTGCCGTTGGATATTTAAATAAAAGACAGCGGCTTCACGAAGTTGGTCAGAGCCGACACCAGTGGCTAATCCAATATTGGCCGCCATGTCTCCGGAAAGATCGCCAGGATTGGTCCCGGCATAGGAGATGACGATTTCATTCGTCGTGATATTTCGGTAGGCAGCTGCCTCAAAGCCAGAACTTGGATTGAGGCGATAGCCGTTTGGACCTGGTATTGTCGCCCAATCCATTGGAATCGGGAATTTGTTAATGTCTGGGCGCGTAGATATGTAGGAAGCGCCCGCCATGAGCGCATAGTCACTAGGCTGCACTGTCATGATCACCTCTACAATTTGTGCGACTAACAAATATTCAGTTCTAGCATCGATCCTTCATTTACTTACTGATGGAGTCGCCAGAGCCGCCAACCCATACTCCGTTGTGGAAAACCATCTCTAGACAATTCACTGCTGATCCCTCTGTCCCCAGCTTCACCGGCTCCCGTAAGATGGTCTTGTGGTCAGGGTTCACTGTATGACGGTTCACTTCCTTGATCTTCTCTGACGAAACAACACCCTGCCTCACTAAGTCCGCTCCCTTACGCCCTATGATGCTGAGGGCCACATTGATGGATTTAAACTCGACAGGAAACTCTTCAAGCGGAATACGCTGCCAGGCGGCGCCATCGTACTTGAAAAACACATAGGGCGGATTCGGCCGGCCCCACTTGTTGTATGACAAACACAAGTTTGGTTCTGTCACGAGGTACGGCGTGCCATTCAACACATGCACGGCCAGCAGGTGAAAATTGGTGCGCCCCAGTTCCTTGCCATATTCGCTCGTCCAGGTGATGGTCTTGTTGGTATTGGGCATTGTGAACGTCACTGTGTGCTCTTTGATTGGCGGCGGCTGCCCGATCTCATGCCGACCCCCATAGGTCTGTGACCGCGTGATTACCAGTTTGCTCCCGTCATGCAGCAGCACTTCCTCTTTCCAACTATCTCCACTGAACGGCAGAGCGCCAACCATCGCACACGCATTCATCTCAACAACAACGATCAGGGCGCTTACTTGGAATAGCCATCGCAGCCCATGTAGATTCATCATGCCGCCATCCTTTTCCGCTTCATCATTGGCATCATCCCTTCGCCTTCCCCTGCTGCGCCTCGCGCAGGCTGATCAATACTTGCTGAATCTGCTGCTGCAAGCGCGCAAGGACATCGACACCCATCGCGACACGGGTGACGAGATGGCCGTCCAATCCTTTCGGTGCCGGTTGCCCGTCCTTCGTGGTCTTCGCAATAGCCGCGAGGGCAACTGGTTCGATGAAGCCGAAATCCAGGTACGCAATGCCCTGCGCCACCCCAACGTTAGAATAGTTCACGGCGTGCGGATGGGCTGAAGACTCAGAGGGTTTCAATCTCACGTTCAGGGAAATGGCGTTGTCCACGGCGAGATCTTTCCTATCGCTCATGCGGGATCACTCCTTCTTCAAGAGGCTAGTGAAATACAGGCTGAGAGACTGATCGAATCGATCGTTGGGGATCTGAAATCTGGTCGGTCTGAGGGGCGCATGTGGGAGCTCCGTAGGATTCCAACACGGCAACGTGCTGTACGATATCACGGCTACTAGTCTGGCAATAGATCCAACCGGATCTATCGCTTCCTTTACTCTCTTGCTCTTCTCGGGGGTGGGATAAAGGTGTCAGGAACCATTCTTTGCCAGCTCCTTCTTCGGTCGCCCTCGGTCTCGCAACGTCGCACCCAGATTCCACTGCGTGACCATCTGCGCGATCCACGGCTCACTGCCGTACGGCTGTCCCTTGGTCACGCTTCTCCGCACTGCGCACACCTGTTCATGCGGTTCGCCCGCATTTACCCAGTCAAGCCAATCAGCAGGCCGCTCCATCGGCCACTTACCCTGCGGGATCGTCAGCTGTACCGTGCCCCGCTGCCCGGCACTGCTCCAGCGCCACTGCTCCGCTCGAGCCACCAATCCCGCCCGAACTGGATTCCGTTCGACATATCGGCAGACGGTCAACAGATACTCGCTCGCTTCAACCGGGAACGATTTGAAGCGCCCTTGATAAACATGTCCTTCACCCACTGTGTGTCGGTGCTGATGCCAGCGTTGTGTATGCGTAAGAGTGAGCCAATTCATGAACCGCGAGAGATCGCCCTCGCGTTGTGGCCAGACCACCAGATGCCAGTGGTTCGGCATGACACAATAGGCCAATAGCCGTATCGACACACGTTGACAGGCCTGCGCGAGAACCCGTTCAAATGCCCCATAATCGGCATCGTTCTCAAATAATGTTTGGCGGGCGTTCGCGCGGTTGAGCACGTGATACACCACATCTGCGGCCGTGGGACGCAACGGTCTTCCCATCGACACTCCTTAGTTCATGCCATCAGCACACACAATGGTTCCTGCCACCTTTTCTATCTTCCAGTGTCGGGGTTGATCTCCGTCGCATGGGCATTCACCATATAGGCCGTCCCGCCCGTATGGCCCACACCGTTGAGACTGCCCAGACGACTGATGAGATCCCCTTCGGCATAGAAGTCCGCGTTGGAGCCAATATTGGCGAGTACGCTGGATTGATACCCGCCTGCGTTTTGTTCAAGCCCGAGGACACCTCCGAAAGCATTGAAGGTGGTGAGCGTGATGTTGGCTTTGCTGAAACCGGTTAATCCCTGGTGAGACTGGACGTATTCATACGCCGCATACTGCGCAAGCCCACCACCAAGGCTTTGGCCCGTGAAGTGGATCGTGCCTGCAAATGCCTCCCCAGGAGGAGCGAGACTATCTAGAAATGCAAAAACCCGATCTCGCCCACCGCCATCAGCATTCCATTGATTCCATCCTAAATATTGGCTATTTGCCACCCAGTCTTGAGGATTAAGACCGTCTGTCCCACGTAAGGCAACAATCACTTCATTTGTTTGCGCATTTTGATAAGCGACAAACCCAAAACCCGTCGCCGTGGTGTTGTTAAACTCTATGGCTTTCGTAAATCCTGCTGGCACAGAGTATAGAGCTGTCCTCTGCCCATAATTGGTATCATCGAGAGATCCCAAAAGTGTGGGCGCTGGATGCTGATTATCAAAATAGGATGCATCTGAGGCCAATAGTGTCAGCTTTGCGAGATCATTAAGGCCCGGAGGCAGTGCCATAACTATTCTCCCTTACAGAGATCGATGATCTTAAGTGTCCGAGTGCCTGGTCTGCCTTCACGCAACGCTTTTGCGCTGTCGGCTTCAGCCTGCGAATGTAGAGCATGCACAAAAGCCATCTTGCAGCCATCGGGCGAAACCACAGCATTTCGCACAAAACCTACAATGATACGTGTGGGGTTCCCACTTTCCAGCAGATACCCACCAGTAGTCCCAACATTGCCATAGTCACCTCTTCCACCAGTAAGTAACAGACCTTTCTTTGTCAGATAAAAATGCCCCCATCCCATCTTTTCCCATGATTTCCCCGTAGGCTCTAAGACCTTCGTGACGATTCCGTCTGGTTTGAGCAACCATATAGGTATGGCATCTGACGTACGCTGCTCTCCCTTAAGCAAATACACGTCAGCGAACTCGACATAGGTCACATGAAACTGGACCTGACGACCTGCAAGCGGCAATTCAATACCGTTCTTGGAGTCTGGCTTGTAGAGAACAATGGGCGTAGCTTTTCCTGACGGATCAACCCAAACTGGGATACCGAAGTCCAAGTACCCGTGCTCTTCCAAAAGTGGCAGACGCCTATATTTGTCTTCTTTCATCCAACTAGCAGGCTGTTGACAAACCCTCTTCTCCTC
>LVWT01000017.1 GCA_002083405.1 Nitrospira sp. SG-bin2 | reverse complement strand
GGGAGGAGGAGAGGGTTTGTCAACAGCCTGCTAGCCATCTGCCCCCAAAATCTCGCCTCCCTTTCGTTGCTCTCCCATCGCCTCACAAATGTTGGATTGACCTCCGACTTTGCAGTACACTTCGCACAGCACTGTGGTGAGGGAAGAGAACCGGAGCTGCCAAGCGGTGCCTGCATCGGCGTCTTTGCGTGTGAACCGTGCCGGCCGTTCTTCGCCCGAACCAGCCCGGAGGGCACGGAGATTGTCCTGAAAGCAGATTTCAGACCCCTATGGTCCAACGTTTCTGGTGAAAGGCTGGTGATCGATGTGGCGTGCGTTCTGTGTACTACTGATAGTTCTGGCCAGTGCGGCAGGCACAAGTCTACCGTCCTTTGCAGCGGCAAACTCTCTTGAGGAGGCGGAATTTGCGTATGAGCGCGGTGAGTATACACAGGCGGCCCGCCTCTTCAGTCCATTGGCGGAGCAGGGAGTCGCCTCGGCCCAGTTCTATCTGGGCTTGATGCATGAAAGAGGACGAGGCGTCCGGCAGGACTACCCCACGGCGCTGACGTGGTTTCGTAAGGCGGCGGCGCAGGGCTACGTTGGTCCACAGAGCAATCTGGGCCTGATATACGAACGGGGCCGTGGCGTCCGGAAAGACCTGATTCGGGCGTTCATGTGGTACCACCTCGCCGGTGTGATGCTACCCGGCAATGACGGGAAGGCAGCCTTGGAGCGTCGAGACCAGCTGAGTTCATACATGACTGCCGCGCAGATCGAGCAGGCGCAGGAGCTGGCACGACGTTGTCAGCAGTCCCAGTTCAAGCAATGCGACTAGATCAGGTCCTTGCCACGGAACAATGGATAAACAAGAAGCCATTGAGCCCATCAACCGGAGAAGTGCGCTGAGAAACCGCCATCCGCTTTTGTCGGACTAGAAAACCAGCTTATTTTTCAGTACACTCACCTCCGATCATTTGCCGATACGGCCCTGTTGTTTGGCACCGGCAGCTCGCAGCGGCTATTCCGTATCCGTCATCGCTTGTTTCTGGAGTGGCATGGGACTTCTCAGTCGGCTCTTCAAAATACCGTCATTCGAAGGCGCGACGAATGCCCTGTTGGTTGAGCTGACCCTGCCTACCCTCACAGATGCTCAGCGCGCGGAGCTGAAAATCCGCGTCATCGAAGTCTTTCAAAAAATCGGCCCTCCCGATCTTTCTCCGGACGCTGCGCTGCTCGGTCTGAACCAAGCGTCGCGGCTCACCCAATTGAACTTCCTGGCACTCGCGATGGACGAACTGGGATTCGATCCGCCGCTCAAGAAAGAAATTCTCTTCAAAGTACCGGACCCGTTCGACCCTAAGCTGGCGGATGAGCATACCCTGCGGGCGGTCGCCCGGCGCTTGAAGTGGAAACATGGCATCGAAGTCGGGATGGCTGTAGAGTCGATCAGCTTCGATACATGGTAGCACCATACCCACGTGACATTGGCTTGACAGGCCTCAACCGCCTGGCTATTCTCCATCGATCAATACACTCTCTTTTGCAAGGAGTTTTCATGCGAATTTCTGCTGTGCGAACACTATGTGCCGTGGGGCTGTCGGCTTTGGCATTCTTGATGCTTGCACCGATCAGCCAGGCCTCTGAGCCGTTCAAGATGGGCGTGGTGGATCCCCAGTCCGTCCTGGAAAAGTCAAAGGCCGGGAAGAAAGCGCTTGAGGGATTGAAAGAATATGTGTCCATCAGACAAAAACTGCTGGCCAAGGATGAAGAAGAGCTGCGCAATTACGAGAAACAGATCAAGGACCAGCTGCCCAAGCTCAGCGAAGCGGAGAAAAAAGACAAGGAAACGCAGTTCCGGACAAAAATTCAGGACTACCAGAAGCGCGCGCAGGAGTTCAATCAAGACCTACAGAAGAGGCAGAAAGAGCTCGTCGATGAATACATGAAGAAGATCTCGGTGGCCACCCAAACCACGGCTGAAAAGGGAGGCTTCTCGCTCGTCGTCGACAAAGGAAGCGAGCAGACCGTCAAAATCGTGATCTACAATAAAGACACCATCGATCTGACAGAACAGGTCGTCAAAGAGTTCGATCGGACGAATAAGTAACACCACAGGCATGCCGGCCGGTTATTCGATAGGATAACCGGCCTCTCGCCACGCTCTGATCCCCCCGTCCATCGAGACCACATTGCCATACCCCAGTTGCTGCAATGCGTCCGCAGCGAGCGCCGACCGAAACCCTCCACCGCAGTAGAGCACAATAGAGGCCTCTTTATCGGGGACGGCCGTCTCGATGTCGCGTTCGATAATCCCCTTGCCCAGATGCCGGGCTCCTCTGGCATGACCTGCTGCAAACTCATGATCTTCGCGAACATCAATAAAGTGAAACCGCTCTCCCCGATCGAACCGGGCTTTCACCTCTGCCGTCGTGCATTCCTTCACCCGTTGTTTTACGCTCTCCACCAGCTGTAAAAACCCAGGATTGTGCTTCATCGTGACTCCTCTTCAGAACAATGCTGTTTGCTCAACCCCCGGACGGCGAAAGGTACTGGGAATCGCGCCAGCCTCGTCATCCGTGAAACCAGCGCGCCGCTTGGCCACGCCGAACAACTGTTCGATCATATCCCAATAGACGCCTGTCCCCGTATGCCGTCTAAAAAACTCGCCGTCGGTCATCGCGCCTCCCCTCACCTCACGCAGTCGAGCAATGATTTTCCCGATCCGATCGGGAAACGCTGCCTGCATACGCTCCAAAAACACCGGCTCAACACTACCGGACAGTCTCAGCAAGGTCGCACCAGCCGTCCTGGCCCCCGCTTGATATGCGCGCTCCAATAACACAGGAAGATCGCCATCGTTCAAACCAGGAATCACAGGCGCAATCGAAATGCCCGTTGAAATTCCCGCATCCGCCAGCGCTTTCATGGCTTCAAACCGCTTGGCGATCGACGGCGCATGCGGCTCCACCTTGCGGGCGATCTCGTCCGAGGAAAAGGGAATGCTGAAGTACACACGAACCCAGGCGTCCTGATTCAACCGCCGCAGCACATCAAGATCCCTCAGCACTAACACGCCCTTCGTGATAATGCCGACAGGGTTCCGATAGTCCGCGCACAATGACAGACAGGCTCTGGTCAGGCCATACGCGGCCTCCAACGGTTGATAACAATCCGTATTCCCTGAAAAAACAATCAGCTCTCCCTGCCATGACGGTTTGTCGAATGCCCGCCGCAACAACAGCGGCGCATCCTCCTTGACGATAATCTTACTATCGAAATCCGTTCCGGCGCCGAAGCCCCAATACTCATGCGACGGCCTCGCAAAGCAATAGGCGCAGGCATGGAAACAGCCCCGGTAGGGATTCACACTCCAGCGGAACGGCAGGTCCGGGCTCTCATTACGGCTCAAGATTTCACGAGTCTGATCTTCATAGACCATCACCGTGGCTCGAGAAGCCGGTTCCAGCAATTCCCGATGGTGAGAATCATACGGGTTCGGGGGATTTGAGATGACACGCATGGCCCATCCTGCCCCGAAGCCCGGTCACTGTCAAATCCCTTCGGGGGCTCGATTTACCTCGACGGGCGGGCAGCGGTTTCGTTGACTCTCCCCAACTCCGATGCTAGATTCCAGACGCTTTTTGAAGGGTGATTCATGCACGATCCAAAATATCTTCGGGACAATCTGGACCTCATTCGCACGTCGCTGGGACGGCGTGGACAGGATGTGGCTTGGGATGCTGTTCAGAAGCTCAGCGACGAACGGCGGACCTTGACGACACAGGTCGAACAATTGAGATCCGAGCTCAAGAAAGGCTCTGATGAGGTTGCGCGGCTCCGCCGGGCCAAAGAACCGGCTGAAGCTGCCATGGCGGCCATGAAAGGGCTGGGCGACCGCATCAAGGACGTTGAGGATAATCTTCGGGGAGTTGAGGAAGCCCTGAGCGACCTTGCGCTCCGGATCCCCAACCTTCCCCATCAGACGGTTCCACTCGGCAGCGATGCCTCCGACAATGTCGAGGTCCGTCGATGGGGCACGATCCCCTCCTTCACGGCTCCAGCCAAACCGCACTGGGACATCGGGGAAGCGCTCGGCATTCTCGACTTTGATCGCGCAGCCAAGATCGCCGGAGCCAGGTTTGCCGTTCTCAGCGGCGCGGGGGCGCGTATGGAGCGGGCCTTGATCAACTACATGCTCGATCTGCATACCGGCTCTCATGGATATCGGGAAGTCCTCCCCCCGCTGCTGGTCAATCGACGGACCATGACCGGGACCGGCCAACTACCCAAGTTCGAGGACGATCTCTTTCGCCTGCGGGATGAAGATTATTTCTTGATTCCGACTGCTGAAGTCCCGGTCACCAATCTCCATCGCGAGGAAATCCTGAGCGAAGACCGCCTGCCCATTCGCTATACCGCGTATACTCCGTGCTTTCGACGCGAAGCAGGATCCTACGGAAAAGACACCCGCGGCCTGATCCGCCTCCATCAATTCAACAAAGTAGAGCTGGTCGCCTTTTCGACTCCCGATCGCTCCTACGAGGAGCTGGAGCGGTTGACCGGACATGCCGAATTCATCTTGCAAAGTCTGAATCTGCCCTATCGCGTCGTGACCTTGTGTACCGGCGATATGGGATTTTCCGCCACGAAGACCTATGACATTGAAGTGTGGCTACCGTCCCAGGGACAGTACCGAGAAATTTCGTCGTGCAGTAACTTCGAATCCTTTCAAGCCAGACGGGCAAACATCAAGTATCGCCCGGCTGGCGGGAAAAAAGATGCGAAGACTGAATTCGTCCATACATTAAACGGTTCCGGCCTCGCGGTCGGGCGAACGCTGGTCGCCATTCTTGAAAACTTTCAACAACCGGACGGATCGGTATTGATTCCCGAAGCGCTTCACCCGTATATGGGGGGGATACAGAAGATCCAACCTTAGCCTGATGGTTCATAGCTGTCTGCAGCGAGCACGCATGGTGCGGAGGGGTGACGGAGCGGTCGAACGTGCCGGTCTTGAAAACCGGAGATGGGGTAACTCATCCGCGAGTTCAAATCTCGCCCCCTCCGCCATATGTTTCCTCTGTTAGTCTCTGTCACATGGCGGACATATCGTACATCCTACTCGCGTGAAACCTCTGCAAAGAGACATGTTCGTCTGTCCGCAAGCGGAGGCGCATGAAGATTTTGAAAACATGCTGGCATTGGTTTTGGCGGCAAAGCCGGCTGAATAAGATCATCACTCTCGGGCTCTTCGCCGTAGCGGTTCCGTTTGTCCTCCCCACGGTCGTGTCCTGGTTCAGACCAACGATCATCAAGGTGGGGGTCGCGTTCTACACCTATGAACGTGCCTCTTTCTCTGAAAGCGCGACCACGACCTATTTTTTCGAGAATCGGAATCTGGTCACAAATTGCAGTCTGCGCCGGATTGAAGAGACGCAACCAACAGGGCAAGCCCCAATAGCCAATCCGCAATCATGGGTAATCCTCAAGCTCTTGCTGGAAAATGCCTCGGATCAGCCTATTACACATCTTCGTCTGGGCGTCAGATCGCCGGCCCTGAGTCCTGCAACACAGCTGCTCACCTCGCCGAATGTAGACGCGACGGGCCACATGGATTCGCCCTCACGCGACACCAGGCCTGCGTACATCATTTCCATCGCTGCCATCGCCCCCGCAACCTCCACTGTCCTGAGTTTGCAAACTCCGATCGACGATCGTCTACGACGATTTATCTATGAAGACCACCGTACCGTGACAGTTCAGGTGCCCTTTGTATCAGCAGACCAGTTTCGGGAATACCCACCGATTGTCGCCCGTACAAATGCGATTAAAATTTTGAATCGGGAGGGACTCTTACGGACCGGAGACGGCAGGGAAGCCGATGAGACACTGACCACGACGCTGATGCAGCCCGATGCTTCCGGTGCAAGCAGCAGTAAAGTCGAGTCATATCAGCTACTTCCAAAGTCTCGCACATGTTCTGAAGGAGAGGCGGGCGTGTGGTGAGATCCGCTATCTGCCTCGATCCTGATGGTCAACACCCTAGACTTTCAGCAATTCATACCCCGCTTTCGTTGGGTAGTTTTACCTGCCTAGGGGTATAGCAGAGACACCATTATTTATATTATCCTCCATCCCGTCGCTGATTTCTTTCAACGGGAAGAATGGCATGTCATTTCAACTCCACCGTCAAGTCGCGATCAACTGTATTCTTTCCAGGGGGAGTGAAGGTCTTCAAGGAGAAGGCTGCGTATATGACCTCTCAACCCCTCTCCAGCCGACGGCGGCTGCCGATACATTGCAGCCCGGTGATCTCGTCAAGCTCCACCTCTGGATACCCGATGAAGATTCCCGCATCTCTGTTAATTTAGCGGAAGTGCAATGGGTGAAACCCAATTGCATCAAAGTCGATCTTCTCACTGTTGATCCTCCAGACCGGACTCGGCTCAATCAGTTTACCGCTTCGCAAAACACGTTATCCCGTGCCGACAACGCCACGAGCCAGGTCCTCATCTGGTTTTAGCCTCGATTTCACGCCAGTTTGTCACTTCTTCGACTAGGCTCAGGACGGTGAGCCGTCAAACCGTATCTCGCTGACAACGATGCGGGCACACGCCTTCCATCGTGCGCTTCACGAGATATGAATGACGAAGCGTTGAACCATACACCGCCAATTGTCGGATACAGCGCGCTGATTCAGACCGCACGCGCCGGCAGATCGAATATCCCCCCTTTCGTTTAATTGCACGCTACATCTACGGTATTTCCAATTCGCTCCATGCGATTTACTCTGCACACATGCAATCGAAGCGACTCAAGTGTCATTCAGCTTTCAGACGGGACATTGCGTAACGCCATCATCGCTGGAGGACTGATAATGCAAAAGCAGCTGGGCAGGATAGGAACCGTCAGACATCGATACGCAGGGCCACAGGCTCATAATTCGGGAGGCATACAACTCGACGTCCCCTCAGCCCCTTGTGTAGCACGCGAAAGCCGGGTTTGCATGTTCGCCCCGGCCAGTCCCCCTGCCCTCAAGAGAACGGCACCTACGGAAGCTTCTGTGCTCAACACAGCCGGTATCGCTGGCCTCGACGAACCGGCAACGACTTTGGAAACGTATCGAGAGTATGACATGAGGGAAGAAACGCAGGACATCTCCGAGATCATGACCATGCCGTCTGTCGCGTGGCAGGCGTGGCGGGCGTATCGAACACACTCACGGGAAAGACAAAGCACCATACAGATGCTGGCGCTCAGCTGCGTCCTGCGCCCGGGTGATGTCGAACTTCGCTACATCACTCCCCTTCCAAAACTCGGCGTCTGTATTAGTGCTCCAGATGCTCAAGGTTCCCACGACATGGAGTTCTCACTGTACCTTGAACTATCGACCGGCGGGATGCGGGCACGAGGAACGCAAGCACTCCACTGGTTGCGACATGAATGGGCGACCAGGTGCATGCCGACGGTGCGGAGAGGTGTGGCAGCGGGAAGGCGGTGGTGGATCCTCTTGATCGCCCAAGTCTACAAAGCCAACTCCCAACAGCAAGAAGAGGCGGAGTCGGACGCAATCATCCGGCTTCTGAAGACCCAACGACTGCAGCCCTGGTAAGACATCATCGCCGCTAGTTATCCGAAAACTTGGCATCCTTGGCCGGAAAGAAGCACCGGCGGTATCGCGCCGGTGCTGAAACCATACCATTGTCACACACCCATGCCACGCTGAGAAATCAGCAGAACGCGACAACCCTGCTGTTGACCGTAATGAGCCCTGCCGCACACAGCGAATGTGGAATGCCTCCGCGTACACCGGCCCATACAGCCATCCCCCCTTTCGTCTAATTTCATGCTACCTCCACGGTATTTCCACTTCTCTCACATACGTTTATTGTCCTGTTATGCAATCCGTCACATCCGAGCGCCGTTTCGGCTTTCACATGAAGAATCAGGCAACAGCTTCATCGGAGGACTGACCATGCACAAGCAGCTCGGCAAGATCGGAACAGTCAGGCGGGAGATTGATGGGAAGGCCTGCTCATTCTGCGGGGGATACACGTACCAACTTGTCCTTCGCGCACCCGGCCTCGAGAAAAAATCCAGCTTGGTCGCCCGATGCAGCCAATGCCATCGCGCGCGAAGCGTCGATGAGAGTTTCGGGACAGTCTTGTGGATGTAATCTGACCAACTACAAAAGGACGTGGACCATGCCCCTTAAAATCTGGCGTGCATATCGAATGCGTGCGCAGCAAAAGCGGAAGGCTATGCAGATGCTTGCCATCAGCGGAGTCGTTCGGCCAAGCGCGGTTGAATTGCGCTACACGATCCCACTTATGAAAATGCGCATCTCGAACAGCTCCGCAGAGCTTCAACCCGTCGACATCACGAAACGCCCGACTCTCCGGCGTGCATCCTCCGCTCCAAGGCAACCGCAACGGTTGCAACTCTTTCATTGGTTCAGCAGGGCCTAAGCGCGCCTCGCAACATTCCATGCATGCTCTTGTGCCTTCCCCAAGGGCTGAGGTAATATCACCCCTCGTCGCCGGCGATTCCACCCGGCACTGTGATTTTTCGCCAATGCGGGCGTGATCTCCCTAAGCAACTGTGATGTGGAGAGGTGGCCGAGTGGCCGAAGGCAACGGTTTGCTAAACCGTCGTAGGGACAAAATCTCTACCGAGGGTTCAAATCCCTCCCTCTCCGCCACACAAGCTTAACCGTAGGGGCACCCGCCAGTAAGCTCGAATACGAGCCTGTCGCCATCAGGGTATACCCGCGCCTCCGCGTGTTGTTGAACGGCGTGCAGACGATCGACCCAGGGATAAGCTTCCGCAATATCTGCCGCATCTGAAGCATAGCTCGCCGCTCGGCGTTCGGCGAACACTCGATTCAGGCCATGCAGGAGGGCCGAGTCCAGGATGCCCCGGTTAATGCGCAGGTCGCTGGGGCAAACCGTCTTTTCACGCCCATGATAGTAGGCGCAGACGTAACGGCGCTCATGATCACCCAGGAGACCATCTCCTCCTGGTGGAATGGTCTCGACGGGTAAAGCCGCCGCTTGAACTGGTCACGCGAGCATGGCCGGAAGACCGGGGCGGCGAAAAGAGGCGACGATTGGCATATCGCCGATCTCGGCCCATGACAGCATCGCAATCATCTCTTCGAGGCAGCACGATTGGAACAGCAGGACTGCACCGAAAAAGAGGGCAATGATAGCGGGCCAGACCATCGAGAGAGAACCAACAACTAAGACGAATGTGATCACTGACAACGCCAACTGGAGGGAATGTCTCTTGACCTTACTCATGAGATCCTCCTTGGTGTACTCTCGCCTGGAACACTAAGTACTCTTTCTTGAAGAGGCTGACCCTATTCCGATGTTCCCCATTTGTCAACCGGCCACAAACTGCGCACTGTGGCCGATCACGTCATTCGGAACACTGTCAAAAAGACGCCCGCACACCTGGTATCGCCAAACCAGCCAACTGTCCTACCTCCGGCATCTATTTGCCCCTCACCACCTGGCCTTACGGCATCGACTGCCTGGAGAAAAGCCAGGCCTTCGGCAGAAGGCGAAGCAGGCGGCCTCCTCCTTGGCTTTTGGCAAGGAAGTCCCCGTCCAGACTCACGGCCAGGACAAATACAATCGCACGCTTGCTGATGTGCGGCTACCGGATGGCGCTAACGTCAATCACGAACTGGTCAAAGAGGGATGGTTCTGCTCGTAATCGTGTGGCGAGATATCGTCAGCTTCCGAGGCAAGCTGACGGATCCGCCATTCATTCGAGTACATGCACCCTTCTTTTCTACGCATGACTGCGCGTCGCGCAATGTCATTGCGAAGAACACCGAGAAGGTCGCGGGTTTCGGATCAGCCCGGCACATCGCGCCGCAACACGAGATTTCTGTTGTAGGATTCCCGCGCGTATCGTATTGTACGTGAAGTGTTTTTTGCAGTTACTCCCCTTACATGAAAGGATCATCGATGCGCACTTTCACCCTCAGCCTGGGCCTCTCGCTCTTTCTGGTTGCCACGCCGGTCCTGGCGGCCTCGCAAGAACCGGGAACCGATGAACAAAAGACATTATACGCACTGGGGCTTGCCATCAGCCAATCGCTCGGAACCTTTTCTCTGAGCGAAGCTGAGCTTGACATGGTAAAAGTCGGCATGACCGATGGTGTCTTGAAGCACACTCCAAAGGTTGATCTCCAGACGTACGGCCCGAAAATTCAAGCGCTTCAGCAAGCCAGGACCGCCATCGTAGCTGAAAATGAGAAAAAAGCAGGGACCGCCTATCTCACGAAGGCTGCTGCTGAGAAAGGGGCAACCAAAACCGAGTCGGGTGTTATCATCACCACGATGAAAGCCGGCTCAGGGGCGACCCCCAAAGCCACCGATACGGTGAAGGTCCATTATCACGGCACTTTGATCGATGGCACCGTGTTTGACAGTTCCGTCAAGCGGGGAGAACCTGCCACGTTTCCGCTCAACCAAGTGATCAAATGTTGGACGGAAGGCGTTCAGCAAATCAAGGTCGGCGGGAAGAGCCGAATGGTCTGCCCGGCCGACTTGGCCTACGGCGATCGAGGATCACCTCCGGTCATCAAGCCGGGCTCCACACTGATTTTCGAAGTAGAACTGCTCGAAATCGTCGCCAACACGACCAAGTAAATATCCTCCCGGCCGCCTCTTCAGTGAAGAGGCGGCCGGCGATCTGTACGACCACTCCGGCCAATCCTATAGAAGGCCCTCGAACGCGATGCTTCACTTGTTGAAACGATTGTGAGTGAGAGCACTCCCTCGACTCATCTGAACTCTTCAGCCCCTCCCCGCACGCGCTGGTTGATCCTTGGACTTCTCTTTGCCATCAGCGTCGTCACCTATATCGACCGCGTCAATATCTCAGTGACTGCGCGCCAGATGATGCCGGCGCTCGGCCTCACCGATCAGCAGATGGGCTTCATCTTTTCTGCCTTTGTGATCGGCTACGCCCTGTTCCAAGTGCCGGGGGGATGGCTGGCCGACCGATGGGGCATTCGCATTGTCCTCACGGTTGCACTCCTCTG
The DNA here is from genome assembly GCA_002083405.1 of Nitrospira sp. SG-bin2. Taxonomy (GTDB): domain Bacteria; phylum Nitrospirota; class Nitrospiria; order Nitrospirales; family Nitrospiraceae; genus Nitrospira_D. Next base: position 202,385 of record LVWT01000017.1, on the reverse strand, counting down.
GTGGTCCTGCTTCACCGCATTCACGGCAATGGCCGCCGCTTCTGATCTGGCCGGACTATTGGGCATTGTGGGAGTACTCGCTCTCACTCGATTTTTTCTCGGCGTTGGAGAAGCCACAGCCTTACCCGCGTTCAATCGCGCTGTCACCGACTGGCTGCCTGCCCACGAACGCGGTCTCGGCATCGGCATCGCCATCGGCGGGATCGGCATTGGTTCGGCTATGACTCCACCTGTGACGGCCTGGATCATGGTGAACTATGGGTGGCAGATAGCGTTCTTCGTCTCGGCTGCCCTTGGAATTGGGCTCGCAGCAATCTGGTGGCTCTTGGCACGAGACCGCCCGTCTGAACATCCTTGGGTGGCCAAACAAGGAAACGTTGCAACTGCGGCACACCTGTCTCTCAGGCCTCCATCGATTCCCTGGACGGCATTGAGAAAGACGCCAACCGTCTGGTGGCTCGTGCTCAGTTACAGTTGCCTCGGGTACGTCGCCTACGTCTATATGTCCTGGTTCTATCTCTATCTCGTTAACGTGCGTGGATTCGACGTCTTGCGAGGAGGCTACTTTGCATCGGCCCCCTTTCTCGCCATGCTCGTGTCGTGCCCTCTGGGTGGATGGGTCACTGATCGGCTGGCACTGCGCCGGGGGATTACGCAGGGACGAAAACTCGTTGGTGCGACCGGCATGACGTTGGCCGCCGCCACAATCGCACTCGGTGCGCTGATGGAATCGCCGTACCTGGCCATCGCCAGTCTGTCACTCGGAGCAGGCTGGCTCTATTTCACAATCGGCGCCTACTGGTCCTCAACAAGCGATCTGTCCAAAGCCCACGCCGGCAGCCTCTCGGGATTGATGAACATGGGAGCCAATATCGGCGGCGCCATCTCACCGACTCTGACCCCCTGGATCGCCCAGCACTGGGGCTGGCCCGTCTCATTGGGGGTGGCAGCATTGATTGCCTTAATCGGCGGCATCCTGTGGCTCAACATAGACCCGGGCAAAGGGCTTCATCGTGAAGCATGAAATACGAGGCATTCGGCGACTCTCGATCGCGAGGCCTTCCCCCTAATCCCTTACAATCCCCATTGCCTCTTGAGTGTTGTACTTGCTAGGTTGATCAAATGACCATGCAATTTCAAAAGAAAGATCCCCGTGCCACCATCACGACGAAATTCGGCGAGATCGCCATTCGCTTCTATCCCGATGAAGCCCCGCGCCACGTAGAGAACTTCGCCAAACTCGCCAAGATGGGCTTCTTCGACGGCACCACCTTCCATCGCATCGTACCCGGCTTTCTGATTCAGGGTGGCGATCCCTATAGTAAACAGCCGGACCGCACCCTTCACGGCACCGGAGGCCCCGGCTACTTTCTTCAGCCTGAACCGAACGACCGCCCGCACAAGCGCGGCGCAGTCTCCATGGCCAAGATGCCGCGCGAAAGCAACAGCACCCGTGACTTCAACGACAACGGCTCACAGTTTTTTATCTGCGTGGGAGAGAACAGCGGGCTGGACCGCCGCTATACGGTATTCGGCGAGGTGTTCCGTGGGCTCGACGTCATCGACAAGATCGTCGCCGCCGCCAGAGATCAAGCCGACAACCCGCTGGAGCCGATCGCGATGACGGTGAAGGTGAAGGAATAAGAACTGGGAGTGAACGGATCATGGCAGACGATTGGAGAAACTGATGGTTGTGCCCTCAGCAAAACGCCATACCGGCGTAAGTGACGGTGGAGTTGTCCTAGTCGGTGATGCTGAGGTCACAATGCCGCGGCGTGGCACCGGTCATCCTACCAAGACATTCAGCTGATCGCCGGATCCGAGATTCAGCCGTCTCACCAGAGTTCCTCACGATCCCGTCAATGCGTTTCGTAACCGTTGCGCCTCTTCCCAGTACCGGCGATTGCCTGCTGAGGCTGTGGCGCTGAGCGGGCGCGAAAGAATGGCGTCGAGTTCCTTCCGCGCGGCGGCGGAGTCCTTCCGTTTCATATAGGCTTTCGCCAGGTCAAGCCGCGCATGAACATAAGAAGGGTTGGCTGCCACCGCTCGACGGAGATGTGTCAGGGCGCCTTCTGCGTCACCGCCTAAGACCCAGGGTAGTTCCTCCAAGATCATCCCCTTCATGTGCAGTGCAGCGGCATGGTTTGGGTGCAGCGCTAAGGCCCGATCAACGTGCCGTTTCAACTCCTGCACTGTCAAGGCGGATGCCATCAAGCCGGTCAATTGGGCAGAACTGCCTAGATTTGCCGCATAGAGATAATGCGCCTCTGCATTCCGTTCTTGAACTTCGATAGCCTCTCGCGCCGCCTTGGCGCCATCTTCATAGGCAGCTCTACGTTTCGACTGGTCTCCAACGAGCGAATCGCCGAGGTCCAGGTAGACATCTGCCAAGCGCACCAGAAAATCGGGATCGGAAGCATGCTCGGCCTTTTGGGCGAGCATCTGTTTGAGCTGAGCGTGAAGTGACGGTCCTGCCGGCACGTCTCCCGTGGGATCCGCGCTGACCGCATGCCCCATGGCAACGAGAACAACGGCAACAATGACGTGGACCGTCACGCGTCGAAACATGAGGTCTCAAAAAAACGACATGCTGGCGTACGTCACCGTCGAATTGTACTGATCGGTGATGCCGCGGTCGTAGCGGAGAACCTGCCCTTTTTCGGCTTGGATCAGCCGGAGCAAGGAGTAGATGGAGGAGAACCCGGAGATGCGGCGCTGATCCTGTTCTTTTTGAATATAGGCGGCAAAGTCATCGGGTTTGAGTTCTTCCACCGGTTTGAGCATCTCCAAGTCGTATTGCATCGAACGGTGAAATGAGAAGTCGGTCGGCGGCGCTTTGTCGCCATACCGCATGCCGAGATGGGCCAGTTCCGCTCCCGCGATCACACAATACGTCCTACCCGTCTCGCTCAACACTGTTCGCAGACCTTCGAGAAACTGATCGACAGCTTGGCGTACGGCTGCATCGAGCAGACTGGCCGCCGAGAAGGAAGTCAGAATCGGCACGATTGTGAATGGCTTCTTGGCTCCGACGATCTGCTGGAGAAACGGCAATTGAAATTCGATCGCATGCTCGGCCTGATGGCAGATATCTTCTTCGAACGATGCCGGAAGATATTCTTTCATCCGTGAAACAATGGACTGATCTGTGTGAACGAGCCCCAACGGCGTTTCAAAATCCTTGTCCGTCAGGGCAAACAGATTATCCAAACCGGCGTAGGCTGTGCCGAGTACGACGTACACATCGGGCTGCTCTGAATCTTGTAATTCTTTATACGCCCACGCATAGATCGGTCCAGCCTGCTTCAGATCATAGGTCGGCGCCACCAGCCCCCTGATCGGCTTCCCCTGGTTTTCGGACGGCTTGAAGTCGGGGCCTTCCTCGGATGAGAAGAATCCGTCTATCTGTTTTTTCAATTTTGCTCCGTCGGCTTCATAACTGCGGCCCGCAAAGGCAGCCTGCCGAAGCGGAGCGTGCCGATACTCATCCCGAAGGCGCAGCCTGGCACTGTCGGCCCTCTCCCCTTCCAGAAAGAGCTTCTGATCGAGATCCTCGACCAGCTGTTCCACTTTGCTAGGCATCAGAAATTCGCCGAAGCGCTTCAAATAGAGCGAACCGATTTGCAGCAGCGAATGCTCGCCGTCGAAATGCTGGACAATGAAAAAGTAATTCAACGGAAGAACGAGCTTCTCCTTGCTCAATCCACTCGGGTCCCAGAGAACGATAAACTGGTCCTCTCCCTGTTTAATGGGTGAGAATTGGAGGTTTCTCAGGATGGGATACAGTTTTGGATCTTTGGCTGTGCTGGATGTCATGATGAATGGTTTGTTTGGTCTATCTCGTTTGTCTGGTTTGTCTCGCAAAAACAGGTTCGATCTCGTTGATGCAGTCTATCCGGACTATGGACCATTTCGTCAAGAGGCCAAGAGCACTAATCCCATTGAACTAAACAAACCAGATAAACCAGACAAACCAGACAAACTTATGGCTCTTCCTGCTTCCCCGAACTCGGACGCCGACTGAGGACAACGAGCGCCCCGATGGTCAGAATCGCCAGCCAGAGCGTCGGATTCCCGTACGACGCATCGGAAAATTCGATCAGGTCGGTCAGTCTGCCGATCAGAAGCGACATGCGCGCCATCACGGTATAGCCGAAGGCGGCGCCGAACGCGATCATCAAAAACATCACGCCGGTTCGCGCGACAACCTTGCCCGGCCCGCTGTGCTCGATCGAGAAGAAGAAGTAGAACAGCACTGAGATCACGCCGATCAAAATGATGATTACGTTGATGCTGCTCGACGGGTTCAGGAGATTCATCGAGAAGCTCACGCCATCTCCGCCGGCCAACGACAGCAGAGGTCTGACAGTATCCTCAATCTGTCTCAAGATAAACGATGAAATCGTGCGCGGAATCGCGAGCCCCGATCCGACCCCCACGATAAAGGCAAAGGCGTAGCGGGACAGCCAGGCAGCTTTCGGCACATAGCGTGTCAGCATGAGCAGGCCGATGGCGACAGGAATCAACAGGGCATACTCACCTTGTTCGAAAATCGGCTTGACGATCAAGTGTACGATCACCGTATCGTAGGCCTTCACGATCGTGTAACCGACCGACACACCCACATAGAGATGTTCCGCCAGCTTGAATAACGGGTTATCTTTGTACAGGAACGTGAAGATACACAGGGTCAAGCCTGTCGCCGCCCACGCTCCGAGTACCGTTGCATCCATCAGTAATCTGACTCCTTAACCCACATTACTCATGACCGTTCTCCGCGAAATCGCATAGAACCACGTTCCTCGTAAAGCGTATCTCGTATCTCGTATCTCGCATACAAAGATGAACAACATGCTCTTTCCGTCCTGCGCTTCACGCTTCACGAGATACGAGCGACGAAGAACGGAACAGTGGATCGCAATGGCGGCAGAAACGTTCATGGATCATACGGATTACGTACCCCCCTGACTTTGCCGTCCTGTCGCTCGCCGCATGCTGAAGTAAAAGAGATTGCAGATGATCACCAGCACAATGATTGCCACATGCGTCGCCGACTGCGCATCCATGCCGGCCACAGCCTTGCCCTTCTGATCGATCAAACTTTCGTATTCCGCCGCGCCGCGCAGACCGCCGATAAGGCCGTTGATCTGCCCGCTTCTCAATAGAGGATATAACCCCGGCGCCATCACTCCCGTGCAGCCGCCTCCCATCTCAAACTTGTACTTGTCCTTACCGAACACATACCAGGCTTCAACTCCCGGATTACCCGCGCCCAGGCTGACCAGGTAGGTCACATCCTTCAAACTCTGTACGCCGTCCAGGACCGGAAGCCCCTTCGTCGGCTTGCCGCCGTAATCGCTGGGAAAAGTCTTGTAGAGATTCTGGCCCAGATTGATGATGACGACCGTGTTGCCGGGGCTCCAGCCGAGAAAGACATAATCTTTGCCGTTTTCCTTCCCCATCTCCTTCGCCACCTGAGTCACGATTTGATCGGCTAAGCCGGTGCCCGTCACCCACAGCGTCATTGTCACCACACGAAGATTCTTCCGGAAGGCGTGCCGAAGCAGCGCGATCGCCTGCGGATGCAATTCCGGCTTCGAAGCCGGATCAAAATCGAACGACAGGAAAAACACGGACCGCTCCGGCAACGATTCGATATGGTTGTAGACGCCGCGTACTTCAGACGAAATCTTGATCGGAAGACCCACCGGATAGAGCAAGGGCAACAGCGTGCACAGACCGATCACTAGAAAGATGATCCGCCGGTCGATCTTGAGCATTCTTTCGGAAAAGGTCATGACCACAACACCTGATAAGGGGTAAGGCGTGAGGGGTAAGGCGACATGCTATGTGCACGACTCGTCCTCCTCTCGCCACTCACCACTTGCCACTTACTACTCACCATGCACACTATTCCTTGCCGCCCCCAAGATACGATCGTTCGACGCCGAAGATGATCTTGAACGATAAGGCCACCGCGCCAAGACTGACCCCGATCAGGATGGCGCGGCGCACAGAGGCATTCAGCACATTCAGAATCCATTGCGAGACATCGCCGCTCAGAGGAATCAAATATTCACCCAGCGGGACGCGACCCATCATGACAATCACCGCCGCGATCAGGAGCACCGCAGCTTCACGGCTCCTGGCCCGGAACGACCGATAGGCAGCGGAGGCAATGAAGAAAGCCAGAATCGCGAACATGGTACCCTGCAGCGGCACCAGCATGTACGAATAGACCCAGCCGAACGCGGTGGCTGCCCCCTCGATGCTTTCCTTCCCGTTGGCCCAAAGTCCGACCGCAATCGTCCCCAGCATCCCGGCATAAAGCACGAGGCTATAGCCCCACCCCTCTTCCTTCCTTCTGATCTTGGCCGCATGCTGATGGAACAAACTCGTCACCCCCAAGACCAGCGCAAAGCCGCCGACGATCTGAAGCCATTTGGTGGCGGAAGTCAGCAATTGTTCCGAGGCCGGATGCGGCACGTAATACTGCCCGGCGAAGAGCAACCCGGTGATCATCGTAATCAGCAATGGTAATTGCCGGCGCAGGAAGATCATTTCACATCCTTGAAGAAGTCCAGAAACAGAGACGGCCATTGCGCGCCCGTGACAACACCGATAGTCGCCAACACCGTGCCGATGACGATGGCACTCAAAATGATAGCTTTCCCGATATCCTGCCCGCGGAGCGTGCCGATCTGAACCGGCTCTTTGGACAGATAAGCGCTGGCGGCGTACAGTTCTTCGCCGATCAACGTGTAGTCGCACGTGGTCACGAAAAATGGAAGCTGGTGATCTGAATCAGTTCCGGCGATCTGAATGGCGCCGGTGCTCGCACCGGTTTCGGTGAGCAGCAGGGATTCGGCGAAGTAGGATCCCATGAAGAAATTTGCCGCCGGCTTCTTGCGAAGCATGATGCCATCGACCGCCGCCGTATAACTGAATTGATCGGAAGTGATAAAAAAGTTCGAGTCTTCCTTAAAGAGATCGGGCTTGCCGGCCTCTAGGTAGGCCTGTTTTGTGATTTCCTGGCAGACGGCCATCGTGATCGGATCTCGATGGGGCACCATCAGCTCAGTCTCATAGGCTGCGGTGCGCTTTGCGACCCGGCCAAGGATCACCGCCGCTGCGATCGTCGAGGGATCACTCATATCGTGCGCACCGGTCAAATACAGAATCGGCTTACCCAACTCGGTCGAACGACCGATGGCCTCATCGACCGCGTCGAGACCGGGGATACGCCGCAGAAAGATCTCATGCCGCCTGGCGTAACTGATGGCATAGAACACGATTCCGCCGAACGACAGTGCAAGGATCAGGTTATTGAGCTGGTTCCAATTGAACCAATTGGGAGCAGGAGTGGCGAGAACTAATGAGCTTAAGGCCCGGTCTTCCCCTTTGAGCAGAGCCACCGCGACCGTATAAGCCATGCCGTCCTTTATCTCGGCGTCTTTCCCGTTCCGGATCACATATTGATGCCAGGTCTTCTCTGCTTCTCTCGTCCACCAGGTCGTTTTGGCGTCCTTTACAAATCGAGTATTGGACGGAAACTCCGCAATCACTTTCAGCGATGCAGGATCAAGGACGCCTCCCTCACCGAACAAAATCTGATAGCGAGCATCAGGGCTATCCAAACCGCCGGGCGCCCAGAGGATAGTCAGACTTGCACCGCCATCATTCGGCGTATCGATCACGCGCACTCCAGCCGGAACAGGCAACGTCGATTGAGCCGATGCAGGAACCTCAAGCCAGAGCTGCATGAGGGTGGAGAAAAGAGCGCACACAAACAGCAACCCTCTGCCGCCTCTTTTCACGTTTAACATTTCACGTCTCACGTCTTCTTCACGCCTTTCACTCCCAATCCCCTCACCCCTTACGCCTCACCCCTCACGTCCCTTTCACCCCTTGCTCCTCACGTCTTCTCTGCACTCCTAACGCCTTACGCCTCACCCCTTACCCCTCACCGCTCCTACGTTCCTTCAATGACTTCGATATTGGTCCGGGGAATCAACGCAACCTGCCCGTCTGGAAACCGTACCTCCAGCACCCGCACTTCACTCTCCGTGGGAATCTTCGTGAGATCCGGCGGCAAGGCCGATACTTCGCCAATCTTGCCGAACAACGGATCACGAATGATGCGAACCGGATCGCCTAACCGAATTCCCGCTCGCTGTGGCTGCGTAATGGCGCTGGCCTGTGTACCTGTCTGAGGAATAATAATCTCAGGGCGAATAACACCGGCTCTGATCTGGGTGGCGCCTGAGATCGACGCCTTGGCACCGGCATGGGCCGAGAGGAGCGAAAAGGTCTTCTGGGCCATCGGGATCGTGCCGAACCCCTCGGTGAGGATCAAGGTGAATCCGACCTGCTCGGCTCCCGTGATCGCGACGCCCAAGTCGTAACCTAAGAGTGCCCGCAGATCCTTATCATGGATACCGCCGACCACAAGGCCCGCCACGCCGACTTCTTTCGCCTTCACCATTGTATCGGCCGGCAGAAATGATCCGCCCACCACAATCTTCCCCTTCATGTCCGGCTTCACATGAGCCGGGGTCAGGGCCTCATCGGGAGCAGCCACGGCCATGACCAGCTCGCCGTAGGTCTCTCCACCAATGCCGAAGATCCCTTGGACCATGCTGCACGCACATTCGATCGTCACGCCCTGCTGGGGATGGATCTCCACCACCGCTCCATCTACATAACCGAGAAGTTCAAGCACGCGCGGCGGTTCCCGCAGCAGAACTTGCCCTGTCACTGTCGAAACCGATTCGACCGTACCGGTGATGGGGGAGCGAATTTCAGTTTTGAGCCATTTAAACAGCGGCTTGTTCTCCGCAAGAATGTCGTCCTTCTGAACGGCATCGCCGCCCTTTTTGATCAAATATTCTGTGATCTCATTGGGAGCCACGCCTAACTGATTTGCAAGATTGAGCGGGTAGACCTTGCCCGGCAACTCAGCGCGGGCCACCGGCTGATTTGACCGGACAGAGTCGCTGACCTTAACCAGCACCGTGCCAGGAAGCGGCAGAATCCGCCGCCTACGAATGACGGTGGAGTCAGTAACAGTGAGGCCGGGGGTGTAAGAATGAGCCATTAGTAACGTATTGAGTTTTAAATGTGGCGCTACGTAACTACAAACTTAAATTCACAACTATGAACTTACTGTCGGATATAGTTCGACGGCGCTAAACCATTTCGTGAGCAACGCAACACGCGCCTGTTGATCCGTTGGTAATTGCAACGGACGGCCCCGGCCATCGAGCATCAAGCCGACCACGCCCCCCTGCACCTCACGTGTGACCACAACACCGGCGCCTGCGCCAAGGTTCACCGATTTGGCCGGCCGCATGGTCACGGTTGCCTTTTTCCCGGGCTCAAGCGGATAGAGCCGGAGGTCGCCGAATTTCAGTTGGTCTGTCACGGTCTTCCCGTCCGGAAACGCAATCTCATAGTCGGCACATCGCTCTCCATCTTTTCCCTGCCCGATCGGCGCAACACAGGTGCCGAGATAGACCATGCAGTCTCGTACGAACACATCCGTCGCGGCCTTTTCATTGATTGTCGACAGGACGCCAAGATGCGGCATCATGAAGATGCTGTCGACGGAGAGCCTGGTAAACCCCAACGGCTCGTAAGCATCCACCATCATCACCATGGATTGAATTCGTCGCGGAGCGTGGGAAAGAATGCCGCCGCTGCCGACGATCAGATCCAGCTTCAGCATGTCGATCAACGTTTTCCCGGACGTCTGCTGCTCGAAGACATCGGAAATCGTCCGCTCCTGCTGCACGCCTTTCAAGCCCGTCGCCAGCGACTTGTGGTGAATCAGCGCCAGCCGCAACGCCTCGCGCGAGATGGCATGCTCGATTTGCAGCTCATCGAGCGTCTGTGGAATCGTGGTCGGACGGATCATCTTGTTCTTGATCCGGTTGCGCAGCGTCTGTTCATCGATCGTAAAAGGCACCCACCGCATGATGTTGGCCAGCCCTGCTTCGGCCAGCACATTGGAAATACTGTAGGACATGCCCAGGTTGGCGCTGACCGTCCGATTGAACACCCCTTCGAATACGGAAAACACGTCGGTCGTCGCGCCGCCGATATCCACGCCGATCAGATTCAAGTGCTCGCGCTTGGCAATCGTTTCCATAATCACGCCGACGGCGGCCGGCGTCGGCATAATCGGTGCGCCCGCCATCTCGATCAATTTCCTGTAGCCTGGCGCCTGCTGCATCACATGTTCAAGAAACAAATCGTGGATCTTGTTGCGGGCAGGCGAGAGATTCTCCCGCTCCAGTACCGGACGAATGTTGTCCGTCACCACCAGGGCGGACTTCTCGCCCAGAATTTTATTGACCTGTCCCTGCGCCTCCTTGTTGCCGGCATAGATCAGCGGGAGCTTATAGGTCGCCCCGAACCGCGGCCGGGGCTCTGCCGCTGCAATATACTCGGCCATTTCCACCACATGAGTCACCGCTCCGCCGTCCGTGCCGCCGGACATCAAAATCATGTCCGGCCGCATCGTTCTGATGCGCTCGATCTTCTCGTGCGGCAAACGCCCGTCGTTGGAAGCCAGCACATCGATCACGATGGCCCCGGCGCCCAGCGCCGCACGCTGCGCGCTCTCGCCCGTCATATTCTGCACCACACCGGTCACCATCATCTGCAAACCGCCGCCTGCGCTGCTGGTAGAGATGTAGATATCGACGCCGGTCTTGGCATCCCGGCAAGGCGCGATGATCTTATCGCCGTCGAGAATCTTGCGCCCGGACAGTTCTTCGATTTCGGCAATGGCATTCAGCACGCCGCGCGTCACATCTTCGAACGGTGCTTCGACCGTCGTCGGCGCTTCACCGCGATAGGTCTGGCGGTACTCGTCTCCGACTTTTTCGATGAGAATGGCTTTGGTCGTTGTGCTGCCGCAGTCGGTGGCGACGATGACGTTCAACGGACGATCAATCTTGGGCGGGCTGGACGCGGCAGATGTCATTGAGCCGACGCCCTGACGATCGAGGACTTCGCCTCAATAACAGCGATCAGCTGGGGAATCGTTTCTCGACGTTCGAGCAACCGGGCCACTTGCTCGACTTCCTTGACGTTGAAGGCGCACTCGATGATCGGGGTGAAAAAATGCAGCGCCTGGCTTCCCAGAAAATTCATCGGCCCCATCGATTCCAGGAACACCGTCGCCGGCGCCGTCATCCCGCGTTTCACAATAACATCGGCGACACGCTCCATGAGTTCGACATCGTCAATGGAGAGGGGCTGAGATTCAGGTTGAACAGCAAAGGCATGACGGAAACCGGCCTGCAATTGAGCCAGCTTTTCGGCCATACGAACCTTGGATGGTAACGGCATAAGTGCCTGTCAGACAAGGGAAACTATCAGCGTGTCGCATTATATGAAGGGGTCAGAGGAGAGTCAATTCATTGTGGCTCCTCGACGCACTTCTTGCAAGGCCGTCGCTCTTATGCGAGCATGACAACACTGGAGCGTGGAGAAAGCACATGACCTGGCGCGATCACATCGTGGTAGACCCTGCCATCTGTCACGGCAAGCCTTGCATCAAAGGGACGAGCGTACTGGTGTCGGTTGTTCTGGATAACATTGCAGCAGGAGAAACTCCCGGCCAGATCGCGACCACCTATCGCCTCGCCAAAGAAGATGTCCAAGCCGCGTTGCAGTATGCGGCGGAATTGGCACGTGAACGGATCGTCCCCTTAGAGTCCGGTGCGGCTTAGTGCAATTCAAAATTGACGAGAATCTCCCGCCTGAATCCGCTGCCCTCCTCCGCAATAACGGGCACGATGCCTTGACCGTCTGGGCCCAAAGACTGCAAGGCCACTCCGACACGCAAATCATTTCAGTCTGCCAAGACGAACAACGAACACTCGTTACCCTGGACCTCGACTTTGCAGATATTCGGGCCTACCCACCGGACCACTATGCAGGTATCATTGTCATGCGCCTCAGCAGTCAAAGTCGAAGCCACGTCTTGCGTATCCTTCAAAACCTCTTGCCAGTCCTGCGAAAGAACCGCTCAGAGGTCGGCTCTGGATTGTGGATGATGCCGCAGTGCGGATTCACGGCGAAGGAAAAGAACTATTGTAAGGAGAGGACAGAGGTTAGCCCATGACACTCATTACCCGAGAGATCGTTGCCGAGAAGCTTGCCGCACACCTGCAACATAAATTGTCACTGGACAACCTGGTCACCTGGACTGAATCGGCATTACTAGATGGCGAATTCGATCCAGCGCATCTCTCGACCATTCGAGACGTCGTGGCCAGAATCGGCGTCGCCGACGTACGGGCATTCGGCCTCACCTGGGAAGACTGCGAACAACTCCTCGCCCAGCTCGGCTATTCCGCACAAGTCAGCATCGTCGCCCGTTAGTTTCCCATCGAATACTCAGGTTCAGCGGAACCTCCTCTTTCCGAAAGTGGGCAGCAGCACTTTCTCAGACCAAAATCCTCATGCCTGCAGAAGCTGAGCTGGAGTTGGCATATAGCCTCCATGTGCTATGCTAAGCCATACACCAAAGCGATTGGATGCACGGGGCCATGAGCCAGAGAGTAACACCCGAAGATCTCGGAGAACCCGACCTGAAGATCGCTGGATTTCAGCTCTGGGTGCACGGACGGCAGTACCCCGACAGCGAGGACTATTACGATGGCAACTGGCTCCGAGTGACGGTGCACTGTGGCGGGTTAGGCGCAAGTGTCTGGACTCAAGGAGCGATTCTGATGGTCACAGACATTGCCGGTTTCGGTGATCAATGCACTGCCATGCTTCAGGGAAGTGCAAAGTCAGCTGACTTGGAACCTTGTGAGCCAGAACTTAAGCTTTCACTAGAGACAACCGACCATCTTGGTCACATTCGCACTCAAATTGAAATCACACCGGACAACCTCACTCAGTCGCACTGGTTCGAGTTCGAAGTTGACCAGAGTTACCTCCCGGACATCATCCGAAAGTGTGCTGCAATCGAGCAGAAGTATCCTATTCGTGGACAGTGAGATCCTTTGCCTGTCCTCTCTGTACAAGGGCGGTCCGGTTAAATCCAGAACTGCGCGCGTCGAATGACCACGTCGTTCTCCACCAGTGAAATTATAAATGGACAGACGTGGGGGGTTCCGCGAGCACCTGGATTAACCGGGCCGACCTTGCCCCATCTTACTTTCCGTCCCCTTCCACAACCGCTCAATGTTCCCCTTATGCTTAATCACAATCAGTCCGGTCACAAGGAGTGAGAACAGAATGAAGGGACCGGTTGGTCGAGCCAGAGCAGCGATGATCGGAAAGAGACCGAACGCAGTCAAGGCGCCGCCGGAAGAATAGCGCGAGATAGCGACTGATCCGATCCATGCCACCAGCAGCAACAGCCCGATCAGCGGCGCGACGCCAAGAACGGAGCCGAGCGCTGTGGCCACGCCCTTGCCGCCCTTGAATTTGAGAAACGGCGAAAAGAGATGGCCGAGAAACGGTGCAAGTGCGACAAGCAGAATCGCCCATTCATCTTGCAGCAATTGCGTTGCCGCAAAGCCCATCACCCACCCCTTGCCCATATCCCCGATCAGGGTGAGAATGCCGGCTGGCTTGCCGGACACACGCAGCACATTTGTAAAACCGACGTTCTTGCTACCGACCGTACGCGGGTCAGGCAGGCCCATCGCCTTGGAGATGACGACACCGAACGGCACCCCACCTAAGAGATAACCGATCAGCACGAACAGGGCAGTCAACCCTGGCAAATCCATCATATCCTTCCGCGCCATCACTCCCGCACCAACGGGGGTTCAGGCGTTACAGAAACTTCTCCGGATGCGCAAAGAACTCGATCATCACGCGATTGAGATTGGGCCAGTCTCGATGACTGCCGGCTCCCTCACAGTAGAGCGTCGCGCCCCCCGGTCTACATCCTTGATAGGCAACACATCCACCTTCCACCTTCTTTGTCTTCACCGCGTCGCATCCATTGCAAGCGGCCCACCAGGCAGATGTTTGAGCGCCCCAACCGGGAAAGAGACTGTCGTTCACGCCGTGCATCACCATGACCGGGATTGACGCCGGACACTGATAGGCCTCCAGGTCCTTTCCCGTCCATCCGGCAGCGGACGGCGCAATTGCAGCCGGCACCTTCTTCGTCTTCTCAAGCACGGCCAACGCCAGTGCCGCGGTGCCGCCATCCGAGTGGCCGGTCACGAATACCCGCTGCTCATCGATGCACCACTTCTTTGCAACCGAACCGGGAATGGTTCCCAGCTGTTCGATTCCAGGAATCCCGAGCGGCCGATGATCAACGTACACAATCACAAATCCAGAGGCCGTGGCCGTCGGAGTAAGACCTGTCATGCGCTCAGACGCCGGACCGCTCTGGCCGGCTGCGGCATAGACCATCAACAGAGGATGTGCGATCGTCGCGTCGTAATTGGACGGGGTGCGTACATGATAGCGAAGACCTTCAGCGGAGGCTTCCCCGTCGTTTGCGCCGGCCCGGCCGTTCCGCGCGCCCGTCTCACAGCGGACCGTTGCCGGAGCACTCGAATAGGCATAGGCTTCTATTTGCGGAGGCGTGTTGCTCTCTGTGCAGGCTATGCCGAGGAAGGAAAGGCTGATACAGACAACGATCTGCTGTGCGAGTAGCGTTCGGCGGACGGCCCGGCATTTCAAACCCATGTCAGGCCCGCCTGGTGACAGTCAATGACAGAGAGAGTTGATTGAGGAGTCCAATCCAACGTACTACAGGATGTTCAAACTAGACATCCAGCGAGGCCGCAGCGAGTGAAGGGCCGAGGCATAATCCTTCTCACCCACCCACCCCGAGCAGCAGGTGCAGCTCTCTCCCGATTGGGTATGTTGAGGGTCTGAACGATGCGAGAACAAAGCTGGGGTCTAGTTTCAACATCCTGACTACAGACCTTTCGCGACCACCTGCTTCCAAAAGCTCCACACATACTGACCACCGGAAATATATCCAAGCATCAAAGACAGATACAGCGTCCCCGTGCCGGCCAGGTGCAGATTGCCAAGTTCCGCCAGGCCCGTCCCTTCCAGAATCAGCAGGACGATCGCAATAACTTGCAGCGCCATCTTGTACTTGCCCGTAACTTCCGCTGCGATGATCAGGCGTTCTCCGGCGGCGATGGCGCGGATGCCGGTCACGGCCAGTTCCCGCGCAATGATGAGCAGCGCCACCACGGCGCTGACACGGTCGATGTTGACGAGGAGGATCAGCGCCGACAACACCAGCAGCTTATCCGCGAGCGGATCAAGCAACTTACCGAGCTTCGTCACCTGTCCGGTTCGGCGAGCAATGTATCCATCCAGCAAGTCCGTCACGGCGGCGACGGTAAATATGACGGCGGCGAGCAACGACCGATCCGGCGTCGGCGCCAGGAAGATCACGACGAAGACCGGAATCAAAAGGATCCGGACAAGCGTAAGAAAATTCGGCAGATTCAGCGAATCCTGCCCGATTTCTTTCCAGGTTTCCAACACGCGATTCATCGTCAGACAATCCCGTTCTTCAACAAGTCATGCAGATGGACCACGCCCCGGATGTCCCGGTCGCCTTCGGTCACCACAAGCGTCGTGATCGAAAAGCGCTCCATCATTTCCACCGCTTTGGCGGCCAAATCGTCGGGTCCGATGGTTTTAGGATCCCGCGAGGCAAGCTCTCCGGCCGTCGCACTCACCAAATCCGTCCCGCGTTGGATAAACCGCCGTAAATCGCCGTCTGTAATCACGCCCAGCAACGCATCGCCCTCATCGACGACGATCGTCATGCCGAGTTTCTTGGCCGTCATTTCGAGCATCGCCGCCATGCCCCCGACGGAGTGCTGGACGATCGGAATTTCAGGTCCCGCATGCATCACATCCTTGACCTTCACCAGCAACCGGCGTCCCAGCGTGCCGCCCGGATGGAACCGCGCAAAGTCCTCTTCCTTGAATCCGCGCTTCTGCAACAAGGCCACCGCCAGCGCATCGCCGAGAGCCAGCGTTGCCGTGGTGCTCGCGGTGGGCGCCAACCCCATCGGACAGGCCTCTTCCTCCACCGACACATCCAAAACGACATCGCAGTGTTTGCCCAAGGTGGAATCCATCCGTCCTGTGAGGCCGATCACCGGAATACTCATGCGCTCCACGTAGGGAAGCAACTGGAGCAACTCCTGAGTCTCGCCGCTATTGGAAATCGCGATCAAGGCATCGCGGCGGGCCAACATGCCGAGATCTCCATGCACGCCTTCGGCAGGATGGAGAAAAAACGACGAGGTGCCGGTGCTGGCCAACGTGGCGGCGATCTTCTGACCGATCAAACCGGACTTCCCCATGCCCGATACGACGACCTTCCCCTTACAGCGAGCCAGCAGATCCACAGCCTTGGCGAACGTCGCGTCCAACCGGCCGATCAATGTCTGGACGGCGCGGGCTTCGATTGCCAGCACACGCCTCCCTTCGTCAAGACTCTCCTGGCCTTTGACGGACTTGGCAACCGGTTGAGCAGCCGGTTTTATGGTCTCGGTTTTGTCGCGTCGCATATGCGCAGGATCCGTTCCAACAGTGACTTCAATTGATGCAACGGTACCATGTTTGGTCCGTCCGACAAAGCCTCATCCGGATTCGGATGCACTTCCATGAAAAATCCATCGACACCGGCCCCGGCCGCAGCGCAGGCCAACGGCTCCACGAACTCGCGTTGGCCGCTGGATTTCGTGCCCCCCCCGCCGGGCAACTGGACACTATGAGTCGCATCGAACACCACGGGATAGCCGAAACTCCGCAAGATAGGAAAGGACCGCATATCGACGACCAAATTGTTGTAGCCGAACGAAGACCCACGCTCGGTCAGGAGGATACGCCGGCTGCCGCACTCCTCCACCTTCTTGACCGCATTGCCCATTTCGATCGGAGAGAGAAACTGGCCTTTCTTCACGTTCACAACTTTTCCGGTATTCGCTGCGGCAATCAGTAAGTCCGTCTGCCGGCACAGGAAGGCTGGAATTTGGAGCACATCCACGACCTTTCCAGCCTCAGTCGCCTGTTCTTCCGTATGAACATCGGTCAAGACCGGACAGCCGACATGGTCCCGTACGCTCTTGAGTATGGCCATCCCCTTTTCGATGCCCGGACCCCGAAAGGACTTGATGGACGTTCGGTTGGCCTTGTCGAATGAAGACTTGAAGATATAGGGGATCCCGAGAGATTTCGTGATTTCGGCGATGCGGCCCGCCGTCTCCATCACGAGTTGCTCACTCTCGATGACACAGGGCCCCGCGATCAGAAAGGGCGGCTGCCCCTGGCCGGCTTTGAAGGAACCGATATCAACAAGATGTGCCATAGTGTTCAAACTTGTCTCATGAGGGACGCTCAAACCGGCTTTGCGTTATCACCCGCCCAGCCCTGAGGGCGCCGAGATGCCCTCCAGTCCCAAACCAAGGCCGCGAACGCCGTTGAAAGTCGGTTTCAGCATCTCGCTTCACTGTCCCAGTTTTTTCCGCAAAGCCGCGCCAACGAATCCACCGAACAGCGGATGTGGGTGATACGGACGGGAACGATATTCCGGATGGAACTGGGTGCCTAAGAACCAGGGATGATCCTTCAACTCGACGATTTCGACCAATCGTCCGTCAGGGGAGAGCCCGGAGAGCACCAGCCCTTTGGCTTCCAGTTGTTCACGATAGGCATTGTTGAATTCGTAGCGATGCCGGTGACGTTCGCGGACTTCGGCGACTCCATACATCTTCTGCGCAAGCGAACCCTCGCCAAGCCGGCAAAGGTAAGACCCCAGG
Source organism: Nitrospira sp. SG-bin2 (assembly GCA_002083405.1). Taxonomy (GTDB): domain Bacteria; phylum Nitrospirota; class Nitrospiria; order Nitrospirales; family Nitrospiraceae; genus Nitrospira_D. Next base: position 184,593 of record LVWT01000017.1, on the reverse strand, counting down.
CGCATCGTGCCCCCTTTATCGTTGACACCTTGTTGATCAGACATCAAATGAATGACCGGATGGAGCGACTGCTCGTCAAACTCGGCACTGTTGGCTCCGGTCAATCCCGCGACGTTACGCGCAAACTCAATCACCGCGCACTGCATGCCTAAACAAAGGCCAAGAAACGGAACCTGCCGCTCCCGCGCATATCGGATCGTGGCAATTTTCCCCTCGATCCCCCGCGCACCGAACCCGCCGGGAATCAAAATCCCGTCGGCCTCGCGCAAAATCCGCTCCGTGCCCTGCCGCTCGACATCCTCGGACTCGATCCAACTGATGTTGACCTTCGTTTCGTGATCGAGTCCTCCATGCACTAATGCCTCACCAAGACTCTTGTAACACTCCTTCAGCCCGGCGTACTTTCCCACCAGCGCGACAGAAATTTCATGCTTGGGCCGCTTGATTTTCTGCACCATCGCGTCCCACTCACGCAAGTTCGGCTGTCCGGTTTTCAGATGCAGCTGCCGGATGATCAGTTCGTCCAAGCCTTCTTTCCGAAAGACGATCGGCACTTCATAAATCGTATCGACGTCTTTGGCGGTGATGACGGCATCCTTCTCCACGTTGCAGAACATGGCGATCTTACCCTTGAGTTCGGGAGGCAGATAGCGATCCGTGCGGCACAAGAGAATATTCGGCTGAATGCCGATCTCACGCAACTTGTTGACCGAATGTTGCGTCGGTTTGGTCTTCAATTCTCCGGCGGCGCCGATGTACGGCACCAATGTCAGATGGACGTACAGCACATTGTCTCGCCCGACGTCGTACGGTAACTGCCTGATGGCTTCAAGGAAGGGCAGACTTTCAATATCGCCCACCGTACCGCCGATCTCGACGATCGTCACATCCATGCCCTTGGAAATACGCATGATCGCCTGCTTGATCTCGTCCGTCACATGGGGCACCACTTGTACCGTTCCCCCGAGATAGTCCCCGCGCCGTTCTTTGGTGATGACGGAATGGTAGATCCGGCCGGTCGTATAATTGCTTTCCTTTGTCAGCGACAGCGTGGTGAACCGCTCATAATGTCCCAAGTCCAGATCGGTTTCGGCGCCGTCATCCGTCACATAGACTTCGCCGTGCTGATAGGGATTCATCGTGCCTGGATCTACATTGATATAGGGGTCCAGCTTCAAAAACGTGATCTTCAAACCCCGGCTCTCGAGGAGATTGCCGATCGATGCCGAAGCCAACCCCTTGCCCAGTGATGAGACGACTCCACCCGTAACAAAAATAAATTTGCTCATGGCTGCCTCCCGTGCCGGAGCCCTGACCACCCTGATACGCATCGTGTCCTCATCGGCTCGACACAACCCCTTTGAACCCCATGAATCCCACCTCGCGCTTGACGACCTCGAACTGCTGCAACTTCTCGGCGACAAGCGGCACATCTTCCGGTTGATCGACTCTCAGCGACGCATGCTTCGTTTCCCACACTCTGATGCGAATGCCGTGTTCCAATCCACGGAGTTGCTCCAGCTTTTCGGCGTTCTCCAAAGCACTGGTCGGCAGGGCGGCGAACTTCATCAATGTCTCTTTCGTATAGATATAGAGCCCCAGATGGACATAGTGCAGTCCGCCGACGACTCGGCGGTCGGGATCGTCGCGCACCAGCGGAATCGGCGCTCGTGAGAAATAGAGCGCGTACCCTTGGGAGTCAGTCACCACTTTGACCACGGCCGGATTATGCAGCTCCTCCGTCGTATCCAGCATCCGCTTCAGCGTCCCCATTTCAGCGCCGCTTTGAACGAACGGTTCGATGAGATCGTCCAACAACCTCGGATTCAGGGGAATTTCATCGCCCTGCAGATCCACGAACACGTCACCCACAAACATGCGCGCCACTGCCGCGACACGGTCCGTGCCGGTCCGATAGTTTCCAGTCACCATGACGACACGTCCTCCGAACTGCTCGACCGCCTGCTTGATGCGGTCGTCGTCGGTCGCCACCAATACGTCCGACACAGCCCGGCAGGCCACAGCCCGTTCATAGACATGTTGGATCATCGGCTTGCCGTTGAGCATAACCAACGGCTTGCCCGGAAATCGGGATGATCCATAGCGCGCCGGAATGACGACAACGACAGAACGCGGGGGATTACTCATTTCCCAATGCCTCCGTCAGTTGCTTGGGAGAGACCGTCGCCGTCCCTACCATGCCGACCACGATTCCGGCCGCATGATTCGCCAGGATCGCCCCATGCTTGATGCTTGCGCCGGTCGACAGCGCCAGTGCCAGCGTCCCGATCACCGTATCGCCGGCGCCGGTGACATCGTAGACCTGCCTGGCTTGCGTCGGCAGGTGCCAGGACACTCCGTCGCCTTCATACAAACTCATGCCCTTTTCACCACGGGTGATGAGCACCGACTGACATCCGAGCCGCTGGCGGATCATTGCGCCGGCTTCATTGATCGTTTGATCGTCGTCGCCGTGCAAACCGGACGCTTGAGTCGCTTCCAGATGGTTCGGCGTCATCACGGTGACACCCTTGTAGTATCCAAAATGTTCCACCTTCGGATCGACAATGACCGGAACTTTTCGCAAAGCGGCCAGCCTGGTGATATCGGACATCAACGACGCCGACACGACCCCCTTGGCATAGTCGGAGACCACCACACAGGATAGTTCCCGCAGCCGCGACTCGACATATTGAACGATTCTACGCTGGAGCGCCGGCTTCAATTCGTGCCGTCCTTCGACATCGTACCGGACGATCTGCTGATTATGCGCGATCACCCGGCTTTTCCTCGTCGTCGGACGGTCATGGTCGATCACCACACCTCCACGCCCGGAACGCCTCGTCCCCAACTCCTTCATCAGCAGCCGCCCGCTTTCATCCGCGCCGATCACCCCGCAGAGATCGGCTTTCCCGCCCAACGCCAAAATATTGTTAAACACGTTGGCCGCGCCACCGAGCCGCAGCGACTCTGACTCGACGTGCACGACAGGTACCGGCGCTTCCGGAGAAATCCGGCTCACCTTCCCCATGACATAATGGTCAAGAATCAGGTCTCCCACCACAAGGACGGACGCCTGTGGAAACCGCTGGATATACTGCCGGAGCGCCTGAGGCGTCGGCGCCTGATTCCGGCTGCCCGCTTCGCCTGCCACGGTGGAAGATTTCACGCCCGTTTTCATTGGATCCCCTTGGCGAACCGTTCCCATCGGACCCACTCCGTCCAGTTGCCCTGCCCGCTCCACGACCAATAGATCCTGAACGCTTTGCCGCGGATTTTCTCTTCCCGCACGTACCCCCAGAACCGGCTGTCGAGACTTTGATCGCGATTGTCGCCCATCACGAAATACGATCCTTCGGGAACCGTGACCGGCCCGAAATTGTCGCGCGAGTTGATCGTACTGTCGATAATGCCGGGATCAATGCGCTGTGTAAAGGCCTTGTCGTCCAGGGGCTGCCCGTTGACGAATACCACTTTGTTGCGCAGCTGCACCGTATCGCCGGGGATCCCGACGATGCGCTTGATAAAGTCTTTTTCCTCGTCTTCCGGAAAACGGAAGACAATGACATCCCCGCGCTGCGGCTTTCCAAACTCGATCACCGTCGTGGACGTATAACAATTGACCGGCGGCACATTCCATTGAAGCTTGCAGTCGGCAGGCCACTGGAATCCATATGACAATTTGCTCACTAAAATATGATCCCCGATCAACAAGGTTGGAATCATCGAGCCGGAGGGAATCTTGAAGGCCTGCACCACGAACACCCGAATGGCAAAGGCCAGCAAAATGGCCACGATGATGGCTTCCGAATACTCACGAAAGATCGACTTCTGTCCGGCCCGGTTGGCCTTCCGTTCGGACACCGTAGCCCCGGACACAGGCGTTTGCGGCTCTCCGGCAGAAGAACCGGACAGCTTCTCGATATTGGCCCGGTTCGGATCCGCACTCATTCATCACCGACTTTCAAAATCGCCAGGAACGCTTCCTGCGGCACTTCGACGCTCCCGACGGCTTTCATGCGTTTCTTGCCTTCCTTCTGCTTTTCGAGCAATTTCCGTTTCCGTGAAATGTCGCCGCCGTAACACTTTGCCAAGACGTTCTTCTTCATAGCCCCGATCGTTTCGCGCGCAACGATCTTGCTCCCGATCGCCGCTTGTATGGCGATCTCATACATCTGCCGGGGGATGAGTTCCTTCATTTTCTCCGCAAGCTGGCGCCCGCGCTGCACCGACCGGTCCTTATGGGTGATGAAGGACAAGGCATCGACCGTTTCCCCGTTCAAGAGAATGTCGAGCCGCACGAGCTCGGAGTTCCGATAGCCGAGCAACTCATAATCCAGCGAGGCATAGCCCTGGGTGCGGGACTTCAGTTTATCGTAAAAATCGAGAATGACTTCGTTCAGCGGCAGCTCGTAACTGATCATCACACGTGTCGGATCGAGAAATTGCATGCTCCGCTGAATCCCGCGCCGCTCCTGGCATAGCTGGAGAATCGCGCCCATGTACCGCTCCGGCGTGATGATCGAGGCCAGAATGAACGGCTCCTCAAAGGACTCGATGCTGCTGGGCGGCGGCAATTGCGAGGGATTATTCACCTCCAGCACCTCGCCTTTGGTCGTCATCAGGCGATAGACCACCGTCGGCGCTGTCGTGAGCAGGGTCAGATTATACTCGCGCTCTAACCGCTCCTGAATGATCTCCATATGGAGCAATCCCAAAAACCCGCACCGGAAACCGAATCCCAGCGCCAGCGAGGTCTCAGGCTCATAGACAAACGACGAGTCGTTCAATCGAAGTTTGACCAACGCATCGCGCAGATCTTCATACCGGGCCGTGTCGGTGGGATAGAGTCCGCAGAAGACCAGGGGCTTCACTTCCTTGTAGCCGGGGAAGGGTGCGCTGGTCGGCATCACCGCATCCGTGAGCGTATCGCCGATCTTCACATCGGCAACTTCCCGCATATTGGCGCAGAGGTATCCGACTTCACCGGTGAGGAGCTCCGTCTTTTTGGTCCGTTTGGGTGTGAATTGCCCGACTTCCATGACTTCGAACGTCCGGTCGTTCGACATGACCTTGATCTTCATCCCGGGCCGAATCGATCCGTCCACCAGTCTCGTCAGCACGATCACGCCCTGATAATTGTCGAACCAGGAGTCGAAAATGAGGGCCTTGAGCGGCGCCTTGGGATTGCCGGCCGGCGGAGGAATCCGTGCAATCACCGCCTCCAACACCTCCGGCACACCCTTGCCGTCCTTGGCGCTGATCGGCATCGCGTCGGTGGCATCCAGCTGCAGTACCTCCGAAATCGAGTGTTTCGTCCCCTCGACATCCGCGCTTGCCAAATCGATCTTATTGATGACCGGAATAATGGTGAGGTTGTTGGCCATCGCCAGATTGACATTGGCAATAGTCTGGGCCTGGACTCCCTGGGTGGCATCAACCAGCAAGAGTGCCCCCTCGCATGCGGCAAGACTCCGCGAGACTTCATAGGTGAAGTCGACGTGCCCCGGCGTATCGATCAAATGCAAGGCGTAGGTCTTCCCGTCTTTGGCCTTATACCGGATCGCCACTGCATGGGCCTTAATCGTAATGCCACGTTCTCGTTCGAGATCCATGGCATCGAGGATCTGCTCTTTGGCCTCTCGAGCAGTGACTGCGCCAGTGGCTTCTAAGAACCGGTCAGCGAGGGTTGATTTGCCGTGATCGATATGAGCGATAATTGAGAAATTGCGTATAAGGCTTTGCAAATCCTGGCTCATTTCAAAAAAATCGGTTCATTATAGTAACTGCCTCCCAGGTTGTCAAAGAAATCGACCCCCCGTATAATCCGCGCCGCACGGAAGCGTGAAACGTGAAGGGTGAAGGGTTAGGGGTAGGTGGCGAAGGTAAGTGGCAAGTAGCAAGTGGTCAATAGCGAGTGGGTCGGAACGAATGACAAATGACCAGTGACGAATGACGCCCCGACGCTGGCTACGCCGCGTAGCGAGTAGTGAATGGCTACTATTTTGTGGCTCCGGACCATTTGAGGCTAAGGAGTCCGACACGCGTGCCACTTACTACTGACCACTTGCCACTCGCCAACACCCCATTGACGATTGACGTTTAACGCATATGACCAAACCACCCTCGACCAAACAACTGCGCGATTGGGACCGGAAATACCTGTGGCATCCGTTCACGCAAATGCAGGAATGGGAGCAGGAAGATCCCCTCATTATCGAGCGTGGCAAAGGCTCCTACCTCATCGATAACGACGGCAAGAAGTATCTCGACGGCACCTCCTCCATCTGGGTCAATCTCCACGGCCATCGGCATCCGGCCCTCGACCGGGCTCTCAAGAAGCAGATCGATAAGATCGCACATTCCACGCTGCTCGGCCTCTCCAACCAGCCGGCCATCGAGCTGGCCCAGGCCCTGATTAAACTCGTCCCCAAGGGCCTCGCCCGCGTATTCTATTCCGACAACGGTTCAACGGCAGTCGAGGTGGCACTAAAAATGGCCGTCCAGTATTGGCGACAGCGCCATCCGGAGGCAGGGGCCAAGAATTCATTTCTCCATCTGAAGCTGGCCTATCACGGCGACACCATAGGCGCCGTCAGTGTCGGCAACATCGAGATTTTTCATTCTCGCTTCAAACCGCTGCTCTTTCCCACCGTCGAGGCAGAACCGCCCTATTGCTACCGCTGCCCCCTCAACCTCGCCTATCCATCCTGTCAGATGGCCTGTATTGATCCGATCGAACAGATCCTCAAAACCCGGCATCGCGACCTGGCCGGATTTATCATCGAACCCTTACTTCAAGCAGCAGCCGGCATGGTGACCCAGCCGCCGGGCTATCTGAAACGGATCCGTGAACTCTGCTCGCACTATAATGTGTTGCTGATCGCCGATGAAGTGGCGACCGGATTCGGGCGAACCGGCAAAATGTTCGCCTGCGAGCATGAAGGAGTGACACCGGATCTGTTGGCAATCAGCAAGGGCTTAACCGGCGGCTATATGCCGTTGGCGGCAACTGTGACGACCGATGAAATCTATCAGGCCTTTCTCGGGAACTACGAAGAATTCAAATCCTTCTTCCACGGCCACAGCTACACCGGCAATCCACTCGGCTGCGCCCTGGCCCTAGCCAATCTCCAAGTCTTTCGGACGGAAAAGACGCTGAGTCAACTGCGCCCGAAGATTGCCGCACTCACACGCCTCCTGGCATCGCTGTCGAAATTGGAGCACGTCGGCGACATTCGTCAGCAGGGATTCATGGCGGGGATCGAATTGGTGCAGGATCGATCGACAAAATCGCCGTTTCCGCTCGCAGCCAGAATCGGCCACAAAGTCGCCATGGAGGCCCGCCGCCGTGGCCTCCTCCTCCGCCCCATCGGCAACGTCATCATCCTCGTCCCGCCCCTCAGCACGTCACTTCCGGAACTCAAACGGATGGTTGAAATTCTGAGGGACGCCATCGAGGCAGTTGCCCCTCTCATGACGACCAATCGCCGCTCATGATCGGATGAATGATGAAGGTCTATGAGCACAGCGATTCCGGCTCTTTGAAACTCCGGTCGCACCCCTGGATCGACGCAGAATCCGATCCGACCTGTAGATATTATGATTTTAAAACCAGGCCGGAACTCATCCGGTCATCCTTGGAAGATCTGCAGCAGTGGACGTCCTACCCTGCGATCGAAACATTTTATCGGCTTCTTGAGTGGCTCAATGGCTCTGAATCGATCTTGGAATCAAATGATTCTGCCTTCAACGGTGCAGCTGCTACTGCCGGCACTCCGTCATCCAAGCCTCTGCAATGTTCCGGCCGCCTGATGATCCTGTACCGAAACCTCGCGTTGAATACCTTGCCGGAGCAGCTGCACCGGCTGACCGATGCAATTGCTCAGGCATTGAGCGAGACCGATCCATTGTTTGAATGGGGAGCCGTCGGCGCCACGATCATGCCGGCCCGATTTACCACTCTGCCAGGTCCGCCGGAGCGTCAGCGTGGGCATCAGCTCATGTTGTCCTTTTGGGCGTGGGGTGAAACCGAGGCTGAGACGATGCGCCACCTTGATCGTATCTTTCACAATCTGACCGGTGCGCTCCAAAGAGTGACCGATGAGATCCGCCGCTCAATACCTGCCGCCAGCCGACAATAATGTACTGCGAGATCAGCCTGCGGCGGCCGATTAGCACAGCCGCACTTCTTCGCCCACCCCGATTTGCAAATGTCGGGCTGCGCTCTGCTGATCCACAAAGATTTCCAGCTTGCCGGAGCTATTGATCAGCGCGGCGGGACTGTCGAGTTTGCCCTGGCTGTAACTGGTCACCAGCCCTTGGATGATACAGGTCCCGACGTGTATCTCCGGATGCGGCTGCCCGGCAGTTTCCGACCACTCCCGCACATTCGCGGCGGTGATGTTCGTGATCAAATTGCCGAATCGATCGACATACTCGATTTGTCCAATCAGCATCCCGTCTTGCGTGATCGGAAACGCGAGTGGAAGGAGAACAGGGTCATCGATGACACGTCCGAACGATGACGTCGGCTCTCCCATCGCAAGCCAGGCCGCCGCCGGGGAAAAGAGATCCCGCCCATCGAAGGTCGCCCCTTCGGATGGGAGACGATACAAGACGTTCTCGATCTGCCTGACCTCGGCGTGACGCTCGTTCCACAGAACCCGCGTGAGCAATCCGTTATCAGGGGCCAGAAAATATTGCCGCGACGTGGTAACCAGAAGCGACCGCCTGGCACTACCCACACCGGGATCCACAACCACAACGTGGATTGTTCCGTCCTCAAAATATTGGTGGCACGAAGCGATCACGTAGGCCGCCTCTTCGATTCCATGGGGAACAATCTGGTGAGACAGATCGACGATGCGGACTTCGGAGTGAATCGAGAGGATGACCCCCTTCATGCTCGCCACAAAACTATCGCGAGAGCCGAAGTCGGTCAACAGTGTGATCAGGGGACGCGCCGGAGCCACACCGGCGGGCCATTTAAAGAGTTTTCTATCAGAATGAAAACGAGACGCCATGAGCGGTCACTTCGTCGCTCGTCGTTCGTGAAGTGTGTCTGAAACTAGAGCTCCTCAAATTTGATCTCGACGACCTCATATTCGACGACCTTGGCCGGGGTTTTGACTTCGACGAAGTCGCCCACCCGTTTTCCGATTAATGCGCGCCCGACCGGTGACTGGACCGAAATCTTGTTGAATTTCATATCGGCTTCGTCCTGGCCGACCAGTGTATAGTGCTTCTTCGCCTGCGACTCTTGTTCGATCACCGAAACCGTCGCGCCGAAGACAACCGTCTCCGTGGTTCGGCCCGTGATTTCGATGATACGGGCATCAGCCAACTTGGCTTGCAATTCGACAATGCGCGACTCGATGAAACCCTGACGTTCCTTGGCTGCATCGTACTCGGCGTTTTCGCTCAGATCGCCATGGGCGCGCGCTTCGGCAATGGCTTCGATATTCTTCGCCCGCTCAACTTTGCGCAAGCGATCAAGCTCAGCCTGAAGCGCCTCGTACCCTTTTTTCGTAATCGGTGTCGGCATAGGATTATGACTCCGGCAGACCAGGGGGCCGATGATACTCCTGCAAAGAGCGGATGGATAGTTCCTTTTTCGCCATCGCGTCAATACCCAGCACAGCAGCCATCGCTCCTCGCATCGTGGTGTAATAGGACAACCCCTTGTGCAACGCTTCCCGTCGGATCGAGATGGAGTCGGAATGGGCGGAGGCCGTGCTCACTGTATTGACCACGAGCGCCACCTCTCCATTCTTAATATGGTCGACGATGTGTGGTCGCCCTTCCCGCACCTTATTGACCATGGCCACCTCGACACCATGTTCCCGCAGATAGCCGGCTGTTCCGGTGGTCGCCTGGATGCGAAATCCGAGAGTCCGCAGCCGCCTCGCCACATCCAAGACAGCGGGCCGATCGTCCTCCTTCACACTGAGAAACACGGTCCCTGACCTCGGTAGCACGGCACCGGCGCCGGCCTGTGATTTGGCAAATGCCCAGCCGAAATCGCCGTCGATGCCCATCACCTCTCCCGTCGATTTCATCTCCGGCCCCAACAACACATCCACTCCGGGAAACTTATTGAATGGGAACACCGCTTCCTTGACCGACAGATGCGTCGGCTGCGGCGCGTTCGTGAATCCAAGATCCTCGAGAGTCCGCCCGATCATTACCTTCATCGCCAGCTTCGCTAACGGCACACCAATCGCTTTACTGACGAAGGGGACGGTTCGCGATCCCCGTGGATTCACTTCGAGCACGTAGACGGTCTTGTCTTTCACGGCAAATTGCGCATTCATCAATCCCACAACACCGAGCTTCAGCGCCAACAGCTTCATTTGGCGCTCAATCTCTTGCACGATGGTTTTCTCCAGCGTGTAGGGGGGCAGCGAACAGGCGGAATCGCCCGAATGGACCCCGGCCTCTTCGATGTGCTCCATAATCCCCGCCACGACGACCGTCTGTCCATCCGAGATCGCGTCGGCATCGACTTCAATGGCATCGGCGAGGTATTTGTCGATCAGCACAGGGTGTTTCGGCGATGCCTTAACGGCGGTACGGACGTACTCCAACAATTCAGCCTCGGCATAGACAATTTGCATCGAGCGGCCGCCCAACACATAGGAGGGTCGGACCATAACCGGATACCCGATCGTGCCTGCGATGCGGACCGCTTCATCCACAGAACGCGCCATTCCGCTTTCCGCCTGCCGGAGGCCGAGCGTATTCAGGAAATCCCGGAACCGCTCACGATCTTCCGCCAAATCGATCGCATCGGGACTGGTGCCGAGAATCTTCACGCCAGCCTTGGACAACGGAAGCGCCAGCTTCAATGGAGTCTGCCCGCCGAACTGCAGCACAACCCCGATCGGCTGTTCCGTCTTGATGATATTGAGCACATCCTCCTCCGTGAGCGGCTCGAAATACAGCCGATCCGAGGTGTCATAATCCGTGCTCACTGTTTCCGGATTGCAGTTCACCATAATCGTTTCAATCGATTCTTCCCGAAGCGCCATGGCAGCATGCACACAACAGTAGTCGAACTCGATCCCCTGTCCGATGCGGTTAGGGCCTCCGCCAAGTATGACGACCTTTTTCCGATCCGACGGCCTGGCCTCGCATTCACTTCCATACGTGGAATAGAGATAGGGAGTATGAGCCTCAAACTCGGCCGCGCAGGTATCAACCCGCTTATACGTGACGGATCGGCCTGGAACGAGGCTTGTTCCGGTTTTTCCAAGCCCCAGACGAGCCTTGCGGACCTTTGCCGGATCAACACCCAGCAATTGGCCGATCCGATCATCCGAAAACCCCTGTTGTTTGGCTTCCCACAGCCACTCACCCGCCGTCGCCAACGCGGTTGTCCCCGCTTTACTCACAAGACCCTGTTCAAAACCGACCAGTTCCCGAATCTGTTCGATGAACCATGGATCAATCTTCGTCATCGCGAAAAGCTCGTCATTCGCAAGGCCCAAGCGGATTCCGTCGGCAAGATACCAGAGCCGCTCGGGCAACGGCGTACGCAATATTCGATGCACCTTCTCGAGCACCTCGTCCCGATTGAACTCCGGAGGAATACCCCGATCGATCCCCACCCGCGAGCCCAACCCATTGAGATCCAACTCCAGAGAACGGATGGCCTTCTGCAGCGCTTCCTTGAACGTCCGTCCGATCGCCATTGCTTCACCCACCGATTTCATTTGCGTCGTCAACGTGGGATCTGCGCCTTTGAATTTCTGAAATGCGAACCGGGGAATTTTCACCACCACATAGTCGATGGTCGGTTCAAACGAGGCCTTGGTCACGCCGGTAATGTCGTTCGTGATTTCGTCCAACGTATAGCCGACCGCCAGCTTGGCTGCGATTTTTGCGATCGGGAACCCCGTGGCTTTCGACGCCAACGCTGAACTCCTGGAGACCCGTGGATTCATTTCGATGACGACCATGTCTCCGTTCTTCGGATCGATACCGAACTGAATATTTGAACCGCCGGTATCGACTCCGATCTCTCTGATGATCCGGAGCGCCGCGTCCCGCATCCGCTGATACTCTTTGTCGGTCAATGTCATAGCCGGTGCGACGGTGATGCTGTCGCCGGTATGGACGCCCATCGGATCGAGATTCTCGATCGGACAGACGATGACGACGTTGTCTTTGATGTCCCGCATGACTTCCAATTCATACTCTTTCCACCCGATGACCGACTCCTCGATCAGCACCTGGCTGACCGGACTCATCGCCAGCGCCCAATCGATCAGTTTTTCAAACTCTTCCCGATTGTAGGCAATGTTTCCCCCGGTTCCCCCCATCGTAAAGGACGGGCGAATGATGGCTGGAAATCCGACCATGTCCAGAATTCCGACTGCCTCCTGACGCGTATGCGCGGTGCCGCTTTTGGGAACGCGCAAACCGATCCGCTGCATCGCCAGTTTGAAGGCTTCCCGGTCCTCCGCCTTATGGATGGCTTCGGCCGAGGCACCGATGAGCCGGACACCGTATTTCTCGAGCACGCCGCGTTTGACCAATCCCATGGTCGCGTTGAGCGCCGTTTGCCCCCCCATCGTCGGCAGCAACGCATCGGGCCTCTCACGCTCGATCACTTTCTCGACGACATCCAGCGTAATCGGCTCCACATAGGTGCGGTCCGCCATCTCCGGATCGGTCATGATCGTGGCAGGATTGCTATTGATGAGGATGACCCTATAGCCTTCCTCTTTGAGGGCTTTACATGCCTGTGTGCCCGAATAGTCGAATTCACAGGCCTGGCCGATGACGATCGGACCGGAGCCGATCATAAGAATGGAGCGTATGTCTGTACGTTTTGGCATGTGTTCCTATGAGAAAAAAGCCGGCAGGCTTGACTGGGGCATGGGCCCGACTGGAGGACGGTATGGGTCCGGTATCGTCACCGGCGGTGCAACTTGCCCTCCTGATCCTCGATAGTATTTCATGGCGCCCGGCAACCAGGCTTCGATCTGATTGATACGGGACACATCGGACGGGTGAGTCGACAGGAACTCCGGGATCGTTTGTTTCGATCGGAAACAGGCCTTGTCGATCAGCTGTCTGGGACAGCCGCTCATGCGCTCCCAAAACGGCACGGCTTCGCGGGGATCATAACCGGCCTGGGCCATCAGCCGAAGTCCGATCAAATCCGCTTCTGATTCCTGGCTTCGCCCGAACGGCAGCGACACTCCGACTCCATAGGCGCTCATCGCAGCCATGGCCGCATCCGGACGTCCCGCAGCGGCTCCGGCGGCCAGGGCGCCGACCTGTGCGATGGTCTCCAGTATCCCCCGGCTATACCGTTCCGCTCCATGGCGTTGCAACGCATGCGCAACTTCATGCCCCATCACGGTTGCCAGCCCATCTTCATTCTTCGTGAATTTGAGAATGCCGGTGAATATCGCGACCTTGCCGCCCGGCAGGGCGAACGCGTTGACCATCTTCTCATCATCGATGACGGCAAATTCCCATTGATACTCTGGTTTTGCGGCCGCGGCGGCAATTCGATTGCCGACCCGATGGACCATTTCATTGATTTCCAAATTCTGGCTCAGCCGGGCATTGCGCAAGACTTCATGGAATGCGCTGACCCCCATGGCAATTTCTTTTTCTTCAGAGATGTAGATGAATTGATCGCGGGAGGTGCCCGGCGCGCGAAGACAGCCGGCCAGCATGGACGCAAACCCGACAGCGGCGCCCATATTGAAGAGTCCATACAGCCCCATCGCACCTCGAATGCCATACCCAAGCAGCGCACGGCGCCCAACCGGCAGGGTGAGCGCATGGTTGACAGAACAGTCGTATGCCCCAGTCATGCGGAATTCCTGACATTGCCCGGATACGTCCGATCGGCTCATACGTTGGTTAGGGCATCCAGAGATACATGAATTGCGGCGTACCTCCCCGCGCGAGCGCCATGATATCGAGATCGGCAAATCCCGCCAGCGGACCGGGTACGAGGAGCTTGGAATAGATATTGTTTGAGTACTCGCCGGGACGCTGATAGGTGACCACACGCGCTTCTGGAAGCTTTGCTTTCTTCTTCGCCAGTTCAATAGCATCTTCCAGATACCCGAGATCGTCTACAAGGCCTACCGCCTTCGCTTGATCGCCCGTATAGATTCGTCCATCGGCCAGCTTTTTGATCTGCTCCATCTGCAGCTGCGGACGACCCTCCTGCACAATGGTCAAAAACCGCTGATAGAATGAATCGATCAGGCCTTGAAAGATTGCCCGCTCCTCCGGCGTCATCACGCGAAACGGCGACCCCATGTCCTTGCGGGGACCAGACGTGACCGCGGTCGCTTCAACGCCCACCTTTTCCAGCAATCCTCTGGCATTGATCGTCAGCATGATGACGCCGATGCTCCCTGTAACCGAAGAGGGATGCGCCAACACCGTATCGGCAGCTGCAGCGATATAGTATCCGCCGGATGTACCCAGATCCATAATCGAGGCGATAATCGGAATTTTCTTGGACGCCTTGAACGCTTTGAGTTCGTGATGAATAATGTCCGACGCCGTCACTGTGCCCCCGGGTGAATTGATCCGGAGGACGACGGCTTTGACCTGGTCATCCTGCGTGGCTCTCGCCAACTGTTCCTTGATTCTGGCAAGAAGACTTGGCGCAGGAATCAAGCCGTCCTTCTCCTGTGAACTGATCATGCCGGAGACCTCGATCAGCAAAACCTTGGCCGCTCCCGTGCCGCCGACCTGCATCTCTTGGAGGGGTCCTTGGCCTGGAAGCAGCGTAAAATTGAATGTGCAACCCGACACCGACAATCCGACGAACAACAATGCAAGAAACCGGTTACGCATGGTGGGTCTCCATAAGACGGACGAATTCCTCGAACAAATAGGCCGAATCATGAGGTCCCGGAGAGGCTTCCGGATGATACTGCACCGAAAATACAGGCCGATCCATACAGACCATGCCCTCGATCGAATGATCATTCAAGCTGAGATGCGTGATCGAAAGTCTTCCATACTTGGTATCAATCGTCGGCGGACTATTCGGCGCCTCGCTGAACGACACAGGGACCTTGACGGCAAAGTTATGGTTCTGCGACGTGATCTCGACCTTCCGGCTCCGCAGATCGAGCACCGGATGATTTGCGCCATGATGTCCGAACTTGAGCTTGTAGGTTTCAAGTCCGAGCGCAAGCCCCAAAATCTGATGCCCCAAGCAAATGCCGAAGATCGGATAACGGCCGATCAACGTCCGCACGGCTTCCACCGCATACGGAACACCTTCCGGATCGCCGGGGCCATTGGAGAGGAAAATGCCGTCCGGTTTGCGTGCGTCAATCTCGGCAGCTGTCGTTGACGCCGGCACGACGGTGACATGGCAACCGACATCGACCAGCCGATTCAGAATATTCTGTTTGACCCCAAAATCATAGGCGACGACCTGCCACGGTCGGCGGTGCTGTCTCTCCGATCTGCTCCTGCCTCCCTCCGGTGCCCACGCTCCGGATCCGGCCTTCCATTCATACGACCGCTCACACGTGACTTCAGCCGCTAAGTCCCGCCCAACGATTCCAGGCGCATTCCGCGCTTTGGCCACAGCCTGTGCCGCATCAAGTCCTCCCTGCGTAATGACCCCTTGCTGCGATCCATACTCGCGCAAATGTCTCGTCAACGCTCTGGTATCAAGCCCTTCGATCGCTACAACTTTCGCTTTCGTCAAATACTCGTGAATCGTGTGGGTGCCCCGCCAATTGCTGGCTAGCCGGCTGGCCTCCATCACGACAAACCCTTCTGCCCACAGGCGGCGGGACTCACTATCCTCCGGCGTCGTCCCATAATTCCCGATATGGGGACAGGTCATCGTAATGATTTGTCCCTTGTAGGATGGATCGGTCAGCACCTCCTGATAGCCGGTCATCGCCGTGTTGAATACAACTTCTCCGACTGTCTCGCCTTCATACCCGAGCGCGCGGCCCTCGAAACATACGCCGTCCGCCAATGCCAAGAGAGCTTTTTTCATAAGGCCTGCCCGCCCGGACAGAGTGTCCGTTTTGACTTTATTCCAATCAACACAACCCCCAATACTAAATTGACGATATCGAGAACACGAATTGGCATCAAGACACGAAATAACGACTCGAAGGCCGCCTTCTTGGCCGTCTCCTCTTGTGCCGCAAAGGCCTGCGCTTGGAGTATCGCAGCCTGAGGATGCAGCGCCAGAATCACGACTCCGGCGATCGCCACCATCAACGCCAACACGATCATCTCTTCTCGGTCAACCGCCGCAGCCGGCTCTCCGCTCCACCAACGGTAGAGGGACGCAGCACACAACACCGCCATGGCCCCGATCACGAATCGATGGTACCCTTCGAACGCCTTCGTCAGAAACAATCCGCCTGAATCCTGTCCGCCGAATGTATTGAATACCGCCGGGATCACCGCTCCAACCAATACCACCATCCCGCCGATCCAGACACCCAGCGCGAGCCATTCAAGCGTGAAACAGCAGAGCAATCCCCAATAGGTGACGCGCCGCACTATTCTATGATTCCAATGGTCCAGCCTCGAACACCACCCGGCCCCCTACGATCGTCGTCAGGACTCGCCCCTTGACCTTCCATCCGACAAACGGCGTATTGCGGCTTTTTGACCGGAACTTACCGGGATCGACCACCCACTCAGCCTGTTGATCGACAATCGTCACATCGGCATCCGCGCCGACTGCCAGCGTCCCCTTTTTCAGCCCGAACGCGGCCGCCGGGGCCGACGTCAGCTTCTCAACCGCCTGCTCCAACGACAAGACTCCTTCCTCCACCAATCCCAACGTCAAGGAAAGCGCAGTCTCCAGTCCAACGATTCCAAACGGAGCTTCGGTAAAATCCTGCTGCTTCTCCTGCGTGGCATGTGGCGCATGATCGGTTGCGATCACATCGATCGTGCCGTCGCGCAATCCTTCTTTGATCGCACGGACGTCGTCCCAGGTGCGCAACGGAGGATTCATCTTCGCATGCGTGTTGTACCCGCGAACCACTTCTTCAGTCAGAGTGAAGTGATGGGGACAGGCTTCTGCCGTGACCTTGATACCGCGCGCCTTCGCTTCGCGGACCATGCGGACCGATCCGGCCGTGCTGATATGAGCGAGGTGGAGCCGCGCGCCCGTCAGCTCCGACAGAGACAGATTACGTGCAACCATCACATCTTCCGCCGCCGAGGGAATGCCGGGCAGCCCCAGCTCGGTGGAGACCAGGCCTTCGTTCATGCAGCCGCCTTCCGCCAAATGCAAATCCTCGCAATGATCGACCACCGTCAGGTCGAACGCCAGCGCATACTCCATCGCCCGGCGCATCACCAGACTGTTCATGACCGGGCGGCCGTCGTCTGAAATCGCAACGCAGCCCGATCGCCGCAGATCACCGATTTCAGCCAGTTCTTTCCCTTCCGAGCCTTTCGTGATCGCACCGACCGGCCAGACATTGGCCAAACCGGCCAACCGGGCTCGCTCCAGAATGAATTCCGTCACCGCTTGGTTGTCGTTCACCGGGTTCGTGTTGGGCATGCAACAGACCGTCGTAAACCCGCCGGCCACCGCGGCGGCGCTGCCGCTCTGAATCGTCTCCTTATATTCAAACCCCGGCTCTCTAAAATGGACGTGTAGATCAACAAACCCCGGCAACACCAGCCGATCCTTCGCCTCGATCATCGTGCTTCCCGCCGGTGCCTGCAAATTGGGACCCACCGCTGAAACTTTCCCTTGATCGATCAGCACATCGCCCACACCGACGAAGCGGCCCGGATCGACGACCTTCCCGCCCTTGATGAGAATCGGCATAATCTCCTTATCCTCGCACAATACGCGACGCCTTTATCCGGCTTCCGACATGAGATACAAAATACCCATGCGCACCGCTACGCCGTTTGCAACCTGGTCGAGAATCACGGACGAGAGGCTGTCCGCCACATCCGGTGCAATCTCCACTCCGCGATTGATCGGTCCCGGATGCATCACGATCGCACCGGTATCGGCCAACTTAACCCGCTCCGCCGTCAATCCATAGAGCCGCGCGTACTCGCGGATGGTCGGAAAGAGCGCACGCCCTTGCCGTTCCAGCTGGAGACGGAGCATCATAATGACGTTGACGCCGCGCAAGCCCTCATCCATATCGGAATAGACCTTCACTCCAAGTTTTTCGACACCCCACGGCATCATCGTGGGCGGCCCCACCAAACGCACGTCGGCGCCCAACTTGGTCAGCGCATAGATATTCGAGCGGGCTACCCGGCTATGCGACACGTCGCCGACAATCGCCACCCGCAACCCCCCAAAACCCATTCCACGCCCCCGGATGGTATACAGATCGAGCAGCGCCTGCGTGGGATGCTCATGCCATCCGTCACCTGCGTTGATAACCGAAGACTTGACCCCGCGCGCCAGTGTTTCGGCTGCCCCGGCGGACGAATGGCGCAGGACAATGATATCCGCCTGCATCGCCTCGATATTGCGCGCGGTATCGAGGAGCGTTTCACCTTTTACGACGCTGCTCGACGAGGGCGAGAAGTTGATGACATCCGCACTCAGCCGTTTCGCCGCCAGCTCAAACGACGTGCGGGTTCTTGTGCTCGGCTCGAAAAACAGATTGACGACGGTCTTGCCTCGCAGCGCCGGCACCTTCTTGATCTCACGGCCCGTCACTTCCTTGAAGGAGTCCGCCGTCTCAAGAATGAGCCCGATCTCATCCACGGACAAAGACGCCAGACTCAGCAAATCTTTGCGTTTGAGACTCATAGCCTCCTCCGCATCATGCTTTAAAGATGATCACGCGGTCATCTTCCCCGCCTTCTTCCAACAACACCTGGACTTTTTCTTCTCGCGACGTGGGAAGATTCTTCCCGATGTAATTGGCTTTGATCGGCAGCTGCCGATGGCCGCGATCCACCAACACCGCAAGCTGAATCTCTCCCGGCCGTCCAAAATCCATCAACCCGTCCATCGCCGCACGTATCGTCCGCCCGGTAAACAGCACATCATCCACTAACACCACCACCTTATCCGCCATATCAAACGGAACGGATGTTTTCCTCAACACCGGCTGATTCTTGCGAAGCGCGAGGTCGTCTCGATACAGCGTGATGTCCAATTCACCGATAGGAATCTGCGCCCCTTCGATAGTCTGAATGCGTTTCACCAGACGATGGGCCAGATACACGCCACCCGTACGAATGCCGACCAACGCCAGATCCTTCACGCCCTTATTGCGTTCCACGATTTCATGGGCGATGCGGGTCAGCGCGCGGGCGATGTCGCCGGCGTCCATCACGACTCGCACATCGTTCGGCTGTGTATGGTTTCCAGTGGTCACGTGACGCTTACTTCCTATCGTAGGCCGGCCCAACCCCGGCGAATCGGCATAAAAAAACCTCCCCACCGTATCTTGGTGAGAAGGTTGCATTACAAAACCCGGCACAAGCCGGCGCACTTGTCATAACAAACTCCTTGCTCACCTCACAGGATGAGCGTTAAAGGTGTTTGCATATTACGAAATCACCCTGCTGCTGTCAAGCGTACCCCGCCGAAAGAGCGTATGGCTGATGGCAGGGAACTGGAGAGGGATTCGAAGCGAGCGAATCCCATGATTCGGTTACGTGCCATATGCCATCGGCCATCAGCTCTTATTCCCTTCAGTCCGCTCACTGCTTGATTGAGCGCTTGAGCGTTTTTTCGATAGTCGCCACTTTACTCTGTAAACGGCCCTTATGGCCTTTGCGATAATCCACCTTCACTGTGCAGGAAATGCGCTTGCAGTCCTTTCTCATCCGTTCATAACATTGCTTGACCACGCCGAACACGTCATCCCATTCCCCTTCCAACACGGTGCCCATCGGATTCAACCGATAGGGCACTCCGCTCTTATCGATAATGTCGAGCGAGCGGGCCACATACTTCCCAACGCTCTCGCTCTTTCCCAGCGGCGACATACTGAATTCAAGCAATACCATTACGCCTCCTTCTTCTGTCCTCTATCTCTGACCTTCCCCCCTGTTTCTCATGAGTGGCAAGTCGCAAGTCGCGAATGGCGAAGAGACAAACCGACAACTCAGCACTTCTTAGGTTCTCCCCCATTTCCCATTAACCATCCCCTATTGTCCATCCCCTCACGCCTTACGCCTCACCCCTTACGTCTTCTTCCTCTCCAACCAGACCTTCGGATATTGCACCTTGCCCAACAGGCGAAAGCCATCCAAGGCTTCGCGCAGGAGCGCTCGGCGCTTCTCGGCATCAGGCTCATTTGCTTTGGCTTGTTCCCGCAATTCCCCCAGCCAATCCACAAAGGCGGCAAACTCAGGGTCCAAAATTCGCTCCAGATCTTCCTTCATGAAACCTGACAGAGCCGGCGCGACGCCGCTCGTGCTGATGGCCACTCGCGCATGGCCCGACGCCACCACCGCCGGCATCGTGACGCTCGAGGCTTCCGGAAAATCCACCGACCAGACTAACACCCCCTTCTCCTTTGCCTTGGCCAGCAGAGCCCTCGCAAAATCACGGTCACCGCGCAGCGTGTTCAACACCAAAATGGCATGATCAAGATCCGTGTCACGGAAATGCCGTCCACGATGAATGACCTTCGCCGAAGCCGCCAAGGTTCGCAAGGTTTCGTTGAGCGTCGGGCTGATGACCGTGACGCGCGCGCCGGATTCGAGCAATCGTTGCGTCTTGTCGGACGCTTCATCATCTCCGCCGATCACCAACACCGTCCAACTTTTTACATCAAGAACTAAGGGGAAGCCCGGATTTGCAGCCATCGTCAACACTCCTAGCAAGTAAGCATTGCGCGCATCATACAATAGGCGGTTTTCGACCGTAAACCAGGCAGTCTCTTTTTCTTGGCTGGAACTGTCGCTATAATGCGGCGTTACTGGCCGCGAGACGAGACTGTTGGGTATTGAGTGAGGAGCACAGGCGAGCCCGGCCATTGACAATGAAGAACGGCGACCGAACAACTATGTTTCAGCCGGATCCGCATCCAACTCCATATTCCAGTAGAGATAGTCACGCCAGCTTTCCGGCGTATTGCGGATACCGATGGTGATCGTGATCACTGGACTCCATCGCGGCTTCACCGGCCGTTTCTTTAATTTCATGCCGGCTTCATCCGGTGTGCGGCCGCTCTTCCGGTTATTGCACCGCCAGCAGGCGGTCACAATATTTTCCCACGTCTTCTTACCGCCTTTGGCGATGGGCACGACATGATCGAACGTCAGTTCTTCCGTCCGGAACCGATGATTACAATACTGGCAGGTGTAGCCGTCGCGCGTAAAAATATTGATGCGGGAAAACTTGACGGCGCGGTGGCTGTCCTTCAGCCGCACCAGCTTGAGCAGCCGCATCACCGCCGGAAGTTTAATCGTCAGGGAGATACCGTGGATCTCACGGTCGTAAACTTCAAGGACCTCAACTTTGCCTTGCCAGAGGAGCGCGATCGCTTTTTGCCAATGGACAACCCGGAGGGGTTCATAGGTCGAATTGAGGAGGAGAGTCATTTCCATGCAACAACCTCATTACCAATCAAGCCCCCTATTCGAGAGCAGAGATCGTTCGATAGGCCGGGATATGCTCCTGTATGTCTATGCCATATGCCTAGAGTGAAATCAAGCAATCGCCCCTCTCTCGCAGGGCCCATAACCCCACAACACAGGCGGATCTCCCTATGATAAGCGACTTCACCACCGTCGCAGAGGTTCAGGACATCCCACCGGGAACCGGACGCACTGTGGAGATCAACGGTGTCTGGATCGCCGTCTTCAATATAGAGGGAACGTTCTACGCCATCGATAACGCCTGCCCCCACGCCGGCGGTCCGCTGGGGGAAGGAAAGTTACATGGTTCCGTTGTCGAATGTCCCTGGCACGGCTGGAAGTTCAACGTCGTCACCGGACAACGAGAGAATAATCCAAACTTCGAAGTGCCTTGCTGCCAGGTTCGCGTGGAAGGGACCCACATCCAAATCTCATTGCCTCCCGGCTTGGTTGCGCCCTAACCCGTTAAGATCAAGAGCGTATAGCTTATGGCGTATAGCAGAAACTCTTCATCTCAGTCTCGTGCCATACGCTATTGGCTATATGCTCTTGCTCCCGTTCTGGCCATCAGCCATACGCCATAGGCTCTTTCACCCGACTGCGCTTCACAAGATACGAACGACGCGATACGAGAGCCTACGGTAGCGGCACTGGTGACTGTTCCGCATCCGGGTCTTTGGGCGTGACGCCATCCGCCGGGAGCGACGCTGCATTCACTTTCTTCAGCTTGAGATGTGCGTGCCAGATGAATTCCCGCTCGAACCACTGGCCGCGCACACTTTGATCCCGCAGTTGCACGCGGATTTCATACACATCGCCTTCGACATGCTTCACACGCCACTCCCCGAGCCGCACCCCTTGCCCGCGCTCCTTCATTGATCGCACATGATGATTCATCGCATCCAGGATCGTGCCGGAGCCGATGGCGCGGGAGGACTGCACGAGGGCCAACGCTTCCGCCTCGCGCTGGCCCTGCGTAGGAAGGGAAGGAGACAGCTGCTTCCAGGAATAATAACCCGCCCCCAGCATCAGTACGAAAATCACCGCAACGCGAATCAGCCTGATGACGACAGGCGATGGAGACGACGACTGCGTATTGGAACGATCCTCAGCCATTGATTGAGTTGGGAACCCATTTCGCGGCGAGACCGCCATGAGGGCAGCCTAGCCAGGACAGCGATTATCTTACCTGTCTCATTCATGACAGGTGATCACGCAATCGTCAAGCCGCGTGGTGACGCAGGGCAACGCTTGTTTGACGAAAAGCCCGTGTGCTACAAATACCGGCAGTCATCAAAAATGCATGAGCGCATCGAATGAAGTTTTTTCTATATGCCGATCATCTGAACCCCGTCCAGCTGAAGCGACGCGCCCCGGAGCACCGGTTCCTCTACCTCGCCACACTGGCGGACCACACAATCAAGTTCTGCCGCTGGTCATCTCAATGGCGCTGCGGCCTCGCGAGCATCGTACCATCGCCGGGTGAGAAAGTCTGGGGGGGTGTATTCGAGGTGACCGATGAGGATCTGACGCTCATGGATGAGTTCGAGCAAGATGTCCCTCAGGGGGCCTATCGGCACCTGCAAATCACAGTACTCAACGAAGCCGGATCCAAGGAACTCGTCACCACCTACGCTGCGAATCCGATCGGCAAATTCAAAGCCAAAGACCACTATCTCGACTGGGTCATGAAAGGGCTTACACAGTGGAAACTTCCCCAAGAAGCAGTTCAACAGTGGGAATCGTATAGGCCACGATAAATCTAATGCGTGACTGGTGTATGCGCATGGCACGAAACAGAGGCAACGAGTTTGTCACGTACCTGAACTATAATGCTCTTCGCTCTGTGCACGCTCCGGGCTAATATGCTATAAATTCCCGTTCGGATCTCATGAGAGGTTCGCTGTATCAATTGAGGAGACTATGCCGAAACCTAAATATCACATTCTCGTCTGCACCAACTCACGCCCGCCGGGCCATCCAAAACCTTCATGTGGAAGCGCCGGAGCCGGACAGCTGCTCATGGCCTTCAACATGGGATTGATGCAACGCGCTGTGCCCCCGGGCCAGGTCCTGGTAAGCGCCACCGGCTGCCTCGGTCCCTGCGAACAGGGTCCGACCGTTGTCGTGTACCCGGACAATACATGGTACTCGAAAGTCACTGAGGCTGATGTCGCGACAATCCTGGACGAACACATCGCCAAGGGAACCCCGGTCGCAAAACTCAACCCAGATGCAGCATGGCGATAGGTTAGGCGAAAAAGGTTGAGGCTCCATTTGAAGCCCCCCTTTGAGAGCTCAGCCATTGCTGCGCCTTGACCATTTTACAGCATGAAGAACCAGGCATACGACATGACGAACACACCAGCCCATGAACACAAGCAGGATGCGCCACGGTCAATCAACTGCATGGTGATCACGTGCAGCGACACAAGAACGCCGGAGACCGACACGAGCGGTCAGCTCATCCAACAGCTGCTTGAGGGACAGGGTCACAAGATTGTGGCCTACCATATCGTCAAAGACGACCCGGGACAGATCGCGCATCGCATTGCGTTGGGATCGTTCAAGCATGCCGCCCAGGTCGTCATCGTCAACGGTGGAACTGGTATCTCAAGGCGGGATTCGACGTTTGAAGCTGTCAATTCAATGTTGGAAAAGCGCCTGGAAGGATTCGGCGAACTTTTTCGTTATCTGACGTATCAGGAAATCGGCTCACCGGCCATGATGAGCCGCGCCACCGCCGGCGTTGTCAACGGCTGTGTCGTGTTCTCAATCCCAGGCTCCGAACATGCCGTGCGCCTGGCGATGGAAAAACTCATCCTGCCCGAACTGGGCCACCTCGTAAAAGAACTCACGAAGTAACCATAGCTGATAAGTGGTTAGTCGTAAGGGGTAAGGAGATTACCGGAAACTGCTGTTCCGGCCTAACTCCTTACCCCTCACGGTGCCTAATCCTGCGAGATCTTCGGTTCCGAATACGTCCCCCCTGCTGAAATCGCTGACTGCGCGTACCGCTTGTAATGCAGCAGCAGATCGCGCACCGAGATCACGCCCACAATCGCGCCGCCTTTCGTCACGCCAAGATGCCGCACACCCAAGTCCGCCATCATGTCCTGGGCATCGTCGATCGTGCTGTTCTCCTCAATCGTGCAAACAGGGCTGGTCATGATCTTCTCAACCGTCAACTTGCCCAACGGCTTGCCACTCGCTACGGCGCGCCGCACGATGTCCGTATCCGTGACAACACCAACTAACGCTTTCCCCTTCTTCACAAACAATGACCCGACCCGCCCCGAACGCATAGTCTTCGCGGCGCTGGCAATCGAGGTCTTCGGCCCCACACTCTTAGGTTTCTTGTTCATGATCTTCGACACGGTGGACATACGTTTCTCCCTTCAACAAAGGTTTCAAATGACTATCAGTAGTCTTCAGTCAAGGGTCAGTACGATCTTGCCAAAGAACTTTCGACCCAACATAAGCTCCTGTGCCGCACGGGCCTCCCGCAGCGGATAGGTGCGATCGATCACGGGTATCAACCGCTTCTGGCCCATGAGCTCTGCCGCCTTCACCAACTCGGCTCGCGTTCCCATGTAGGAACCTTTAATCGTGAACTGGCGTGAGTACATATAGCGGAGGTCCAGCTTGACCTCTGCTCCGGTCGTGGCGCCGCAGGTGATCAATCGGCCGCCCTTGGCCAGGGAGGCCAGGCACGTTTCCCAGACCTCCGGGCCGATGTGCTCGATGACCACGTCAACGCCCTTCCCTTCGGTCAGCAGCTTCACACGCTCCGCCACCTTTTCTTTACTGTGATTGATGACCGCATCGGCGCCAAGGACCACGGCCTTGGGAATTTTCTCGTCGGACCCGACCGTCGTGATGACCCGCGCCCCGGCCAGCTTGGCCAGCTGAATCGCCATGCTCCCCACTCCGCTTCCCGCGCCCATAATCAACACCGTCTCTCCATGTTGCAGTCCAGCCAGCGCAAACAGCATGTGCGAGGCTGTCACGGAGACAAGCGGAAAGGCCGCAGCCTGCTCAAACGTCAGGTTCTCCGACATCGGCAGGACATTGCGAACCGGCACCTTCACATACTCGGCATAGCCGCCATGAGTCTTCGCCCCAATGATTCCGAATGTGCTGCAGAAATTATCCCGACCGGCCAGACAGTTCTCACACTTCCAGCAACTGAGTCCCGGTGAGACGAACACCCTTGCTCCAACAGTTACTCCCCTAACCTGTCCTCCAACCTGCTCGACAACCCCTGCGATATCCGATCCGGACACATGAGGCAACGGAATCGGATAGGCAGGGTTTCCCTGCCTGATCCAAATGTCGAGATGGTTCAATGCGCAGGCCTTGACCCGAACGAGGACCTCTCCCGTACCGATCGTCGGCGTCGGCAAATCCCCATAGGACAACTTCTCCGGCCCGCCATGTTCACGAAACAATACCGCTTTCATTTCATACCACCCCTAACGGTTTAATCTTATTACTTTCTTCGTAACCAGATCGGAGGATGATCAAAACGGCATGTCACAAGGCCGCAGGGAGCATGGCAACTGAGGCGTACCCTCTGGGGTACGTCGCAAGGAGACATGCGACTGAGAACGCGGTGAGATGGCGTTTTCATCATCCTGCTAGAATCTCAGCGTCCCCTCCAACACCCGCACACACTGCCCTCCCACCTTGACCGATTGAATGATGTCGTCGTCTGAATCCACCCGGACGTACACGCGCGAAGGCCGATCGATTTCATAACCCTGTTCGGCGATGATTTCAGTGACCGGCGCCACATCAACGACGCCGTTCTGGACCAGGTAGGCGCCTAAGGCGCCGCTCGCGCTGCCTGTCGCAGGATCTTCCAGAATCCCGATTGACGGGGCAAACATCCTGGTATGCACCGTAGAAGAGGGCTCCACCGTGACGGTGGTAAACACCATGATGCCGTTCGCGCCATACCGGCGGCACACATCCGCAATCGCCGAGGCATCGGGACGGATCGATCGGACTGCCGTCAGTGTCCGCACCGGCACGATCAATACCGGCAGTCCGGTGGAGACGGCTTCGATCGGCCACTTGGTGTCGGCAATCACGTGCTTCGACAGGCCCAGGGCCGCGGCAACTTTGTAGAGGTCCTCCGTCTCTTCGATTGGCCCAAGAAACTCCGGTTTGGGCTGTGTCATCACCACCTGCTCAACCTGCCCATCATCCGCGTGCAGTTCAACGGGGAACAACCCGATATTGCACTCCTGCATCAGCCGCGTGACCGGTTCTTTCACAGAGATGATTCCCAGCTCGGCCAGAATAAAGAACGTGCCCAGGACCGGATGGCCGGCGAACGGAATTTCCTGCGTGGGAGTAAAGATGCGCAGCCGCGCCACGGCGGCCGGATCGGTCGGGGGAAAGACAAAGACCGTCTCGGACAGATTCATTTCGCGCGCGATCTGCTGCAGCAGATCGTCGCTCAACCCTTGCGCATCGGGAATGACGGCGACCGGATTCCCTCCGAACGGCTGGGAGGTAAACACGTCGGCCTGATAGAACTTCAGCGACCGTGGCTCAGGCATGCCGTCACGATACTCCTTCTGCTAAAAAATGGAAACCGCAGAGCAAACGAACCATGAGCGGCCTGATTTGACAGGTACCACGCGGCTTTGTCACACTTGCGCATGGCCGACGACGCCGTCCCTCAAGAAATCGTCCGTGCGCTCGAGATCCTGGGACTGACACTGCCCGTCACATCCGACGCGCTCGATCGGGCTAAACGGGTCCAACTCTACAACTGGGACCCGGCCCGTTACGCCAATCTCACGAATAACCCGACCCAATATATGACGGCCTACAAGAAGGCCGAAGAGATGACCAAGCTCGTCGAAGCCTCACACGCACTGCTCTCGGCGGTACTTGTGCCGGATGAGAGCTGATAGCGTATGGCGTATAGCACGTGAAGGACTGAGAGCTGATTGCCTCTAGCATATGGCAGAAGCTCCTCATTCCAATCTCATCCCATACTTCTTCATCCCGCTTGTGCCATAAGCCATTAGCTATACGCTCATTCTCTTATCATCCCACCTCGTGACTCGTGACCCGGCTCATCCCTTCATCGCCTTCCGGACGGGCCACCGGCCAGGTAATCAGGCCTGACACCCCTTCCGGCGATCCGACCGGCTGGGTTTGCTGCGCATAGATTTGAGGCAACCGGTTGGTTCCAAACTTCGAGATATAGAGAAACACATGTTCGCGCGAGTTGACGCGCACCGCCCAGGGGTGGAAATCGTTCTTGTAGAATTCTTCGCAGAGCTGCATCGCATCGAGGCACGACAGGGTGCTGGGGTCATTCAGTGTGTAGTAGTAGTCCAGTGGAAGATCGTACTCTTCCTGTTTATGAATCGTAATGCCGAACTGTTCCGGACGGCGCACCATCGGCGTATGGCGGTACGCGACGAAATAAAACAGTTCCAGTGAGTGAATCGCCGGCTGGTTCTCAAGGACGAACTGCCTGGTTTCCATCGCTTCCTCGAATGTTTCGCCAGGAAATCCGTAGAAGGCCATCACATGGTTCCAGATCCCGGCCTGCGCCGCCATCTGGAGATTACGCTGGATCACGTGCTTCGTCGCATGCTTGTCCATGAGATTCAAGACGCGCTCATTCGCCGATTCCATGCCGTAATAGAGCGTACAGCAACCGGCTTTGGCGGCGAGATCCCAGGTGGCCTGGTCTTGTAGCGTCTCCTCAAATCGGATCAGCGTCGTCCACTTGATCCCGACGTTCTGATCGATCAGCAGCTGTGACACTTTCTTAAACAACGCCGGCGGATAGGACTCGTCGGAAAAGAGGAAGTGCCGGCAGTGATACTTATCCCGCAGCGCCTTGATCTGTTCGACCACCAGCTGGACCGGCATCCCCCGATACTGATCAAAATACCCCTGTCCATGGTCGCAGAATGTGCAACGCCCCCAATAACAGCCGCGCGTCGCCAGGTAGGGAATAATCAGTTCCGGGACGAAGTAGCGATCCAGCGGCAGCCCCTCAAAGTCCGGCAAAGGCAGCGCAGCCGTCTTCTCGGTATAGACTTCGGTATTCCGGTGAAGTCCGGACTCATCCCGATAAATCAAGTTCGGCACGGTCGCGATAAGCCGCTGTCCGTTTAAGGATTCGATGAGCCACAGGAGCGCATGCTCCCCCTCATAAAGAATTGCTGAATCAAAGACTTCCGTGAAAAACCGCTCGTGATTCACGAGGTCCTCGTGAAGGCGCGTAATGACGTTGCCGCCCACCACCACATGGATCTGCGGGAACGTGTCCTTGATCATCTTTGCGAAGGTCAAACCCGCCAAGAACTGCATCTGCGTCCCGATGGAAATCCCGATCACATCCGGCCGCTCTCTCGCCACCTCCGGCATGACCAGCTGATTACAGAGATCCCGATAGACGTTCACCTGCTCATCTTCCAAACAGGCAAACACTTCTTTTGAAACACCGGGACGATAGCCTAAGTTGCTTTCCATTGGATAGAAGACCAGCGAGGCGGGATAGTACGCGGCGGAGATATAGGCCATGGCCTCACGAAAGGTATTGAGCGCCCCCTCCAGAATCTCTGCTTCATAGAACCGTTCGCCACGCACGATCAGCTTGGCATCTTCCGCCCGTTCCGCGAGATCGAACACATCGACATCATAGGCCTGCTCAACGACCGCCTTTTGACTCGAGTCTCGTTCCGTCAGAGCTCCTGCCTTCTCTTTGTCTTGCAGCGCCTTGAGCTGCATGCCCAATCGGGCCTTCACCCAGATCAAAAACTCCATACTGAAGAAGTGATCCCACATCCCGATATTGATATCGCGCTGGATGACGGTATGGCCCGCTTCCCGCAACACAGCAGTCAGGGAAGGCAGGGCGAGATAAGGCGCTGTCGGTACCCACTCAGGCGGGAATAGGAGCATGACCTTGGATTGCTTCCGCTCTTCCGTCTTAAGAGGCGCAAGCCCTTCTATCTGTACAAGTCCGATGTTGCTCATGCTCGTTCTTCGTTAGGCGTGAAACGTCAAGGCGTCAGGCATAACTCCAGGATTGCATCCTCGCCCCTTACACCTCACCCCTCACCGCTCACGGCCCCCATCACATTTTCCCCACTAACGTCGGCGTTACTCCGGTCGCTTTAGCCTTTTGATATTGCAGATCTTGCCGCTTGCCTAAACCGAACTTTGAAATGTAGAGAAAGATGTATTCCCGGATGTACAGGCGCAGGTCCCAGCCAGGATTATGGTTTCGCTCGAACTGCTCGAATACCCGCTCCGCCTCCTCGATGCTCATCCCCTGTTTCACCGTATAGTAGTAATCGAGGGCCAGATCCCATTCGGGATTCTTATAGGCGGTCACCCCCCACTTCTCCGGATGTTTGGCGACCGGATTATGCCGGCCCAGGTCAAAGGTGCCGAAGCCCAGGGAATGCACATGGTCTTTGTTTGCCTCAAGAAATTGCACCGATTGCCAGGCCTCTTCCTTGGTCTCGCCTGGAAAACCGAAGAACCCCATACAGTGGTTCCAAATGCCTGCATCGGCCGTAAGCTGGAGATGCTTCGTCATGATCTCTGTTGTAGTCGCCTTATCCATCAGCTGCAGAACTCGCTCGACACCAGACTCATAGCCGAAGTGAAGATACTTGCACCCCGATTCCTTTGCATCCTGCCACACCGTCTGATCCAGCAAACTCTTTTCAAACCGCATGTGTGTGGTCCAGACGATACCCATCTTGCTGTCGATCAACCCGCGCGTGAGCTTACGAAATAACGCCGGCGGATAGGATTCATCCGTAAAATGGAAATGCTTCGCGCCATATTTGTCGCGCAGGTACTGGATTTCACCCAGGGCCTCTTGAATCGTCTTTGACCGGTAGCCTGCCGTATAGCCCTCGCCATGGTCGCAGAACTCGCAGCGGCCCCAGTAGCAGCCACGCGTCGCCAGATAGGGCATGATCTTCGTCGGAACGAAGTACTTGTCCAGCGGCAGGCCGTCAAAATCGGGCGGCGGAAGCGCATGCATATCTTCCGCAAAGCTGATCGTGGAGGCGTGGATGCCGGTCTCATCCTTATAGATGGTATTGGGCACCTCGGCCAAACTCCGTTTTGCCCCCACCGCCGAGACTAGCTGCACAAAGGCCGTCTCCCCTTCATAGACCACAGCGCTGTCAAAGTACTGGAACAGGGACGACGTGGGCAGCACATCGCGCAAGCGAGTCACCGTATTACCGCCGATCGTCACATGGATATGAGGAAAATGCTGCTTGATGAGGGCACAGAAGGTCATGGTGGAAAACATCTGCTGCTGAAGGACGATGGAAATACCGATCACATCCGGCTGCTCTCTCTCGATCACCGGCTTCACAAGATGCTCGAACACATCCCGGTAGATATTGACTTGGATGTCGTTCACCGCGTCCATAATCTCGGACGAGACGAAGACCTTGTACGAGAGATTCGTCTCCATCGGCGGCATGCAGATCCGCGCCGGAGCATAGACCATCGAGATGACCGCAGCAACTTCTCGAAAGACTTGAATAGCCCACTCTAACTTATCGATATCGTAGAACTCTTCTCCTCTGATAATCCGCTTGGCCTGCTCTGCCTTCTTGATCAAATCATCGATCTTCTGGCGGGTCACGTCGCACAACGCCAGCTGCAAATCCATCTCATTGGCATCCAACTCACGCTTCTTGGAGAGCTTCCGCAGCCGGTCCAATTGCTGCGGCACCTTGCGCAGAACTCTCCTCAAAAAGTCCTCGCTGAAGTACCAGTCCCACATCTCAAGATTGATATCTTTTTGAATGACCGTATGGCCTGCCTGACGCAGGACGGCGGTGAGGGAAGGAAGGCTCAAATAGGGCTCGGAGGGGTACCAATCAGGCGGGAAGATCAGCATGACCTTCATCTTCCGACCACTGGTGGCTTCGAATGACTGACGGTTGAGGAGAATCAGCTCCTTGGAGGCCCGCTCACCCTTGGAATATTCGATCTTCAAGAAGGCACTCCTCTATCGAATTCGGCATCCCCAAACTACTGGAATGCCAAGGGGTTATGATCGAAGGTAAGTATTGTACGAGGCAGGAAGAAGGATATTCAAGGGCGGGAGGAAAGAGCTAGCCCTGTTTATCTAGAGAGAGAGGATGGACTGAGGAGATCACAGAAAGGTAGACTGCCTCAACCTTTTCCATGAGTTGAGGTTGGGAGGGAAAAAGAAGCATGGACACCAGAATAGGAGGACAGTTTGTTCAATACGATCCGAATGGACGGCGGATATCTGCGCGTTGTCCTAGCTGCCTTCAGCAAGGAATTCTCGATCCAATAAATGCTCCTGATGTTGCACCGCAACACTCTGGAATGCCAATTTTTGGCCAACGCCGATGCCCTAATCCAAAATGCATGCAACATATTTTTTTCGTGACGAACAATTCCACAACAGAATGCTTTCCCCCTGAGAGATTGGATTTTGACGCAACCGACATTCCCAAGCCGCTTGTGGCATCGCTTACTGAGGCGATCACCTGCCACTCATTGGAATGTTATATCGCATCCGCACTAATGGTCAGACGGACGTTAGAGGAGCTGTGTAAAGACCGCGGTGCCACGGGAAAGAATCTCAAAGAGCGTCTGGCTAGCCTCGGTACTAAGGTGGTATTACCCACAGAGTTGCTTGAGGCCCTGGATCATCTTCGGCTTCTTGGAAATGATGCAGCTCATATCGAGTCGCAGGAATATGACAAAATCGGGAAGCCCGAGGTAGAAATCGCAGTCGCGTTCACGAAGGAAGTTCTGAAGGCGGTGTATCAGTACTCAGGCCTTCTAGATAAGCTGAAAGGGCTCAAGAAAACTCCCGGCCCATAAAGCGGGAAAGGTGTCAGGAACCATTGTTCACCACGCGCGTCCGTACGACAGGGCACGTGAGACACTCCATTTCCTGACGTGGGAGGCAATGGTCTCCCATACATGAATTCCAGTGCACAACTTGTACTTCAAACAATGGTTCCTGACACCCTTTTCTCCCCCACAAGGTAAGATCCGACCTCAGCTTCAGGCTCCGAGAACCGGCCAATCAGGCCAAACCACAGGTCGGCTGTATGGCTTGAGAAGAAGGCGCGTTCTCATGTAGCCACTTCAATTTGCGGAGCGCCAAAATAACGGGGGTCACCCTCTAATTCATGACCTGTTTAGGGCCAGTCAACTGATGGAAGCTTTTCCATTACTCGCTGAGACGCGCTCAAATTTCGATCGTCCCTTAGAAGTCCTAATGCCTGCAATCGGAGGGTGGCTGCTGTACGTGAGACTCCATATTCCGTCATGAAGTGAGCACTAATAGTTTCAAAATTCTGGATATTACAAGGCTGCTTATCCACGTAAAGCAGACCATAGCCTCGATTCGAAAGTCCGAGTTTCCCTACTAGACCATGAAAGTCTTCAATTACATTATGTTTAGGAAGTAGCAGACTAGAGGCCAGGTAGTTAGCCTGAAATTCCATCCTCTTAATGTCAGTCCCATCTGGCGCTTGCCCGGACTCAATGGAAAAATCATCATCTTGGCAGTACTCTCGGACCATGTGATCGCCATGCCCAAGAAGATGATGAGCCAGTTCATGGGCCAGCGTAAATCGGTTGCGCCCTGCATTAGGGCTGGCTTGCCGAAATATTTCTATGGTGGGCGGATCAAACGTAATGCGACCAAGAATCTGCCTCTCAACAAAATCAGAACTCGGCTCGGCATCAAGCTTCAGGACAAGACCGCTACGGTCTCGTTCAGTATCACACACACGATCTAAAGCAACCCTCCCGCTAAGATATGAGATATCCTGATGGACTCTTGAAGCAACATTTTCAAGAATTTCCTTACCGACGAAGGGGACAACTCCACTCGGCTTGGCCTGCACATTTGTGATCGCTCTCAGCTGCCCAGGTGAAAGCGCCTGATCCAGGAGTAAGTCTTCGAGAAAATCGGAGAGGGAGTTAGTGTAGCGAGTCGGCGACTGGAGGTACATGTCAAATACGCTGCTTTGATGATCAGGCGTTGACAGACCGGCTCTCACTTCATGGGGAGGCAAAACAGGGACATTCTGAATTTCCAAGTAATGCCTGAATTTTCGACGCCCACAGCCGCCGCCACGCCCTTCCTGCCCTGAGATAGTCAAAGGGCGGGCGCAATTCCCCGCCCCTCTCAACCCCGCCATAGACCCACCCATTCCAAAAAAGTAGAATGTCCCCGTTTGTTTCCCCTGCGTGTTTGGTGGCTACGTCAGCATGGCCCGCTTTCCCATGCTCGATGGCCTCTTTCAGATGTGCGATCCCTTCGTCCACATGCGGGCGATCCTTGCCACCATTCAGGGCATGTTGCAGCGCTGCTTCCGCATGGGAGAGAAAAAGGTGTCAGGAACCATTGTTCACCACGCACGTCCATACGACGAGGCACGTGAGACACTCCATCCCCTGACGTGGGAGACAATGGTCTCCCATACATGAATCCCCGCGCACAACTTGTACTTCAAATAATGGTTCCTGACACCCTTTTCTCCTCCTGACACCCTTTTCTCCTCCAGACAACAAGCATCGTGACCAACACGATCCCAGCGACTAGGGCAATAAAGCCGGTTTCTGAATCCATGAAGTTAGTCTAGCCACTCTTAAATAGAATGAACCCGTCGGTCCCATTCGGGCCACCTCAGGCCTCTTGAACTTCCTATATTGCTTTATATTTTCCCGACTCCACCATCCGATCGAGATCAAGCTCATCGTACTCGGGTGAGACTTCATCAAGATCGTCGACTCCAAGGATCGGAGAATACATGACGCTCGATTTATCAGTGCGCTCCGGCAATCCGTAATAGAATCCGCCGATTGTTTTGCTCACCATCTTTCTGAGCCTGCTCACTAGGATGGAATCATCCGGTTCGAGCCCGAAGAATTCCGGGTCCATACGGGCCGTTGAAATCACCGCAAATCTGCCAAGTACACGAAGTGCAAATGCAAACCGCCAGCTTCTCTTCCAACCTGTGTAGATATCTGTGTTCGTGAAGGCGATCAACAAAACCGACTGATCTTCAGAAAGAGCCGCCTGTTGCAGGATCAACGATTTGAGAACTTCTTCGCCGATGTACTGACCTCTTTTGTAGTCCATTGCGGACGCGTCTACTGGGACAGGAGCGCACACCGCAATTTCAACCCCTAACATGAGCCGATACTTGTCGGCCACCTCTTCGAGTAGTTCCGGTGGGAAATCATCAAGCGGGATGAATATGATACGATCGAGCCTGGCGCAGACACGCTGACTCAAAGTGGCGCTAGACGCGCTGTCCAAGTCAGGCAAGTCCATCTTGTTCATGATGAATTGAATGAAGAACTTAACAGTGGAAAATGATAATGATGTGAAGGGAATCATGGCTTACCTGCTCAAAGTATAGCAAACGCTACCTTCTGCGAATAAATATCCAAAGAGCAGAGAGGTCTTGCAATCAAACATCCCCTCGCTGACGCCACGCCCGCTGATTTCTTTGCACGGCGGATTCTGCGCCGATGCCCAGCCGCCTCGAAGGAAACTGCCTTTATTGGGGATGTGCTCATCTGAAAAAGCCAAATGGCCACGCTCCATCTTCGGCACGTGCTCTGAACAGATTGCGAGTTAGGCCATGCAATCACCCATTTCGCTGCACATGGGGCCTTCGCTTTCGCCCCTCCATTGAGTCATCACGAACTGCAAATTCATTATTGGATGAACGGGTCTAGGTTTACACTAGGTCAACATGGAAATATCCCAAGGCCTTCTCAATAGCGCCGCCGAAAACGGCTTGATCACAAAGTTGCAGGCGGAGCAGCTTTGGAAATTCCTGAGAGAACGTGGACAGGACACGCCAAGTTTCCGCTTCACCCACATTCTTTATTACCTCGGTGGATTAATCGCCATTGGTGCAATGAGCTTGTTCATGACACTTGGGTGGGAACGTTTCGGTGGATGGGGATTATTCTTCATCGCTCTTGCTTATGCCGGCGCTGGCCTTTGGCTTACTGAGTTTTTCTTGAATGGCAGCCGACTGCCAATTCCAGCAGGCATTACCGCAGCTTTTACTGTCGTACTGACACC
Source organism: Nitrospira sp. SG-bin2 (assembly GCA_002083405.1). Classification (GTDB taxonomy): domain Bacteria; phylum Nitrospirota; class Nitrospiria; order Nitrospirales; family Nitrospiraceae; genus Nitrospira_D. Next base: position 148,910 of record LVWT01000017.1, on the reverse strand, counting down.
CATGGCAATTTATGGCTTACAAGTCGCACTCGGCTGGTGGCCTGAAGGAAAAGTGTACCGTGAGTATCACACACACATTGACTGGCGATGGATACTTATGGAATTGGCCACGCTTGCGACCGGCGCGGTCATGCTCTGGCGGTACTCTCTACCATTCTTGGTCATGCCCGTTGCAGTCACGCTCTGGTATATGAGTATGGATTTGACTCCCTTTCTCTTCGGCGAGGCTGACACAACGTGGACATTACGAAAACTCGTCTCGCTCTGGTTCGGCTTGCTGATCACACTACTGGCCTTTTGGGTGGATGTTCGAACCAGGCATGACAAGGATTATGCATTTTGGCTGTACCTGTTTGGCGTCATTGCATTCTGGGGCGGCTTGTCCATGATGCACTCGGACAGCGAGATCAACAAATTCATCTATCTGTGCATTAACCTCATCATGATTGCCGTCGGCGCCACGCTTTCCCGCAGGGTCTTCGCTGTGTTCGGTGGTCTTGGTGCAGCAGGGTACCTTGGCCATCTAGCATACGACGTATTCAAGGACAGTATGATGTTTCCATTTGTGCTCACTCTGATCGGCCTTGGCGTTATCTATCTCGGCATTATTTGGCAACGCCACGAAGAGACGACCAGTGGTAAGCTCAGACGTTTACTTCCACAGCCTATGAGGGAACTCATAGAGCAGCGACATTAAGACCTTTCCAGAATAATGAGGGGAAAGAAAAAGCAGAGAAAAATGTCAGGAACCATTGTTCACCACGTGCGTTCGTTCGACTGAGCACGTGAGACACTCCATTTCCTGACGTGGGGCGCAATGGTCTCCCATACATGAATCCCAGTACACAACTTGTACTTCAAACAATGGTTCCTGACACCCTTCCCCCCCCGGCCGACCAGAAGCGGCCCACTTTCTTGAAATGCAGCGAGGGATGCAGTGAGTTTGTTTTGAGCAGTTCAAACGCGCTGTCAGCTTGTTCGCGGATCGACTTCGGCAGGGCGTTGTAGCAGGTCCAAAAGTCGGGTGAGGCGTGATGAATCAAAGCGGCTTCGACTGACCGGAGGTATGAGCACGAAGAGTTGTTTCAGCCAAAGCATCAAGCTTTCCGGCCTTCACATCAGACTCGAACTGGCGATCCCAGGCCTCCGCATCAAATGCCGCATACCATCGACGAAATGCGGCGAGTTCATTGGGGGAGAGTTTTTCAATCTGCTGTTTAATCGCTTCGACCTTGCTCATGGCAGCACCATCCAAGACAGATGCTGCATCCTAGCACTTCATAGGCGACCCGTCTAGTTTCAAGCCGGCACGCGTAGCCCGCCAGTACGCAAAAGGCCAGACCAATGCAGTCGAGCCTCTGTACTCTTCGGTGAAGCTGACGCCGCAGGCTTACACTCGACAGCTCGCTCATGTCTCTGGTATACATCACCTATATATTCTTTGAGAGGTCGCATATGCCACAGACCAATGTGCAAGTCCCTGTGTTGATGAGCCCGGCTCAGAAGCGCCGTCTGGCCCGCAAGGCCAAAGCCGCGAACCTCACTATGGGGGAATTGCTTCGCCAGGGGGGAGAACGATTTTCGCCTGTAGAAGACGACGCCGCCCTGGATCAGTTCGCCAAGCAGGTCACGAAGGCCACTCAACGAGCTATCCAGTCGATCGATCGAACTTTGGCATTGGTCGCACAATCGGAAGCTCGCATCCAAGCCCTGACAAAATCACACCGAGGGCATTGATCATGGGCCTCACCGAACGAGTCTGGGACGCATTTGCCAGAACAATCCGATTGGCCGACAAAGTCGAACAACTCACCGCCACGGTCGCCAAGCAACAGCACCACATCGAAGACCTGACCGGCCGTGTCATCCGGCTTGAAACTGCGCTCGAACTGGCTCTTGGATCGAAGCGGTCCAAGAAAATCTCAGGGCCAGCTTCTTAGATTCAGGTTCTACGACGGGGACATTCTGAATTTCCAAGTAAGACCTCGATCCTAGCCGCCGCCACGCTCCCGGCCCCGCGTCCGTCGCTAGCAATACTGTATCGTTCTCTTAGTGATGATTGTGCAAAGCGAAAGGTGGCAAGGGAGTTTGTTTAGTGGCCGAGACTAACGAATGATCCGCTTAAACATGACGTCCGTCCGCAGCACATACTTTTGCCCGCTCTGTATCACGGCCCCCTCGTGCCAGATGGAATGTACGAACACGAGTGCCATCCCTGTCTTTGGTTTGACGGAGAGATATGCGGATTGCGCGGCAGCCTGTTCCATGCCGGAGAAAAACCGTGTTTCCCCGCCCGTCATCTCCTCGTTGAGGTAGATCATGAACGTGAGCTGACTCTCTTCGAACGCGCCGATCCGACAATATGATCCGTCACGATGAGGTCTGAAGGACTGGCTTGGTTGATATCGGTAAAATCGCCAGCGCTCGTTGAATCCCACAAGACGATGGCCATCGAGTTCAGCAGGCAAAAACGGTTCAGCTCGGCGGAACAGGTCGGTCGCAAGAGCCGGATCGTCCAACAACACCCGCTCATTATTTCGAATGTCGTCCACCACAATATCAGCCACCGTACCAGGTTCAAAGATGAGGCTTTCGCTGCGGCGAATCAGTGCCGTGCATTCCTCACTGGAGAGGAAGTCTTGGATCACAAGTACCTTGCCTGGGTCCAGATCTTGTTTGATCATAATCCTGCGATGATATGAGGCTAGGTCTTTGTGACCGATGTGTCAAGAAATCGGGCAAAGTACAGAGTGTGCACAGGAGAAAGTGTCAGAAACCATTTCCCAGCCGCTGCTACGCCCTCCGGTTGTGTCGTGAGCGTGTACTACGATCCTGTCAGATGGCAGAGGGATCGCTGCTGGTGATTACTCGCGGAGTGATACGTGGATGCGAAGTTGCCCTGCTCTCTTATCTTCCCTGAGACAGGTGCATGACAGCAGTTTCTGCGTGTTTTGTGGCTACGTCGGCATGGCCCGCTTTCCCATGCTCGATGGCCTCTTTCAGATGTGCGATCCCTTCGTCCACATGCGGGCGATCCTTGCCACCATTCAGGGCATGTTGCAGCGCGGCCTCCGCATGCGCCACGAGTTCCGCTACGTGACCCTGTTTGCTATGGTCCACCGCTTCTGTCGCGTGATCGAGGGCGTCCGTGCGGTTCTGCGCTTCTTGACGCAGAATGTCACGCCGCGCCCCGCCGCCTCCTCCGAATACCGGCTGAATAGGCAACACGGTGGTAGCGACTACGGCTAGGACTCCGGCCAGCACAATAGCTCGTTGCGTCGTAGATCGTTTCATCGGCATTCTCCCTTTCCCAAGAGAAGTGAAAAGACCTGTATTGACCACCAAAAAGCACCCTTCGTCTTTCAGGATTATACATTTTACTATCCCCCTCCTTCCAGTGGAGAGCCTCGTCGAGCCATCCGCCCCCACCGCCGCCACGCTTTCCGACCACCTCTCCCCACGCGCGTCCTCTGCGCCTGTCGCGCGAATACGCTTGCGACCGGAACCATTTTCCCCTGCATGGTTATGCGGCTTTGAGCCGTTGAGTCCGGCTGAGGAGGATACGGCTACCCGACCACCCACACAGCAAGTTCTTGGGCCTGCTCCACAAGTCCTTCTCCCGTGTGGTTATGAAAAAAATCCTGGACGAAGGGGAGTCGATGCCGGCCCACTACTACGGTTCCACATTCGGACTGTTTGGCGGCATTGAGGATTTCCTGGACGATATCCAGCTTATGGATCGTGTGCGAAAAGTGCGTGCTGATTTGGCTTTGAGACACGCCGTGCCCCTCGAGAATAGCCCGTGCGCGTGTCATCGTGGGCTGGACTGCGTCCTTTGCCTTCTCAATCCATTCCGTCTGTGCGGATTTGCGCTCCGTACGGAGCGCCTGCTCATTTTGAGAGTCTTCCGTTCCTCCGTACTCCAAGAGACGTGGTGGAATTGGAGGGAGTGCATGGAACAGACAGATGTGGATCGCCTCACGCCCCAATACCATCTCAGCCACATAGGCAACAGCCTTCATGGAGGCCTCAGAGTCTTCGACGGCAAGGAGTATCTTATTGGTACTTCCCATGGGATTCCCTCTCGCCCAATATAGGGTCTTTCAGGTGAAATAGTCGCCAAGACTAATCAGTCCGCAACATGCTGTCAATATTGGTCAGGCTGGATATCCTGATGCGGATGGAGAAAACGGGGTGACTCTGAATTTCCACGTACGCCACATCTCGATCTTCGACACCCCCAGCCGCCGCACATCCTCTAAACTCACTTCCCCCTGCCCCGGGCTTTCCAGCGCCTTGAGCCGTTCTGTGAAACCACGTACACTCTTCTCAGCGCATCTTTCATCTGTTTCAGGAAAGGAACCCCCAGCCGGGAACACAAATTCCCAACACCACTCACACCTGCACGGAAATTCATCTCAACGCGATCATCCAGGCCCAGGCATCTACCAAACCGGAGCAGGCACGTTGTTTGGATTCGCCGCCTGACACTTCAGTCCTACCGAAACTGATGCTAATCAGTCGTTGTTTTCACCAACACCTCCCTATACCTGTTCACTATTGATCAGCTTTCCAGCTTCCCGCTGGGTATCATTACGAGAGTGTGCGCTTGTTATATCGCTTGTTCGTCGAGCGTTGCCCTCGTATGCAGCATCCGATGCTGGACTAGTGTGCGCGGCATGTTCAGAGGGTCCACGGATTCCACTATTCCCCAGGAGGATTCAATGTACAAGATCATGATAGCCGCTATCGCAGTTACCGGTATGTTTTCCGCAATGCCACAGATGGCTCAAGCTGATGACGTGAAAGCCAAGATGGAAAGCATGAAGGGGGAGGCGAAGGGCGAAACAAAGGCCTTAATCGAAGAGGCTCAGGGTAATACAATGCGCGGGACGATGGAACAGGCAAAAGGCAAGACCAAAGCCGCTGGCGAACGTATCAAAGACAAAGCGAAAGAGTTAAAGGCCAAGACCAAATAACGATTCCCGCAAGGCGCAGGTTCCGGCGAACACGCAGCTGAGTGGGACGCTCGAGGTCGGATTACGGATGTCCGCGTTCAAAGCCTGCCGCGACAGGCCGGCGTCCTAACACCTGAGCCACGCGACAAAGCCAACGCGTCACATGAGAAGCGGATGCAGGAGAGGCGGAGCCGTCCACAGGGAGCCACCCTAGAAGGAATCCACCAGGCGTCCAGAAAGCAACTGCGGATGGATCAGGCCGTAGCACACGGAGGCCCGCGATGCTCGAGACCATTGCAATCGTTCTGGTTATTCTCTGGATTCTCGGCCTTGTCAGTTCCTACACCATGGGCGGGCTCATTCATGCCCTCCTGGTAATCGCAATCGTCGTCATCCTGATTCGGGTCATTCAAGGTCGACGCGTGTAACGACGACGGAGAAGGAGACCGGGGACACACCTGTCTTCACCCTTTCCGCCGGCCCTGCGTGACCCACCCTAGACGTCCTCCAAGACGACTTCAACTTGTCTCCTCAGGTCTGTCCGTCACGATCGGACCCAGCTCGGCCGTATCACTCCGATACGTCTCCAGCAGTGTTATCGCCACTGCGACGACCAATGGCCCGGCCACGATCCCGAGCAAGCCAAAGAACTGCATACCTCCGATCACACTGAAAAACATGATCAACGAATGCACTTTCGAGACTTTACCGACGATCATGTTCCTGACCAGTTCGTCGATCACCACGGACAACACAATTCCCACCGCGACCAGCGTTCCTGCCTGCACATACGCCCCCTGGATTGCCAAATAGACCGCAGCCGGAATCCAGACCAGTGCAGCCCCCACAAACGGGATATACGCCGTGATGGCCATGACGGCGCCCCACAGGATCGGGGACGGTAATCCCACCGACCAAAATGCCAACCAGCCGATGACCCCTTCCAGCAACGCCACGATCGTATTGCCGTACACAGCGCCTTTGACCACTTCGTCGAAGCGTGTCAGAACCAACCGGCGGCGCTCCGGCGTGAGCGGGAAATTCTCCTGCGTCCAATCAACGATGCGCTTTCCGTCCCGGAAAAAGTAGAACGCGGACAACAGCACGATGCCGAACTCGATCGCCCATTGCACCAGATTGCTTACCACGTTGGTCGACTGCTGAATCAAGAGTTTCCCGAGATCAGCCACGCCCGTCACCAAGCTCGACTGCAAATCACTCCCCGTCAACCGCTCGAGGTTCTGAAATTGGACGACAAACCCCGCAATCACCGGGTACCGCCGCCAACCTTCCCCTACGGTTAGTTCGCCCTGCTGCAGATACGTGGCCAGCGAGGACACCATCCCTGCGAGATCTTGCGCGACGAGAAGCGTGAGATAGAACAGCGGGAGCAGGAGTCCAACGGTCATGATTGTGCACAGGAGAAAGGCGCTCAGCGCTTCCCGTCCACCGGTAGCACGGAGGACCAGGCCATACAGCGGATACAGTGCATACACCAGCACGACGGCCCAGAGGATTGGAGAAAATAGCGGGCTGAGGATGAATCCGGCAAGTGCCAGTGTCCCGGTCATCAACGCGACATGCGTCAGCCTGCTGGCCTTCGACATCGTCGGGTGCTCAGGTTGATGTGGCATCTGCGAACAAGCATAGCGAAGCACAGCGCATACAGCAACCTGCCAAAAGGTTCCTATGCAGGTTCAGGATTCTAGTGCATCACCAGTATTCTGGTGATTCCGAAAGCCAAGGAGTTGCACATGGCTCGCTATCGCCGCCTGGCCCTCATGGAACGGGAAGAACTAAGTCGTCTGTGGGCTGCCGGGTATAGTCTGCGGGCTACGGCTCACGCGCTGGAACGAGCGGGGCAAGAAAAGGGGACGGGCTACCTATCTAAGGAAGGTCTGATTAATTCAAAATTTCAGACAACAATCAGTCGGATTCCACGAGTTTTGAACGCTGGCTGATCGAAAACGGGAATTAATCAGACCTTCCCTAACAATTTGGGGGGCCCCCTGCGCGGCCTCAGTGTTGATTCCAGCCCCAAGGCCACCGCAATTCTCGCCTGCCACAGGCTTCTCACGGCCGCTTTAACAGCCAGACATTTTCTTTCGCCGGCGCTTTCCCCTTCAGTCCACCTTGCACCTCCGTGCAGGCTACAAGGGTAGGAGCGTACGTGGATGCGTAGTGTCGGCGAACTTCCTCGTTGCTCACGGAAAACGGGGGCCCCTCCATGAGGCTCTGATCGTACTCGTAGCTAATCAGGAGCTGTGGCGCCTTACCGGTTATCTCCAGGAGATGCGCGGCATATCGTTTTCGCATGTCTTCGGGCAACGCAACCAAGGCAGCTCGGTCATAGACGGCATCGACCTGGCCGAGCATCAGTCGAGACACCGTAAAGATGTCGCCGACAAAGAGGTCGAGATTGTTCGCGCTCCACCGCTCGATGCCGCCCACGGTCTCGATCTCCGGCTGCATTCCGAGCTCGATGAATAACTGCTCAATGGCGAGTTGACTCAATTCCGCTCCGGCCACGCGATAACCACGGGACAGCAGCCACGAGATATCCAGCGTCTTCCCGCATAAAGGGACAAACACCCGGCGGCCTTTGCCGACCGACAATTCGCGGAAGTGTGCGACCAGGAGCGGGTTCGCTTTACTTTCGTGAAAACCAATTTCGTTCTTCTCCCATCGTTGGCGCCAAAAACTTGCATCCATATTCATCCCCTTCACACAGGACAGCTGATCACTATCGTGGAAGCTTGAGCACCCATGTCAGCACTGTGTCAGAAACCCGATCGGGCAGGAGCTTTACCATCAGCGCACGGAATTTCGCATCGGCCCCCACGAGATACCGGGTCTTTGGACGAGCTGCCGTCAAGGCATGCTCTACAGCCTTCGCCACGGCATCGGGAGCAATGGCCCGATTGGCCGCCTCCGCGACAACTTTCCTTACCCCGGCGATCACGCCTGCGTATAACATCCGCAACTCAGGCGTGGTGGCCGCCTCCAGATCTGTCGCACCTTTGCCAGACTTATCCCAGATGGGCGTCGCAATTGCGCCCGGCTCTACGATCGACACCTCGATCCCCCATTGTTGGACTTCTAATCGCAACGCATCGGTGATCGCTTCGAGGGCAAACTTCGAGGCCGAATAGGGGCCCATGAGAGGCATCGCCGCGCGGCCTGCAATCGACCCCATATTCACAATACGTCCTCGGGCCAGCCGTATCAGCGGGAGGAACGTCTGCGTGACCGCCACCTGGCCGATCAGATTGATCTCGAACTGTCGACGCAGATTGGGAATCGGCACCGCCTCCAGCGGACCCACCACCGCAATACCGGCGTTATTGATGAGGCCGAACAATCCGCTGGTACCGACGCGCTCTGCAACGATCGCGCGGGATTGTTGAATCGACGCGTCATCCGTCACATCGAGGATGAGAGGGATCAACCCATTCGCTCCCCCCTGCCGTTGCAGCGCCTCGCCATCCTCGATTTTTCGGACGCCTGCAAATACTACAAAGCCTAAGCGGTCAAGATGAACCGCGCAGGCTGCTCCGATTCCCGTAGACGCGCCGGTGATGACCACTGCCCTGCCGTTCCCGATCGACATATCGAGCCCCCTCCATTTTTCAACAGGCATTCGGTAGACACCGGCCTCGGTCTTCGGCTATCATCCGTGCCGACTTACCGGCAAACTCAGCACCGTGGCGGTGTAGCTCAGTTGGTAGAGCAGCGGACTCATAAGCCGCGGGTCCCCCGTTCAATCCGGGGCACCGCCACCACACAACGCCAACTCGACCCAGAGACGTTCTTATGGCTCTTGGCAACGAGACAACCTTTTCCAGTAAAGCAGGCCCTTTCATCGGTTTCATGCCTCGCGTGGCATCGTGTGCTGTTTTCTTCTAGAAGGTGTCAATTTACTCTATTGGAGTAACATATCCTTCAAACGAAGCCGCAGTTTTTTATGCTCCAGCAAAAATCTCACTAGAAACTAGGAGGTATTACCCCCGGAAACGAAACGATCAGGCTTGAGTTCTCTACTGAAAGGAAGAACCATGCTCAATTTGCCCGTCAAGGTTTCGGCAAGACACAACGGGAAATCGTTGCACCTGGACAACGCAGTGGAAACTATGACGTTGATCGGTCCGGATGACGAGCCGCTCGGGACAGTGTCCTGGGACGCCGTGATCGATTTCATTCACAACTCAAGCAAAACGACCCGCCCTCAGCGACCACCTCGTAACTACTCCCGCAGCCCGCTCGCAGCCACATTGCGCTATACAACACCAGGCAGTAGAAACTCGGCAGGTGTCACCTGCGAGATCGGAGGGGGCGGGATTTTCATTGAGACATCGAATCCCCCCCAAATAGGCACGGTACTCACACTAGAACTCGCCCTCCCTGATGATCCGGCAAACCCGATCAGTGCGCAAGGACAAGTCGCGTGGGTCAGGGCCGAGGAACAGCGTCATGTACTCTATCCCGGGATGGGGGTTCAATTCACTGAGATTTCAGAGGAAAGCCGGGCCCGTATCGTCAAGATGGTCAGATCCCTTGACCACTCGCGCAGCGGAAAGTGAACCACATACTTGTGTCTCCGGCCACGTCCGAGCATCGAGACAATGGGCAAGCTCACTCTTCTCTGAGCCCCTCAGCCACCGGCTGACGGGCGGCCCACCGGGCGGGAAAGTACCCGGCCACGAGTGTTGCGGCTGCGGCAAGGCCGACGGCTTGAATGAGGGGACCGATGGGCACGATCATTTGAATCGTCCACCCGAACGACTGTTTGTTGATCACTGAAACGAGCAGGAACGAGAGCGCGCCGCCGCCGATCAAACCCAAGCCGATCCCCACCAGACCCAGGTACGCAGCTTCCCACAGCACTAACTCCTGGATCTGTCGGTCGCTACCGCCGATGGCCCGTAACGTGGCAAACTCCCTGCGCCGCTCCAGCACCGACGTGACCAAGGTATTGACGATGCCGAGCATGGCGATGATGATCGCGATGGCTTCCAGCACATAGGTCATCAGAAATGTCCGGTCGAAAATTTCGAGGATCTCCGATCGCAGTTCGGTGTTGCTGATGACCAGCGGAGGAAGCCTCCCGCTGTTCGCTTCGCCCAATTTCTCGACAATTGTTTTCCGCACCTGGTCCGCATCCGCTCCCGCCGCCAGATAGACCGGAAAGACCGTGACCAGTTCATCATGCCAGAGCGACTGATACAGAGTGCGATCTATCACGAGCTTTCCTCCGTCGGTCGAATAGTCATAAAACACTGCGACGACCGGAAACTGTTTGATGCCTTCCGGAGTCGTGACCTCCAGTAACGAGCCCTCCTCAACCCCCAGCCGATCCGCCAATACTTCAGAGATCAGCACCCCACCGATATCCGCCGCGTGATTGAGTTGCTCGGAGGAGTCGCCTTGACGCACGAGATACCGGCTCCGTTGCGCATGCAGCCGCAAGTCACGCGAGACGATCGCAACGCGCCGACCATCCACGGTGATCCGGACATCGCGGTACGTATCCACCGCCTCCACACCGGGAATCCCCGACAACGCCTGCAGCCAGGACGGCGGAAGACTCCGTCCGATACTTCCTGCTTCTGTGCCTCGTAACCATAGCGACGGCGCCACAACCACATCGGACAACACCGTATCGGCCACCCACACCTCCACCGTATGCCGGAAACTGCGTACCATGACGAGCACGCCGATCATGATCGCGAGCCCGACCATCAAGGCGGACACCGTGACTCCGTTACGCCCGGGATTGCGTGACGCATGATCAACCGCGATTTCTCTGATGACGCCCCGCGTTCCCGATGCGCCGTGTTCCCTCCGGCGGCTCCGCCACCCGACGATGCAAATCGGAGCGAGACAGGAGAGTCCTGCCAACACACAGAGGGTAGCCAGGTAGCCCAGCACCGGGATGCCTCCTATGGGCTCGGTCAGACTCAACCCTCCGGCGATCGCAAGCAACACCAGCCCAACTGCCCCCAGCGTACCGGCCCGAAGCTGCCGGCCTGCTTCATAATCACCGGGGGCCAAAGCGCGCGCAGGTGCCGTTCGACTCGCATCTCCGCTCGGCCCGATGGCGCCGAACATGGACACCACGATTCCGATCATGACCCCTTCCAAAGAAATCTGCCAGAACCAGCCGGCTTCGAAGAACCGGCCGGCCTCGGCCGCAACCGGGACGTAGAGATCCGAGATCGTCCGGCTCAACAACGCGATCAGTTTCTGAGCCAGTATCAAGCCTGCGACACTCCCGACGATTCCCCCTGCCAATCCGAACAGACCGGCCTCGGCCAAGAAGAGCGCTGCCACGCGAGATTGAGTCATTCCGATGGCCCGATAAATCCCGATCTCCCGGCGCCGCCTGGCTACAGCAAATGCCATCGTGTTGTAGATCAGGAACATGCCGACCAGCAGTCCCACCCAACTCAGCACCGTTAAGTTCAGGCGAAACGCCCGCACCATTTGCTCTACCTGTTTCGTCCGACTCGACGGGCGTTCGATTAGGACGTGAGGCGGCATAACCTCACGCAGATTCTGCGCCACCTCTTCAACCGGTTTTGTCACATCCGTCACCAGATCGATCCGATCCAGCCGGCCGACCATCCCGAACGTAATCTGGGCCGCCGCAATATCCATCACCGCGAGGTGATCCCAGGATGACGTTCGATCCGAGCTATCTTCTAAAATGCCTGACACCAGGCACAGGATGGGACCTGGGCCGATCTGCAAAGAAACCCTATCGCCCACCGACAGATTCCACTCGGCCGCCAGCTTCCACCCTAACAACACCGTGTTTGGATCGAGTACCACATCCAACCGGCGTTCCCTCGGTTGCTGGGTGAGCCGAAACCCGCGCGAATCAGCCTCGGCGAAAATATCCAGGCCAAGCACCTGCACGGCCTGACTGCGCCCGCCGGCGTCGATCCGCACTGCCGTTTGAAGTATCACAGGAGAAGCCGACGTGACGCCTGACACACGGCGCGCAGCTGTAATGAGCCGTTCATCCAGCCCTAATTCACCGCCTGAAATTTCCAGGGTTGTCGGACCTGCCACCGTCAACACCGCCTGTTCGAACGAGCGAAGCACGTCGACATTAGCCGTCCGCACTGCCACAGAGGCTGAGACGCCAAGAGCGACCCCGATGACGGTCAACAGCGTGCGCAGCGGCCATTGAGTCACGTGGGCAGAAACGATCAGCAGGAAGACTTTGATAAAGGAAGGCATCAGGAACCAGTGACACCGGACGAACAGGAGGGATCCTGGAAGCAACCACCCGTTAAAACCCAAAAACACAACCCTAAAGGCCCATGCGAAGATCGGCCGTTTCGTTTACACATGTACGATCCTTTGCTAGACTTGCCTCACGATTTCAGGAGGCACCTACGGTGGCACACAGTCGAGGCAATACCGCACTCACCTTCGAACCGGTAGAGAGCGGACGAAAACAGGCGTCCCAGATTACTCCCCGTCAATCGCAAATCCTTAAGATGGTAGCGATGGGGCACACTAACCGCGAGATCGCCGTTTCGCTGAAGATCAGCGTCCGTACGGTCGAAGTGCACCGCTTCAATCTGATGCGGCGGCTGAACGCCCGCAACGTCGCCCAACTTCTCCGCCAATCCCTGCGCCATGGATTGTTGCCGGCAAGCTTCGGCAAACGATAGCAGCTACCAGGCTGTTGATAAAGTCCGCCAGCTGCGTTCTCGCATCGCTCCGAGGCTCAACGTACCGAGGCGTACGCCTCGCCCCTTCGCTCGCTGCGGCCTTGCTGAACGGCCTTTCTGAACAGCCTGCAACCATTCAGTTTCCATCAGTACTCTTACACACGGCACTGCACCTGAGCGCATGACCTCGGTTATCGACAAACTCCTACAGCTCTTTGAGCATCCCTCGACATTCCGCGACCGAGCGATATCCTTTTCTCGTCAGAATCTCCGCCAGCTCCTTGTCCAGCCGGCTGAACACATCCAGCCCCTCCTCTACCAACACCGTACCGATTTGTAGCGCCGATGCGCCGCACAACAGATGCTCGAACGCATCCACGCCGTCCATAACACCGCCGGTGCCGATAATCGGGATTTTGCCTTGAAAGATCTTGTAGAATGCGCGGACATTTGCCAGTGCCACCGGTTTAATGAGCCTGCCACCCAGCCCGCCGAATCCACCCTTTGGTTTGATGACGACGGCTTCGCGCTCCGGATCGACAACCAATCCGTTGCCCACTGAATTAATCATGTTGAGAAAGTCGATGCCGTATCGTCCAATCACTTTCCCCATCGCCTCGTGATGCGCCGGGTCAAAATAAGGTGGCAGCTTCAATCCCATGGGAACCGTGATGATCTGGCGTACCCGCTTGATCACCCGCTCGGACGACTCCGGATCGTAGCCGATTTGAGGTTTACCGGGGATGTTCGGGCACGAGAGGTTCACTTCGATGAGGTCCGGCTGAGCTGCATTAATCGCAGCGGCAATAGTCGGGAAATCCTCCTCGCAAAGACCCGCCACACTCGCGACGACCGGCTTTCCAAATCGCTTCAACTCAGGAATCAGTTCGGCATAGGCCTTGTATCCAAGGTTGGGAAGTCCCATGGAATTGATCGATCCGCCTGGAAATCCGTAGTAACGCGGCTCAGGATTACCCTGGCGCGCTTCGACCGTCATCGACTTAGTCACGATCGCACCGGCTGCAGACTTTCCCAACGCCACAAGTTCATCACGCGTGACGCAGAGAGCCCCGGCGGCATTCATGAAACAGCTGGGAAACCTCACACCTGCAATCGTGGTCGAAAGATCCGTCATCGCGCCACCAGTTCGGGGTGCCGCTCGGTCCGCGCCACCAGCCGCCCATCTTGTATTGTCCAGACATAGTCAGCCGTGTGGGCAGCCTGGTCGCTGTGTGTAACCAGCAAGACGGTCTGTTCACCCGCCTTAGCCAAATTCCTAATGAGGGCCATGATATCCGCCCCCTGATGCGAATCGATATTGCCAGTCGGTTCATCCGCCAGCAAGAGACGAGGCCGATGTGCCAGAGCCCTAGCAATCGCCACCCGCTGCTGTTCACCCCCGGATAGCTCGCCCGGCCGATGATGTCGCCGCCGGCTCATCCCGACCATCTCCAATACCTCGTCCGCCCGCATCGCCGCACTGCGTCCGCTGTCTCCGCGCAACAACAATGGCAGCGCAACATTCTCTTCCGCCGTCAGTCCGTGCACCAGGTGAAAGGCTTGAAACACAATGCCGATGGTCTCACGCCTGATTCTTGTCCACTCGGAGCTGGACAAGCCGGTCGTGGACCGCCCATCGAGCACAATGTCTCCCGTCGTGGGCTGATCCAGCCCGGCAACAAGATTCAGTAACGTGCTTTTCCCACACCCGCTCGGCCCGATAAATGCACAGAACTCTCCACGCCGTATTTCCAGATTAATATCGGCCAACGCGGCCACCGTGGCTCCGCCGCGCACGTATGATTTGGAAAGCTGCTTCAGAACGACCACGAATGTCTCTCCAAGACCTGCACATTGACTACATATGAATAACTGCTGTCACGACGCCTGCTTTCGTATAGCACAACCATTTAGAATGCGACAACCTTGACAGGACAGACCTGTTCACCATAAAGAGAGCATCGTGCTCATACGCTGGGACGCCGATGTCGTCTATGGCTCACTCCTGGATTAAAGCAATACCGCAACTCATGCGCCGGGCTGTCCGGTTTCTCTTACCGGCTGAGTGTGTGGTCTGCCGTACACTCTTAGCTGACGATCCGATTCCGCACTTCTGCTCCGGCTGCTGGAATACTATCGTGCTGCCAAGCCATTCACGCTGTGCTCGATGTGACCGCCCTTTCGTCTCACCGGTTGCAACGGTTTTTAGCCCGACGCATCGGTGCCACTCCTGTGCCGCGCACCCCCCGTCTTTCACCAGAGCCTGGACGCTCTATCCCTACCAGGCCCCTCTGCGAGATGCCATCTGCCTGTTCAAATACCGGGGAAAAATCTCACTGGCAACGCCGTTGGCTTGCCTGATGATCGACCGGCTTCCGGCGCTCGATTCCATTGACCTTATCATGCCAGTGCCGCTACACGCCGGGCGGCTGCGCGAACGGGAATTCAATCAATCCTTACTACTGGCAGACCGGATTGGCCGCCATCTCTGCCTGCCTGTCTCCTGCGTCAATCTGATCCGAACCGTTCCCTCGCCGGCACAGACCACCCTCCCCAGAAAAGAACGATTGAAGAATCTCCGCGGAGCCTTCGCCGTCACTCATCCTAGATCGATCGTCGGCAAACGTATTCTGTTGATCGACGACGTATTCACAACGGGCGCCACAGTGAATGAATGCGCGAAGACCCTCCGCAAAGCCGGCTCCAGCGACGTCTTTGTGCTGACCTTGGGACGCACCGTGGATGCGAGTCACATCCCGGATCGAGTCCTTGCGGCGAGAACTCATATGACGGTCGATGTCATGGGAGGGTGACCTATGCCGATTTATGAATACCTCTGCCGAGCTTGTGGGAAGCGATGCTCCATCCTGGTCCTGAATCTTCGCAATCCTCCACCGGCAGGCTGCCGGCATTGCGGCAGTTCGCAGGTGGACCGCCTTTTGTCTCGATTCGCGGCACCCAAGTCCGAAGAGGCGCGGCTCGAATCTCTGACAGATCCCGACAATTTCGGTGCATTTGACGAGAACGATCCACACAGCACCGCCCGCTTTATGAAGAAAATGGGTGACGCCATTGGCGAAGACGTGGGTGACGATATGGAGTCCATGATGGAGCAGGCGGAAGAATCGAAAGAGACGGGCCGAAACGGGGAGACAACGGCTGGCATTGACAGTCTGTGACAGGCATTGTCATGTATTTTAACTTGACAATTCGCCGCCGATCCCTAGAATACACCCATTATTGGGAGCCTCATGAGTCTGTATCGTTGCGATGAGATCTGGTGGCACTATGGGGACCGCCCAGAAAAGCGAATTGATGACGGCGACGGAGACCTGCCGTTATCTGAAAATTACCCCGCGCACACTCTATCGCTATTTACAGAGTCGCCAGATTCCCGCCTTCAAGCTTGGAAAAGAATGGCGGTTCGTGCGCTCGGATCTGGAACAGTGGATTCGCGAACGAACCAGAACCGCCGTGTCCTCTTACACTAGGACCTGATTGATGTTTGCCGGCGAATACTTGTGCAAAGTTGATGAGAAGGGACGCTTCATCGTCCCCTCGCCCATCCGCGAGCAAATCGAGGCTGATGGCCAGTCCGTCGTGTTCTTGAAGGGGCCGGAACAATCCTTACTCATCTATTCGGCCAAGGAATGGAAACAAGTCCTCGAACGGACAAAGACATCATTGGACGAAGATCAGAGCCGTCTCTTCATGCACTTCGTCGTCTCTGAAGCAGGCACCTCGGATATCGACAAAACGGGTCGCATTCTCATTCCCGGCCGCCTACGAAAACTGGTGCCGCTCGACGACGATCAGGAAGTGATTTTGGTCGGTCTCTATCACCGTATGGAAATCTGGAACCCCAGCGAATGGCGGCGGTATATCGCCCGCACGGAAGATCGCTACGAACAAAACATGGCCAAGATTCTCAATCTCCTGTAACTTGCTTCATGCCATCACACCGTCGTCGCTCAGGCTCACGACCCTCCAATCTGCCGGTACGCACGGTCTCCTATAGACCCTCAGCAGGACAGCCATCTGTTTCTTCACCGCGAGTCTCACGGCCTCTTGACCGGTTTGCCCTACTGTCTCAATTCCAAACGTCCAAAACCATCAGCGCCTCCCAAGAAATGCCGGTTGGCACAACCGTAGCCAACGCACGATTGTCGCTGACCCTGCCGGTTCCTCCCAGCATCAATCGCCAGTACGCCACCGTGAATGGACGGCGCCTGCTATCCTCTAGCGGGCGCGCCTATAAAATACAGGTGGGACAGCAGGTCTGGATCGCGCTGGCTCAATCGCCTGCACGAGCCTCGCTGATGACGCAGTTTCAATCCGGCCCACTAGCTCTCTCCATCCGATTCTTCTTCACCTCAGCCCTGCGTCGCGACATTGACGGCGGCCTCAAGATTGCTCAAGATGCCCTCTGTGAAGGCTTGGGAGTCAACGACAACCGGATCATCGAAACCCACCTCTACAAAGACATCGACAAATTACATCCTCGCATCGAAGTGTCCCTGTCCGCCGTTTCCCCTTCTTCCAAACCAGCATCCCGATAATCTCGCATATACCGACTACAGTCAGCTAGACGCTTGACTGATACCTGAGGTCATACGGACACCCGCTGCTCATGAAGCGTGACGCGCAGAACAGAAAGAGTGGTTCGGGATCGGGTGTCGTTGTTGGAATATATGGTCCGACCGGCTCACCGTCCAGAACTCGGCAAACAGGCAACCTGGTATTGAGCCTGCCGCCGTGGCGCCCCGCTATTCGTACCGTAGCGCGTCGATGGGATTGAGCCGGGCTGCCTTGTTGGCCGGGTATAGTCCGAAGAACAGCCCGACGGCGATAGAGAATACAAACGCAGCCATTACGGTTTCCGCGGAGATGATAGTGGGCCAGCCCGCAATCGCAGTCGTCACGCGGGCTCCCAGTATCCCGGCTAGAATCCCCAGACAGCCGCCGGCTACACTGAGAGTCACGGCTTCAATCAAAAACTGCATGACAATGTGCCGCCGCTTGGCGCCCACCGCCATCCGCACGCCGATTTCCCTGGTCCGCTCCGTGACCGACACCAAGAGAATGTTCATAATGCCGATCCCACCGACGAGGAGCGACACGGACGCGATGGCAAACAGCATGACCGTCAGCGTCTCGCTCGTGCTTTCCTGAACCTTGCCGATATCCACCTGCGTTCTGATTGTAAAGTCGTCTTCTTGATCGGGCTGCAAGCGATGCCGCGCGCGAATGACGTCACGGATCTGGGCCGCTGCGGGTGCCAAATCCTCCAATCGTTCTGTCGACGCGAATAGGGCGCCGACTGATCCCAAAAACTGTGTGCCGAAGACTTTTCGTTCCGCTGTGCTAAACGGGATAAAAATGATATCGTCCTGGTCGCTCCCTTGGCTTGATTGCCCCTTGGGCGACAGAACGCCGATCACGCGAAACGGCACGTTCTTGATGCGGATGATCGCCCCGACCGGCTCCTCTCCCACGTCGAATAAATTCTCAACGACTGTCTGTCCGACCAATGCCACTCGATCAGCCGTATCCACATCCTGCTGCGTGAACGCCCCCCCGCTGCTGAACGACCAGTCTCGAATCGTCAAGTAGCTCGGCGAGATGCCGTTGACCAGTCCGCTCCAGTTCTTATTGCCATTGATGATCTGCATGGTATCCCGTTTGCCCCAGCCGACTTCGCTCAGCATGGGAATGCGTTTCTTAAGTTCCATGCCGTCCGATATCGTCAATGTCACGGCACCGCCCTGCCCGCCCCGCACCCCACTCGTGGTCATCGAACCAGGCAGCACCATGATGACGTTGGTACCCATGCTAGCCACCCGTTTGGCTACTGCGGCTTTAGCCCCCTCTCCGATACTCACCATCGCGATCACGGCTCCAACCCCGATCACAATCCCTAGCATGGTCAGTCCGGCCCTGAGCCGATTACGGCTCAGAATCCGAATCGCCGTCAACACCGTCAGCAGCACGAACGCCGGCATCAGGCCTCCGGACCAGACAACGGAACAGTCGATTTGGTGTGGCGGTCGGTCAGGATACGGCCATCCTTCATTACAATTTCACGTTCCGCATAGGCGGCAATATCCGTTTCGTGAGTGACGAGAATGATCGTAATGCCCTGCTCTTTATTCAGCTGGTCGAGAATTGCCATGATTTCCCGGCTCGACTCGGTATCAAGATTGCCGGTCGGCTCGTCTGCCAAGAGGAGGGACGGTGCTGTGACCAATGCTCGTGCGATCGCCACACGCTGCTGCTGGCCTCCTGAAAGCTGTGTGGGATAGTGCCCCTCTCGCCCTTGAAGGCCAACACGGCAAAGGGCCTCTGTGGCCAATACCCGCTGCTCCCTCAACGAGACTCCTCGATAAAACAGAGGCAATTGCGCATTTTCCAGCGCGCTGGTGCGTGGGATCAAATTGAAGTTTTGGAACACAAACCCGATCTGTCGATTCCGAATATCAGCCAGTTGATCAGCCCGTAACCCCGCAGCATCGACGTCATTCAACCAATAGCGACCTCTAGTCGGTTGGTCCAAACAACCGAGGATGTTCATCAGGGTCGACTTTCCGGATCCGGACGACCCCATGACGGCGACAAACTCGCCTGATTCAATCGACAAATTCAGCCCTCGAAGGGCCTGCACCTCGACATCTCCAAGGCGATAGATTTTCCAAAGGTCCTCACAACGGATGAGCGCAGCCATCAGCGGGTGACCCTCTTATCCCTGGAAAACACCCTGAGGAGAGACACATACCATAGCGAGCCAAGCCTTACGTGCTTAGCTGTGAATTGCACACGGCTACATCCCACGGCCTGGAGCCGACCGACGCTGGCCACCACCGCTACCAAATCCTGGCGGCAACTCGCCGGATCGCCGTTCCCCCCGTGAAGTCTCAACCCCTATGACCACCATATCGCCGTCGGTCACTGCGCCATCCAGCACTTCCGTTGAAACCCCGTCGGAGATACCCGTATGAACAGCGAACGGCTCCGGCTCTCCAGTGACACCCAACTTCCAGACCGTTCTTGCCTGTCCTCCAGAATTTTCGGAACCGTCTCTTGAATAGCGACCTGCAGCGGCATCGGCTCTGACCGGTTTTCCCCCACTGCTTGCCCCCCCGGCACGTTCACTCTGTGGCGGACTGAATCGCAACGCAGCATTCGGCACTTTCAAGACTTGATCCTTCTGCGCCACAACGATTGAAACATTCGCCGTCATTCCTGGTTTGAGTCGAAGATCTTTGTTGTCCACCGCCACAACCACATTGTACGTCACAACATTTTGCACATTGATCGGCGCCAACCGCACCTGCCGAATGACACCCTCAAACCGCACCCCCGGATAGGCATCCACCGTGAAAGCCGCTTCCTTGCCCTCGGTGATGCCGCCAATATCCGACTCGCTCACATTGGTGTCCACCTGCATTTTCGTGAGGTCAAGCGCGATCAAAAAGAGATTCGGCGTGGCAAAACTGGACGCTACGGTCTGACCCACTTCTA
This sequence comes from Nitrospira sp. SG-bin2, assembly GCA_002083405.1. Classification (GTDB taxonomy): domain Bacteria; phylum Nitrospirota; class Nitrospiria; order Nitrospirales; family Nitrospiraceae; genus Nitrospira_D. The sequence goes on along the minus strand of LVWT01000017.1, from coordinate 128,749 downwards.
CGTTGCGCGCAACGACCACTCCGTCGACCGGCGAACGGATCACGGTATACTTCAATTCCAGTTCGGCGGCATTCAGCACCGCTTCGGCGTGCTTCACCTGCGCCTCACTGACCCGAAGTTGCGCCTCGGCACTTTCGTAATTCGTGAGGGCAACATCCACATCGTTCTGCGAGACAAACTCCTGAGCCACGAGCGATTGCACACGGTCACGCTCCCGTTTGCGCTGCGCAAGATCGGCTTTGGATCGGGCCACGTTTGACCGTGCCATTTCAAGATTCCCGGCTGCTTGATCGCGGCGGGCCTTGAACGGCTCCGGATCGATGGTGGCCACCTTGTCGCCCGCTTTCACCCGCGAATTGAAATCCGCATGAAGGCTCTTGATCATCCCCGAGACTTGGGTGCCGACTTGTACGGAGACCACAGGATTGATCGTTCCGGTCGCGCTCACAACCGACACGACTGAACCACGCTCGATAGCGGCCGTCCGGTATCGAACCGGCGCCTTTCGCTCTCCGTTGAAAAACATGTATCCGCCGATGGCCAGTCCGATGGCAATGACACCGAGGATAATGCCAAGACGTTTCATACCTTCATCCTACAAAATGTCGGGAGCTGACGCTACTTTATCAAGAATGTGCGGTGTGAATCACCCTGTCGCCAGCGGGACCGCCGCCCCGCCTCAATCCAGAAGGAAGCAGAAACAGCGCCGACCATCTTTTCAGGATGACGCCATCCGCACACGCGGCCTGCGCCTGCGGAACTATCTGGCGAGTAGCTGCTCCAGGAAGGCAGTGGAAATGTGGCCTTTTTGGAACTCAGGATCGTTAAAGATCCTGCGATGGAGAGGAATAGTGGTCTTGATCCCTTCAATCACGAATTCATCGAGCGCGCGCCTCATCCGAGCCATGGCTTCTTGGCGATCTCTCCCGTGCGTGATCAACTTTGCGATCATTGAGTCATAATGCGGCACGACCGTGGCGCCGGACTCCATTGCAGAATCGACTCGAACACCGAACCCTCCGGGCGCGCTGTATTTGGTAATCTGCCCGGGCGACGGAGTAAACTTTTCAGGATCCTCGGCGTTGATCCGGCATTCCATGCTATGCCCATTGAGCACGACGTCCTGCTGTCTGATCGAAAGTGGATGACCGGCTGCCAGACGAATTTGTTCCTTAATCAAATCGATGCCGGTTACCATTTCGGTGATGGGGTGCTCAACCTGGATCCGGGTGTTCACCTCCATAAAAAAGAAGTTCCGCTCTTTATCAAGGAGAAACTCCACGGTGCCGACATTTCGATAATGCACAGCTTTGACGGCTTCTACGGCGACCCGTCCAATCTCCCGGCGAAGCTTCTCATCGATGGCTGGAGAGGGAGTTTCTTCGACCAGCTTTTGATGCCGCCGTTGAATCGAGCAGTCGCGTTCACCCAGATGAATGACATGGCCGCGGTGGTCGGCCATGACCTGAACTTCAATATGGCGCGGCTCCAGAAAATACCGTTCGAGATAGACGTTTTCATTGCCGAAGGTCGACTTCGCTTCGGCCTGGGCGGCCTGAAACGCCCGGCCCAAATCTTCAGCCTTGTTCACGACGCGCATGCCGCGGCCTCCGCCTCCGGCCGTCGCTTTGATAATGACGGGAAAGCCGATTTTCTGAGCGGCTTGCATCGCATCCTCTTCGCTCCGCAACTCACCGAGACTGCCGGGAGTCACAGGCAACCCCCGCCTGGAAACGACCTCACGGGCCTTTGCTTTGTCCCCCATCATGGCAATGTTTTCAGAGGTCGGGCCGATGAATTTGACACCGATCGATTCGCAGACTTCAGCAAAGTGGGCGTTCTCGGACAAGAACCCATAGCCGGGATGGATGGCATCCACGCCGGTAACCTCCGCCGCGCTCAAAACATTCGGAATATTGCGGTAGCTCAACGCTGCGTCCGGTGGCCCCACACACACCTTCTCATCGGCGGCGCGCACGTGCAGACTCGCGGCATCAGCCTCCGAATGGATGGCAACGGTCCTGATTCCGAGCTCCTTACAAGCTCGGATGACCCGTAGGGCAATCTCTCCGCGGTTGGCGACCAGAACTTTCTTGAACACGTCGTGACTCCGATACGTCGGCGAGAACCGTCTATTGGACGGGGTTGGGATCGATCAAGAAGAGCGCGTGACCGTACTCGACAGGCTTGGTGCTCTCGGCCAGAATCTTGACGATGCGGCCGTCCGTTTCAGACTCAATTTCATTCATCAGTTTCATCGCTTCAACGATGCACAGGACTTGGCCTTTTTTGACAATATCGCCCTCTTCAACATAGGGATCGGCATCCGGAGAAGGCGAACGATAGAACGTCCCGACGATGGGGGAAGTAATTGTCACCATGCCGGTCGTGTCTTCGGCCGGAGGACCGGAAGCATTCGTGGGATGGACGCTTGGCTGAGAAATATTGGGGACAGTCTCTTGCACCGAAGCCGAGACGGACTTGATGCCGATCTCATGGCGGACTCGGATACGCACCCCTTGGCGCTCTAATTCCAACTCGGTCAAGTTGTTCCGGCGAAGCAAATCAATGAGATCTTGGATCTGCTTGGTTTGGCCACTCGTGAGCAATGCGTCCTGCCCCTGCCCAGGCCCACCCGGCATGGACGGCAAAATGATCGGTCGCGGTTTCTTCTTCGGTATAGACCGTCGGCGCGCGCTCACCGGACCCGCTCCACATACGACCTGGTACGAGTATCGATCTTGATCACAGTGCCGACTTCCAAATACAGAGGGACTTTGATCGACGCTCCGGTTTCGACAATCACAGGCTTGGTCCCGCCGGATGCGGTATCGCCTCGAACTCCAGGCTCCCCATCGACGACCTTCAGCTCAATGAAATTTGGCAGTTCGACATCGATCGGCCGGTGTTCATAGACCAGGATCTTGACGACCATATTTTCTTTTAAGAGATCCGCATTGTCTCCGAGCGTGCTCTTCTCGAATGAAAGCTGTTCATAGGATTCCGTGTCCATAAACGTAAACAACTCGCCGGTGGCATAGAGAAACTGCATGTCGCGCTCTTCCAAATCAGGCTCGTCAAACCGTTCCCCGGACCGAAAGGTTCGATCCAGCACATTCCCCGACAGATAACTTTTCAGCTTGGTACGCACGAATGCGCCGCCCTTTCCCGGCTTCACATGCTGAAATTCCACGATATAGAACGGCTCGCCTTCCACCATGAGCCGAACCCCATTTCGAAAATCAACGGTCGAAATCACTCCGTGCTCCCTTCAATCAGAACAATGAACCATGGCCCAAAGGTCAATGGCTGCGCGTCTCGGCTCCACGACTCAATCCCGCTCCTGAGACAGGCGTGGATCCGTGCGAAGACAAATGTTCATGCAGCCCCCGTAGCGCCAAGAGATAGCCAATCGGGCCGAATCCTGAGATCTGGCCCAGCGCCACCCCTGAAACATAAGAATGCCTGCGAAACTCTTCCCGCCGGTGAATATTGGACAGATGTACTTCGATCGCCGGGATCTCGACAGCCGACAGTGCATCCCTCACCGCAATACTGGTATGCGTGTATGCCGCAGGATTAATGATGATCCCGTGATAGTTGCCGCGCGCTTCCTGAATCCACGTCACCAACTCACCTTCATGATTCGACTGGCGGATCTCCAGTTCCACTCCCAGTTCGCTGCCGAGTTTCGACAACAACGCGTCGATCTCAGCAAGCGTGGTGGTCCCATACACAGACTCTTCACGATTCCCCAGCAAATTGAGGTTGGGCCCGTGCAGGACGAGTATTCTCAGCATTGGACGTACCAGCCGCCTCCTGATCAAACGAGACCTAGCACTTCGGCATGGAATGAGGGCGGTATTCTAGCAGTCCCACCCGGGATGGTCAAACCATTGAACTATCTGGGAAGTTATGGATTGTTATTCGTCGAAGCAGTACGATCGCGCCGGCGACCCCGAATCAAGCTCAGCCACTGTTCAAGCTGGATCACCGTGGCGCTCTTCTGCTCAGGAGTGATCGTGGCGCGGTCGGTCGCGGCCTCTGGACGGTCTCGTTGCATGATGTCGACATATCGCGGCTCTTCTACCTTTTCCATCGTCACGGCAGATTCCGAAGCCGGTTGAGAAGCCGGTTGAACGGACTCGATCACCGGCTGTGGCGGAGCAAGTTCTGCTGATGCGGGAACAGCCAGCGCCTCAAGCGTGGCACGCAGCGACAGGACTTCCACATCCTGGGGATTTGCCGCCAAAATGACCCCGCACGACCGCAAACCTGCCTCCTTCACCCCCTGAGACATATAGATCTTTGCCAGTATTCTGTGCGCGCGAAAGTTCTCCGGGCTTAATTTTATCGCCTCTTCCAATATCGCGATGGCCTTGGCCGGCTGGTTCAGCTGCTCATACACTCGACCTAACGCAACCATCGCAATAATGAAATTCGGCGAGGCTTTCAATCCGTCTTCAAGGACTCCCGCTGCTTCATCCCACATCCCGGCTTTTCCGTATTCCTCAGCCAGCGGAATGAACGCCTTCGATCCCGGATCCATGGCGACAGCCAAAGCCAACCGGTCGATCTCAGCGGCGTTTCCAGCCTTATTGGATCCTGACCCCATCGTGAATCCTACTCCACCCCTATAGACGATGTGCGGCATGTTACTGGTAAATCCCGCACTTCAGTCAGAATATGGTCCGCCAGGCGGCGTTTGGACATGAGCCCGAATTCTTTCCGCCGGCCGCCACGCGAAAGAACGACGGCGGCATTGTCGTCGCTGCCGAATCCGCCGCCTTCTTTCGTCACATCGTTCGCGACGATGGCATCAAGTCCTTTCCCGACAAGCTTCGCCATGGCATGCGAAACCACATCCTCAGTCTCTGCAGCAAACCCTACGAGAAGTTGAGTGGTTCGCTTCGCGGACAACATCGCGAGAATATCGGGCGCCACTTCAAGGTCGAGAGTCAACGACATTCGGCCTTGCTTCTTCATTTTCTGAACCGCTTGCTCCCGAGGCCGAAAATCCGCGACAGCGGCTGCCATCACCACCACCGTAGCCCAGGCAAAATGACGACAGAGACTGTCGGCCATTTCCTGCGCCGATGTGACACACACCACTTCGACACCGGCCGGTGGCACAAGAGCCGTCGGCCCGGTGACCAGCACGACTTCAGCACCCCGGTCACGAGCCGCTTCTGCAATCGCATAACCCATCTTGCCCGACGAACGATTGGAAATGAACCGAACAGGATCAATCGCCTCCTGAGTGGGTCCCGCGGATACCAACACCCGCTGCCCCAACCAATCGGCCTGCGGAATCAGCAACGCTTCCACTGCTTCCACGATCCTCGGCTCAGCAGCCAGTCTCCCTTGCGCCACTTGCCCGGACGCCAGCGGCCCTTCTTCAGGGTCAAGCACCACGACACCACGAGCGCGAAGCATCCGCACATGCTCGACCACAGTGGGATGTTCCCACATGCCACCGTCCATAGCCGGAGCAATGATCAGCGGGCACTGGGCCGTGAGCAGCATCGTCGAAAGGACATCATCCGCCAATCCGACGGCCGCCTTGGCCAGGAAATTCGCCGTCGCCGGCGCAATGATGACGGCATGGGCGCCTTCAGGGACTGTCAGATGCCGCATCTCTTCACGGGCTTCGAAAAGACCGGTCGTGACTTGCTCCCCGGACAGCACTTCGAAGGTCAGCGGTGCCACGAACTTAGTTGCGCTCTCCGTCATCACTACGGAAACAGATGCACCTCGACACTTCAGTGCCCGCAGCAAACTCACCGCCTTATACGCGGCAATACTCCCGGTGACGCCCAGCACCAGGCGCCTCCCCCGCAATATTGCCGGTGATTGATCCAGACCCAAGAGGTTCTCCTCGCACTATTCTTCGGCTGGAGCCGCTTGTGGCTTAGCCGTATCGTCCACGTACACGCTGAGCTCTTTCTTGATCTCCTTCGCATCCTCTCCCGTCATCATCGCCATGCGCTCGGTTTCACCTTCTTTCCCGCGCTTCGCTTCTTTCATCGCATCACGAGCTTCTTTCCCGGTCAGATATGGAATCTTTCCGCGCAGTACTTCGTCGAGCGCGGCGGTCGTTTCTTTGGTGAAACGAGAAGGCCCGGTCGGTTTGGCCCCCTGGGCCAGGTGTTTGGCCCGTTGCGAGGCGACGATCACCAGCCGGTGACGGGAATCGAATTCGTTCGGCGTGTACTGCGGCAATAGACTCAGCATATCGATCATGATGGTGCGCTCCTGCTATTGGTGGTTATGTAGTCCGATTACTCTGCTGGGTATCTCTCTCGATAATAAAGTTCTGTTCAAACCAGTTCATGTCGAGCCGTTTGGTCTTGAGCCGTTCCGCAAGAAAGATACTTTGCAGCTCGCGAAGCGACTGCGCAAGGTCGTCATTACGGACGATGTAGTAGTATTCGCGAAAGCTCCAGACTTCTTCTTTGACCCGCTGCAGCCGACGAACGATTTCTTCCTGTGAGTCCGACGCGCGTCCTTGAAGCCGTGCCCGCAACGTATCCAGAGACGGTGGCAGTATAAAAATGTAGACCCCATCCTCAAACTTCTTCTTAATCTGAAGCGCGCCTTGCACGTCAATTTCCAACAAGACGTTTATGCCTTGTTCCATCTTGTCCATCAAGGCTTTCCGTGGAGTACCATACCAATTCCCATATACATGGGCATACTCCAGGAACTCATTGCGCGCAACCATGTCTTGAAACACATTTTCATCGACAAAGTAGTACTCGCGTCCACCTTCCTCACCGGTGCGCGGTTTTCTGGTGGTGTAGGACACGGAATGCCAAAGTCCCGGAATAGAGGCAGACAACTGTTTACAGAGAGTTGTTTTTCCAGCTCCCGACGGAGCCGAAATGATGAAGAGGATCCCCCTCCGCTCATGCGACTGACGCCCCTCTGCAGGGTCCGGTGAAAGCTCGGTTACTGACTTGGCGATAGTCATTCCACGTTCTGTACCTGTTCTCGGATCCGTTCGAGTTCGGCCTTCATCTGCACGACTGCTGCGGCGATTGTAGCATCGCTGGCCTTAGATCCAATGGTATTAATCTCCCGTCCCATTTCCTGGATGAGAAAATCCAGTGTCTTTCCAGCTGGTTGAGCGCTATGCACTGTTTGATGAAACTGTACCATATGCGCATCCAATCTGACCAATTCTTCCGTAATGTCTCCCCGGTCGGCATAGACGGCCAGTTCCTGATGAAGTCTGGGGATATCGGGTATCTCGCCGTTCAATAGTTTCTTCACCCGTTCTGTCATCCGAACGAACGACTCTTGCGACACAAATGGCGCCCGTACCGCAACCTGCTGTTTCAACGCTCCGATCGTCTTCAGGCGGCTCAGGAGATCCTGGGCGAGGTGTGCCCCTTCTTTCTTGCGCATCCCGGAAAGATCGCGCAATGCTTGAAGGCCAAGTTTTTCAACTAGTTTCGCGAGCTTCGGATCATCGACCGGCTGATCAGAAAGGACGATGATATCGCGAAAGCCCGCCATGATCCCGATGTCGATGGAACCCTTAAGCTTGAGTGTCCGTTGCAGGGTGCGGAGGGTTTGATAGTACTGTTTCGCCAATGCAGCGTCAAGCTGCGGGGACCGTGCGCTGCCCCGCCCGCCTTGCAGTGATACCGTCATCTCGACACGTCCCCTGGAGCAATATTCCTGCACCGCCTTCTTGAACAACTCTTCGAGGCTTCCCATCAGCCTCGGCAGACGGATCGAGGCTTCCAGAAACCGATGGTTTACAGAACGAACCTCGATAGTCACTGTCCCATCGAGCCAGGCGCCCTGCCGCCGGCCGAATCCTGTCATGCTTGTGATCATCGCGGATGTTTTCCTTTCCAATGACACACGTCATACAACACGCAGTTCTCGCATTTCGGGGAACGTGCCAGGCAGACATACCGGCCATGGAGCAGGAGACGTTGCGCCAAGCCGGTCCACTGGTTCCGGGAAAAGGCCTGTTGCAGATCCCGCTCGATACGCTCGGGGTCGTCGGATTTCGTCAGATTCAATCGATTGGCTACCCGCTTCACATGGGTATCGACGACGACGGCCGGCTGATTGAAGGCTGTGCCCAGCATGACATTGGCTGTTTTGCGCCCGACTCCGGGCAGTGAGGTCAGTTCTTCCATCGTCGCCGGGACCTGGCCACAAAATCGCTCGCTGAGCATTCTCCCGCATCCGATCAAATGTTTGGCTTTGCTCTTATAGAAACCGGTCGGTTTGATCAGCGCCTCCAGCTCTGCCGGCTTGGCCTGTGCGATCTCGATTGGGGTCCGAAATCGCGCAAACAGAGCCGGCGTCACTTGATTCACCCGCCGGTCGGTGCATTGCGCAGAAAGAATCGTCGCAGCAAGCAATTCCCATGGAGAGCGATGCGTCAACTCCATCATGGCATCCGCCATGGTGCTGAACAGAATCTTCGCGATTCTGGACGGCCTATCGGCAGCCTGTACGGTGCGTGATGTTCGAGACGTCATTGCGGCGGAACGATTGTGCAGCGGTTTATGGACGAGATGCAAGTACGATCGGCTCGTCTTGTACCTGCGGGACAGTAACCGGCGCACGCCCTGCCATCAACGACTGGACATGCGTGTCCAGCTCAGCCAGAAGCGGACGGAGCGTGTCCGGCTGGAGAGCGGAAATCCCGACCGCGTGATACCTGCGGCAGAGCGGCTCGATGTGATGCGCCGGCAAACGATCACATTTATTGAAGACGAGCATGCGCGGAATCGCATCCAGATCGAGTTCCTGCAAAATGGAAATGACGGCCGTAATTTGCACATCAATATCAGCCGCGCCGGCATCGACGATGTGCAGCAGCAGATCAGCCTCACGTAACTCCTCCAGAGTCGTACGAAAGGCTCCCACCAGTTCCTTGGGGAGATCGCGGATAAATCCGACGGTATCGGTGATAATAACTTCACGGTCCTGGGGGAAACGGAGCTTGCGGCTGGTGGTGTCCAAGGTCTCAAACACACGACTTTCTGCGGACACATGGCTGTCGGTCAACACATTCAACAGCGTGGACTTCCCGGCGTTGGTGTAGCCCACGAGCGAGACAACCGGCAAACCACGGCGCCCGCGTCGGGCCCTGCGCTGGTCCTGATGCCGGGCAAAGTGTTCGATCTCATGCTCGAGACGTGTAATGCGGTCACGAATGCGCCGCCGGTCGGTCTCCAGCTTCGTTTCGCCTGGCCCTCTCGTCCCAATACCGCCGCCAAGCCGTGAAAGCTGTGCTCCTTTTCCTGAAAGCCTGGGGAGCAAATACCGCAATTGCGCCAACTCGACCTGTATCTTTCCTTCGCGGCTATGCGCCCGTCTGGAAAAAATATCGAGAATGAGCTGGGTGCGGTCGATCACCTTGATGTCCGTCATTTCCGAGATCGCACGTGATTGGGCCGGTGAGAGCGTCTGATCAAAAATCACCATGTCGGCCCCTTTATGGAGCGTTTGGATGAGCACATCTTTCAATTTTCCGCTTCCCAACAAATACCGTTGATGACCGTCTGCCGTCCGCTGCGCAACCCGATCGATAACAGTCACCTCGGCTGAACTGGCAAGCTCGGCCAGCTCAACCAATCGTTCCTCCTGCTCGGCACGTCCCTGCGAAGATGCGCTGACGAGGATCGCCGATTCGGCGCCGTCCTTGACCGCCTGATGGCGACGCGCCGACTGAACCTCTGCCTCTAATTCTTCGATAAATCGGTCGAACGGCAGCGAACACTGGAAAAATGGAATGGCCTTGAGGATTTCACAGAGCCGGCCTGTCCTATCCGGCGGGAGAAGATGCGCCAGGTAGAGCATGCCAGGATTTCCATCCGGCGACACAGACAGGGTGCCGATCAAATCCAGCCGAAGATAGGCCAAGTCCGTCAAGGACTCCTGGCTCAATGGCTGATCGTGCAGTTGTGTTCTGATCAACCGCAATCCCCGCAACGAACGTGGGCCTGCGCGAAACTTTGCCGCCGTCATAGGGGATAACAGCAGATCCGTTCCCACAATAATCTCTTGAATCAGACCTCGGCGCGTCACAAGAACGGCAAGGGGGCGGCGAATATCGAGCGTGAGCTGACACATCGTCTTCGCCAATTCGGGTGTGAGAACTTTGTCCTGCGGCACGCGCCGGCGATACAATCGCTCAATTGCTGCAACCTGGCTTGGACGAAGGCCTGTGACGTGGCCGCAGATTTCAGGAATGGGTGATCTCCTCGCGCAGAGCAGGTCTTGGGAGGGGCTCGACCTGAAGGGATGGTTGAATATCAAACTCGCGGATTGAACCGGGATCACTCATGAGGACATGCCGGCCGGCCGAAGCAATCATCGCGGCATTATCCGTACAATACGCCATAGGCGGGACAGCCAGACGGAACCCATTGCGTTCAGCCGATTCATGGAGCAGGCCACGCAGCCGGGAATTAGCCGACACTCCACCGACGACGGCGAGCGCTGACAATTTCTCTTGAGCAAGAGCAGCAAGGGCTTTTGACGCTAGCACCTGTACAATAGCTTCCTGATAACCTGCGGCTAAATCAGCAGTCTGTCGAACTCGCTCTCCAGCGTCCATATCACGGAGTTTGTACAGTAACGACGTTTTGAGTCCGCTGAAACTGAATTCCAAACTGCTCTTCCGCCGGTGGAAACGTGGGAAGCGGATGGCCTCACGATTGCCCTGCCGAGCGAGCCGGTCGATCGCGGGCCCTCCAGGAAACTCCAAGCCCAACATCTGCGCGCCCTTGTCGAATGCCTCTCCGGCAGCATCGTCCCTCGTACAGCCAAGCAACGCACAGCTTCCATCCGGCTCACGCCGGTATAAATGGGTGTGCCCGCCAGAAACGACCAACACGATACAGGGCAATGGGAATGCCGGATCAGCCAACCAGGCGGACGCAATGTGACCTTCCAGATGGTTGACCCCGACCAAAGGGATGCCAAGTCCATAACTCATCGCCTTGGCATAGTTAACTCCAACCAACAGCGCGCCGGCTAAGCCAGGCCCTCGTGTGACAGCAATGGCACCCAGATCCTTCTTCGTGAGACGCGCCTGTGACAATGCATCGGCTACCACCGTATCGATCATCCCGATATGAGCACGCGCCGCCAGTTCAGGCACCACACCACCAAATTTCGCATGAACGGCTGTTTGAGAGGATATGACATTCGAGAGCACTAACCCATCGCGGTCAATCACCGCGGCCGCTGTCTCATCGCAGGAAGATTCGACTCCAAGAATTGGGCGTGGTTGCCACCTGGCATCGACTCGAGACGCAGCTTGATCAGTGTGGAACATACGCTACGATGGATGAGCAAAGTCGGAGAGGAAATAACACGACCCCTGCGGCTGACCGCCGCAGGGGTCGTCGGCATTTGTACCGTGAAATGACGCCGTAATGACCATGTGCGGGGCTATACTCCGGCCATCGCCTCCTGTTCAATGAACGCCGGTGCGCCGTCGCGGAGCACCACCTTGACCTTTCGGCATTCTTTGAAGCGGCCACGGATGAGCTCATCGGAAAGCGGATCTCCGATGGCACGCTGGATTGCCCTGCGCATCGGTCTGGCGCCATACAACGGTTCATATCCTTCTTTGATAAGCCACTGTTTGACCGCGTCGTCCACTTCGATTTCGACCCCCTTCTCCAACAGACGAAGGTTCAGCTCGCGAATCAGAATATCGAGAATGTGGTAGAGCTGCTCTTTTTCCAGCTGATGGAAAATGACGACTTCATCGATCCGGTTCAAGAATTCCGGGCTGAAGGATTTACGCAACTCACCGATGACTTCTTCCTTCTTGTGGCGCGCAGCCTCCCCCTCAGTGCTCTGGAAGCCAAGGGAGACACCCTTCTGGATATTCTTGGTGCCGATATTGGACGTCATGATCACAACGGTATTCTTGAAATCAATCTTTCGGCCCAGGCTGTCTGTCAAAACACCATCGTCCAGGACTTGAAGCAACACGTTGAACACATCGGGATGCGCCTTTTCAATTTCGTCGAACAGAACGACCGAATAGGGCCGTCGGCGAACTTTCTCGGTCAACTGCCCACCTTCCTCATACCCGACATAGCCCGGAGGCGCGCCGAAGAGCCTTGAACTGGTGAATTTCTCTTGGTACTCGGACATATCGACACGGATCAACGCATCCTCGCTATTAAAAAGGAACTCTGCCAATGTTCTAGCAAGTTCCGTTTTCCCGACGCCTGTCGGCCCCATGAAAATGAAGGAGCCAATCGGCTTCCGGGCTTCCTTCAATCCGGCGCGCGAACGACGAATGGCTCGTGCAACCGCCGAAATCGCCTCATTCTGGCCGATCACCCGCTTGTGCAGGAACTCTTCCATCCGGAGCAGCTTATTGGACTCTTCTTCCTCAAGTTTGAAGAGCGGAATACCGGTCATCTTGGAGACTACATACGCCACGTCTTCTTTGCCGATCACCGGTTTGTTTTTCTCCTGGCTCTTTTTCCATTCCCGCTTGGATTCGTCCAGTAGCTTGCGCAGCCGTTCTTCTTCTTCGCGATGCCGCACCGCCTCTTCGAAGTTTTGCATCGAAATCGACAGTTCTTTTTCGCGCGACACTTTCTTCAGTTCCTGCTCCATCCCCTTCAACTCCGACGGAAGCGCATAGGTCTGGAGTTTTGCTCGCGAGCCGGTTTCATCGATCAAATCGATCGCTTTGTCAGGCAGAAACCGGTCGGTGATATACCGATCCGACAACTTAACGGCTTCAACGATGGCCTCTTCCGTGATTTCAACCCCGTGATGCTCTTCGTAGCGATCCCGCAGCCCCTGTATGATCATGACGGTTTCGTCGAGGCTGGGAGGCTGGACATGAATCGGCTGGAAGCGTCGTTTTAACGCGCCGTCCTTTTCAATGTGCTTCCGGTATTCGTCCAACGTAGTGGCCCCGATGCATTGAATCTCTCCACGCGACAGTGCCGGCTTCAGCATGTTCGACGCATCGATGGAGCCTTCTGCAGCCCCGGCACCGACCAGCGTGTGCAACTCATCGATGAAGATAATGATATTGCCCGCCTGCACGATTTCCTTCATGACGACTTTGAGCCGTTCCTCGAATTGGCCCCGATACTTGGTGCCTGCCACAAGCGAACCGAGGTCCAGCGCGATGACGCGGCGGGATAACAGGTTATCCGGCACCTCCGACTGAACGATCCGTTGCGCGAGTCCCTCGACTATGGCTGTTTTCCCGACACCGGATTCTCCAATAAGAACAGGATTGTTCTTGCTTCTCCGGCTGAGAATCTGAAGCACGCGCTCAATCTCATCGGCTCTGCCGATCACCGGGTCCAACTGGCCTTCCTGTGCGAGTTGGGTCAAGTCACGGCCGAACTCGTCCAATGCGGGCGTGTTGCTCTTCCGGTCGCGCTCGCGCGGAGCAGACTTTCGCAGAAAGGTCACAGTCAATTGTCTTGCCGTCAATAGGTTCGCGCCCAAGCTGCGCAAGATCTTCCCGCCGATACCCTCTTCCTCCCGAAGCAGACCCAATAGCAGATGTTCGCTGCCAATATGGTTGTGTCCAAGAAGACGGGCTTCCTCGACACCGTATTCAATCACTTTCTTCACGCGCGGGCTGAACGGGATTTCACCGAACGTCATCGTCGTTCCGCCACCCGGAAGATTACGCTCGATTTCCAAGCGGATCTGCTCCGTTGAAAGTCCCATTTTCTTCAAAATCATGAGGGCGATGCCGTCAGACTCACGGAGAATCGCCAAGACGAGGTGCTCCGTCCCGAGATAATCGTTCTGGTGCCGCTCGGCTTCCTCGCGCGCGAGGATGATGATCTTTCGACCTTTGTCCGTGAATCGTTCGAACATCCTGCCTCCTCCTGATGGATACCGGCTGTGAGATTTCCGTGTTCGTGCGAAACCTATCGAAAAACTTGGCCTAAGTTTAACCAGAGCATTTCATAGAGTCAAGATTGCGAGGGAAACCGGCAGAGTCATTCCGCCGAACCCACGAATCGCACCTGTGGTCAGACACACGCGATAGGGCCGTTGGGCTCGTTGACATGAAAAGAACCGTCCCGATAGAATCGCGCACTCCCTGTCTGATAGATCATTGAATGCCATATCCATGAAAAGCAAAAGCGTCGGAATTCTGACAAAGCCAAAATTTCCCGAGGTCAAACCTACTCTGCAGGGAGTAGTGACCTGGCTCAGAGATCGGCACATCACGGTCCTGCTCGATACGACGTCTGCCTCGCTGCTGAGCGAACAGGGCGGAATTCAAAAGACCCAATTGGCCATCCAATCTGACGTCCTGCTGATCCTAGGCGGTGATGGAACTATTCTCAATGCAGCACGGCTGGCCGCAGAACGAAGCATTCCCATATTGGGCGTGAATATGGGCGGCCTCGGATTCCTGACCGAAGTACGCCTTGATAATCTCTACGCCTCGCTCGATCGGGTCTTCGCCAATGATTTCACCCTCGATGAACGGCTGATGTTGCAGACGCATGTCCATCGGCACGGAGAGACAGTGGCCCGTGGCATCGTGCTCAATGATGTCGTGATCAGTAAAGGCACTCTGGCCCGCATGATTGAATTGAAGATCGCTATTCAGGGCCAGTTCGTGACAAACCTGCGAGCGGACGGCCTGATCGTTGCGACGCCAACCGGCTCCACCGCCTACTCAATGTCGGCCGGAGGACCCATCATTAATCCCGCTGTACAATCATTGATCCTGACGCCGATCAGCCCCCACACGCTGACTCATCGTCCGCTGATCGTCCCCGGCAATGCTGAAATCGAGGTCACCTTGACCAGCAAAGATGAAGGAGCGATGGCCACGCTCGACGGACAAGTCGGCATTGCCATGACACAGGGAGATACGGCAGTCATTCAGGCCTCGGAACACCGAACCAAGCTGATCCGGTTTCCGGAAAGCCATTACTACGAAGTATTGCGTGAAAAATTGAAGTGGGGAGACGGATGATGGAGCCGGAAAATCCGGCATCCGCTGTCTTTGGACAACCTACCGGAAAACCCTGGTGCCCACACCTTCGTGGGTTCCGCGCACTACACGTCGGCACAACCAGAACAGGCTGTCGGCCGAATCTTTCAGCACTCTGCTAGGCTTTCCCCCGTTCGATCAGCGAAACCATCTCCTGATTGCTCGCATATTTGAATTCTCCGATACAATCAGAAGTTCCCTGGTGCGCTTTTTCCGCCCCCTCCAGCGCTCGAAGCCCCTTCACATCGATCGGATGGCTTTTGCGACCTTTCAACACCGTAGTCAAGCGATTCAGCACGTCTGTGACCTGAGCACTTGAGTTCTTTGATGCAAGGTAGCGCTCCACGACCTCCGCACACCAATCTCCGTCTCGCTTTGCCACACCAACGAGGCCTTCGCTTGCTTTTCTCGCCCATCCCGCAAGAAAGACGCCTTCAATCACTTTTCCTGCTTTCTCATCATAGGCCTGAAACAACGAATCATCCGGATCGTTCCCGGACCTATTCGGGTTGGTGACGAACATCCCACCCTTGTAGGGAAGTCCGACGGTTTCATCGACCTTGTCGCCTACGGCAAACACCACGGAATCGCAGGGAAACTCATAATACTGTTTCAGGCCGACCGCCACTGTATCCTCACCCTTGGGATCCAGCCGATTATCTTCCATCTCAAGCCCACGCACTCGATTGTTGGCGTCGACTAGAATGCGCTTCGGCGAGGCCAAGAATTTGAATCCCATCTTGGTGTCGCTGACCTTCTGTTCGCACTTGGTAAACTCGTCCGTTAAACCCTTAAATACCTCTTCCGCCTTCTGCCCCACGGCGGCCATCCGATCCTTGATCCGATCGAATTCTTTCTTGATGCCGTCGATGTCCATATTGGCACAGACGGCGCGAATCTCTTTGGGATTGTACTTGCGTTCGACCGGCCCTCGTCGAACGATCGCTGTAACCCGTTCCACCTTTTTATAGCGGGTCAGCCAATGCGCAATATCGACCATGACGTCGCCGGCCCCGATCACCGCGACATGGTTGCCCATTTCGAACGGCCGATCTCCAAACCCCGGCAACCGATTGAAGTGATACACGACGTCTTTGGCATGGTAGACCCCTTGGGCGGAATCTCCTTCAACGCCGATGGCTTTGGTACCTTGCGCGCCGATCGTAAACACGACAGCGCCGGCGCCCATTTCGCGCACGTCTTCAACCGTGAGATCCTTGCCGTTCCCGACCGATACATTGCCGAAATAATGAACATTCGGCTGTTCCAGCAACTCCCAATATTGTTTCTTTAGCCCGCCGCGGAGCTTGAGTTTGGCAGGGAAAATTCCATACTCCGCCAATCCGCCGAATTTGATATCCCGATTCAGAATGATCACGTGATGGCCGGCCT
The DNA here is from genome assembly GCA_002083405.1 of Nitrospira sp. SG-bin2. Classification (GTDB taxonomy): domain Bacteria; phylum Nitrospirota; class Nitrospiria; order Nitrospirales; family Nitrospiraceae; genus Nitrospira_D. Next base: position 112,359 of record LVWT01000017.1, on the reverse strand, counting down.
TCGCCATGCTCCCCGCAACCGCCATCCCAGCTGGCCCCGCGCCGACAACAATGACAACATGCGATTGTGCGATGCTCATGCGTTATCCCTTACAAGAAGTTGTAGAAAACCCCTAAGTTTTGCGAAAGTTAGCACAGCCATTTATCAGCTGTCAAAACCTACCGGACGACTGCGGGAAGATCTCATGGCCCGTCTCCTGCTTGCCACGCTGCCGGTGGTCAACTACAATGGCGCGCATTGTAGTTCACTTGTGTGCCATTGGCTCCTTCCTCATGCCCTTTGATTCCTTATCAGCCGAGCCTATGCGCCCTACTGTTCGCTATTATCCGATCACCCATGCATCCGAGTTATCGGCCATACGAGAATTGGGACCAGATGAAGCCTATGTGACGCTGAACTTTGAGATAGCTGAGGCCATGATCTCTCGAGGAGTCGACAGCGCCCGCATCGCGATCAGCCAACTCAACACCTCCGACGAACACTATCCTGGCTATGTCCAGGCCGCACCGAATAAGCAACTCGTACCCCTCGTCCCGTTTCATTTTGACCGTTCCGTGCTCATTGTCCTGCCCACCTATAATGAACGGAACAATCTCGAAGCCTTAATCCGAGCGATTGGACAGTATCTAATCGCGGATATCCTGGTCGTGGATGACAATTCGCCTGACGGCACAGGACAATTGGCCGATGAACTGAGCGGGCAACTGAAGCATGTGCATGTGCTGCACCGGGCCAAGAAGGAAGGGCTGGGACCAGCCTATGTGGCCGGCTTCCAATGGGCACTTGAGCGGAATTATCGGCTTATCGTTGAAATGGACTGCGACTTCAGCCACGCGCCTTGGGATATCCCGAGAATGATCCAGGCAAGCACCACTGCAGACTTAGTCATCGGGAGCCGATACATACCCGGCGGAGGCACACAAGACTGGAACATGCAGAGACGCCTGGTCTCACGGCTCGGGAATGCCTATGTCAGTATCTTTCTCGGCTCACGCATTCACGATTGGACGGGAGGGTTTCGCTGCTTCCGCCAGGAGCTCCTCGCTGACATGGATCTCGCACGCGTCAAAGCGAAAGGGTATGTATTTCAAGTCGAGATGGCCTGGCAGGCTCTCCAACTTGGCGCGGCCATCTCCGAGATCCCAATCCGGTTCCGCGACCGGCTTGCGGGTCAGAGCAAACTCGGCTGGCCTACGATTGTCGAAGCCATTACTGAAGTACCGCGTATGTATTTTCGAAAGCCTCCTTCGAGGTAAGCCCTTCATGAAGTCCCCGGAGGCCGGTCCGATAATTCCCTAAAATACACTCGAGGGCAATGACACCGGCGTCCGCTCCTGCGTAGTAACCTTACTGAGATCAATAACCAGCTCGTCTTTCGAATTGGCTAATAGGTTGTCCAAGACACTGCTCTGCTGTGGAATGACTGCGTCGGCCGGCTCAAAAAAAAGATCGAATCCCTTCGCCACAGTCGGCCTCATCGGATAACGCCGATCGTAGATCATGCCATAGGTGGGAATCCCGTAGATAATCCGCCAATTCCCCAACAGAAGATGCAGCTCTGTTCCTTGTATGTAAAGCCCACCCGATGTGATTGTCCGCCTTGCAAATGTGAGCGGCTCACTCAAATAAAACGTGACGCGTTCATTGTACTGCGCCAGCGCCAGCGCGTCAGCCATCTCCGCCGACAGCAACGTCACCTCGTTATCATTGAACACCAGCTCCAGCGGCGCCTCTCCTTGGATCCATCGCAGTGGGGCAACCCGATGCTCCTGAACCTTCAGGCCCGATAAAATAGTCCGGAGCACTCCCTTGCTCACCGTCGCAGGGTGTGAAAAATGGCTTTGCGGCCATTCTGGCAAGACCTTCCTGTCCTCCTCCAACCGCACATAGTTCACCGGATCTTCATACACGATTCGTGACGGGACATGGGGAATTGCACAACCGGACATGCTGAGTACGGGATACAGAGTAAGCGCTAGAGCGATGGTCCCTGCCCTTCGCCACGGTCGCCTCATTTCCAGCTTGCGACTCATCTCTTCACCCCTGACCTCTTACCATTCACCCCTCACTGATCGTGACTGTCATTTCCACACGCTCCAACGGATTATCCCGTCCGTCCCGCTTCATCCCGACCACTGTGTCTGCCACCTCCATGCCGCTGATAACCTCGCCAAAGACGGTGTACTGCCAATCCAAAAAGTTAGCATCAGCCACGCAGATAAAAAATTGTGAGCCGGCACTGTCAGGATCATTACTCCTGGCCATCGATACGATACCGCGCTTATGGGGTTTGCTGTTGAACTCGGCCTTGACCTTGTGGCCAGGCCCGCCCATTCCATGCATTGATCGATCGGGGTTCTTGCTGTTGGGATCACCGCCCTGGATCATGAATCCGGGAATGACGCGATGGAAGGTTGTGCCATTATAAAAACCGTCTTTCGACAGTTTGACGAAATTAGCGACATGGCCAGGCGCTACATCGGGGAAGAATCTGATGACCATGTCACCAACCGCCGCTCCTTTGCTCGTCACTGTGATTCTCGCCTGGGTTTTTTCAGTAGCCTCTGTCATGACCTCTATCCTTTCGCTTTTCATTCGTTATCGAAACAGGAACGGCGGAGGCGCCATCCCGACATCGAGCCCTTGATTGACCGCCGTCCACGTCAGCCCATCGTCGCTGCGAAACACTCCCTCGCTTGTCCCCGCATAAAGACCGCCGCCGCCGACGCTAATCAGCGACTGGACCGATAAACTCGTCAACCCCTTGTTCACGGGAATCCATTGTTTCCCCTTGTCGGATGTCTTAAAGACACCATTCCCTGTGGCCACAATCACGCCCTGATCCAACAGCACAATCCCACGGATGGAATCGTTAGGCAACGCCCGGCTGATCGAACGCCACGTCAGCCCGCCGTCGGCGCTCCGAAACACCCCGCCATCAAAGGTGCCGGCCAGGATGCCCTGATCCTGATCGATGACAAGCACGCGAATGAAATTTTCGATCATGCCTTCATGATTCTTCAAGCCATGCTGCATGCGCGACCAACCGGACGAATGACGTTTAAACCGTAAAACGCCTTTACCTGATGTTCCTGCGTAGAGAGTGCCGTCCGTGGATCGGGCCAACGCATGGACCAGTACGTCGTCCAACCCGGTGGTGACGACTGACCATCGATCCTCAGGTTCATTCAGCCGATACACACCGTCGCTCGTCCCTGCATAGAGTCCATCCTCAGCTGCCATCAACGCCTTGACTTCAAGCCGCTTTAAACCGGCATTCACCGACTGCCAGCTCTTTCCATCGTCATGTGAACGGAAGACCCCACCCCTGAATGTCCCGGCATAGACCGCCCCATCTCTCGCAACCGTCAAGCTCAAGATGAAAGGATCCGTCACGCCGCCTCCTACCGGAACCCATGTTGAGCCTTTGTCTGCCGTGCGGAAAATTCCGTGGCCAAAGGAGCCGGCATAGACCGCGCCGCTCCCCGTCACCACGAGCGCCTGAACACTGGCAGCCGACTGATCAAACGGACCCCGTGCAGCCTCTCCGGAAATGGTAACCGGCGCCGGCGTTTCGGCCGTCGACATCTCAGGCGCAAGACAGAAGAGCAGTCCCCCTGCAGACAGGATTCGCATACCGCACACGAACGCATACCGTTTCATCATCGTAATCGTGTTCCCGCAGTCCCGATCGGCAAATCAGGATCGACCGGAAGATCGATCCCGCCGCCTGCTGAACTTCGGCCAAAGAACCTTGCGCCTAGAATTCCAATCTCATACAACGCCATCAACGGGACCGCCATCAGCAGCATCGTAAAGAGCGTCGCATCAGGCGTAATAATGGCTGCCAAAATCAGATTCGACAGAATAGCATGTTTGCGGTACCGCGCGAACATCTGCGCTGAGACCGCCCCGGTCACCGCCAGCAACGTCATCACCAGCGGGAGCTCAAATGCACAGCCGAAGATCAGCAGGAACTTCACGTTAAAATCGATGTACGTCCCCACACTCAGCTGCGGAGTGACGTCCCGATCGAGCCCAAAACTGACGAAGAAGTCGATGACCAGCGGAAGGATCACCAGATTGCAGAAGACCAAGCCGAGGGCAAAGAGGCCTGCTGCCAAAAAAAACAGCGGAATGGCCCAGCGTTGCTCCTTCGGCAATAGTGCCGGCTCGACGAATTTCCAGCATTGATAAAAAATGATGGGCAGGCTCAGAATCACAGCCGCCAGGAGCGAGACTTTAATGGAAGCGAATAGGGCTTCGGTCGGTCCATAAAAGACCAGCTGGTTCTGAAACGGCCGATTCAGCCATGCCACCATCTGACCTGAGAAGGAAAACGTCACGATCAAGGAGACCAGAATAGCCACCCCGATGACGACCAATCGACGCTTGATGGTCTGAATATGGACAGCAAGCGGATTGATGTGATGATTCATGGCAACGCATCCGGCCGCCGGTCGGCCCAGCGGCCGGTCGTCTCCTTCAATGTGCGGCGGCCTGCAATCCTTCTTCGCGGTAGAGCCGAATTAATTCCGCGAGTTTGTCTTTCTTAGCCAGCTTTTCCTTTTGGATCCGCTTTTTCTCAAGTTCTTCCGCCGGTGTCAGCACGTGACGTCTCTGCAATTCATTAAGTTCGTGATCCAACCGATGGTGCGAGACTTCCAGTTCCCGAAACTCCGAGTTTGCTTGGCGAAGCCGTTCGACAATTGCATCGTCTGTCAACATGCGGCACCTCCTCGGTTAAGTTACTGTGCTGGAATTACTCCCTCTCCTCCTGCGATACGGGTGTGCTGCGAGCCTGCCGGCATCACCAGCGGCTCCATAGCCATCAATACCGCATCTTCAATTGGATTCGTATAATAACTGCGGCGGGTACTGACCGGAACAAATCCCAGCTGCCGATAGAGGCGCTGCGCGGGCTCATTTGAGGAACGCACTTCAAGTACCGCACGAGTGGCCGCGTGGGCCAACCCCATAGTGATGGCCTCGATTGCAAGCGCCCGCCCGACTCCCCGCCTCCGCATCGATGCATGCACGGCCAGGTTCATCAGTCGCAGCTCTTCAAACACGATCCAAAAGCAGTGGTACCCCACGATCGTCCCATTTGACGGCACCGCTTTCTGGTGAACCGTCGCAACAAGAAATCGGGCGAACTGGTTACCGGTCAATTCAGCTTCCAGCATTTTGCGCGTCCAGGGGGCAGAGAAGCAAGCTTCTTCTAACTCAAGAAGTTCAGGCAGCATCTCAGCGGTCGCCGGCACAATCCGGCATTCACCCGGAAACTCACGAGTCATGCGACCGTCCCGGACGAGATCCCTGCCCTTTCCGTTGATGCCCCCTGGCCGACTGTTTGGAAGCCGCAACCGCTACTCGCTCCTGCCGGCGAGCTGTTGCAGACAGCCCGCCCGACTGTTCGTATTTGAGTTCCGCCTCCGTCCGCTGAACGTAGCGCGGCGCCACACAATCACCTGCGACGTCCCCTCGGCGAAGCCGATGCATGCCCAGAATAGCGACATTGACTGCGGATGGTTTCGCAACCTCCTGGGATCCCAGCGAAACCGTCGCGTTCGAAGGCAATGCCGCACGAATCTCTGATTCCATCGACACCCATCCGTCGCCGAATACCAATGAGTGCTCGGGAAGACTCTTGGCCAACAAGCCTGGTGGACCGACATGTTCTGACAAGATACAATCCAGGCCTCCTTCAACCTGCCGGCGAAAGATCGCCCAATACAGTTCCCCTCTACGGCTCGTCAAGATAGGGCAGATAGGAAACATCGTCGATCTCACGCCCCAGGCCATCGCCTCCAGCGTCGGAACCAAGGCAAGCGGAAGACCAGTCGCAGCCCGCAGTCCTAAACACGTTGCCACTCCCACTCGAATGCCTGTAAACGAACCTGGGCCGATCGAACAGGCCAGCCCATCAAGGCTGCTGAGCTGTAGACCTGCCTCCGCAAGCATGCGATCGATGGAGGGTAGGAGCAACAGGCCATGAGCACTGCCGGCATCCTGATCCCGCCTCGCTAAGACAACGTCGTCCTCCAGAATTGCGATACTCTGCCACGCCGTCGCTGTTTCAATCGCCAAAATCTTCATGGGTGATTAAGAAATCTGCCCCAGGTCTTCCGTCTTGATCGCCTGGTTGGTCAGCATTTCATGAAACGTGACTTGCACACTCCCCTGTCCACGACCATCTTCGAGAGAAATCTTGAACGGCCGAAGCAGCTGAGCCGACGCCATCGCCTTCGCCGGCGACGACCGATCCCCCTGCTCCCCGATCGGTCGAAAATCCTCATACTGAATCGTGGCGTCCACTTCACCGGTTTCCGTCAGACGATCTTCCTGCACGACCAATAAGGTTCGCCGGTCGAACCATAACCGGCGGGCCAGCACAGGCTGCGCCGCTGAACCGTTCACAGGCGCATATACATCCAGCCGATAGCGATCCCCCTCGTCCGCCAGCTTCACGGTTTCTCCCTTCGCAATCGTACCGGTGCCGAGCACACCGCCCACAGCCCAGACACTCAACTGAAATGGGCGCGCGAGTTTCCCCATCTCGGCCATCTCCGATTGGTGGCCCATCAACACCCGTCCTATGGTCGGCAGTCTTAGCTTGTACACATCATCCGCTTGAACGAACTCAAACAATTCGCTTCCGATGCTGGTAAATCCACGAAGCCGCAATGCATTGGGACGGCGATAATACACCGCGCCCTCGACTCGGGATGCGATGGGAATGAACCCGCCGCGCACCTTGGCGCTAAACAACCCTTTCATCGAATGAATCGCAGCTTCCCGCTGCCGCAGCAAAACCGTCAACTCTTCTGCCGTCGCCCGCTTGAACGTCCCCTCCGGCGCAGATCGAAACAATGCGCAGCCCATGCCAGTCAGTAGTACTGCCGCAATAGACACACCGACAATGGATCGAATCACCCCGATTCCGATACCTTTCGCCCATCCCTTCTGAACAGGGTGAGAGGCATGCCTCCCCTGCGCGCATTGAATGAGGCCCTTCTGAGGGCGCGCATTCAGCGAGCAACGAGGCGTGCTTCTCATCCTGTTCCCATCCCCTCCAAAGGGAAGCAGGGAGGGATGCGGCTCGACTGCGCACGACATCTCACCCACCCACCTCACGACGCGCCGAGACGCGCCGTTTCCCCAGCGAGGGTCTTCCGAGACCGCGCGTTGCGCGAGCACTGAGACGCGTCCCTCCCTCGCTTCTCTACGCCAGCACCACATCCAGCGCCTCTCGCACATCCTGGATTCCAACCAACTCCATACCGTCGATCGGATCGAGCTTCGCAAGATTCCGCTCAGGCAGCAGACAGCGCTTGAATCCCATCTTCGCCGCCTCCCGGATGCGCAACTCCGCCTGACTCACCGCACGCACTTCCCCGCCGAGTCCCACTTCACCGAGAATCAGGAGGCCCGGCTCAATCGGCGTCTCGCGCAGACTCGACGTGACCGCCGCAACGAGCCCCAGGTCGATCGCAGGTTCATCGATATGCATACCACCAACCACGTTCACGTAGACATCCTGCCCGGAAAGATGCAGCCCCAGCCGTTTCTCCATCACTGCAAGCAACAACGACACCCGGTTGAGATCCACCCCATTGGCCATTCGTTTCGGCATGGCATAACTCGTCGAGGACACCAGCGCTTGCAGCTCGACTAGAATCGGCCTGGTACCTTCGAGGCTCGACACCACGACCGACCCCGTGCTGCGCTGCGGCCGCTCGGCTAAAAATAGCTCCGAGGGATTGTTGACTTCCTCCAGCCCCCCGTCTTTCATTTCGAACACGCCGATTTCATTGGTCGAACCGAAGCGGTTCTTCACGGCGCGGAGAATGCGATAGCTGTGCCCTTTGTCTCCTTCAAAATAGAGCACGGTATCGACGATATGCTCCAGCAATCGCGGCCCGGCGATTGCTCCTTCCTTCGTCACATGGCCGATGATGAAGACCGGCACTCCCGCGCGCTTGGCAAACCACATGAGCTGGCCGGCGACTTCTTGCACCTGACTGATGCTGCCCGGCGCGGACGTAATCTGTTCCGTGTATACCGTTTGAATCGAATCCACGACCACGGCCGCCGGTTGAATTTCTTGGATGGCTTTCAAGATCTGTTCGAGAGAAGTCTCCGCAAGAATCAGCAGATTGGGATGGTCGATGCCCAACCGTTGCCCTCGCATTTTGATCTGGCGAGGCGATTCTTCTCCGGACACATAGAGGACAGGTTGCGCGGGTGAAGCCAAACGAGGTAGCGCCTGAAGCAGCAACGTTGTCTTGCCGATTCCGGGATCGCCGCCGATCAAGATCACAGAGCCTGGGATTACACCGCCACCCAGCACCCGGTCGAATTCACCGATGCGGGTCAGCCGGCGATCCTCACCCACAACCTCGATCTCGCCGATCGGCGTGGCCGGCACTGAGGCAGTCTTCATCGCTATGGGACGGCCCTTGCCGGTAGCAGCCTGCCGCTCTTCTTTCATGGTGTTCCAGCCGCCACAGTCAGGGCAACGGCCGAGCCATCGTAGCGATTGATGACCACAGGATTGGCAGGAGAAACTGGTTTTGGCTTTCAACGGAAGCCCCTTATGCGAAGGAATTGAAGGGATCAGACCGGCTTATCTTAATAGATGCACAGAAGGAATAAAAGGCTGAAGGGCTGAGGACCGGAGCATATGGCACGTAGTCAGATCAGAGCCTGGATTTGCTTTCAATTCGTTCTCCGATTTCGTGCCATACGCATACGCTATCGGCTCTTTCGAGGAAATGCGCCTCAGGTCCTACCAGGCATAGGCTTCCGGCGCTGTCCCGCCCGGGCCCGGAAAGATCGCGTCCAATCGCTTCAGCTGTTCGGCGCTCAACGTCAGCGCTAAGACCCGCATGGCGCCATTCAGCTGATCCATCGTGCGCGGTCCAATGATGGGCGACGTCACCGCCGGCTGATGAAGCAGCCATGCGAGCGCCACATCGGCAGGTTGCTCGCCCATGCTCTGACAAAACGTCTCATACACTTCGAGCTTTGGGCGATGCTTTTCTATTTCCTTCTTCAAATCCTCGTCCGCCCGCCGTCCAACCGTCACCGGCTTCAGCGCTCCTGCCAGCAACCCGCGCGCCAACGGACTCCAGGGTATCACGCCGATGCCATACGCGTTACAGGCCGGAATTACCTCCAGCTCAATCGTCCGCTCGACCAGATTATAGAGGCTCTGCTCGGAGATCAGTCCAAGAAAATGGCGGTTCCTGGCCAGCTCTTGTGCCTGGGCCAGATGCCAACCGGCGAAATTACTGCTGCCGACATAGAGAATTTTCCCCTCGCGGACCAGCTGCTCCATCGCCTGCCAGATTTCCTCCCACGGTGACTCCCGATCAATATGATGCATCTGATACAGATCAATGTAGTCGGTGCCCAACCGCCGCAAACTCTCCTCACAGGCTCGCCTAATGTGCAAGGCCGAAAGCCGCGACTGATTCGGCCAGTTACCCATGCGACCGAAGACTTTCGTCGCTAGGACAATTTTCTCACGCCGTCCGCCTTGATTGAGCCAACGCCCGACGATTTGTTCCGTCCACCCTTCCCCCACCTTCCAGCCATACACATTCGCCGTGTCAAAAAAATTGATGCCGAGGTCCAGCGCACGGTCCATGATCGCAAAACTGTCAGCCTCGCTTGTCTCAGGCCCGAAGTTCATCGTGCCAAGACAGAGCCGGCTGACCTTCACGCCCGAACGGCCAAGATGGATGTACTGCATGGTGCTTTATAGTGCGCGTACGCTCTGAGACAACAGTTTACAGACGACGGCGGATAACACGAACCCTGCTGGGTTTCAACTTTTCAATCTTGAGTATAGCGTTGTTTCGATGCTCACGACTCCTCGCGTGATGCTTCGGCCAAGCTCTCGTGCGCCAGCGCGATCGCCTCCAGCAACGCCTTTCGTTCCTGAGTCGAGTGCCTGGCCGGCGGCACACTCGCCACAAACCGCTCCGCCGCCGCCGTCAACCTTTGCATCACCTCAGCCACACTCTCCTGCGGAGCGCGCTGCAGGGTTGAGGTCGCTCTCGCCAGCGCACGCCTCCTCCGTGGCCCCACATACATCTGCGGAGCGACGGGATTATCCTTTTCCAATTCCGGGCGCCGAAATACTGCCATGATCCCTCCAAATCATCAGACAACGACGAATTCGCTGCTTACTCTACTCGATCTATGGCAGGAATAGCATCTGAAGTTGTGGACAGCGGAACGACCAGCGCCTATGCAGAGAAAACCAGTGTCGGAAGGCAGTGAGGCAGTAATCGGAAACGTCTCCCGTTCAGAAAAAGAAATCACGACTTATCATGGGAAAACTGCTCATGCTTGTCTCGACAATACCGCACATACTTTGAATCGTCAGTCAAAACAGACGCCGGACTGATGATCAACACTGTGACAGGGCGCTGCGGAGTGACTCACGAAGAGGAAGATATTCCAGAGAGGGGTAGTCCTGTTGTAGAGGCACTGCTGGAATGACTATGCCAGCCGGAATCGAGTCCGTGTATCACTGAGGGAATCACGAGAGATACTCTTCCAAATGAAAGACTGAATCCGCTTCCGGTGCTCCTGGCTCAGACGCATAAATCGGACGGATGACTGACAGCCAGACACCCAGACAACATGAGCAGAACTCAAAATGAGCGGGGGCAATTCGTCGGGAAGTGCAATTGTGAGAGTGAGCAATGTTCCGCGCGTCACAGGACGGTCGCTGATGATTTGACATCCGGACACGGACAAATTCTTGGTCAGTCCTTCTCCTTGGTGAGGCTGGGTCGAGATTTCACCTGTATAGCGCACTCGACAGGTAACAACCACACGTTCAGAGAACCGGTTATCGATGGGTTCGTAGGACCTTCGACTATTCATAGTGGGTTTCACCATAGAGTTGCTCGCCATATTTTTCGAGTCAATTCGGCATTCTGGTTCAGTCACAGGAGAATACAGGAGCAATCACATTCACGACTATACCCCGTGTGAGGGGAACGTCACCCCACAAAAGAATAACTAACAGACGGACTTCACTCGATCAATTAGTGGTTAGAAGCACCGAAGAATCGGGCGTAAGGACCCAATTGAGCGAGAGTAACCGATCGACTGGTGATCGACTTGGTGAATACACCCCTGCGCGTGGCAACACGCGATGCCGCAAAAAATGGACAACTACCACATCACATGGAATTTTGTTGTTTGTGAAGCGCGAGACTCAGGACGGAAAGAGCACGTCTGATTGTCGCTTGCGAGATACGGTTCGACAGGCTCACCGTCCTGAGCAGAGCCGAAGGACGTGATAGGCTTCAAGAGGAACGCACGTCATGCGGGCTAATGCGACGTTCCGGGCAATCTGAACTGGAGTCCGACGGCGCCGGTGCGAAGCAACACACGCCCATCCTGAAGCCCTATCGCATACCGCATGAGCACCTCGGGCGGACCACATCGATATTGATGGGAGTGATCTTGATTGCGAAGCGCGTCTCGGAGACCCTCTTCTTCAGCAGCCCATTCTTCTAAATCAAGCCGCCCATTCGCCCGCCTTTTCTGTCTTCGACACCACAGAATCCGCGCCATGACGGAATTGGTTGGATACGCCATATTCCACCTCCTGTCATGCCAGTTACTCCCGACACCTTAATTGTATCTATAACCTATCAATAACTCCGGCAAATTCGCAATTCCAGCGGTAACTTCCCCTAATGAGATCTGATGGTTCCCCCAATGAATGATGATCGATCGGCTTGCGTTCTATCAGAGGAGAGCGCTACAATCGGCCACCGCTCACCCCTACATGGAGGTACCCCATGCCGGCATTGGCTGTCCGACTCATTCAGCTCATCGAGAAGCACGCTGAAGACCTTTCCCGCGAGCTTAGCGAGAAAGTATGGAGCGCCCCCCAATGTAGTGATTTGCGCAAGGTCCCTTCGGACGAACTTGAAGCCCGGACCCGCGAGATCTATCGTAATCTGAGCGACTGGCTGCTGCACAAGACCGAAGATCAGTTGGCCCGGCGTTACACTGAGCTGGGAGCGACACGTGTCCAACAGGGCGTCGGCTATAGCCACTTCTTCTGGGCCATTACCGCCACCAAGGAACATGTGCGTGCTTTTATCGATCGTGAAGGTCTTGCCGATAATGCTATGGAATTAAACGGGAAGCTGGAGTTGCTCCAGATGCTCGATCACTTCTTCGATCGTGCGCTATACTACGCCGCCGTCGGCTACGACCAAGAGCGCAACCGCGTAGGAAGCCAGAACCGCAGACGCAAGAGCGATCACCAGGCATTACCCAGGTAATGCCTGACGGTCCTCCTGTACATGATCATGATGGGACGCCGACCGCAGCGTTTGTGGATCGGTATCGATTCATGCCTCGTCCCTTTCTCTGACTTTTTCGTTTCCCGTTTGATTGCCCATTTCATATTCACAAACAGTGGAGTACACTCGCGTCCGTTTAGCATCCCCACCCGCGCCTGGCCTATATAAGGAGGATCGACATGAGGCATGCCGTCTGTGTAAAGGCACTCGGTGTGGTCAGTCTGCTGGTTTTATGCTTCAGCAGTTGGGCGAGCGCTTCAGAACCTACGGGCGGCATCAACGAAGCGCGCCTGGTCGCACAATATAACTACTCGATCCACATCCTGGCCATGCTGGTGGTGGGATTCGGATTTTTGATGGTATTCGTCCGGCGCTATGGCTTCGGCGCAACCACCGGCACCTACCTGGTGGTCGCAACCGGGCTGCCCCTCTATATATTTTTACGAGCCAATGGAATGGTCGGCCATGCGCTGAAACCACATTCGGTGGAAACACTGATGCTGGCTGAATTTTCCGTCGCGACGACCTTGATCGCAATGGGCGCGGTGCTTGGGCGGTTGCGTGTCTTTCAGTACGCCCTACTCACGCTCTTGCTGGTGCCCCTATATGCGCTCAACGAGTGGCTCGTGCTGGACAATGGATCGGGGCTTACCAAAGGCTTCCAGGACTCCGCGGGCTCGATCGTCATTCACGCATTCGGCGCCTATTTCGGACTTGCGGCCTCTCTCGTCCTGACCACTGCGCAGCAACGCAGCCAGCCGATCGAATCCGACCCGACATCCGACCGTTTCTCGATGCTCGGCTCGATGGTGCTGTGGCTCTTCTGGCCGAGTTTCGCCACTGCGATTGTGCCGTTTGAAGAAATGCCGCAAACTATCGTGAATACCCTCTTGTCCTTAAGCGGCGCCACTCTCGCCACCTATTTCCTGAGCACCTATCTGCACAAAGGAAAAACATCAATGATGGATATGGCCAATGCCGCTCTGGCAGGCGGAGTCTCCATTGGCTCGACCTGTAATGTCGTGGGACCAACCGGCGCATTCACGATCGGGGTGCTCGCCGGCATCCTCTCGGTTATCGGATATGTGTTTATTCAGCCCATGCTTGAATCTAAAATCAAGCTGGTCGACACCTGCGGCGTCCACAATCTCCATGGGATGCCTGGACTATTGGGCGGCCTCAGCGCGATAGTCATTGTTCCCGGCGTCGCCGGCGCACAAATTGCCGGCATCGGCATCTCCCTCGCCATTGCGATAGTCGGTGGGTTGGTCGTCGGCACAGTGCTCAAAGCCACTGGTACTGTCGAACATCCCTATGAAGACGCTCCAGAGTTTACTCATGTCGAAGACCCTGGAGGCGGACATTAGGACGGGGCGTTAACGCACAAAAAGACAGGCGACATAGGCAGTCAGCTGCTCATGTCGCCTGTCTCGACGCCTCTTCGGATGGGCTTATCCTACCCCCCCGCCCCCGCCTGGAATAAGCCTAAACCACTAGCTATTCCGTAAGCGCCCGGAGCAGGTCCGCCACAGACAGTACGCCAATGATGGTGCCGTCGGCGGTGACAGGGAGATGCCGAATACCCAGTTTCTTCATAAGAGCCATGGCCTCTGAGACCGGCTCGTCTTCCTCAATCGTCGTCACCGCCTTGCTCATGCAAGTCATGACTGTGGTGTTGTTGGGGTCCAACCCTTTGGCCACAGCTTTCCGGCTAAGATCGGAATCGGTGACGATCCCGATGTAACGGGAGCCATCGTCCACCATCAATGAGCCCACCTTGTATTTCAACAGCAGTCGACCGGCCTCCTTGATTGACGCGGCTTGATGGATGCTTCGCACGTCCCGCGACATATAGTGCTCGACCATTGCCTTGAGTCCCTGCTTACCTTCCCGGGACACGTGCACACGCCGGCGCATCTCCAAATCGGCCAGGCAACTTTCAAGCACCTGCCTGCGCTGGTGAAGGCTTTCGCGCTCGACATTGTGCGTCCCGCTCTCCTGCGCCTCTTCCGGCAATAGGGCTGACTCACCGGTCTTCGCATACACGTACGCCTCCGCCTCGTTCGACGCCGCGCCGAACACTTGTCCGATCAATTCCTCGGCAGCCTCGTCGAACTCCTCCAGCGACACACCGCCGCGTTTGCGCGACAGAAACGGCTGGAACTTCACCAGCATCTGCTTAACCCGCTCGATGTACCGGTCGAGGATATCGCTACGTGTCAGTCCGGTCCGCACTCGTTTCGGCATGAAATCCCTCCTGGTGATGTCTTGGAGAATAGCCCATGCTGTATCCTGTCTCAATAGCCCTGTCCATGGCAACTATGGCATCATAGAAAATCTGCCGGAAACGCTATACTCGAAATGATCACCGGGCTCCATTGCACCATGCGTCTCTCCATCATCATTCCAGCATTCAATGAAGCGCAGCTGATACAACGCTGTCTTCGATCCGTAACCGACGCACTGACTGCGCACTCCGCTTCCGGCGTCACATGGGAACTTATTGTGGCCGACAATAATTCCACCGACGACACCGCCTGCCTGGCCAAACAAGCAGGGGCACAGGTGGTGTTTGAACCCATCAATCAGATCAGCCGGGCGCGTAATGCCGGAGCGGCTGTCGCAACCGGTGACTGGCTGCTGTTTCTGGATGCCGACAGTGTGCTCAGTCCTGAATTACTGGGCGACATTCTACATGTCATAACGTCCAAGACCTATGTGGGCTGCGGCAGCACGCTTTCCATGCCGGGATTGCCCTGGTGGGCACATGGAATCTTGCGATTCTGGACACAAGTGTCAATCCTGCTTCACTGGGCCGCCGGCGCCCTGTTTGTATGCCGCCGGGATGCCTTTGTGGAAGTCGGTGGATTCAGCCAAGAACTCTACGCACTGGAAGAAATCGATCTCAGCAAACGAATACGAAAATGGGGGCGCCAGCGCAATCTGGAATTCACTATTCTAACGACGCACCCGCTCGACACCTCGCCACGCAAAATATCCCTCTATTCCGCGCGCGAAATCGCCGGACAAATTCTGCGAATGTTGTTCAATCGACGCCGGACTTTGACGGACAAGAAACATCTCTCCGTTTGGTACGATGGCCGGCGTTGAGTTGAGACGCGCCGAATTCGCATTGTCTCAAATCTCCAATCAGAACTCGCGTTTCAGTTGACGAGCTTTGGCAGGCCGTCTACTTTAGATTGCGCGACACAGAGAACGGGATATGGACAGGCCTTGCACTGATATGGGATCTGACACTTTCAAAGGAGGGCTGAATCATGCGATTTGTCAAAGTGAAGAACGAAGAACGTCCCGGTGAAATGGCGATCAACCTCGACCTGGTTCGGGAGGCTCATTTCGGCGGAGGCATGCTCCGCCTCTACTTTGAGCGCAGCTCTTCATCGCAGGACGATGTCACCTTTACAGGTGAAAACGCACAAAAGATCTGGGCTGCAATGGGATAGGGCGGTTGCGCCAGGGATCGGCACGATGCCGTCAGCCCTTCCTGTATGTCGCATCATGTAACGTGGCGCTGAAATTCATTCCATCCTCATGGCAGATGCGCAAGGCATCGTATCTGTGTACAATCTCCCCAACACGGCACCTTACCCGTGCAACCTCTGAGGGAGATCCCGCATGCAACACCAGTTTCGTATCGGATTTATCGGCGTGGGGCGCATGGGTGCCAATATGGCGCGCCGCCTGAGCGAGACTGGCTTTCAGTTGACGTCGGTCTTTGATCTTCACGCTTCGGCAGCGGCGGACCTGGCTGAACAACTCCACATCACACGCGCACACACACCCGCAGCGGTCGCCCAAACCTCCTCCGTCATCATTACCGCCGTGTCGGACGATCAGGCCATGCGTGCAATCTTCGCCGAGCAAGACGAAACCTCGCTGCTCACCCATGCGCACGACCGCATCTTCATCAATTGTGCAACGCTCTCCCCGAACGTTCATTGTGAGATCGAACAGCTGGTCACCGTGCGCGGCGGAGCCAGCATAGAAGCCTGTATGGCCGGCAGCATCACCCAGGCGCGTCAAGGCACGCTCTATCTCATGTGCGGCGGCACACGGAACGCCTTCGACCGGGCCAGGCCGGTCCTCGATGCCATAGGCACAACCGTCCGCTATATCGGTCCCGCAGGAAAAGCAGCGGCCGTGAAGGCTCTCGTCAATATGGTGATGAACAGCAACACCGCCGCGTTGGCCGAAGGGTTGGGACTGGGCGAGGCCTTGGAAATCGACCTGACCCTGCTGCGGGAGGTGTTCAGCCAGACAGGTGCCGCTTCCCGAGTACTGGAGACCGACGGAGAAGACATGCAGCATCGGGCGCACGAGTGCTATTTTTCAACTGCGCACGCCGCAAAAGATTCTGCGATCGCGCTTGACTTAGCGAAGGGGACCGGACTCTCGCTCCCGGTCGCTCAAGCCACACTCAGTCAGTATCGGCGCCTCATCCAGGCAGGCAAGGGTGAGCTGGATAAGTCGGCAGTGGCAGAACTGACATTCAAAGATCGAATGGGGCGGTAGCCGGATTATCCGGTGTAGCGCGGCCTAGCAAGTTGAGGAAAAACTCGTTGTGACCCCTGTGCTCGCATAGGTATCGAAGATCGAGACGATACCAATGTGTCACCCAGGATGCTCAAAATGGCCCCTATTCTCACCCGCCCACCCCGGTGCGCCAAGACGCACCCTTCCACAGGCAACGCCGCAGCGAGCGAAGATGCGAGGAGGTACATACCAAGCTTCGCTTGAACCGCTCGCTTCGATCACATGCGAGCGGATAGGTATCTTGCCTCCGCTGGTTCCCCACGTTGAGCCGCTGAGCGATGCGAGAACGCCGCTGGCGGACTTTTTCAGCATCCTGCTAGAGGTGCAAGATAGGCGAGTGAATCACGCAAAAAATCGCCGCACCCGTTCCAGCGGCACACAGCCGACAAGAAGATCGCCCTGCGGCGAGACAATCAATGGAACGCCGGCCTGGCCTGTTCTGTGCCACGCCGCCTCCCACTCTTGGGAAATCCTATGGCTCGTCTCATCCTGATCGCCGGGAAGCGTGACGCCTGACAGCCGGCCCAAGACCGACGGATCGGAAATATCCTGCCCATCTCGCCAGAAGGCGCGATACACTGCGCGAACGAACGCCATTCCTTGCGCATGATCCGTCTGCAGTAATTCGACAGCCTGCAGGATAGCCGGCAACGTATTCGGCTTCCCGGGCGGCAAGGCAATCGGCACTTCCGGCGCCAACCGCTGCACGACCGACACCTCATGCCGGAGTTCCGCGCCCAACGACCCGCTCCAGGGTTTCATGGGACGGGGCAAATGCGGGGCATGCTGCACCCCGCGCCATTCGCAACGCTCGATCACATTCAGGTCGTGCAATCGCTCATGCAACGCATAGCAAAAAGGACAGTTGAAATCGCTGTAGAGTTGATAGCCCGGTCCACGATTCATAGGCCGGCACTGTACCGAAATTTTCCGTCAGAATCCACCAATTTTGGCCAGGCCGGTCTCCATCCTTGCTCGCTGTTGCCGGTTCCTGCCGATCCTTCCCTGCTAGCGACGGTAAGACTTTTGCTACTCTTGAAGTAAGCCTGAGCAGGCAGCCGTCACACATGGAGGTACGATATGGTCTCTGCAATTCATACCGCCTTATCAGGGCTGACCGCCTATGCAAAACAGATGGAAGTCTCAGCCCATAATGTGGCGAACGTCAACACCGATGAATTTAAGAAATCCAGAACCGAGTTCGTCGAAGCCGACGCAGGAGGCGTGCTCCCCGTTGTTCAGAAGGATAATTCCGCCGGGCCGGCCGTGCTCAAAGATACCGCGCAAGGACCTAGACAGGTTGAGCTCTCGAACGTCGATCTGGGAGAGGAAGCTGTGAGCCAAATTATGGCGCAACGCGGCTTTGAAGCAAACCTGAGAACGCTCAAAACGGCGGACGCCATGTTGGGGGCAATCCTGGATATTAAGAAGTAACGATCCGTATCCCCTCCCTCGGCAATCCTCGTTCAAGAACGTGGCCTTACCCCTGGTCACCGACTCAACTCTTAAGTCCGCGCACCGACATACCGATAGAAGCTCTTGAAGTCTCAACTCAGGTCTTAACCCATGGAACCCTGAAAGACTAGAGGACACTCGTGCCGAAACCATTGGCGACACAGGCATCGCGGCCATTCACCGCTGAAACTCTTTCCATAGAACCTGCACAACTGAAGATCGGCATGTTCGTGGATTTGGACTGTTCCTGGTTCAAACATCCATTCGCCAAGAAACGATTCAAAATTACAACGGAGCAGGAACTCTCCATTATCCGAGGCTTGGAACTCCGCTCAGTACTCGTCGATGTCGTATTGTCAGATCCTGATGCGCTGGGGCAGCGCACGGATGGGCATGCTCACACCGCACAGGATGAAACCGTCTCTCTCATCGCGCCGCCTTCCGAAACCGCCATCATGCCGCCGACAGTCACCCGATACCAGGAAGGTCTTCAGCAGGCCGATATTGTGTACAGGCAAACACTCGCACAGGGCTCGGACGCGCTTGCGGACATCAAGAATGGATCTGACACGGGACTCACGGTTGCAAAGGACATGATCAATGGACTGACAGAGCTGATTATGGCTGACGACACAGCCAGCGCGATGGGGAGTCTCCTCGGCGCACAGGATGTCACCGACAAAGCGGTGCTGCATGCCATGAATGTGGCAGTACTTGCCATGCTGCTAGGCCGTCAGTTCGATCTCAGCCAGGAAGAAGTCAAGCTACTGGGAATCGCCGGCCTCCTGCACGACATCGGTGAACAGCTGCTCCCGCCTGACCTGATAAAAAAGCGGGGCCTGCGCATGGCTGACTACGATCGAAAGGCATTTCAACAACACGTCGAGTTAGGGCTCCACATTCTCGCGCAGTTCCCGGAGCTTCCCAATACCGTGGCCCACATCATCAAGCAGCACCATGAACGGATCGATGGATCAGGCTATCCAGGCGGTTTGCGGGGCAATCAGCTTTCCTTGTCCTCCAAAATCCTCATGGTCGTCGAAGAATATGAAAGCCTCATCAATGCCTCAGATGTCAGGAACAACAAGTCTCCGGCAGAGGCGCTTTCGCACTTGTACCTGAACAGCAAGACGATTTATCCCGAAGAAGTGGTCGTCGCCCTCATACAGGTGCTCAGCGTCTATCCGCCCGGAACGGTCGTGGAGCTCAGCGACACATCTGTCGGCCTGGTCGTGAGCATCAACCTACAGGCCCGCATGCGCCCGCTCATCATCCTCTATGATCCGACCGTTGAGCGCGAGAATCCCAACATCACCGATCTCAGCCTTGACCAGAGCCGCTCCATTGTGCGAAGCATCACGAGACATGAGCTGCCGCATGAGGTATCGGAGTATCTCAATCTCGCCCGCTGGACAGGGTACTTCATCAACTCCTCGATGGAACTGTTGAAGGAATCCCAGGTAACGTAACACTCGATCTGGCGTTGACACGCACTCCTGTGCTATGTCAACGAACATGCCGTCTCAGCGCCTCTTGCTCCTTATCCCTCCGCTGACACAGCTGAATACGCCCTATCCTTCTACTGCCTATCTCACCGGATTCCTTCAATCCCGTAATATTGACGCCGAGCAGGCCGATCTGGGTATCGAAATGGTGCTCCGGCTCTTCAGCCGGGCCGGATTGACTCGTGTCTTTGCCGAAATACGGAAACAGGATGCCGACTTGCCGCCTGAAGCGATCGCCATGCTTGCGATGGAGCAGGCCTATCTCGCTCAAATCGAACCCATCGTCTCCTTTCTTCAAGGCAAGAATCCCGGCGCCGCCGCGCGGATGATACAACCAGGCCTGCTGCCTCAAGGCCCCCGGTTTCGAGGCAGAACGAAATTTGCAAAGACCGTACCGCTTGAGGACAGGGCCAAACAGTGGGCGACTCTGTATCTCGAAGATCTCGCCGACCTGGTCCAAGCGACGGTCTCGCCGCATTTTTCTCTTAGCCGCTATGCCGAACAGGTGGCGACATCCACATCGTCATTCGACGGCATGATCGACGCGCTGGAGGCGGCGCCGACCATCACCGATGTCTTCATGTTGGATGCCCTCCGGTCCCATCTCGACCGGGTCAAGCCGACATTGATCTGCCTCTCCGTGCCGTTCCCCGGCAATCTGTACGGAGCGTTCCGCATCGCCCAGGCCATCAAGCGTCGGCAGCCGGACCTGCCGATCGCGCTGGGCGGCGGCTATGCCAATACCGAATTGCGGCGCGTGGCCGATCCCCGCGTCTTCGACTATGTCGACTTCATCACGCTCGACGACGGCGAGCGGCCGCTGCTCTCTCTGATCGAACATCTGTCAGGTTCGCGACCCCGAGGGGCTCTGTGCCGGACATTCTATCGCGAAAGGAATCGCATTCGGTTTTCCGACGATCCCTCAGCCCCCGACTTCTCGATGGACGAGATCGGCTGCCCGACCTATCGCGGACTGAAATTGGACCGCTACCTGACGATTCTGGACAGTATCAATCCGATGCACCGGCTCTGGTCGGAAGGCCATTGGAACAAACTGACCGTGGCGCATGGCTGCTATTGGAAGCAATGCACCTTTTGCGACGTGGGGCTCAATTACATCGGCCGTTACGAAATGACGCCGACCGACCGGCTCATCGGACAGATCGAGCAATTGATGACTGAGACGGGACACAGAGGATTTCATTTTGTGGATGAAGCGGCGCCTCCCGCCGCGCTCAAATCACTCGCGTTGGCTTTACTGGAACGGAAGATCGATATTTCCTGGTGGGGCAATATCCGCTTTGAGGAGGCATTCTCGCCGGACCTCTGCCGCCTGCTCGCTGCGTCCGGCTGCATCGCAGTGACGGCCGGGCTCGAAGCGGCGTCAGACCGGCTGCTTGAGAAGATGAAGAAAGGCATTACAGTCGACCGTACGGCGCTGGTCGCCGCGGCATTTCGGGACGCGGGCATCTTGGTCCATGCCTATCTGATGTACGGATTCCCCTCTGAGACGGTTCAGGAAACCGTGGACTCGCTGGAGCGCGTGCGGCAATTGGTCGCGGCGGATCTCATTCAATCGGCTTTTTGGCATCGCTTCACAGCCACAGCCCATAGCCCGGTCGGCCTCAATCCGGCCTCCCATGGTCTGCGCATCATCGGTCCGGAGTTTCAGGGATTTGCGGAAAACGATCTTCGGCATCGGGATCGAACCGGTGAGACGCCCCAATGGATCGGCGAAGGACTCAGGCGATCGATGCTCAATTTTCTCGAAAACCGTGGATTGGACATGGATGTCCGCGACTGGTTCGAGCAGCGTGCGCCGAAACCACAAGTCTCGCTTCAGTGGGTCACAGGCCTTCTTAAGAACAGATCTATCGCGGATAATCCACAAGCAGAACGGCGTATCATCTGGCTTGGCGGACAACCAGTCCATGAATCGGCAGGAAAGAATACGCGCCTCCTGCTTTCAGGACCATCCGGCGACTGCACCATCACACTCCAGAACGAACAAGCCCTGTGGCTCAACCACTTGATCGCGCAATGCACACCGCAAGCTGCCCCGTCACGATCCTATCCTCTGCTGCGGGACGCTCAGTCCTCATTCCCTGGCGGTGCCCCGTCATTCAACACCTTTATCGAGACTCCTCCCTGGAGGAAACTACGCGCGGCCGGGTTATTGCTCGTGTAGGTCAACGGGGAGTTTCGCGTTTCTGGTTGCGAGTTCAAGGTCGGGAGATTTCACCAAAGAACTCACACATTAAGACATACCTCTCTTCCAATTCCGATCACCAATCATTCTTCCCCTCACCTTTCACGCCTCACGCCTTACGTCCGCATAAAACAGAAAGGCCGAATCCCGTTTTAGGGATTCGGCCTTTCTTGAAGCTGACGGCTGTCAGCTCACACTCTCTGACCTAGTACTGCATCTGCAAGGCCACGTGGAACGAATCGACCTTGTCTCCCGCAGCCGTTGGGCTATAGTCAACAAGGCTCTTGGTGGTGATGTCACCATACCGACCATAGGCAGAGATACGGGCATTGTGGCCTGCAATGATGTAATTAACGCCATATTCAAACTCCTGCCGCATGGCGCTGTACCGTGGATCAATGCTGACGAATCGAACGTATGGCTGGAACCGTCCGATACCGACCTGCTGTGGGATCAGGTACAACGCATTCACGGACCAGGAATCGCCATTGAATACGCGGAATGAATCCGCTCCGTTGGCTGCTGAGGCAAGCCCGTAATTCGCGAAGAACCGCTTGAATTCTCCGTTGAACGTGAACACGCCCATGTTGTTCGGGAGAAGCTTTTCGATCAACAGATCGACAGACAGACCGGTGAAATCACTTGTTCCTGCCGTGGGAGAACCGGCGCCATCCTTCTGATGCTGCACGTTACCAGCGATCGCAACGATGTCTCCGGCCGTTCCGTAGTAGGTACCGGAGGTGTAGTAGCCGGGATTGTCTTCATCGTTCAAGAAGTTCCACTGCAAGCGTCCGGTATACATCAGGCTGCTGCCCTGATTGGGGCCACCACGCACGCCAGTCGAAACCGCTGCGGCATACAATAGATGTGTGTCGAATGGATGGAACTTTCCGAAGAAGACCGCGCCGTTGTCACGGCCATAAAGACCGCCATTGCCGGCTCCGTTCGATGCCGCATTACCCGGAAAATTCCCGCTCTGATCGGCTGGGAAGAACGGGGTCCGGAACCCATCGTAGGTCGCCTGGTAGAACGGACCGTTCAACTCACCGCGCTCACTCGGCATCAGGGTGCGTCCAACCCAGATGTTGAACTTTTCATCGAATTCGAACTTACCGATGGCATCGAGCAGGCCAATGCTGGAGTTACCCCCAAAACCAGTTCCTGCACCGACGTTGCAATTAAAGCAGTCCGTATTAAACGTGAACTTCACGTACTTATGGATCGACCCGTTGATGTAGATACGAGCGTTGTCCACCTTGAAATCGTTGCTGTACTCGTGCCTGTTTGCCGACCCGTTTTCAATTGCATTGAAACTTGTCCTGATACCCATACCGATGGAAATCCACTTGTCGTCATCGGCCTTGATCGTCCCACCAGCATAGACGCTAGTCGGCGTGGATACAGCCCAGGCTACCAGCACCACCGCGGCGCCGGCAACCAAAACCTTCTTCCACAATCTACTTAGTTCTACCTTCATTGTGGCAGCCTCCTTGTGAAATGAAGTGATAGAAACGATTGCCTGAACCCTTGTGCCCGAACCTCTCGAACCCCAACGAAAGACTGTATGATCTGCCGAACAGTTTCTTATGAATGACTTCTAATACAGTGAGGTCGGGCGGAGTATGCCCAAAGAACAATGAGATAGCAAGAAAATTTTCTATTTTTATCCTGGAACAGGCTCTCCCTCAGGGACAGGGGCGCACTATCAATCTTCATGCCAAAACTGGCGGGGGCTTATACGTACAACGGGCGGGACTGGTCAGCGACCAATCCCGCCCTTTCCGGAAATCCTCTACTCTCACAACAGGTCGAACTCAGCCAGTTTCCCGGCGTCCCGATCAAACGTAATCGTGCGCTCGCAGCCACGCTCGCGATTCACAGTCCCCAACAGACAATCTGAAAAATCTGCCTTGCCCTTTTGATACGTACGAAACGCGGGCCAGGCTGTCTGCACATCCTCAACGTGGAATTGCGCAGTTCTGAAGACTTTCTCCAACACTCCGGCGATCGTCTCTTTGGAATATCCATACGCGCTCTCCAACACCCAGACCAGCTCACAGAGCACGATCCGATTGATGAACGCGGGGCTCTCGCGCGTGCAGTCTCTGGCAATCGCCTCTGCGGCGAGCCGCGCTTGATCCGGGTCGTCCCGCACCAAGTACCGGACCAGCACATTCGTATCCAGGCCGATCACCGGCGGCTTCCCCGCTTGCGAACGGCCTGCGCCATGTCTTCCAGCGTGACCGGTTTTGCCGGAGGCTTCAACATACCGGCCAACTCCGCCACATCGACGGTCGCCGCCAGCACCACAACCCGCCCATCTTCATCTGTTACAAATTCCACTCGATCCCCCGGTTTCAAATGGAGATGCTCACGGATTTCTTTTGGAATCGTTGTCTGGCCCTTACTTGTCACCGTTGAAGTCGGCATGACAGCACCCCTTACTTTATTAAACTTTCCTTACACTATGGCAATGGGGAACGAAATACAAGCCAGCATAGATTTCCCGGACGAAGCGGCTCCATCCAATTTCGCGATTGGGCAAAGTGGGGTTCGGCTCGAAACTGAAAGACGGGACCGGTCATCGACCAGTCCCGCCCTTCTTAATTACCGTACGTGCAAATAAACATTGTGAGCGCACTGAACTGGAGACCGTTAGAACATTCCAGACCTCTCAGAAGTGCTCGCAGGATGTTCAAAATGGCTCCTGTTCTCACCCGCCCACCCCGGTGCGCTGAGACGCACCGTTCCACAGGCAAGGCCGCAGCGAGCGAAGAGGCGAGGAGGTACATACCAAGCTTCGCTTGAACCGCTCGCTTCGATCACATGCGAGCGGATAGGTTCCTTGCCTCCTCTGGGCTCATCACGGTGAGCCTCTGAACGATGCGAGAACGCAGCCGGCGGACATTTTCAACGCCCTGCCGGTTCTTACTTATTCGGCTGCGGCGTATAGCGCAGATAGGGCTTCACCGTTGTGAAGCCTTTGGGGAAGAGCGTCTTGGCCTCTGTGTCATTGACGGCCGGGGTAATGATGCAGTCCTCCCCCTCCTTCCAGTTGGCCGGTGTCGCCACCTTGAACTTCGACGTCAGTTGGAGCGAATCGACGACGCGCAGCAACTCATCGAAATTCCTTCCACAAGAAGCGGGATAGGTCAGGGTGAGCTTAACCTTCTTATCGGGCCCGATGATGAATACCGACCGCACCGTCATATTATCGATGGCGTTCGGATGGATCATGTCATACAGGGTGGCAACCTTCTTCTCAGGGTCGGCGATGATGGGGTAATTCATGGTCGTCCGCTGTGTCTCATTGATGTCCTTGACCCAGCCCTGGTGAGAATCGAGCGGATCGACACTGACTGCAAGGACTTTGACCCCCCGCTTCTTCAACTCCGGCATAATTTTGGCTACGGTCCCCAACTCCGTCGTGCAGACAGGAGTAAAGTCTTTCGGATGGGAAAACAGGATACCCCAGCCGTTGCCGAGCCATTCGTGAAAATTGATCGTCCCTTCCGTGGTCTCCGCCGTAAAGTTCGGCGCGTCATCTCCCAATCTGATCGCCATGATGCCCTCCGTCTGATTGTTATTTTGCGAGAAGATGGAACCGTACGTCGCTCCTCTCAATTGCCGTTACGATACTGTGCTGCCCAGGGCGAGTGCAAGAGGGGCTGTCGGGAATGGTCGCCCTTCCCCCCGGCGACTGTCCCCGTCATATACCGGGACAGGCACCGGCGATGCTGGAGCCTGTCCCGCTCAAGATTCTTGCCAGCCGAACCGATAAAGCCTCCAGAACCCCTCAATGGGAGCATTCATGGACATGACAGACGCCGCGAGAACGCCCCTCCGTATTTCGAAGGATCCGATGTACCTGATGCTTCGCGAAAGCTGCATCAAAGAGTTCAACGTTAAGAAGGCCGCCGGCGACAAGTGCGATCTTCGTGGGTGCGACCTGCGGGGGTTGGATCTCAGAGGATTGGATGCAGCCGGGCTTGATTTCCGCGATTGCTACTTCCGGCAAAGCGACCTGCGCGGTGTGGACCTAAGCAAAGCCAATTTGGACGGCGCTAGTATCAACGCCTGCAAGATCTCCGGCTGTCTATTCCCATCCGAGCTGAGCGCGCCGGAAATCGAACTCTCCCTCCTGCATGGGACCAGAATGCGGTATGGGGTGAAGTAGGGGGACTGGCTCCCGCCGCAGGCGAGGTGCCTGTCCCGGTTCGAACGGGGACAGACCCCACGCGAAGACGCGGGGAATGGGGTCAGTCCCCTTAACCGGCTCCCAGCACCAGTTGCGTGCGCACACGTTCGTGACCTGGATCTGCAGCCCCCGCCTCCAGGAGAAACACCCGCCCGCTCCCCAACTTCCCATTTTCTAATAGGCGCGTACGAACTGCTTCGCCGCGTTCCATGGCCAGAAATTCCAGATCGGCATCGGTAATAGGGATTTCGGCGAGCACTCGCTCCTTCATCTCTTCGGCCGTCGGAGGTGTAGACTCGGCCTGATCCGGTGCCTTCCCTGACATACCAGCCTGTTTGGCCAGTAGTTCGGCAAAGAGTTCCTCCACAAACCGTTGTTCCTCCTCCGCAGAAATCTCCACCGGCCCTGCCGACTTTCCACGCTCACGCCGTATCTTCGTCATCAGCCGATCCATCAACTTGCGCTTGCGCAAGGCCGCTCCGTCAACCACCGCATCGGATGTTCCCTTGATATCGAGCCGCAGGCCGGCCCGCTCATCCAGCGCCTGTTCCAGCACATCAAGCTTCTTCATTCCATCGTCCGCCAACACCGCGCTGCCGGGCTGAAACTCGACAAATTGCAAATCATCCCCGCCGCCCCCGTCCGGCACAAGTTTGCCCAACAATGAAAACGGCGAAGCAACCACCTTCCCGAGCAGATTGAGCAAGGTCGAAATCACCACTTTGCCGTACTTGAAGTCCGGATCATTAAGATCACCCCGAATGGGCAGATCGATCTCAATCAACCCCTTGCGATCTTGTAACAGCGCCACTAACAGCGGAACGGGCAACGAGGTGGCATCCGGGCTTTCGACCTTTTGTCCAAACGTCAGCTGATCGATCGACACCAGGTTTTCCGCCTCAAGTATCTGCTGCGAGACTTTGTATTTCAGGTCGAGGGAGAGCTTGCCTTTCGACAATCCATACCCGGCGAATTTGCCGCTGTAGGGACCGGCCGGAGTCACATCCATCCCTTGCAACGTAATGACCAGATCGGTAAAGGCGTCCTCGCTCAATGGATTGATCTTTCCCACAATTTTCAGCGGCGCGGCACGGTCGATCTTGCCGGCTAAATCCACATCCGCTTTTTTGATCTGCTTGGATGAGAGCCCCTTGATGGTTCCGCCGAAGTCCGTCACCCCGGTTTTTACCGACGGCTCGACAGACAAGTCTCGAAAGATCGCCGTCGCCTTCACCAGCTTGACCTGATCGACGATGATCGTGAGAGGATCAGTTTTGGCCGCCGATTTCCGGCTGTCGTCTTTTGCCGGTTCTCCCTGGGCGCCACCAGACGGGGATGCCACGAGCAGCTTCGACAGATTCAATGAGCCGTCCGATTCCATGACGGCCTGGACCGCCGGTTCCTGCAAGAGAATTTCGCCAATCCGTACCGTTGTCGGCTCGACATCCAGTGCCACCCGATTGAACGCCAGCGATTTCCACGAGCCCACATCCTCAAATTCTTTCCGATCGGTGACCAAAAGCTGATTGACGGCAAGATTGCCCTGAAAGCGAAGCATCGGGCCCTTGGGATGTTCCTTGGCATACTGAACCGATCCGTTGAGATCGATCGCTCCCTCTCGTATATCGGCATCCAGAAATCGGTCGAGGTAGGGCTGAAAGGGGTTGATGGCAATTTGTGTGATTTTTATCTCCAAGTCGGCCTTCATCGGCTCGACCGCAACCTGCCCCCGCACATCCACATGGCCGGTTCGGTTCAGCGTCAAAGACACACTCACCGGCAGTGGCTTCGTGAAGGGAATCTGCACATCCTTCACAGTCACGTCTAACGCGCCGACCTCCACAACCCCGGGCGTCGTCAGCGTACGATCCTCAAACTTTGCTTGATAATTTTCGATCTCAACCACATCGACGCCTACGGTCCACGGCTCAGACACCGTCTTTTTGTTCGCAGATACGGGTTCCGCCGCCTTCTCCCCGCTACTCCCTGCAGGGGCAAACAACTGTTGAAGATTGACCACGCCACCGACATCCATCCAGGCATCGAATCGCGCATCCGCGGTATGCACCTTCTCAACCCGTATGGAACGCTTCTCCAGATCGAACTGGATTCCCTCTACATCGGCTACAGGGATGCTCACGAGCGGCTCCGGCAAACCCCGCTCCCCGATGGCCAAACCACGAACAGCAAGCCTGCCGTCTTTTACCGTGGCGCGAGGGGCCTGCCCCCGCAAATCGAAGTGATATGTCGCCGAAAGAGCAAGCTCACCCTGCTGCATGTCGAATTGAAAGCGGTCCTGCACGGCCTGATAGAGTGTCTTGAGTTTCACTCCGGACAAACTCACCTTCCCGTCGGATTCCACCGGCTCTAACGACACAGTCCCTTCCCATGCCAAGGCTTCCCCCTTGCCGATCTCAGCCGTGAAGGCATAGGCATTGTCGCTTCCTTGCGTGGTGCTGAAATTCCGCAACGTAATCTGAATGGGTACGATGTCCATCGAGATGGGTTTCGCTTTAGACTCATCCCTGAATTCCACAATGCCGTTGTCGATCTCCAGCAGCCCGATTTCCAGCGGCATCATCCGCTTGGGCTCGCCCGTCGCCGTCTCAACGGGCGCCGCCGCCTTATCCGAGGAAGGAACCAAACCCAGCAAGTTCAGCTTCCCTTCACGATTCACCCTGGCCGCCACGAAGGGCATGACCAGCCGGATCTCATCGAATCCCAGTGTCTGGAAAAACAGTGTTGTCGCACGCAGATTGACGACAAATTCTTCGAATCCGATGATCGGCGTCTGGTCCTGCTCACGCACCTCCAAGCCGTTCAAGCGAAGAGCCAGCGTGAACGGATTGAACGCAACGTCACGCACGACGACAGGGTGCTGAAGCTGCTCTGATGCGGCAGGGACCCCGTACTCTTTAATGAGATAGGGTAGCAGGACAAATCCGACCAGTGCGTAGAGACCCACCAGTCCCACCACAAGACCAGCGAGGAGGCGAGGACGAATCAATTGACGCATATGCGATCAAGCTCTTGGAAGACTGAAATTGAGGAGAGAACTATAGGGGACAGACCCGTTCCATGTCTACGGAGAACCAGCCGCTCCACGCAAGAAAGGAATATAGGCATACGTCTCACCTATCGCCTGCTATTTGTAAGATTGCCGAGTAGCCAGGACCTGTACCAGGCAGAAACTCTCACCCGGTCGGCAAATCCTTCCTCACCCGCCAGCCTCAAAACTCATAACCGCTTCAATCTATTACGCCTATACAAGCCAAACTCCTTGGCACAGATGTTGAGCTAGAGCACCTCGACTCTCCTTCTTGTGATGTATCCACTGAGGGGCTGAATATGAGCGACTGGAGCTGGTTGGGCGCGGGCTGGGATCTGCTGGGCCGTGACATGGCCTTGATCGGTGGCTTTCAGAGTCCGCTGCTGAGTTGGATCGGGGCCGGCGGAATCCTCCTTTTGTGCCTATGGCACAGCGTCTTCCTCATCCACGGCACGTTGCAAATCCGGCAGGTCTTTGCCCGCCTCCACCCGGCCGTCGCCCGCCTCGCCTCCGCGCGCCACCACGCGTCCCCGGAATGGATCCTGCTCGCTCATGCAAGCAAGAAGCAGCAGCAACGCGCTCAGACGCAGGGCGCCCGGCGCGATCTGGACGATCTCCAGGAATTGGACCGTATCATGCGAACCGAGCAGACCGTGGCGGACGACTGGCTCTCCTATCGCAAGACGTTTGCGGTGGAGCAACCCGCGTGGTTCATTGAGCCGACCGTCTCGACCGAGCGCTCCGCCGCGGAGCATTTTTCGTTTGCCTCGCTCTGCGCCACCCGGCTCAATGTCCGCTTCTACCAGCAACTGCCCTCTTTTCTCACCGGCGTGGGTTTGATGTTCACGTTTCTGGCCATTTTGATCGGGCTGAGCAAACTGCATGCGAACGGATCGCAGATCGAAGGGATTCAAGGGCTCATTAACGGCCTCGCCGGAAAGTTCGTCACCTCCGTCGTCGGACTCGCATGCGCCAACAGCTTTATGCTTCTGGAAAAATCGTTATGGTACCGGCTCGCCAAACACCATCGCCGCCTAGTATCCCTGCTCGATGCGATGTTTCCCCGGAAGGTACAAGACCGGAACCCTTCTCTGTCACAACATCCACCCGTCTCGATCAACGGCTCCTTGCAGAACGACTCCGCACATCAGCTGGTCGAGACGGTTCACCATCGTCTGGGTTCAACTGTTTCAGCGCTCACCTCGATCTCCCAATCCCTCGCAACGCTGGGCAACACACAGAGCCAGTTGAAGCCGGAGCATCTGGCCGCCGATATCGGGGTTGAAGTACGACGAGCGCTCACACCATTGCTGGACCCGTTGCTGGAATCAATTCGAGACCTCACCCATTCCATCGACAAACAACACCATCCTGCACCGCCCTCCCCTGCGGAAACGGGCAAGATGCTTGATCGACTCATGACCCGCCTTGATGACAGCCATCTTGTTGTTGGAAACACACCGGCTTCCGGGACGGGAAAGACCGGCGGCAGATGGAGAGTCCCCGGTTTCACCCGAGGGGCGCACCACAAGGCAGGAGTGGAATGAACTCGCCCTTTGGACAAGACACGTCCGATGGGCCGTCCACATTAGCCAGTGGAATTGCCGACCTCATGACCTCACTGGCGGTGATCTTTATTCTCTTGCTGGCGGCCTATATCACCAGGGTCGAAGATGGAAATGCGAAGCCGACAAGCTCCGAGAGTCGTGCGGCGACCGGGCGTGAGGCGCCGCCGCAACCGCATCACCTGACGGTTGAACGGAGCAGTGTCGATCCCGACGTCATGCGCGTCGTTATTCCAGAGGCCATCCTGAATTTCGAACTGGGCAAGAGCACGCTGTTGCCGCCGGCTGAAGCATTCCTGGCCGATACGATCCCCTACTACGCCACCATGATCTGCGGCCCGCAGGGCCATGAGGTGGAGTCCTTTGTGATCGAAGGCTATACCGACGACCAGGGGGACGATATCCGCAATCTACGATTGAGCCAGGATCGGTCGTTCGCCGTATTGGTGAAAGGATTGGACGTCATTCGTGCCCGTCTACCCTGGGCCTACGAATGTTTCCAGCAGAAGGCGTCAGCGAACGGACGCGGGCGCCAAGACCTCGTGCGCAATGCAACAGGACAGCCGGATCGGGGAAAAAGCCGCCGTGTCATCTTCAAGATTCATTTGCGTCATACGTGACAACGCGGGATGGTCCCGATGAGGCGACGGCACGAGCGAAGAACATCACTTGGCTGGAGATGCGCGCCTCATTGCATGAGTTTCTTTTTGATCAACGCAAGGTTCTCAGGGGTTGATCGCACACGTATCGTGAGTCCCTCTGCCGTATATTCTTCGGACAGGATACGCATCCGGGCTCTGATCTCCCCGATCACCCCTTGAGCCGTAAAGGGGATCAGGAATTCCTCGTCGAGCATATCGCTCTCAAAATACGTCATGATACGCTCGCGCAACGCCTTCACATCTTCTTTGCTTCGTGTAGAAAGAAATACGGCGTCGGGATATTCCGCCTTCAGTGCCGCTATCGCTTCCGGTTCCAGACGGTCCTGCTTATTCATGACCAAGAGACTGGGAACACCCGACGCTCCAACTTCGGCTAAGACCTTCCGCGTAACCTCGAGCTGGGATCGAAAAGAGGGGTCTGCGGCATCGACGACAAACAGCAACAGCGAGGCACTGGCCGCTTCATCAAGCGTGGACTTAAACGACGCCACTAAGTCATGCGGGAGCTTCTTGATAAAGCCGACCGTATCGGTCATGAGCACCTTCGGCCGAGTTTCAGGATACAGGGGCCGGATGGTGGTATCGAGTGTGGCGAACAGCTTGTCGGCCACGAGCACCTCGCTTCCCGTCATGGCCCGCATGAGCGAGGATTTCCCGGCATTCGTGTACCCGACGAGCGCGACGGTCAATTCGTTGTCCCGCCTTGCGCGGCGCGTATGATGTTCGTCCCCGATCGATGCCAATTCGGCCCGTAGGGCTTTCATGCGATCGCGAATTCTGCGCTTATCGAGCTCCAGACTTGTCTCTCCCGCCCCTTTCCCTCCGATTCCCCCGCTTTGCCGCTCGTTGCCGCCGCCGGTTTCACGCACACGTGGCGCAAGATAATTGAGCCTCGCCAGCTCCACCTGGAGTCGGGCCGCTCTGGTCCGCGCATGCCGGCTGAAAATCTCTATAATGACACCGGTACGGTCGAGTACAGGCACTCCGGCGGCACGTTCAAGATTTTTCAATTGTGACGGCGACAGATCGCAGTCCACGATGACGATCTGCGCCTGCTGGCGAGAATCAGGCAGGGCCTCGATCCTGTCATCCGATTCTTCTTCCTCTGATTCCTCCGCTGCGTCCGATGCCGCCGCCTCACGCTTCCAGGCCGCTTTGTGCGCCGGTCGTTCAACCGAAGCCTCAGCTGTTCCCGAACCACCGGTCCAGAGCGCCAATTCGGTGAGTTTTCCCCTACCCAGAACCGTCGCAAATTTATTGGAACTGCGTTTTTGTCTGACCTGGCCGACGACATGGTACCCGAGAGTTTTCACAAGCCGTGTGAGCTCTTGAAGAGAACTTTCCAATTCCTCCCCGGTTATATGAGGGGTCTGGATCGCCACCAGCACGGCGCTGGATTGTGAAGCTGTCGACATCGCGTACTTCTCCTTGAGCCCATCTTAATATAGCCACTGCTCGCCCGACCACTTGTAAGAGGCGATTGATCCGGGAAGTCTTCGGGAATCCGTGACCAGCGGGAGAGTAAGGCAGGGCACCCTGTGCAACCCACTGAATAGGTGGTGCGCCCGGTTGGAATCGAACCAACGACCCTCAGCTTAGAAGGCTGATGCTCTATCCGACTGAGCTACGGGCGCAATCCGAGAAGTGCTGAGTCCTAGTGAGAGCGAGCCAGTATACCTTACTCAGCACTTAGATCTCCGCACTCTCTTAGTGACAGCTAGTCTGAAGTGGAAGGCCGGTTAACGTCAAGTAGAGTGGCATCGGCCGTTCTAACGATCATCTCATACGTCCCTCCTCATTCCAGCCAAGTCGATTTACCTATAGGTGAATTGAATCCGATTCAAGGTGCATCTCTTTAGATTCATACCAATCCTCTCTCTTCATCCTGTTATTGAGAGAACCCTGCATCAAAATAAATGCTGCATCAGTGCAACAACTCAACCATTTCAATCATTTGCATGGGAAGGCGTAGTTACCCTCTGATCAGTGGCTCGTCTCTTGCTGATGCGAGGCCTGTGTCGGGCCGGTCCGTCCTGACGGGAGAGAGCATAATGTTCAGCACCTATTCCATCAGACGGGTCCCCCCTCGGAAAAGATATTGCAATATCCATCCTATAGGTTTATCTAGGTGCAACTTAGTATTACGACACTCCTGTGCGCTGCGGACTGAG
This sequence comes from Nitrospira sp. SG-bin2, assembly GCA_002083405.1. Taxonomy (GTDB): domain Bacteria; phylum Nitrospirota; class Nitrospiria; order Nitrospirales; family Nitrospiraceae; genus Nitrospira_D. The sequence goes on along the minus strand of LVWT01000017.1, from coordinate 78,644 downwards.
TTTGCCTGTAAACGGAGCCGGCCATGAATGGCACCTCAGGCTTCCGAGAAGTCCTTTTTCCAACCTCCCGATCATCCACAAATCGGCTGTTGCACGAGCAACGGTCTCAATTTGAGACAGGTTCCTGGATGATTCTCCATACTTCAAAACAAGAAATGGTTCCTGACACCTTTATATCGCCCAAATCTGTTACTGCCCAAGCAAGGGCATCGACTCGGCGTAGATTCGTTTCAATTTCTGCACGTTCACTCGGGTCCTATTTTTCTCCCTCCAAGTGTCAGAGCAAAGCGAGAAAAAGGCCGACATTTTCCCTGACCCGAAATAGGAGCAACTTGTGCTTTGGCATATCCCCAAACGTACCCAAGGAATACGGTTTTCAAGGCGACAGTTCCTCCAGGCAGTAGGAGTATTGTTTGGGGGAGGAGTACCACTGGCGCGCCACGCTTGGGCGGATCCTGTCAAACCCGCGCCAGAAGAAATACTTGATTTGCCTGCTGCACCTCCTCACCTAACTGATCTTAATTGGTTTCCGTCAGTCATTCAGCCTGAGCCCACATTAAACTTAAGTCGTGATACCTCACGGCTATTCCTTTCGCTCACAATCGACCAGGAACGCCTCAATATCGAACAAGAGCTAAGCAGTTTACCGGTCGTTTTGGAAGACCACGATGACGAATGCAGCACACCTCACCGAAGGAGAGTCGTACATTCTAAACGTCGGTACTGGATCCGATCAAAGACCTGCAACACTGCGATCACCCAGGCTACGGTAACGGCTATCCATGCAAAGTTAACCTCTCTCGTCGCATGGATTGGACCAATCTATGCCTATCCCAATGCTTCCGATCGGACAGGTCTCGTGGGGGTTCAACCAGAAGTGCTCATCATCCAGCTTAAGAAACAAGTCTCAGATACCATGTTCCAACGACTGACCACACACATGGCTTCAGAAGGATTCACCAGAGTTCCCGGAATGGAGAAAGATTTCCAAGGCTTTCATTTTTTCAAGAATACCTCGTCACTCCGCAATTCGTCCTTCGAAGTACGGACGCGTCTGGTGGCTTCGTCATCATGGCGTGACATGATTGAGGCCGTGCGATTCTCTTATCGTCCGATGTTAAGTTCAACCGGCATGGTACCGCTCGACAGCCGCTATGCAACTCAGTGGAATATGTGGAGGATCAAAGCAGGAGAAGACCCAGCAGTGTGTAGCACCTCATCAGGACCACAAGGCTCAGGATGGGATTTGTCCATAGGAGATGGCAGTGTCGCCATTTGGATACTCGATGCCGGTTGTTGTGATGAACGCCACCCTGATCTTAGAAACAGGCTTGTGAGTAACGAAGGAACAGATTTTCGGTATTACCCAGTCACGGAGAATATTTCCTCGCTCGGCGCTTTTAGACCGCGAAGTGATCACACAACAGCAGTTGCTGGTGTATTAGCCGCTTCCATTACTCCACCACCCTCGCCTTTCCCTTGCCCATCTTCTTCTGGGCAAGGACTCGCGGGAGTAGCTGGAAACTGTAAAATCTACCCCCTTGCGGTAGAGGAAACTGCAACTGCCTACGAAGTGGGGGCCGCCATCCGATGGGCAGCTACCAACGCGACGCTAAACAACGCACGGGTGTTGTGCATCACGATCGGGCGGGCATGGAATGGTGTGGCGCCAGAGGGCTGGCCCGACTATAACACCTTCATCGAACCAAGCCTCAGCGATGCGTGGAATATTAGTGGCCTCGTCATCTGCGTACTGACACACAACGATGGTGCAAACAGCATCCGCTACCCCGCAACCTCTCCATACGTTATGGCCTGTGGAGCAACCGATCAATTCGATTCGCGGGCATCTTTTTCAAACTATGGTCAGCAAATGTCGGTTGTCGCCCCAGCCCAATACATTCTATCGCTCAATTGGTGTCAAGGGACTAGCAACTGTGGCGTGGACGGATACCGATGGGTGACCGGAACGTCCTTCGCTACACCTCAGGTAGCCGGATTGGCCGCCTTACTTCTCAGCAAATTCCCCTGCCTAACCAACCAAGAGGTGAGGCAAATCATAGAAAGTTCAGCCACCCCTCTTTCCTATCATTCAGGATCAGGCGCAATCATGAAGAATGGCAAGTTATGGCACGAAGCAGTTGGATACGGGCTGATCAACGTGAAAGCTGCCTTGGAGGCGCCGCCAATTCTTAAATGTATGGCTACCCCTCCACACCGTGACCTAACGCCTCCGGCTCCACCAACTGGGCTGCACATCGACTAGTCGCGAAGGGAGAACACAATGAAGAGACGACTCTCAAACCAGACAATGATTGCTATGGGATTGCTCCTGTGCCTCGCGATGCAGGAACAAGCGTTTGCAAGCCATTTAACAATGTGCAGCGGCAATCCCAATAATCCACCTGTGCTGATTCAGGTCACCGTTGGCACGGAAACTCGATCTGGCAATGATCAGGTGGTACTCAACGACACAGGAGGCGCTGCGCATCAGTATCCGGCAGGCATCTCCATAGCCCCTCTCGATCCAACGACGACTAATTCGATGCATCACGGCAATGCTATCGTCACTGTTACATGCGATGGAAGTGGGGATAAATTGACCTTCACGAATGTCCTCATCACCGCGACTGCACCCGTAACAAACTACCTCATCACGTTTGTTGCTATCTACACTGCCCCACCCACATCCACGCCAGCAGTTAACGTATGGTACAAATTATCCGGGAGCGGCTCGTTCACCCGTACAACCGGAACGCCCACTGCGGGAGACAAAATCGTAGCCAAAGGGCAGGTTCTGAATCCGGTTACCACAGGAACATGGAAACCCACGGGAACTGAACTGACACTTTCGAAAACACTAATGGCAGGAGGTAGCCTCGATTTTTTCTCAGGCACAAAAACCTGGCAATGGCCTAGGCCACCTGAGTTGAGCAGCCAGCGTCAACTCAAAGGAACTCTCACGATCACGTTGAAAACAGTTGGTGACCAAATTTCCCTTCCTGTCGGCATTGCACTCGAAAACTCGAGCACCGGAGGAACAAATGGCTCGGGATCATCTGGCGGATGCGGTACGATCATGAGCACGACCTGCGCTACGACGGCATCCATCAATGCGACGGCACAGGCTCTTGGCTGTGCCGAATGCAGCGACCAGGCATCGCTGGATAGCCCACAACAGAAGGCTGAACACTTTGCGAAAGCCACGTGGAACAACCTGTCCGAAGACTTGGCCAAAGGGCAAGGCGAATATCTGACATCCCTAGCAACTCTTCTCAAGGTGCCGACCGATCAGCAGCCAGGATTCTTTTCACTGGCCGAAGATCACTATCTCGCGCTCACGAAGATGGATACCGCAACCCCGGACGGTTTTTTGAGAACTCTGAGGGGGCGCATGCCAGATTATGTCTCGGCCGCGAGCTCAGGCCCAGACACCATGAAACAGTGAGTCCGGAAAGCTTGGAAGGCATCTCTATGTGATGATGTGCGGACCGATCATTTGAGACGCATACGAACCTAGACTCCAAATTGCTCTGACGAGCCGAAAGACTGGTTCTGCACTGAAGGGGTCGTCTCAGTGGTTGCTCGGGTGGAGTCAGCTGTGTACCACATAGGGAGCAAGCACTTATGGCACGTATCACAAGAGCGCAATATCATGAAAGGGTGCCTCTCACGCTTCTAGCTTGCTGTCCACTATTACTCCTCATCTTGGTCCTGAATGAGTCTCGAGCACAGACACCTATCACATCCTCGGGCCTGAATACGGTCGTAACGACGACCGGCAATATACACGACATCACTGGCGGCACCAGGCCGGGTGGAGGAGTCAATCTGTTTCATAGCTTTGAAGATTTCAATGTTCCCGCTAACCACATCGCGAACTTCTTCAACGACTCCGGTCTTGCAACATCTAACATCCTCGGACGTGTCAGCGGCGGAAACCCTTCGGAAATCTTAGGAACCATTCAAACCATCGGCTTCGGAAACGCTAATCTCTTCCTCGTGAACCCAGCCGGATTCTTGTTCGGCCCAAACGCCACCGTGAACGTCGGTGGAATGGTCGCCTTCACCAGTGCCGATTATCTCAGACTCTCGGACAACGCGCGATTCAACACGATTCCCAACACAGCAGCCGATGCATTGCTGACTCCTATGCCTGTTGCCGCATTTGGATTCTTGGGATCCAATCCGGGAGCCATCACGGTTCAGGGAAGCCAATTCACTGTGACAGACGGGCAAAGTATCTCGCTCGTCGGTGGCAACATCTCAATTGGGGCAGACACACCTGATGGCGGAACTCCACAACCCGCTCAACTCTCGGCGCCGAACGGTAACATCCTCTTGGCTAACACCGCATCGCCCGGAGAATTCGCTGCCGCCACGCTCCACCCCCTGTCGAATGTGGACGGTGCTTCGTTCACCTCCCATGGCTCAATTGCGCTGGGAGCAGATTCAAATATCAACATCAGCGGCGCGAATACGCTCTCAATTAGAGGAGGGCAATTCGTGCTCTCGATCAACGATTCGGTGCTCACCACTTCTCATACCACCGGACCACCCGAAACAATCTCGCTCAGCCGAGGTAGTTCCATTATAGGATCGACGACAGCAAACAACGACAGAGGAGTTATCACAATTAACTCCGACACGTTGGCTATGGACGGCGCGGCGATCACGAGTACGGCGATCGGACCGAGCCACGGCATGGATATCGCCGTGACTATTGATCAACTTGAATTATCTGGTGGTGCCCAGATTGCCAGCGATGCGGGAGACACAGGGGCTGGCGGCGATATCAATATCTCCGTAAAAGAAAGCGTCTCGATTTCCGGATATGACACCGAAGGGACTCTCCCTGGAATCGTGACGTTTTTTGTGGATCCAAATTCCGGCCTGCCACTCGTGACGAGCGGTCTCTTTTCGTCTGCCTCAGGGAGCGGAAACGGAGGGCACATATCGATCTCTAATTCAGCCAACTCACCTCAAAGTCCATCTGTTACCTTAGACAATGCAGGACAGATCGCAACCCTGAATTCAGGAACTGGGCGAGGAGGGAATATTACTCTGAACGGTATTGCAAGTCTTACACTCGATAATGGTGCTCAGTTATTCAGCTCAAGCGGAACTGATTGGGCTAATAACACATTTTCCGGAATAGGCCCCGGTGGCAATATCTCCGTCATTGCATCGGACCAAGTTCGGGTCTCCGGAGGAAACCTTGACCTTTTCTCACTTACCCAAATCTCTTCACGGTCCTCAGGAATCGGAGATAACGGGCATATCACGTTGCACGCTCCATTAATCAGCCTTGAAACAGGTGGCACATTAACGAGTTCCAAATCTGTCTCCAATTCTGATTCGCCTGGGCTTCACGGAGATATCTCTATCGTCTCAGACTCCCTGACTGTTTCTGGAGCATTTGACTTCGAAGGGGAATTGTTGCCGAGCGGAATTCAAACGATCGCTATAGGTCCGCTGTCACAAACTTCAGGAATCCATACACCCTTGGTTGGTGGAAACATCTCCGTCTCGTCAGCTGTTGTTTCCGTTGATCAAGGATTCGTCGGATCTACTCACCAACGATGGGCAACGGGAGGCAATCTGATCTTCGACGTTGGCGATCTGAATGTCACCCAAGGAGGGTCCATCAGAGCGCAGGGCGATGGAACACTCCCGACAGGACGTGTCACTGTCACTGCCAGCGGCTTGGTAGAGGTATCTGGCGTAGTGGACGGCACACGGAGCACTATAGAAAATGTCGCGGGAGGCGTTGGGCATGGAAATGATATCGCTATTTCAGCTCATCAGGTTTTAGTTTCTGACGGAGGACGCATTAACAGCGAAACGAGAGGGCTGGATGGCCTCAATATTTCTATTTCGGCCGATGAGTCTGTCATCGTTTCTACTGGCGGCAAGATGCGCATTGGTGTGAGAGATTTTGATGGAGGAGCATTACACATTTCCGCCCCTTCAATTCTGCTCGATCAAGGCATCTTGCAAACCTCAACGGTTGGAACAGGCAGTGCCGGTTCAGTGATGCTCACAGCTGATCACGTCATGCTGACGGGAGGACAGATCAGGAGCGAGACAGAACAGACCACAGGAACCGGTGGAAACATTACCATCCACGCCTCCGAGACGATTTCCATTAGCGGACAGTTCAGTGGAAGCGATACTGATACACCTGGGCCAGCCGGAATATTTGCGCGATCCTTCAATGCGGGAGGAAACGCGGGGAATGCCAGCCTTACAGCTCCTATCATCACGGTGGCGGATGGTGGACAGATCAATAGCAGTACATCAAGCGCTAGTCTAGGTGGAGATATTTTCGTGAACGCCAACACCGTCACGATCGAGAACGGCGGCACGCTCTCGGCAAAGACCTCCGGCACCGCGGCTACAGCGACAGGCGGTTCGATCACAGTGACCGCAACAAATCAGGTCGCCATGACAGACGGCGCCAGTATCTCGGCCAGCAGCACCGGTCCCGGCAACGCGGGTAGCATTGATATCGATGCCGGCAGCCAGTTCACGATGACGAACAGCTCCGTGACAACAGAAGCGACCCAGTCGGGTGGCGGTGCCATCAAGATTACGACCGATCCAAGCGGCACGGTGCTGCTCACCAACAGTACGATCAGCGCGTCGGTCCTCGACGGCGCGGGCGGTGGCGGCAGTGTGAACATCGATCCGCTATTCGTCATTCTAGTGAATAGCCACATTCTCGCGACGGCCATCCAGGGCGCGGGCGGGAATATTTTCATTACCACGAATCTCCTCTTGCCCGATGCGAACAGCGTGATCTCCGCTTCCTCGCAATTTGGCCAGAGCGGCACCGTCACGATTCAATCCCCGAATGCCCCAATCAGCGGCCAAATTCACCCGCTGGGAAAGACGCCGCTGATCGCGACATCGCTGTTCAACCAACAGTGCGCGTCAGCGGCCGGCGGTCAGTTCAGCAGCTTCACGGTGGCCGGCCGGAACAGTTTGCCGACTGAACCGGGCAGCTGGCTCACGAGCCCGATCGCGATGGCAGGCGTGGAGCCAAGGCTGAAGGCTGAAGGGGGGAAGGCTGAAGGTCTATCTGGTCTGTCTCGTCTGTCTGGTGTCTCGGATGTCGTTCGAGCAAGGTTGGCCGCACACCAGATAGACCAAGCAGACCAGATAGACAAGACAGACCAATCCCCGTTGTCATTGCGGCAGATTGCGCCGGCAGGGTTCCTGACCCAGGCCTTTTCGGTGGAAGAACCGGCAGGCTGTCAATCATGACTCATCGCGCTGGGGAACCGGCGCATACTCGCTCCCCGAGGTTCGTAACACAGCGCTCCTTCTGCTTCGGTCTCGCCATGGTCATGCTGTTGGCACAGACGTCTGCCTTCGCACAGGATTTCCCGGGTAGGGGGACGATCGATCCGTCGGGACGATCCGGCGAACCGTCTGGGCCCCTGAAGCAAGAGTTTCAACGGCCCTTGCCGCCTCCCAGTCCCGTCCTGCCGCTCGTTCCGCTCCCGCCGGAGGGTGAGGCGCCGATACAGCCAGGCACGGTGCGGGTGTTCGTCCGAAACATACAGGTTATCGGCAACCGCGCATTTTCGGATGCCAAAATCGCCGAAGTGACGGCTCCGTTTACAAACCGGACCTTGCTGACCGAGGATCTGGAGCGGCTCCGCCTGGCCCTGACGCTCCTCTACGTCAATCACGGCTATCTGACCTCCGGCGCGATCATTCCGGACCAGGACGTCGTCTCCGGTGTCATCACGGTACAGATCATCGAGGGGACGCTGACTCGGATCGACGTCGAAGGGAACCGCTGGTTCAGATCGTCCTACCTGCGTGATCGGCTTTCGCTCGGCATCCGGACGCCGGTAACGCTCGCCCCACTCCAGGAACAACTGCAACTGTTGCAGCAGGATCGCCGGATCGAGCGCATCAATGCGGAACTGCGGCCCGGCGATCAGAAGGGCGAGAGCGTGTTGCATGTGCGCGTCGCGGACAAACAACCGTTTCGCGCCTCGATGGAGATCAACAACTACCAGACGCCGCTGGTCGGAGAAATCCGCGGGGTCGGCAAGCTGATTTCCGACAACCTGACAGGCCACGGGGATCAGCTCAGCCTCGGCTACGGCCAGTCGAGCGGAGCCTATCCGATCGTAGACGCCTCCTACGCCCTCCCCTTCACCCGGTACGGCACGACCTTTTCGCCCTACTACCGGCGCTACGGCTTTCGGCTGATCGAGCCGCCTTTCGGCCCGCTGAACATCAAGACCAATTCGGAGATCATCGGCATGAGCATCCGTCATCCGATTTACAAGACCGAGACCGATGAGGTGGCCCTTTCGATCATCGGAGAACATCTCTTCACCCAAACCTTTCTCTTCCACGACACCCCCAGCCAGATGCCCTTCGATACGTTCCCCGGCTATCAGAACGGCGTGGCGACCGTGTCCGCGCTCCGCTTCGCGCAGGACTGGACCCATCGCACGCTCGATATGGTGCTGGCGGTCCGTTCGCGATTCAGCGTGGGCCTGAATGTCCTGGGCGCTACCATCAATGCAGACCCTGACATCCCAGACAGCCAGTTCTTCTCCTGGTTGGGCCAGGTCCAGGCGATTAAGCAGTTCGGCGAGCAGCTGCTCGGCATGCAGCTCCTTGGCCATATGGACCTGCAACTTACCAACTCGCCGCTGTTCCCCGTTGAACAGGTGGCGGTCGGGGGCCGGTACACCGTGCGCGGCTACCGCGAGGTAACTCTCCTGCGCGACAACATGTTCGTCGCTTCGCTGGAGCCACGCTTTCCCTTATGGCGTTGGGGGAACGGAGAACCGATGATCCAGTTGGCCTCCTTCGTGGACGTTGCGCATGGGTGGAACCAAGGCGGCACCCGTGGAGCCCCGACACAGCCAATCACCACCTTTCCCGACACGCTCGCCAGTGTGGGCGTTGGGCTCCGCTGGAATATCCTGCCGAACAACAGGGCCAGCTTCGAAGTCTATTGGGGGCAGCAGCTCAACCACGTGCCGAAGATCCGCGACACGATTCAGGATCATGGCGTGCATCTAGGATTATTGGTGAATCTGTTCTGAAAAGATTGTTTGTTTGGTTTGTCTTGTTTATTTGGTTTGTTTGGCTATTTCGCTGATTGATCAACATGCAACCCGAAGACGGCTATCTGGGTTTGGTTGAACGAAATTCACCATGAACGACATCAACAAAATAAACCAAATCAACCATCTGGTCTGGCTCGTCCTGCTCATCCTCCTCGCAACTGGTTTCCTGTTTCCCAAGGCGTCCATCTCGGTCGCCGCCCTTGAGCCCTCTCCGGAGAGCTTCATGGAGCAGGGACTGCAGGCCTACCAACGGGGCTCGTTCGATCAGGCGCGTGTGGCCTGGAAGCAGGCGGCGGATCTCTTCAAGGCTTCCGGAAACGCTCCCGCACAGGTCGAGGCGCTGGTCCTCTCTGCTCAGGCGTCGATGGGCTTGGGACAATCCACGCAGGCGCTTCAGTCATTAGAACTGGCGCTCACGCTCACTCAGAACAGCGGCGATCCTCTCCCGGAAGCCTCCGTCCTCGGCCATCTAGGGCGAGCCTACTTGACGCTTGGGCAATTGAACGAGGCATCGGAATATCTCCAGCATGCGTCAGCCTTGGCGAACAATCAGAGTTTCTCACCTCTTATCGCAACGACGAACAATGATCTCGGCATTCTTTGGGCGATGAAACAGCAGGACCAGGAGGCGCTGAACGCGTTTGAAGACAGCGTGGTCCATTCACAAAAAGCCAAGCTCCCACTCCTCGTCGCAACAGCCCGCACCAATGCCGCGCGGGCCCTGCTGCGGCTCGGCCAACCAGTCAACAGTCGCATGGCCCTCGACGTCGCGCTCGACCACTTGAAGGATGTTCCCGTATCCAGGGATAAATCGTTCGGACTCATCGGCATCGCACTGGCCTACCAGCGACTGCTTCCTCTGCTCCCCCAGGAGCATGACCCTCTCGTGTACAGAACGGCGGGAACGCTCCAGGAAGCGGCCACGGTCGCTGAGCAACAGGGCGACAGCAGGACCCTGTCCTATGCACTCGGGTATCTTGGACATCTCTACGAAATAGAATTCCGCATGGACGAGGCTTTGCAGCTCACCAGGCGAGCGCTCTTCACCGCTCAATCGGCGGGTGCGCCCGAATCACTCTATCGCTGGCAATGGCAATTGGGGCGCCAACTGGCCGCGACTGGTCAGCTGGATCAGGCGATCACCTCATACCGGCAAGCGGCACTGACACTCCAACCCATTCGGATCGAGGTGGCGCAGGCTTCCTCCGATGGCGCATTCGGTGGACAGGACACGGTGAAACCCTTGTTCTTTGAGCTGGCCGACCTGTTGCTCCAGCGAGCCTCGCTCACTGAGGACAGCAAGGCCGTCGAGGGATATCTGCTCGCCGCTCGCGATGCGATCGAAGCCTATAAAGCCGCGGAGCTACGTGACTACTTCAAGGACGACTGTGTCGACGCCGTACGATCAAAGGTCACGACGTTCGATCGGTTGTCACCGGATACCGCTGTTATCTATCCCATCCTATTCCCCTCCCGGCTCGAACTGTTGATAAGCCTCCCGTCCGGATTAAAGCGCGTGTCCGTCCCCGTGACGGCTGACCGGCTGACCAAGGAAATTCGAGCCTTCCGCCGAGTGGTGGAAAAACGCACCACCCGTGAATACCTGCCCCATGCCCAGCAACTGTATGACTGGCTGGTACGCCCGTTGGAACCGGATCTCGCGCAGACACACATCACCACCTTGGTGTTCGTCCCGGACAGCGCATTGCGAACAATTCCTCTGGCAGCACTTCATGATGGCTCGTCGTTCCTGATCAAGAAGTTTGCGCTCGCCATGACACCCGGTTTGACGTTGACCGACCCACGCCCGCTCAACCGCGAGAAACTCCGGTTCCTCACAGTCGGCCTCACCATCTCTGTGCAGGGGTTCCCCCCCCTGCCCTATGTGGCAGAGGAGATGGAATCCATTCACCAGCTTTATAAGAGTGACCAGCTACTCAACAACGTCTTTCAGACTTCTAAGCTGGAACAGGAATTGCGTGAAGGACGGTATGGAGCCTTGCATATCGCGACGCACGGCAAGTTTTCAACCGACGTGAACGATTCGTTCCTCCTCACGTTCGATGGGAAATTGACAATGCAGACACTGGACCAACTGGTGGGCCTTTTTCGGTTCCGGCAAGAGCCGCTCGAACTCTTGACTTTGAGCGCCTGCCAGACCGGTATCGGGGACGATCGTGCGGCGCTTGGCCTTGCCGGCGTGGCGCTGAAGGCCGGTGCGCGGAGCGCGGTGGCAACGCTCTGGTTCATCAACGATGAAGCATCGGCAGCGCTGATCTCCGAATTTTATCGTCAATTGCGCAACCCCACGCTGTCAAAAGCGGTCGCGTTCCAGCGGGCGCAGTTAACACTATTGGACGATCGTATTTACGAACATCCAGCATACTGGTCGCCCTTTCTGCTCCTCAATAATTGGCTGTAGTAAGGAGATCCACCATGAAGCGTGTCGTGATCATAGGATTGAACCTGTTCCTGGCCCTCGCGGGAGTGCACATCATTGATGCCGCCGATACGGCACCAGCGGTACAGGCCGGTCTACAGGAAGACCCTCCGCTTCCGGTTTACACACCGCCGAAGAAGATGACTCCTCGCGCACGAGTCGGTGGTTCGTTACGTGGGACGGAGGGCACTGAACCGGAACTCGTCGCCTTGGTTCCTGATCACGTGGGTTTGACTATGAAGCAAACCCCAACCCTGAATTGGTATCTCTCAAAACTCACGGCCTATCCCTTACGGTTTACGCTCACCGACACCCAAAAGATTACGCCGATCTTTGAAGGCCCCCTCCCTGCTCCAACCAAGGCAGGGGTCCAATCCATCGATCTCAAGAGCATGGGGCTTGCGCTTGAACCGAATGTGCAATACCGCTGGTTTGTGTCAGCCATCCCCAACCCCGACTCCCCTTCAAGAGATATCGTGGCAGGTGGAATGATTGAGCGATGCGAGTTCAGCGAATGTTTGACGGTGGCCTCGGTGAATGTGACCTGTGACCGTGACAGCGTGCGCACCAATGCGCTTATCGGATTCTGGTACGATGCGATGGGCTGCGTGTCCTCATTGATCGAGAAGGAACCAAAGGATCCGTCGCTTCGAAGGCTGCGCGCGGCCCTCCTGAGGCAGGTGGGACTTAACGGCGTGGCAGACTGGGATTTGCGTTCGATTCAGAGTCATACCAAATAGCCGTTTGGTGCCTTCCACCATGCCAAGGTTGATGTGGCACGCTGTATCCATTTCAATCCACCATGAATCAATTTCGACTCACTTCTCTATTCAGGCCGTTACTTAAAATTTCGCCCAATATAGAGATTCGCTATGTCCTATGTGCATCAGTTCCCTCCTACAGCTTGTTGCCTTGCAGGAGGCTGATGACACGCTGCTTGCCGCATGAAGCAGAACTCACGGGAAAGGTGCGTCCCGGCTCGCCTCGCAGACTCATCGTTGCGGGCCGATCGGCGAAGGGGGCGCGCCGGATCTGCCTTCAATGCTCAGGCGCGTCCCTGGTCTAGAAGTGATGCAGATCACAGGGGAAAACTTCAACGTGAGCATATGGATGGATAACCAACTGGGAGCCAACACACTCTTGGTTGATACGCTACTGTTGCAGCATTTTCGGATGACCACTCGTTTTTCGCTATAGAGTTTCTGCGCACTCTTTGAACGACATTTATGATTGCTCATATCGTCACATCCCTGGAGAATCTCACCACACGACGCGCGTGCACCTGGTCGATCTCTCTTGCGCTCATTGCGCTTTGGTGCCTCTTTATTGACCTTTCTCATGCAGCCGGGCCTGAGATCGCCATCCTCAAATCGTCGGACCTCAAAGCCCACAGCGAAGCCATCGAAGGCTTCAAAGCGACGGCACCCGGCGGAGCGACCTATGTTGAGTACGACTTGCGAGGCGATCTCGACCAAGGGAAGCAGATAGCCAGAAAGATCCGTGCGTCAGATGCGTCGCTTGTGGTGGCTGTCGGCCTTAAAGCCGCGCTGGCAGCCAAGATCGAAATCGTGGATGTCCCGGTTCTCTACATGATGATTCTGGATCCCTTGAAACATCGCCTCACCGCTGCCAACATGACCGGTGTCCTGCTGGACATTCCGACAGACCGTCAGCTGAAGGTCATGCGCGCGCTTCTTCCATCTCTGCGTCGGATCGGCATGCTCTACGACCCTGACAAGACGACCCCCAAGCTGAAGGAGGCGGAGTCTTCCGCGGCCATCCATGAGTTCACGCTGCAGGGGTTTGCAGTCGGGAACGAGAAGGAGATACCACAGCAACTGCGGATGCTCTTGTCCAAATCTGACGCGTTATGGCTCGTTCCAGACTCGACGGTGCTCACGGACGAGTCAATCCGCTTCATTCTCGAATCCTCGGTGGCCAAACAGGTTCCGGTCATCGGTTTTTCACCGGAGTTTACGCGCCTGGGCGCACTGCTCAGCTTGTCGGTTGATTACGGCGAAGCCGGCCGCGAAGCCGGCCTCCTTGCCAAACGTATTCTCAACGGTGACCAACCGCTGCCGCTTATGCCGGTCCCCGTCCAACGGATCAAGATCACGGTGAATCAGAAGACTGCGCGGTACTTGGGTATCTCGATTCCCAAAGAGCTCGACGGCATGATCGACGAAACCTATTGAGTGAATCGTTCCATGGACACTTCAAACCTCGAGGCAGGTCGTGACCTCGGATCACAACCGACTCAGCCGCCCTTCGGCCTCCGCATGAAGTTTGTGATTCTGTTCAGCCTCATCTTCATCATGACGTGTTCATCCTTGAGCTGGTATTTCATTGAAACAAGACGCCAGGCCATGACCGACAATCTGGAAGAACTCGGAACGATCTTGTTAACCAACACCATCCGGAATGAGCATTTTCGAATCGCCGGAGTCGTGCTCGAAGATCACATCACGCTCGGTCAATTCATGCAGACCTTGATGGCAATCGATCATGTCGTCTACGTGGTCATCACCGCCTCCGACGGCCGGATCCTGGACCAACAAAGCAAACGCACACGGCCATCACCAAGCAGCTCATCCGGCGCCTCAGAACAGCCGGTCTATCCAGATGACCCACTCTCCACATCACTTCTGCAGCGTCCGCGGACTGCCCCTCTCATGACCAAGCTCATGTTGTCCTCCACGCACAGGCTCGTCCCTGAAGATGACTCGTCGAACTGGCTCCTCCCCTTCCTGCTCCGAAAGGAAACCCTGTATGATTTTGCCATGCCCGTCCTCCGGATACCTTCGACACACAGTCCCCTGCCTCAGCTGTCGGTCGAGTTGGAAGAGAAACCGAGTTTCGCGCTCTCGAACACAACGTCACCGGTGGTCGGTCTCGTGCGCATCGGCATCACCGATGCACGGACCAGGGACGCGCTACTAGCCAATGTCAGAAATGCCGGCATCCTCACAGTGCTTATTATCGTAGCGGGAATCCTCGGCGCACTCCTCCTCACCTCACGCATTACAACGCCACTGCAGAGCCTCGCCAACGCGGCTCGACAACTCGCCAAAGGAAACGATGCACCGGCTCCGCTCATGGCCTCCACGACCGACGAAGTCGGTGAACTGACCCGAGCATTCAATGTGATGACTCAGTCCCTGCATGAGCGCAATCAGGCAATCACCAGTAACCTCGACACCATCAGACGGCAAGTCCGGCAGCTGACGACGGCGCATCAAGCCAGCGCGGCCATCGCGAGCGCCAACATGCTCGACATGGACCAACTGCTCGACACGGTCCTCGCTTTGTTCATCGATAACCTCGGATTTTCCCGGATGGCGGTCTTCCTTCACCATCCGGATCGGAACTGCGCCTCCGTAGCCAGAATCCTGGGCGTTTCGCCTGAAATTGCGGCGGCTGTTCGCCGGATCGACATACCGGTCGTGGACAACGGCGGTGCCACAGCAGATCTTCTCTTGCACGGCAAACCGTTACTGATCCACGACATTGAACCCTTCACTCCACGCCTGCACCCGCCGATGCTTGAGTTGGCCCAACGCACTGGGGTGCAGTCGTTCGTCGCCGTACCGCTTCAGAGCCATGGGAGCATCCTCGGATTCCTGGCCGGCGATCGAGGCCTGCAGCCCTGTACCGACGATGATCTTCATATCCTGCTCACAATCGCCGGCCACGTGGCCGCCGCCATCGACAATGCCAAGGCCTACGCGGATCTGGCCGAATTGACCCAGCACCTTGAAGAGCGCATTGCGCAACGGACCGAAGAGCTGTCGCGCGCCAACGCACAACTTCAGGAGCATGACCGTCGTCGGTCGACGTTTCTCTCCGTCGTGTCACATGAACTGCGGACTCCGATAGCGGTGATCGGAAGCTTTGCGGACAATATGCTGGACGGCGTGACGGGGCCGCTGACCGACCTGCAACATACTTATCTCGCACGTATTCAGCACAATGTCGCCCGGCTTGGGAGAATCATCGTGCAATTGCTCGATTGGTCGCGCCTTGATACCAAGAAAGTCGAGCTCCGCGTGGAGGCAGTCTGCATCCAGCAGATCGCAACGAGCACGGCTGACAATTTACGGATGGTCGCCGCAGAGAAACAGGTGTCTCTCGCCGTGGCGTCGGCCGAGTCGCTTCCCCCCGTTCAAGGCGACCGCGACAAATTAGAACAAGTTCTGTGGAACCTCATCGGAAATGCGATTAAATTCACCCCGCCAGGCGGCCAGGTCACTGTCGAGTTTTGCATCTCTCCATCAGGGTTCGTGCGGACCTGTATCGCCGATACCGGTTGTGGGATCGACCCAGCCCATCGCTTGCGCATTTTTGATGAGTTTTCGCGGGTACCGTCAGCCCTGCCTGCGTCACAGGGCGCTCAGCTGGGGCTCTGTATCACAAAGACACTCGTCACGATGCATCACGGAGACATTTGGGTGGACAGTGAACCCGGAGGCGGGTCACGTTTTTACTTCACACTCCCGATCGTTGGATCGCACAGTGCCTCAGACCGGATGACATGAGCGTTTGGTGGGATATACGTGGCACTGCCCGGAGCAGCACCGCACACGTCTAGAAAGGACACGCCTACGATGCGAGCGAAAATCCTTATCGTCGACGACGACCCTGATATTCGACTCAGCTTGCAGAATCGTATCAGCTTTATGGGACACGACCCGTTGACCGCAATGGACGGAAAGGAGGCGCTTCGCGTCATCCAGGAAGAGGAGCCTGATCTTGTCCTGCTGGACTTGGAGCTGCCACTCCTCTCCGGGCTGGACCTGCTCAGGCAAGTCCGTGGCACCGTTACCCAGAACCACTCCCTGGACGAGGAGACGCTCCAGCCACCGGGAACGTATACCACCCCGATTTTCGTCATCCTCACCGCCTACGGAACTATTGAGCGTGCCGTGGAGGCCATGCAACTCGGTGCCTTTGATTTTGTGCCGAAGCCGTTTACCGCGGACCACCTTACCGTCGTCATCAACAAGGCCTTGGCCACCGTCGCCCTCCACCGTCACGTCGATACGCTCCGCAAGGAAGTCGATAATCAGTTCGAACCGATCGTCTCGACCAGCAGGCAGATGGACGAACAACTGACTATGGCCAAACAGGCAGCCTCCTCCTCCGTGACGGTATTGTTGCTCGGCGAAACAGGGACGGGGAAGGAGGTGGTCGCCCGTGCCATTCATCGGTGGAGTCCACGTTCCACAAAACCATTTATTGCCGTGAATTGCGCCGCCTTTCCTGACAACCTATTGGAGAATGAGCTGTTTGGCCACGAGAAGGGCGCGTTCACCGGAGCCGTCAAGCGGGAGCCCGGAAAAATTGAGATCGCGGATGGAGGGACGCTCTTTCTTGATGAGATCGGCGACATGCCGCTCACCATGCAAAGCCATCTGTTGCGAGTCCTGCAAGATCAGAAATTCTACCGTGTCGGCGGAACCCAAGAAGTACGGACGAACGTGCGTTTTATCGCAGCCACGAATAAAGATCTGACGCAGGCGATTCTTCAGGGAACCTTCCGCAAAGACTTATACTTTCGCCTTGCCGTGATTACCATCGCCCTGCCCCCGCTGCGTGAACGGATGGAGGATCTTTCCACGCTCGTCGACCGTTTCTTCAATCGGCCCAGCAACATGGGCCTGTCTAGGCGCTTGACGCTCAGCGACGAGGCATTTCAGGCTCTGCAACGATACCCCTGGCCTGGCAACGTGCGTGAATTGGAAAATGTGCTCACTCGTGCGCTCATTTTATGCCCTGATGACACGATCGGACTGAAACACCTCTCATTGACTGCCGCAACAACGTCAGCAGCCTCCACTCCCCCAGTGAATCCAGAACCAATGCCTGACATATTATCTCGCTCGTATCACAAGAGTATGGACGCGTACAGTCAGAATCTCATTGAGGCGGCCTTACGTCGGAACGGGTGGAATCAGACAAAGGCGGCAGCGGAACTCGGTCTGCAACGGACCTACTTCACCAAACTCCTCCGGCAGAAGCAGATTTCAGGCAGACCGCCTGCGACTTCCCCTGGCTGAAGGGGTAGGCGGCGCTTCTGACAATGTTTTCGCCTCGTCGCTCGGTCTCTGAGAACAGCTACAGACCATATCAACCCTGCTTGCCCCATTGACCTGCATCTAACTCGATCCAGCTTGGAATCCGTTCTGATTCAAGTGCGAATCGCCAAACAACACGTCCTTCTACGTAAGTCCTGAAAATCCCACGAGTTAGATGTGGATTGTGTCTGGCTTAAGAAATGCTACGTACTTCTCATGAAGAAACTCCGGAGGATTCTTGATGCGGAACCGTTCAACGCAGAACCGGAATCCATGATCGGAATTCGAGCACGCAACGCAATCTCCTCGTGAATGAATCACGATGGACATATCAAAAGGGAGGGCACGAACATGCTGAGTGACCTGGCGATGTTGACGATCACGCTCGCGATGGGTTTCACAGTTATCGGGTTGGCGATGCTACTCCACAAGATCTGAGACGTGAGGAGAGCCTTGTTACGAACTCTGCAGGAGGGAAGGGGGTGCAAAACCATGATGGGATTAATTCTAGAAGTACTCTTCATCAGTGCCACAATCGGCTTGATGTATGCAACGATCGGTCAGGCTCAAGAGTAATCGCAGTGACGCGGCTGTCTATCACCCTACACATTACGATCGCGAGACACTGGGTTAGACACGAGCCGGGATGAGATCTTGAGTAGAACAACGACGCCTGCTGGAGGGATTTATCCGGCGCCTCACTTCGATACTGCGATAAAGAGGCGCCGGCCGTGGAACCGAGGCTGCGGACGGTAAATTGCTGCGGCAGCGTGCATCGTTGCTCGAACCAGGGGGACTTGGAGAGGTGGCTGCGAGGATGCTGGCCATGCAGGCCTCTCCGGCGCAGTACTGGCGGTGGGACGGAACGCTAGTGAACGGCGTAGGGGGCCACAGTGTTGCTGACGAACATATGCAAAGAACATGAGGGGCTGTAATGGATGTAAAGGGGTTCATCATGGAAGACGACCATGGACAGGAGTTCGTCGTGGTATGTGAAAAGCCGTATAGGCAGCCGGGAAAAGCCTTCGCGCTCAGGGGCTGGCAACGACGGCGGATGGTTCCGCTGCAGCATACGGGACAAGAACTTCGCCATATGACCAGGGGGGTGCGGAGCGCACTCAACGTCTTGCTTCAAAGCCTCCCGAAAGTGCGTAAGAATGTCTAAGGTACAACTGTTGTGTGCAGGGGGCATTGTTGATTCATCACAATTCATTAACCAGGAATACTATTTAGTCTTCCAGGCGAGAGCACACAAAGGAGTCTTCCATGATCAAGGCCAAGAGACAGTACCTCCAGGTGGCGTTGTCGGTGATCACGTTCGTCTTAGTTATTGGCTCTCTCTCGATGGTCTGGCCCACGATCTTTGCCATTTTCTTCGGTGCAATCCTGCTGTTCCAATCGTGCTGTCTTGAAGAGTTGATTGCGATGCTGTCCTGGGCCGCAATCGGCCATATGCCAAACGCCACCTCTCTTCTGTAACCCGGTCTTCCGGCCACGGGGGACCTGAACGGAACAAGAGGAGTGGGAAGGGGAAGGCGAACAAATGCTTGATTATATTGGTCGGGGCGAGAGGATTTGAACCTCCGACATCCTGCTCCCAAAGCAGGCGCGCTACCGGGCTGCGCTACGCCCCGACGTTTTCACAGTGCTGAGGATTGAGTCCTCAGTCCATTCAGCAATCACCGATCGCAACAGCTTCGCACTGATTACTCAGCACTTACAACAGATCTCGCAACTTCAGAAAGGCCTTGGCCCGATGACTGATACGGTTTTTTACGTCCGGCGTCAATTCGGCCAGTGTTTTTCCCATCTCAGGTACGAAAAACACCGGATCATAACCGAACCCCTTCGAACCAACCGGCGCTTCTGTAATTCTCCCACTCAATTCGCCGGTCGCGACTTGCACCCCACCCCCGGAAGGCAGCACAAGCGCCGCCACGGTAATGAATCGGGCGGTCCGTTGCATGGGAGGGACTCCGCGCAATTCCTGGATCAGCTTCCGGCAATTATCCTCGTATGTCGCATGCTCCCCGGCATAACGCGCAGCATAGACCCCGGGTCGCCCGTTTAATGCATCAACTTCCAATCCCGTATCGTCGGCTACTGCAGGAAGGCCGGTTGCTGCCGCAACCTCCCGCGCTTTCTTGATGGCATTGGCCTCACAGGTGGCTCCATCTTCAACGACCTCCGGCACATGGGGAAACTCCTCCAATGTCCTGATCGTGATGCCCAGATCACCCAAGAGCGCGGCTAACTCAGAGCCTTTGTGGCGGTTTCTGGTTGCCAGTACGATTTCCTTCATCACCGGCACGTCAATCCAGCTCGCCGATCAATTCTTTCTGAATCACAGTTAATTGCTGGATCGCCTGCCAACCCAACGCTAAGAATTCGTCCAAGTCCTGCTTCGCAAAGGGTGTGCGTTCCGCTGTTCCCTGTACTTCGACATACCGGCCCCGGCCGGTCATCACGAGATTCATGTCCACTTCAGCCATCGAATCTTCGGTATAGGCCAAATCTACCATCACTTCGCCGCCCACCTTCCCCACGCTCACAGCAGCCAGGTAGTCGATCAGCGGCAGCCGCTTAATCAGCCCCTTCTTCTTGAGCGCAAGACAGGCATCGGCCAAGGCGATGAACGCACCGGTAATTGATGCCGTTCTGGTCCCCCCATCCGCCTGGATCACATCGCAGTCGAGCCAAATCGAACGTTCACCCAATTGAGACAGATCGGTCACCGAGCGCAGCGAACGGCCCACTAACCGTTGAATTTCCAAGGTTCTCCCGCCCTGTTTTCCTTTTACGGCTTCCCGCGACGTCCGTTCATGGGTCGCGCGTGGCAGCATCGAGTATTCTGCCGTCACCCACCCGGTCCCTTTCCCCTTCAAAAACGGAGGCACTTTTTCTTCCACCGAAGCCGTGCAAATGACTTTGGTATCCCCCATTTCAATGAGAACGGCCCCCTCGGCATGTTTGATGAAGTTTCTTGTCACCTTAACCGGGCGTACTTGATCCTGTTGCCGCCCATCGACCCGAACAAAACCCTTGATTCCACTCATTCCAGATCCCTTTCTTCAATATTCCTGCGATTATAGTGAAGACCTGAAGAAAGCGCAAACGATCGGCTGCTTCAGGAATTGTGGCACGGTTGAGATAATTTCATTGCACCGATCCTCACGATCTATCCGACTTGTACACCGACTTGTACAAAATTCGGAGACCACCACGGATAATTCTGTACACCAATTTCATAGCGGATTGAGATATTGTCGATCACTGCATCACTTCACTGATGGCGCTCAACATGACAAACAGCACCACAGGTCTAGTGATTCATCTCGCATACCCACTTTTAGAAAATGGATTTACTCTCAAACACCACGTCGCACCAAATGATTTTTAAATGGCACAAAAGGTGCATTCGAGTTATAGATTCTTTTCAGTCCTTCAGATAGGACCGAATCAACCGATACACACATAAGACCAATAACAGCAACCTTCGAATTCAGTTAACCACCGACACCCATGCAAACACCCCTAGATCGAAATGCGCACCAAGCCTTGCTCGACAACCGCAACATTCTGATTGTCGATGATGAAGAACCCATCCGGCGAGTGATCGGCTATCTCCTCAGCCCTCACGGATACCCCGTCGATTTCGCCGCCGACGCCCGCGAGGCGCGCAAAAAATTGGACACCCACCCCTTCGCGCTCATGCTGTGCGACGTGAACATGCCCGGTGAGTCCGGTATGGACCTGGTCCGAAATATTCTCTCGGAACGTCCGGAGACCGCCGCCATCATGGTCACGGGACTCGACAGCTCGGTTCTGGCCAACGCAGCCATCGAGGTGGGCGCGTTCGGCTACATCGTCAAGCCCTTCGAGTCCAGCGAGGTGCTGATCAACGTGGCCAACGCCCTTCGCCGCCGCAAGCTGGAATTAGAAAACCGTTTTCACCGGGAAAATCTCGAAGATATTGTGCGCACCCGCACCGTAGCCTTGCAGCAGGCGCTGGACTGGCTGGAGCGCAGTGAGAAAGAATTGCGCCTCTCGCGAGAAGAAACCATTCAGCGCTTGGCCATCGCCGCCGAGTTTCGTGACAGCTCGACCGCCCGGCATATTCACCGAATGAGTCACTACTGTGAGTTGCTCGCGCGCCGGTGCGGGCTGTCCTCCGATCGGTGCGACCTGATCCGCACGGCCAGTCCCATGCACGATATCGGCAAGATCGGCACTCCTGATCATGTCCTATTGAAACCGGGGAAATTCACCCAGGAAGAATTCGGAGTGATTGCACAGCATGCGGAGATCGGCTATCGCATCCTCAGCGGATCAGACGCAGAACTGCTCAAAGTCGCGGCCGTCATCGCCTATACTCACCACGAGCGATTCGACGGCACCGGCTATCCACGAGGCCTCAAAGGGGAAGCGATTCCCATCGAAGGCCGCATCGCATCGATCGCCGATGCATTCGATGCGCTCACAACCCAGCGCGTCTACAAACCGGCATTTGAGATCGGCCATACGATCGAACTCATGCTCAAACACCGCGGCGAACACTTCGATCCCGAACTGCTCGACATCTTCTTTTCGTCTACAGACGAACTTGTGCGAATCCGCGACCAATACGCCGACCCGACCCCCCCCGACCCCCCCCTCGACTCCTAGAAACTTGCTCCATTATTCATGATGGTTCATCGCGGCATCGGCGGGAGGCCTGCGCCGCGTGGCTATCGAACAACCGGAGCAGCGCGTTGACGTGCCACAACAACATGAAGACGGGAGGATTGCCGGTGATGGCAAAGAAAACGGTGACGGCTCGGAATCGGACGGAGCACAGAAACTGGATTGCCTATCTCTGTGAAGCTCTCGTAACCTCAGGCGCCATGCCGACGTGGGAGGCTGCTACCTACCTCACCGAAAATCTCTTCGGCGAGAAACCGAACCCGCGCTTGCTGACTCCTGTAAACCCTCACGAAGCAACCTCGCAGTTTCTTCGACGTCTCTATCAGCCTCTTGTTGAAGCGGCATCGCGCGAGGCAACCCTGCCCTCCTCCGCAACCCTGCATATCTTTACCGACATCAGCCTCACAGGCAATTCCGCCGTACTCATCGTCCTCTTTCCCGGAGACAACAGGCCTCAGCAACTGCTCCTACTGGACGCTGCCAAAGCCTGGGACCTCGTTTTTCCTGACGCCGAGTCATTCAACCACTGGGCAGGCGAACGGTACCACCGGATCGTGAATGCGCTTCGCGGCGCCGCCGTCAACCTTCAAGACGATTTCCTATCGTCGGCAGTCTGAATATGAGTGGCAAGTAGCAAGTAGTGAGTGGTAAGTGGTCCGTATCGATTGACGAATGAGGAACGGCCCCTCACCCCTGTTCCCTCTTCCATTCCGACCATCAACCATTCTTCCCCTACGCTCCTTACTTTTCACGTTTCACGCTCGCCCAGTTGAGCCCGGTTCATAATTGAGATTGGGCGAAAGCCAGCGTTCAATCGTGCGTTGGTCCATCCCCTTACGGAGAGCGTAGTCCTCGACTTGGTCTTTCCCGATCTTACCAACGGCAAAATACTTAGCGTCCGGATGGGCGAAGTAGAATCCGCTGACGGCGGCAGCCGGCAGCATGGCAAAGCTTTCCGTCAACGTGATGCCGACAGCCTGTTCGACCGACAACAGATCGAACAACAGCCGCTTCTCCGTATGGTCCGGGCACGCCGGGTACCCCGGCGCGGGACGGATGCCGCGATACTTTTCACGAATGAGATCGTCAGCCGTCAGTCGTTCGGATTTGCCGTATCCCCATTCTTCTCGCACCTTCCTATGGAGATACTCGGCGAAGGCCTCGGCTAACCGGTCCGCCAACGCCTTGGCCATGATTGAATTATAGTCATCGTGATCCTTGTCGAAGCGTTCGCAGAGTTCCTCCATGCCGATGCCGGACGTCACCGCAAAGGCTCCGAGGAAATCCTTTCGCCCGGAATCCTTCGGCGCAATGTAGTCGGACAACGCACGATTGGGCTGCCCGTCAGGCTTTTCGGCTTGTTGCCGCAGCGTATGGACCGTCGTAAGTACAGCCGTACGCGACGCATCCGTATACAGCTCGATATCGTCACCCACACCGGAGGCCGCGAAGAATCCATAGACCCCTTTGGCGCGCAGCAGTTTCTTCCGGACGATCTCATCCAGGAGCCGTCGTGCGTCATCGTACAATTCCTTGGCCTTCACTCCGACCGTGGCATCATCAAAGATCGCCGGATAGCGCCCCCTCAACTCCCAGGTATGAAAGAACGGCGACCAGTCGATGAAGGGAATCAGGCCGGTCAACGATTGGTCCGCGATCACCCGGACGCCCAGAAAACCGGGCGTCGGAATATCGAGCGCAGCCCAGTCGGTGACCGGACGATTGGCGCGGGCACGGGCGATCGGCAGCACCGGTTTTTCTCCCTTGCCCTGATGGATCTGTCTCATACGGTCATAATCATTCCGGACTTCCTGCACAAACCCGGGCTTCTGAGCGGGGCTGATAAGGTTCGATACCACGCCGACGGCCCTGGACGCATCCAGCACATGGATGACTGACGGACTATATGAAGGCGCAATTTTGACGGCCGTATGGGCCTTGCTCGTGGTGGCGCCGCCGATCAACAGCGGAATCTCGAATCCTTCGCGAGTCATCTCTTTCGCCACATGCACCATCTCGTCAAGCGAGGGAGTGATCAACCCGCTCAAACCGATGATATCGACCTTCAGTTCCTTCGCCGCCGACAGAATCTTTTCGCAGGGGACCATCACACCGAGGTCAATGACCTCATAGTTGTTGCAGCCCAACACCACGCCGACGATATTTTTTCCGATATCGTGAACATCGCCCTTGACCGTCGCGAGCAACACCTTGCCCTGCGCCTGGTATCCGCCCAGCCGCTTTTTTTCTTCTTCCATGAACGGCATCAGATAGGCCACCGACTTTTTCATCACCCGCGCACTCTTCACTACTTGAGGCAAGAACATCTTGCCCGACCCGAACAGATCCCCCACGATATTCATGCCGGCCATCAAGGGCCCTTCGATCACGGAGAGCGGCTTGGGATACTTTTGACGGGCCTCCTCCGTATCCTGATCGATGTAGTCCGTAATGCCCTTCACCAGCGCATGGGACAATCGCTCCTCGACGGTGCCGCTTCGCCACTCATCGTCCTTGACCGCGACTTTCCCCTTTTGTTTCACCGTTTCGGCAAACGTCACCAGCCGTTCCGTGGCATCAGGCCTCCGGTTGAGCAACACATCTTCCACCAGTTCGAGCAGGTCTTTTGGAATCTCCTCGTAGACCGCGAGTTGTCCGGCATTCACGATGCCCATGTCCAGCCCGGCCTTGATCGCATGGTAGAGGAACGCCGAGTGCATCGCTTCGCGCACGACATTGTTGCCGCGAAACGAAAAGGAGATATTACTGATACCGCCGCTGACCTTGGCTCCGGGCAGGTTCCGCTTGATCCAGCGCGCCGCCTCGATAAAATTCAGCGCGTACTCGTTATGTTCTTCGATCCCGGTCGCCACGGTCAAAACGTTGGGATCGAAGATGATGTCCTCGGGTGGAAACCCGACCCGCTCGGTCAGGATGCGATAGGATCGCGCACAGATCTCTTTCTTCCGCTCCAGCGTGTCAGCCTGACCCTTTTCATCGAACGCCATCACGACCACCGCCGCGCCGTACCGGCGCACGAGGGTGGCCTGTTCGATGAACTTCTGCTCCCCTTCCTTCAAGCTGATGCTGTTGACGACGGCTTTGCCCTGGATATTTCGCAACCCCGTTTCCAGCACCTCCCACTTGGAACTATCGACCATGATCGGCACTTTGCAGATATCCGGTTCCGACGCGACGAGGCGCAGAAACTTTTCCATCGCCTTATTGGAATCCAGCATGCCCTCATCCATGTTGATGTCGATGATCTGCGCGCCGCCTTCAACCTGTTGGCGCGCCACGGAGAGTGCGGATTCATAGTCGCCGGCCAGGATGAGTCTGGCGAAGGCCGGAGATCCGGTCACATTGGTTCGTTCGCCGATGTTCACAAAATTGGAATCCGGACGGATCGTGACTGCTTCCAAGCCGCTCAGCCTCGTATACGGAGTCACCGCCGGGATCGTTCTCGGCCTGATATCGCGCACCACCCCGGCGATCGACTTGATATGGGCCGGCGTGGTTCCACAACAACCGCCCACGATGTTGAGCCATCCGTTCTGTGCCCACTCACGCAGCTGCGGCGCCAGACTGTCCGGGGTCTCAGGGAAACCGGTCGGCAGCAACGGATTCGGCAATCCGGCATTTGGATGGGCGCTCACATAGATCGGTGCAATGCGCGACAATTCTTCGATCAACGGGCGCATTTCTTTGGGCCCGAGCGCGCAATTCATTCCCACACTTAAGAGCGGCACATGGGAAATGGAGTTCCAGAACGCCTCAACGGTCTGCCCTGTGACACCTCGATTACTTCCGGCCTGGATAAATGTGACCGACGCCATAATCGGCACAGGCCGGGCGCCTGATGCAAAAACCTGTTGGATCGCAAAGAATGCCGCTTTCGCGTTCAGCGTATCGAAGATGGTCTCTACCAGCAGAAGATCGGCCCCGCCGTCCAACAGTCCGCGTACCTGCTCGCCATAGGCCGCCACGAGTTCTTCATAGACCGTCCCACGGGCTGCGGGGTTGTTCACATCCGTTGAAATCGATGAGGTCTTGGTGGTCGGTCCGATCGCTCCGGCAACAAAACACTGTCGCCCCGGTTGTGCCGCTTGAACCTGCTCAACCGCCCGTCTGGCACACTCCGCTCCTGCCCTGGACAGTTCATAGCCGAGAGACGCCATGTGATAGTCCGCCAGCGAGATCGACTGAGAATTGAACGTGTTGGTTTCGACGATATCGGCCCCGGCTTCCAGATATTGCCGATGAATGTCTTCGATAATCGCCGGCTGTGTGATGTTCAAGAGATCGTTGTGGCCTTTGAGATCTTTCTTCCAATCCTTGAACCGCTCGCCTCGAAACGCTGCTTCGTCCAGCTTGCGCTGCTGGATCATCGTCCCCATAGCGCCGTCAAGAATGAGAATCCGCTCCTTGAGCAGCGCCTCGATTTGAGCCTGTTGCCTGATCTGTGTAGTCACCCCCCGATCCTCCCCAATTGAAAAACTGAGTCGTGATCATACTGGATGCATGCTGCACCAGCAACCCGACAGAAGCGGTATCCTTGACATCGATTTAGACCCGCCGATACCATCCCCGCCTATTATGGCTACTCCACTGATTCGACCTTATATCGCTGGGCCAGCCGTTCTCACCACCGTACTCCTGGTCGTTTTGTGTTGGCTATGTCCGCCGAAAGTTGACGCCGCGCCTTACTTTGAAGACGGTTTTCTTGGCCTGACTCAAGCAGAGCTGCATGCAAAGATGGGCCGCCCCCAGGCGGTGCGCGACCGAAAATCTGCCCTGCGCATCTTCACCTATTATCCGATCACCGACTGGTCGAGCTATTTCAGCAAGTTAGTCTCTCCGGAAAACGGAGAAGACGTCTATACCTTCACACGCAACGGGACGAATATCCGCTATTCGTTCAGCTATACGGCTGATCCGAACGACCAGCGCGAGGACCGGCCCCTGTTCGTGCGCCTGGTGGATATTGAGTTGTCCCCGCCCGTGCCGATCGACCAGCTGCCGTCATTGATTCCCGAGTTTCGCCCGTCAGCAGAGCAGGCCAGCCCCGCCTTCCGCTCCAATATCTGGGTATTGCTCTTCAAAGGAACCCCGTCACCGGAGGCCCGCTTCATTATCAGGGAACAGGAGAAAGACCGGCTGGATTGGCTGTTGAGCTACCAATTGTTTTCGATGCAGGGACTTCCCGATCGTCTGACACGATCCGTCTTGATCGACCGAGTCGAAATCAGCGCTCAAAGCCTGCAACTGGTCACCCAACGGCAGCGGCATACCCATGAACCCATCCTCAACCCTTATTGTGGCGAATTCATCCGCCAATCCGCCGTACCGGTTTCGCCGGCCAAGACCATTCCTGTGCCAAAATACGCAGAATAGGCCACTGGAAGTGTGAATTCTGGAGGGAAGGGGCGTTATTGCGGAGCTTGCTGGAGACGGTTCTGCTGAACTTGACTTGTGGCGGTTGCCTTTTGTTTCATGACATCGAGCGTGCCGCCTGTACTCGTATAAATGAGCACCGGTGTGCCAACCCCCAGGACAAACAGTAAGCCCAACGCCAACAACCGTATCATGGGACTGTTTTTACTGAAATACATGACCAGGAGCAAAAAGACCGCTGCTGCTCCGGCATAGTTGAGGATGGTCTCCTGATCCAAACTACTCAGGTTCACACCCGATGTGCCTGAAGACCCCTTGGATCCGATCGCCTTCACCCGGTCTTTGATCGTCTGCTGAACCGATTGAAAAGTTGAGGAGACTTTAGACTCCGGGTCAGACAGCTGCTGGACCTTCACCTTCGCCCGGTATTTTTCCGGAATGGTTTCCAGTTTGTCGGTATAGACCGCATTTCCCTTGTCATCGATATACGAATAGATGGCACCGGCAGATGCGCCCGAGAACCCTCCCTGCCCCAAAGCCAGTCCACAGGCGAAGACACAGGCCAGCGCCGCACGACAACATCGTTGTACTCTACCCTGATATCCCATCACCTGCCTCACTCACCCGGTCCACATACCCTATCGACAATGAGTATACAGCCTCCCCTTCTATTGGGAATCGTTTTCACAAAATGTGCCGATTCTTGACGCCCCTTCCCCCCCCCTGTTAGCATTCGCCGCTTCTAGGGGTCTGTCCGACCGGCTCCTCGCACACTATGACTACCGAGATACCCAACCCTGAGCCCGCCTTGCTCGAGCAGAAACCCGACGAGGAGTCGTTTATTCGACGCCGACCGGTGCGGATCATCATCTATGCGGGACTTGCCATTTTTGCCCTGATGATGGTGCTCTGGCCAATGATCGCCCAGCTGCGTGACCCGGACTTTCAGCAGCATATCGACCAGCATCGGGTCATGGTGGGCATGACGAAGGAGCAAGTTCTCAAATCCTGGGGTGGGCCGCAGACGATCCATACCAGCTTCACCAAAGATGGTATCCGGCAAGAAGAATGGATTTTCGAAGACTGGGAAAGCACGGCCGTAATCCGGCATCGCTATTTATATTTTGAGGAAGGCACACTCGTCGGAGGCTGGTACGAGGGAACAAGCGAACGCCGGCCAGGTGACTTCCCCGCAGAGAAGCCCCACCCCAAAATCCAGCCGTAGGCATATCGTCGTGGCAATCGACACTGACCATGCTTGAGCGCTCGTATCTCGTGAAGCCCGCTTCGCCGACGATGCGAGGCGAGCGTATCTCGTTGGGAAAAAGCGCTGATAGCTGATGGCCGATAGCACGTGATCGGAACAGCCGATCAGTCTTACAGCAGCGGCACTTGTGAATGACAGGAATTACGCCGACGCTTCCCGGATAGACAGCCTGAGTCGGCTGAGCAGGACTTCGGCACGGGCTTGGTCTGACACATCCACCATCACACGGCTGACGAAGAACGGCACTCCCGGATACAGGCTGCTCATATGCTCGCCGTGAATAACATAGGCGATACGGTTGCCGTCGAGCAGGCTCTTGATGATGGCCAACTCCCCCACATCCTGGGTATTGATGAGATGAATCATCCGCATACTCACCCCATCCGCAATCGTCTTCCCGGTCGATCGAAAAGCCGTTCATCCGATTGCACTTTTCGACCTCTCCCTTTACACTCCGGGTGAGTTAGGGCGTTTCGGTGATGCGCGCGCGCCGCTCCCGACCGGGACCGCCTGAAATGGTGAGCACCCGCTTCCATTCGCGCACCTGGTAGATGGCCCAGGCATTCGGCTGGCCTTTGAAGAAGGCTGTCGGATCTTCGCCGCTGGCGTTCAGGAAAATCGGTTCCGTAAACCCTTCTTCCAGGACGTAATCAAGAAGGGATTCAGTAGTAAAACCCGCGCCACAGAGCGTCACATCGGCTAATACGTTGAGGATCTCCTCGGGATTTTGGATCGTAATCGGATTCATTGATTCGCTCCCACGTTGTGCCAGCGAATTGTAGCGACGCACCGCTCAAGAAGGCAAGAGACGATGGCTGCTTACATGACGAACTCAAAATTTCTCGACGCTCTCCTCCGCATCATGGATGGAAAGCACCACTGGGCCTGGGATCACTTCGCCACCGGCACCCTCACGAAAGAACAGTTAAAGATTCACTTCCAACAGGAATATGCCGTCTACGTGAGAGATTTTCCTGTTTTCCTCGCCCGTATTCATGGGAAGAATCCTCCCGCTCCGGTCCGCCGCATGCTGGCCGAAAACATCTATGAGGAAGACACCGGGGGCCTCTCTCTGGGAACGTCCCACCCCGCACTCTTTCTCTCCATGATGGAGGGACTGGGATTCAACCCTGATGACTTCGAGCGGGTTCGCCTATTGCCGGCCAGCCGCGCCTACCGAGCCTGGCTCGACCGGATGTCGAATCATCGCCATTGGGTGATTGGCGCTGCCACACTGACGATCTTTGTCGAAGGCAGCGTGAAGGACCGCAAAGAAATCCATCAGCCGTCCGAACCTAAAAGCGCGGAAGATATCGAAGCGGTCATCCGGAACCATCCGCTCGTTCGTCACCATGGCCTTTCACCCGACCACATGGATCTGATCCGTGCCCATCAGTTGGTCGAAGCAGGACATCGCCATGATGCCTATGACATGGTGGTGAATCACACAGCGCCGCCGTTGAGACGATCAGTTCTCACTCACATCAAAAAAAGCCTCGACTTTTGGCTCCGCTATCGCGACGCCGTCGCCAAGGCGTGCAGAATTAAGAGACCGTGATCCCTCGGATTGCTCCTGCCGCTGTGTTCGTTACGACCCTCTCGTTCATGCTGTTGGCTCTCGGCCATCAGCCGTCAGCAATCAGCTCCGAGATTCCAGATAACATGGTCATGATTCCTGCCGGAGAATTCCTCATGGGCAACCCGGACGACGGTGTCAGCTTCGACGATGAACGGCCGCAGCGCAACGTCTATGTCAGCTCCTTTTTTATCGACCGCCACGAGGTCACCAACGCCCGCTACAAGCAGTTCATGGACGCCACCGGGCATCCGGCGCCGACTCATCAAAAATTGGAATTCAGGTTGTGGTTTCACGGTATCCCGCTTCCCGGCAGCGAAGAGCATCCGGTCGTCAACGTCAGCTGGGAAGACGCCGTCGCTTACTGCCGGTGGCAAGGCAACCGGCTCCCGACCGAAGCGGAATGGGAAAAGGCCGCGCGTGGCGCCGACGGCCGCCGCTATCCCTGGGGAAACCACTGGGACTTCTCCAAAGCGAACAGCGCCAGTTACTGGGCCGGCCGCACGGTTGAATTCAAAGACGGAGAGGAATGGAACGCCTTCTGGCTGACTGGCGAGGGCGCGCGCATCTCCCATGAGCGGGGACTCAGGGGTGAAGTCCTCACCCTGCCCATCGGCAGCTTTCCGGACAGCGCCAGTCCCTATGGTCTCCTCGATATGGCGGGCAATGCCTCGGAATGGGTACAGGACTGGTACGAACCCTATTCCTATC
The DNA here is from genome assembly GCA_002083405.1 of Nitrospira sp. SG-bin2. Taxonomy (GTDB): domain Bacteria; phylum Nitrospirota; class Nitrospiria; order Nitrospirales; family Nitrospiraceae; genus Nitrospira_D. Next base: position 47,392 of record LVWT01000017.1, on the reverse strand, counting down.
TCAACGCCCCGCTCTCCAACCCACAAGGGCCGAACGGGCAGCTTCTCAAAGTGGTACGCGGCGGGTCCTGGCTCAAACCGGCGAGGAGCCTCCGTGCCTCAGACCGTGACTATGGCTATCCGACCGACCGGGCCAGCGGCATCGGCTTCCGCTGTGCGAAAGACGAATTTTAACTGGTTATTTCGGCCTGGAATCACACTGATACTGTATCAGTCTCTACCTGGCGGATCAGCCAGTAGCGCCATTCTGGTCTTTTCTCCTAGTATCACGGTATCTCCTGTACGCGTGGATCGTGAATCGTATCTCGTATCTCGCAAACAAAGAGGGTTCGGCGCACTTTTCGTCCTGCGCTTCACGAGATACGCTTCACAAGGTGTATACATGGACACATTCCGAGACTTCAAGCGATACGCAGATCAAGTCGCCGAAACCGCCCGCTGGGCGGCGCGGAAGGGCTGGGCGCCGGCAACGAGTACAAACTATAGCGTTCGCTTGCCCGATGAAGCCGCGCCGGCAATCTGTGCAATTACCATGTCCGGTATCGACAAAGAACAGCTCGATACTGACTCTGTCCTGGCTGTGGATGGTGAGGGACATCCGGTGAATGGGGGTCAGCTTCGCCCATCCGCAGAGACCCTCCTCCATCTGATGCTCTACCGCAGACGGAACATCAGCGCAGTCCTCCACACCCACTCCGTGGCCGGCGCATTGCTGTCCCGATTAGCCGAGATGGAAGGCTACGTGAGCTTCTCCGGCTGGGAACTACTCAAAGGTCTGGAGGGAATCGATCGGCATGATTGCGAAGTCCGGCTGCCCATTTTTCAGAACTCACAGGATATGACGCACTTGGCGGCGCACATCGAACCCCGCCTCCCAAACACTGAAACCTGCTACGGCTTTCTATTGGCGGGCCATGGCCTGTACGTCTGGGGCAAGACACTCCCGGACGCCAAACGTCATCTTGAAGTGTTCGAATATCTCCTGCAATGCGAACGGGCGATGCGACATTATGTCTGAACTACGGGTACCCGATAAACACATCCGCCTAACCGAAGCACCAGCGATCCAACATTTCCTCCAGGAACGCGGTATCTGGTATGACCATCGGCCTGCCGAAGCCGCGCCAATCGGTCCTGGCGACGAAGACATCCTGCAGGCCCATGCCGGCTGGCTCAAGCCCTTCATGGACAAGAACGGCTATCGAACCGCCGACGTCATCCGGGTCACACTCTCAACTCCGAATGTGCCCGCCATCCGGGATAAGTTTCTCCGTGAACATACCCATAGCGAAGATGAGGTTCGGTTCTTTGTCGACGGCGAGGGCCTCTTCTGGTTTCACAAGGAGACACCCGAAGAGGAAGTATTTTCGGTCCGATGCACAGCGGGCGATCTTTTGACCGTGCCGGCCAATATGAAACACTGGTTTGACCTTGGCGAGTCTCCCAGGGTCTGTGCCATTCGGATCTTTACAGATCAAGCAGGGTGGGTTCCCCACTATACCCAGTCTAATATCGAACAACGGTACTGCTGACATGGCTATTCGCTGCATTCTACTCGACATTGAGGGCACGATCATTCCGGTGACCTTCGTCAGAGATGTGCTCTTCCCTTATGCCAAGAAACACATCGCGTCATTTTTACACGATCATCGGATAGACCCGAAGGTCCGCCAGTGGGCGGCGCTGTGTCATGAAACCATCGCGCAAGAATCCGGCGTAGTGCTTTCATACGAGAATCTGGCCGGAGTCCTCAGCCAGTGGATGGAAGGGGATCGCAAACATCAGGGGCTGAAGGCTCTACAAGGCATGATCTGGGAAGAGGGCTACCGGACCGGTGCGTTCGTGCCGGAATTATACGACGACGTCGCGCCCTCCTTCCGTCGCTGGCGACAAGAAGGGCTCACACTTGCGATGTATTCCTCAGGATCTGAGCAGGCACAGCGTCTCCTGCTTGCTCATACGACCGACGGAGACCTCACTCCAATGATTTCCCACTGCTTCGATACCGGCATAGGGTCGAAAATAAACCCCGCATCCTACAGGCGCATTGCCGACTGTCTCGGACTCCATTCTGAGGAGATCTTATTTCTCTCCGATGCCGAGCCGGAACTGGATACAGCTACCACCGCGGACCTTCACGCTATTCATGTCGTACGTCCCGGGACCAATCCGAGCGCCCGGCACCCATGCTGCTCGACGCTCAATGATCTGCGCAAAACAGACATGCCTCTTGCGGAAGTTAATATGCTAGCCACCCCTTCAAAAGCACATCCACCCGCTCGACTCTGACCACCGGCATAATCAGACCACGCCCCTCCTCCTCATGGGAAAAGTCATAGACGAGCGACTCAGAAGGAATCAGAGTACCCGTCATGACCACGAATACTTCCACTTTCTCATGCGCAGCGAGACGCCGATTGATCGGACCAACAAGAGTACTATCCGGCATCACCCGTAGATTGCTAGGTACCTCCTCAGGCTTAAACCGAACAATGCCCCAACTCGTCTGATTGAACTCTGGTCCAATCGACACCGGATACCCCTTGGCCTGCCGGTCAAACTGAGACAATTCTCCGGACCACACAAATGCCACAGGCCTGGTCAGAGCCGGACTCCCCTCACGCGCGGCATCCCGTTCCCGATTCAGATTGAACAACCGCTCATCGTGGCCGGGATCATGATGACCATGGCCGTATACCGCAGGCCAATCGGGAGGAGTTTCGTCCAGTGCCGCAAGAAATGCTTCAATCGCCTTCCGCTCAATCAAGAGCTCCGTGCCAGGAGGGAGAATCGAACCAAGCCGCTCGAGGGAAATCGTTCTGAGCGAAGTATGTCCGGCTGCATCAGCCGATCGTGAGGCGGCCGGTGAGACAAGCAGAACCGGTAAGAGCAGAAGCGGGAGCAGGCGCATCGTACGCCTATTCTGTACTGGCGCGAGCCATAACCCGGTCGTAGGAAGCCTTGAGAGAGACCACTCCCGGGTGGTCGGCCGCCAGCACTCCAATGTCGATGAGCACTGCGAGGCGAGGCGTTGGATCGATTCGCCGAAACCCGGATCGAGTCAGATCGGCTGAGCCCAACGTCTTTTCATAAACACCCAGCCAGGATTCTGTCACGACGCGCAAGCCTGCATCCGTGGGTTTCATACGGCCTAACCGAACCTGCTCAAGCAGCTTGATCAGGGGGTCGGACTGCAAGATTGTCGAGATCGCGCGTTGCAGCGCCTGGTCGCCGGACTCGTCCATGGGAGGCTAGTTCATTGAGCAGGAACCGGGCCCGCGCGGATCGCCGCAACTGCCGCAAGACCCTCCGCTGCTCGTCACAGGCCATCCGCCGGTGCCCCCGACTCCAAAAGCCGAAAACTGCTTGTCCAACTTGTTTGTTTTACACTGAGGGCAGGCTGCTTCCGCAGAGCCCTGAAGCAACAGCTCGAATCGATGATTGCATTCCCGGCAGACATATTCGAAGATGGGCATGATAAAGCTCCTTTTCGTGAATCGCATTATACGATTGCATCTGCCGGATCGCAACGAGAGGACCATATGTATCAGGAAGAGAAGACCTTCACACTTCGCTTCAGTCTGGAAACCCGATTCCCGGACGAATACGAAGGCGACGACGATTCTCATGCGTGGGTACGGGAATGGGAAGCGCGCATCAAGCCGGAGATGATCAGGGCGGTCTTTGAATCGCTGCGACGGACACCTCACTGGACCGCTCACACCCGCAACCGTGGCAAATCACCGGAGGATGAAATCGAAGTGGTGCTGGAACGGGACTTCTCCGTATCGACGCCTTTTTCGGGGTGACCGATGCAGTCCCACCGCGACATCGGCATCTACCTGCACATTCCCTTCTGCCGGCAGCGCTGCCACTTTTGCGCCTTTTACCTCGAAGTGGCAGGAACTGATCGGGGAACGAATCGGATCGAAGCGTTCCACCTCGCGCTTGCACAGGAAATCGAACTCCATCGCCGACAAGATTCGATCGGAAGCCGCCCGTTGCAAAGTGTCTATTTCGGCGGTGGAACACCGACGGCACTTCCTGCCACCCGATTGGCCTTGCTGCTGCAACTGGTGCGAACCGCCTGGCCGATACAGGCGTCCGCCGAAATTACGGTGGAAGCCCACCCCTCAACCGTCACTCCAGAGGATTTGAAAGTTCTCGCGGATGCCGGATTCTCCCGCATCAGCTTCGGCGCAGAATCCATGAATGAACAGGACTTTGCCCTGATTGGCCGGCCCGGACGGGTGCAGGACACGGAAACCGCCGTTGAAGCCGCGCGTGCTGCCGGTTTTGTCAATATCAGCCTCGATCTCATGTACGGGCTTCCCGGCCAATCGCTCGAATCATGGACACACACCGTTCAAGCACTGCTCTTGCTCAAACCATCACACATCTCGTGTTACGCTTTAACTATTGAGGGCGGCACGAAACTCTCCAGGAATATGGCTTTGAATCTTGTGCCTGGGATAGACGAGGCCCTTCAGATCGCCATGGAGTCGGCGGCAGAAACCCTCCTGGGTGAAGCAGGATTTATTCGATACGAGATCTCCAGTTATGCGAAGCCCGGATTCGCCTGCCGCCACAACCTGCTCTACTGGACCGACGGTGATTATTTAGGCCTTGGCCCAAGCGCCCAGTCTTATGTGAACGGAGTCCGCTCCGGCAACGTCGCTGATTTGACGGCCTATGTGGACATGCTGGCGGAACACCGTCTGCCGATTACCGAACGCACCGACCTCTCGGAGTTCGAACAACAGCAGGATGCGCTCATCTTTGGACTTCGCCTCCTCCACGGTGTTCCGTTGAACCGGGCACTAAATTCGGAACAGCACAACAAAATTCATACGCTCATTGAACAGGGGCTACTTGAGCCGACCACGGACCGAATACGGCTGACACCGTTAGGGCGGCGTTACGCCGATACCGTCGCAGGCGAACTGTTCTGAAGGGGCATCGTGAAGCCTATCTCCCAAACATAGATAGGACACGATCTCTTTCCACCCTATGCCTCACACTTCACGATGGTCAACCAGCGCTGGCAGAGGTTGACAAGCCCTGTGATCCGGCAGGAAACTACGAGCATTGCGGAGGTATCATCATGCCCGTGAACATGGACCCATTGAAAAAGCGGCGCCGCACAATTCCACCGCAGAATCCGGCATCGGATTCTGCCCAGCTGAGCAACGGCTCTACGCCTCAACCTCAAGCGTTCGGAGAAGAAACTGAAACTGATCGTGAGAAAGATTTGGCCGAGGCCGAGTCGAAAAACCTGTGGGCGGCGACCGAGGTCATCGACATGGACACGGTGTGAGCGCCTGCGCTTCACGGGATACGAAATGCACAGTCACGCGGGCAGGAAGTAGAAGGCGATGGCCAGCATTGTATACACACCAACCAGCATCACGCCTTCCATCCAGTGCGACTCGCCATCCATCGACACAAACCCAAGAATCAGCACCGACATCGTCACCGCCGCCACCTCAAAGGGAGTGAAGATCAAGTCCAGCGGAGCCCCGAACAGATAGCTGGCAAATACCAGGAGCGGCGCGACCAACAGGGCAATCTGCAGGCTTGATCCAACAGCAATGCCGAAGGCCAGATCCATTTTGTTTTTCATGGCCATCAGCACCGCTGTCGAATGTTCAGCAGCATTGCCGACCAGAGCCACCAGGATTACGCCCACAAACACTTGCGTCAGCCCCAGTTTGTGAGCCGCCGGCTCGATCGATCCGACCAACATCTCGCTCATCAACCCGATGAGTATCGCCACCGCCGCCAGCACGCCCAGCGACATCCGGTAACTCCATGGCTCCTCGCCCAGATCATGAGCATCGTGCGTCTCTCCCTGGAAAAGATGGCGGTGCGTCTTGAGAGAAAATGCCAGGCTCAGCACATAGATCAGGAACAGTACAATGGCAATGTCGAGACTCAGCTCGTGCTCGACTTGTGCCCCGCGATCGGACGCCGTGAAGTGAAAGAGGGCCGGGATGACAAGGCCGACGGCCGCCAGCAACAGAAGGCTCGACCCCATCCCGGCCGCTGTCCGGTTGAACGTTTGCCGCTCGAACTTCATGCCGCCGGCAACCATCGACACGCCCAGCACGAGTAAGATGTTGCCCAGAATCGACCCGGTCAAGGAAGCTTTCACGACATCGTGGAGCCCTTCACGCAGCGCCGCCAGTGCAATAATAAGCTCGGCGGCATTGCCGAGCGAGGCATTCAAGAGACTCCCGATACCGGCCCCGACATGGGTCGTGATATGTTCCGTAGCTCGGCCGAGCAGTCCTGCGAGAGGAACAATTGCCAGCCCCGATGTGATAAAAATAAGGAGCGGGTCGGCCTTCAGAAGTTCAAGTGCCACCGTCACGGGAACAAACAGCAGAAACAGATCGAGCCAAGAGGAAAAGATTCGTCGCACCACGGAAACCTAACATGAGCACTATTCTTTGTCGATCATTGTCATGACAGGATCCGGCGTCTTATTTTATCCGTTTCATCTCTGTCATGAACGCACGTTGCAGTGGCTGCTGGAGCGGTATGCGCAGGTGCACTTCCGGGACTATATGGCCGTACAAGTCAGCCCATTTTGCGGGACAACCGCTTTTCCCGAACGTATGGGAGATTCCTTCCCGGACCTTCTAACAAGCAAGCGGCTGGTGCAGGGTTACAATGTCAGCGGGCCACTCAATCCGGACGCCTGCGCGGCCGTCGATCGTGATCTGACCGATTCAACCTGGCGCGCGCTCTTTCATAGAGCCCTGGTGGAAAATCGACGATTCCAACGAGGTCTCTTCGATGGCGCAGACATCACAGGGCGTGAGAAAGCTGGCATTGCCGAGCCTGCCTTGATGGTTCGTTTGAAGGATGCCTCGTTCGAGACGACTCCCTTTACAGTAGCAGGCATCCGAGAACTCAGCCGGCGACGGCCCATCGGCAAAGAAGCCGACCTCTTCGACTACGGCCTTGCCCTGCTGAAAACCTCAGCCTCACTGGTATATACGATACAACTGGCTCTAGCGGGACAGCTTGCTGTGGCAACCGACTCGCGCGCCCATTTTACATTACTCACCCGGCTGGTAGAACGAACAGGCGTCACCATCGAGAATAGGTCGATCGAGCACGGCGCGTCTTAACCATTGCACTCGGGTCTGCTAGAATTCCTCTCCATGCCTACGCCCTCGACGCCTCTCACAATCCCCAAGACGACCGAACGTATTCAGACCGGCGCCGGCACAGGATTCGAGTCCCGGGTGGTCGTCTTCAATTGCGACTGCCATACCTATCAACAAGTCATCGACCTGTTCTGCCGGTTCATTCCGGGCATGACGTCGGCAAAGGCTTTCGAGCTGGCCTATCGAATCGATCACGAAGGAGAGGCCGTGGTCTATAACGGCTCACTCGAACAGGCCGAGGAGGTCGCGGCGAAACTGGCCGGAGGGGGACTCAAAGTCGTGGTGCAGTAGCCAGGGAACTGCGGCGGGCACCAACTATTTGTGCTTGGCCTTTGGCTTTTTTCCTACAGCGGCTTTGGCAGGTTTTCCCGCGGATTTCTTCGCCGGAGCTTTTACCGGCTTTACGGGTTCCGTTTTCGGCGGTTTTGCCGGCTCCAGGTTGACTCCTTTGGCCGGTAACTTGACCACAGCCTTGCCCTTTCCCTTGCCTCCCTTGGAAGGAGCCACAGGCATCACATAGACTGCGCTTCGATTCACCTTGGCAAGCTGGTCACCGCTCAGCACACGCACTTGGTAGAGCTCGAACAATTTACCGATGGCTTTCGTATCACCTCGCCTGGCTGCATTGAGCAGCTTGCGGCGTTGGTTCATTTCCTCTTCTTCAGTATGAGAAGCAGCGCGCCGTTCCATATCTATCCTTTATCTACCTTCCTAAGCGCCTAATGATACAAGCATACAGGCGCCAATCAACACATGATCAGCCAGAAAATGGAGGGAGTATAGCAGAGTCAAGCCGGGATTTGGAACAATCCGGCTTCGGTCCGCCTCTCCACGCCAGCAGGTCCCGGGATCGCCTGAGTACCATCAACCACGCCCCTCTCTGCCATTGAGCCCCCTCAACTGCAGCGTGTATACTCTGTTGCGATTTCACATTGTCTACAGGAGAACACATCATGGATCAGCCCAAGCACACCCAGCCGACCGTAGCCGACGACGTAAACGCACGTGAATTGCTCCGCCGGGCGTTTGACAACACCGCCCGATGGCCCAAAGAGTTCAACGGCTTCACTGCCGACCTGACCGTCAACGTCAACGGAAAGGAGACCAGCGGTCCCGTCCTCGTCAAGAGTCCGCGTGAAGTCTCCGTTCAACTCGGTGATGCCGATACGCAAAAGTGGGCACAGGAACAACTCGGCATGATCGCCGTCCACCGTGGTCCGCGCAGCTTCGAGGAATCGGACGGGAAATACTCCTTGACGATGGAGGAGGATGGGCACCCCTTGGGCACCAAACTCATTATCCACGGCTCGAATTCTTTTTATCGGCTCAAAAACAACCGGATCACCCAAATCAATCGGACAATGGCCCATCCGGGCATGACCCCGTTTGCCTTTACGATCAACGTCGAAGAGAGCGCCGTCACGCAGGATCAAAAAAACCTGACGACCCGATACACCGTCTACTACTACTCGCCCACTGATGGCAAACTGAACAACGTGGAAAGCTTCACCGACACCCATACGCGCCTCGGCGCATCCGATCTGCCGGCGACTCGCCGGATCATTTCATACGAAAACGGCGCCGTTACGGTGAAGAACCTGACCTTCACGAACCATCGTCTGTTGTAGCTATGGACTTGCGAACCGGTTTCCCTCGCAGCATGAAAGTCACGCTGGAAGGCTACGTGCATCTGGCCCGCATGATCGATAAATGCCGCGCCGTGCTGGCCGGAACCGAGGGGGAATACATCTATCCCTGCCCGATGGATGAACGGCTGATGGAGTTTGCCGGCATCACCGCCGAACAATTCACTGCAGCCGTCAAAACCCATCCTACCGATGAAGGAGTGGCGGCGTGGTTTACGCACGCGGCCAGGCCGCACGAGCCGGCTGAATTGGAAGAGTGGAATCAGAACCTGCTGGCACGCGGACCCAGCTCTCCTGAGAGTGCGGCCAAGTTCAAAAAATACCGCGACGCCATCGACCCCTCCCGCACCGATCTAACCGCCTGGTCCGACCTACAAGATTTGGAAGAGGGACGGGTGGTACCGAGACGAGAGCCGGTACCTCAGCATCAATAGGTCAGCGCAGGGTATTTCCCGAGGCAGGTGGGATTTTCTACCTGCGCCACCATGAAGTGGGCCACATCGGAACGGGAAATGGCACCCACCTTCATGCCGTTCACAAGATTGTCCAATTCGCGATAGTGCCCTGTCATGGCGCCGTTGGTGAGCCGGCCCGGGCGGACGATCTCCCAGCGCGAATACCCGCCGGCTATCAACCGTTCCTGCTCACTCTTGTCTGCGTAGGGCGCCTTGAGGAACAGTGTGAATAAGAGCTTCATGGGGAGCGAGTTGTAACTCCAGCTGTCGCCCGCGCCGAAACCGGTCAGCACGATAAGGGTCGCGGAGGAGCCGGTTTCCTGGAGCACCCGCAGCAAGATACGCGCGGAGTCGGAGAACAGCGTGGTGGGAAACGGACTCTTCACACCGAGCGTCACCAGGATCGCGTCGGCCCCTTCCACTGCGGCCCGGACGTCGTTTGAATTTGTCGCACTCCCCTGCACCCTTTTCAGTTTGGCCTGATCTGGGATCGGCACAATCCGGCGCGACAAGGTCGTGACCTCATGTCCCTTCTGAAGCGCGAGACGTGTAACCTCAAGCCCGATACCAGCGGAGGCTCCGATAACAGCAATTTTCATATTTCCTACCTTAGGGACGGTCTGATTTATTCAAAATTCAAAGTAGCGACCAACTGGATTCCCTGTATTTTTGAGTGCCACCTGCTTGAAATCGCGAATTAATCAGACCTTCCTTAGATCACTACTGTTTCAATAGGCCCGCGCAAGGAGAGCTCATTTCCCCTGTCCCGCCCGGGCAATCAATTCTTTGAGCCCGTTCAAATCCAGCATCCCGGGCACGAGTTCGTTGCCCACGATGAAACCCGGTGTCCCCGAAATGCCGAGATCCTGAGCAAGCGCCCGATTCTTCTCGATGACAGCCTGCCACTGGGGATTGGCCATGTCCGCCTCAAGGCGTTTTGCGTCAAGACCGACGCCGACCGCGACCTTCAAGATTTCTTCCTTGGTCATATCGGCGTGAGATGCAAACAGCGCTTCGTGGAAGGCTTGATGCTTACCTTGCGCCTGAGACGCGAGCGCGGCCTTGGCCGCGAGCTCCGATGGTTCGCCTAGAATGGGAAAGTCCTTGTAGACCACCCGCACCCGCGGATCGTCCTTCTGGAGATCCGTCACAGCCTGAGCCGCCTTCTTACAATAGCCACAGCGGTAGTCGTAAAACTCGACCAGGGTGATTTCGCCTCTGAGATTCCCGCTGACCGGTGACGCCGGATCGTGAAGCAATTCCTGCTGCTTCGTTGCAAGGGCTGACTTTTGACGCTCCTGCAACTCTGCCTGGCGTTTAGTTTCCATCGCCTGCAGCGATTGCATGATCACTTCCGGGTGGGTGCGGATGTAGCGTTCAATCGCGGCATCAGTGCGGTCTTGCGAGACGGCCGGGATATTCTTCGTCTCATTGGCCGCGGTTGAACAACCGGATACAACCAGGGCCAGAGCGGCACAGACATTCAACGAAAACGGGAAACGGCTCCAGACATCGTGACTATTCATGGATAAGATTCCTATGCAGCGAGAGGGTTCGCACACTACCTTGTCATTTTCAGCGCCTATGAGATGCCTACGCTTTTACGCGGCGCATTCTCAGCCGGTTTGCAGGCTCCGTCAAGCTACCTTTTAGGGATCGGCATTCCCTACGGATGACATGCTTTACGAAGTACCCCGGCGCCCGTCACCCAGGCCATTTCACTCTCCCACAACCCAGGTCACCATTTACGACCGAAGCTCGCCTTTTTCCGTCTTTCGTACCAAATCGGGCCAATCAGAAGCGCTGAAACCTTAGTAGGCCGTTGATTTTACTTCATATCGCATTTGGCACGTTTCTGGAAGAGAGGAGAGGGATCACAGGTCACCAGCGGACATCCTGCGTGTCCCGTATCCAATACGTTGCCGGTGACACACATCACAAGGAAAGGAGGTAGCAGACCATGGATTTATTGATTATCGGAATCATGGCAGCGTCCGTCATATTGGTCGTCGTCCATAATGCGCTGATCGCATTAGATTCGGATAGCGAATAGTCAAACGGATGATACGATCCTGGCACAAGAGCGGCTCGCCCCTGAACAGAATCTGGACACATCCAACCGGAACATGGGCTGGGGAAACAGCTATCTGGAGTCTGTGCGTAATAGTCCTTTTGGTCTTCCGCTGGGCCGAAAGGTTGATTCTACCCTAACCTCTTCAGTCGTTTCGGATCATGACTGTGGGCCCAAGACCTCTCGCCAGATAATAGCCAGATCCTGGAGCGCTTTGCTTCCATCGCCCACATAAACCGAACCATGCATCGTCGCCAGTCGTTTCGGCTGCAGCGCCGCCAGCCGTTGCAGCGTCGCATCCGTCAAGGTGCAATAGGGCATATAATTCGCCAACGGACCCTGCTGATACTCCATCAATGTCTTCCGACATCGGCCGAGCACGTCCGACTCCGTCATCGGCTCCACATCCCCATCTTGGTGAAGGAGATCCGAGCACAGAAGCGTCCGTTCCGTTTCTTCGAACAGCAGCCCCGCCTCCCAACAATGAGGCACATGCGGCGTCGCCAGAAAGCGGAAGCGGCAGGTCCCCGTCTGGAGCACCTCCCCATCCGTCATCCCTTTGGCAGGACGAAGCGCGAGACAATCGTCCACGCTCACCAACTTGCCCACAACACTGCGCACCGCCTGGGACTGCGGAGCCAGTTGTTGCCACTCCGGCAAGGTCGCACATTCGTCCGACTCAAAATGGCTGAACCCGATCCAACGTAATGCCTGCAGATCAATCAGCGATGCCACGGCTGCTTTGACCTCAGAAAACAGAGCCTGGGGCCCGTATGAAATAACAGCGGCTCGTCGTCGCGCACCAAAAATTGGCTGAACTGAAGATTGAACGGTTTGACGAATGTCGTGATTCGGAACAGGTCCGGGGCTATTTCAGCAATGTGCGCCATAGAGCCTTTCCTGTAAATGGGAAAGGTCGATCATACGCACCGCCAGTCCGCGGCGCAATCCAGGCAAAGCGTTAGGAGGCAGCAACCCCTTGGAGTCTGTCCGGTGGTCGCGCAAGCAAAGCTGGCCGAGTCGGGAGAGGCATGTGCCCGAGCGGGCTGGTGGGCACAGCAACGACGTGCGGAAGCGATCGGATTGCAGGACTCAACTGCGTTTAGTTTTTGAATGTACGGCTACAGAACGCCGGCCAATCGGTTGAGTCCCATCGTGGTGTGCATAAAAAACAACAGAAACGTTTGGTAGTCCGACGCACGCACCGGCTGATTGCGCAAACCATGATCACAATAGATCAATCCGATCGGCTTCGTACCCACCCGCAACGGCGCCAGAATCGCAGAGACAGGGTTCCAGATCTCGACAAATTCCTGCTTCATGGCGCCCTCCGTATGATTCGTGAAGTCCGCTATCAGAAGTGGATCGAACCGCTTGAGGACGTTCAGAAACAATTGGTGTTCGTTGCTGAGAGAACCCGAGAGAGCCCGAAGATAGGGAGCCAGAGGCGTCGCCCCCAACACAAGCCGGCCGACGAGTTGATCACTATCGTTGAGATTCAACAAGGCCAATCCAACCCGATCGAATCCTGCGTCTTTATGCAGCGAATGCACGAAAGATCCCAGCAGACCATTGAAATCCTTGGCCTCGCGCAGTGAATCCTGAAAGGTCTGCAACGTTTCGAGAGGACGAGCCTGAATGGGAGCCGAAACCTGTGGGGATACTGCGGAAACAGGACGCTGACTCTTCCGGTCATGCGTTGGCTCCACCGGGGCCTTGGTGAGAGGCGACGGCTTGCTGTTTTCTTTGGAAAGGGACGGCGCCGCGACCTCGGCCATATCCATGGAAAGTCCCATCGAACGAGCCAGCTGCCGGCCCCGGTCTATGGCTCCGAGCATCAAGTCCGCAAACTGGTTAGGAGGGAGGCCGCTTCCGATCAAGAGTATCCGCTTGGCTTCGTCGATGGCCTGGCGCGAACCGATACTGGTCATGGCGTCGACCAACCGGATGCAACCGATGACAATTCCCTGGTAAGTCTGCTGTCCGCTCTGCCATCGGCCAACCGGCAGCTCCCGGACCACGCCAAATAGTTCTACGAGGTCTTCGGGTAAGTTCCATACCTTTGCTAAAGCCTGAGCGAGTACCATGCGTGGAATGCCGATTATGCGAGCCTCTTCGATCACACGGTCCGCCCCGGGTTTCGGCTTGGCATGGATGGCCTGCACAGCCTGGTGGATCTCCGGTGCCTGGTACGCAATGGCGAGATCCCCGATGGAATAGAGTAAGGCGCCCGTAAACAGCTGCCCCGGTTGAGCATATTCCATGGATGCCCCCAATTCTCCGGCGACTGTCGCCGCGATAAGGGACTTTGCGATCAACCCTCTGAGGAGCTGCTGTCGTTGCGGCCAATGGTTCAGTTGCTCGACCAGATGGGACGCCGCCACAAGGGATCGTACCGTATCCAAACCCAACCAGCTGACGGCGTGGGGAACAGAGGCAATCGTCTGTTGAGGGCTATACGCGATGCTATTGGCAACTTGCAGCACTTTGCACGTGAGCCCATGGTCGCGGCTGATGATTTGCGCAAGACTGTTCGCATTGGAATTTGGGCCCATCACATTCATGATCTGCTGGCAGGTCGACTGTAAGATCGGCAAACAGCGATTACTTTGATCGAACAGCGGCTTGAGCTTGTGGTGGAGGCGAGGACGGATAGACTCAACTAACGCTGATTCCACAGTGGTCGACAATGAAGACATCGAGGCTCCTCTGGTCAATAACCGCTACCTCTATCGGTTACGATCGCAAGAAGCTTGAGCGAAGCGGACCGCAGAAACAGACCATGCGCAGCGGGTGGAAGAATGGTGGCAGGCCTTGATATCCTTCTGCTTCTCAAGCTAGAAGCCCCACGGAGCCGCGTTGATGATTCACATCAGACCAGCGACCGAAGCCGACCTCGCTGCCCTCCTGGAAGTCCAGCAGGCCGCGTTCGGCGAATACGCCGATGTCTACAAAGTCAGTGGGTGGACGACGGAGACGATGGAGAGCCTACAAGAGGATGCCAGGGGAAAACATATCTTCGTGGCCGAATCGGATGGAATGATCGCCGGATCAGTCCGCTTCTGGACGGTGGCCGGTGTCTGCGTGATCCGATTACTCTCCGTAAGTCCCGCTCATCAGGGCCGGGGGATCGGCAAAGCCCTCATTCGGGAAATCGAGCGGGTTGCGACCGATGCCCATAAACTCTTTGCTTGCACCATGCTGCACACCGCCAGGAATATTCACCTGTTCAGGAGCCTGGGCTACAAAGCGGAATCGATTCTGCCCGACCACTACGACCATCTGGACCTGATCTGTTTCGCCAAATACCGTTCAGTGCCAACTCGCAACTCACCACTCACAGCTTAGTCATTTATACCCTTCCCCGCTGGTCCCGCCGCCGAATCCGCCCCAGTTGCCGCCGAATCCACCCTGCCCCGTTCCCCAATACTCGCCCTTCTGAATGCGGCGATAGGGATGGCGAAGATCCGGACGGCTGATCCACCAAAAGCACACAATGGCGACAAGAGTGGTACCGAGCGCGAGCCAGAACCCGATGCCACGGAAATGCGTTTTCGACAGGGTGCCGACGCGGACCTCTTGAGACGGCGCAGACAAGACCACCGCTGTTCGATACAGCCCTTCGCCGAAACGGCCGAGTTCGATCGCTGGCTGGAGGTATTGGCTCCCCGCCTCGCGCCTGACCTCCGGTGTGATGATCGGCAGCATCTGGCGTCCCAAGGTAATCGCCGCTTGCCGTTCCTGCACTGCGACCAGCACCATCATGCCATGCTCCTGCTGCGTAGAGCCGATGTGCCATTGCTCATAGAGCGCCGTTGCATACTCATTCGCCGAAGAAAATGGCTTGATGCTGGGCACCGTCACCACGACCATCTCAACGCCGGTTTTCCGCTCAAGATCCTGGCAGACTGAACGAATCCGCTCTTTCCACTCGGCATCGACCACCTGGGCATGGTCACTCACATAGCCCATCGGGCCGGGCAGCTGCGGACGGTTTTTCGGCCGGTCGTAGAACGAAGACTGCCCCGCAGCCGGCCAGGGCAGCACGGCGCTCATCAACAGCGCAGCAGCCATGTACGCAATCCTCACCCGCGTCATCTCTGCCCTACGTGCCGTTCCACCGCATCGACTAATCGCCCGAGACCGTCGAAGTAGCGATCCATGACTCGCGGTATTTCCTTATGTCCCGGAGAGATGTGTCCCCGCTTGATCGACAGCGCCTCAGACAGCCCTGCCAGATCAATTGCAAAACAGTCTGCGAGATCTTGCACAAGAGGCTCGCCGTGCGACAGCACCGGCCTGCCCAACAGCCGTTGCACACCGCGCAGCACCGGCAATACCGCCGTAACCGAGAGGGGCAACAACAACATCATCGACTCTTCGGTGGTTTCCCCTTCCACCAACCGCTGCCGCATGCGGACAAGATTCCCGCGCAGCGATTGCAAGACCTCTCCCGCTAGATGACGTGGATCGACCTTGAACCCGATAAAGGGGTCCTGTCCCCACAACAGCCGATGACAGTCCTGGATATCCTGATACTCCAATGGAAACACGAGGGCCGAAGCCTGGAGGTCGGCCTTCGTGAGAAACAACGGCACCACGACTTGATCGTTACTCCATTTCTTGTGCACCCCGGTATAGGCCTTCAAGAGCGCCACGTCGTAGGACCGGAGAAACAGCAGAATGTTCAGATTCGACCGGCCGGGCAGGAACTCTCCACGGACTGCGCTGCCAAAGAGCAGGATCGCGTCGAGTTGCTCGCCGTAAGCTTGAGCCACGTCCTTGACGTACGACCGAAGCAATCGCTGCGTTTCGTCCGGCACCCCATCAATCGTCCACGCTACTGCCGCCATCCTGTTACCCTGCCCCTGGCGCGGTGCGCTCCGGCGCATGGGCCGCAGGGTCCGGAAGAAATCCCGCCGCCATCAAACGATCCGCCATGCCAAACGGAGGACTGGATCGCAGTCCCGCCGTCGTGGACAGCACGCGATACCGCAGCCGGTCGTTGCGATCCAGCGTGCGGAATACGCGATCGCGCAGGAACGCAACCATGGGGTTCGCCGTGTTCCAAAACAATACTTGCTCATCCGCCAGACGCTGGAGCATGGTGATCTGAGGCCGGCGCTGGTGTTCGAAGCGCTTGAGCCGCTCAGCGGAATAGTCCTGTGATGCCAGGCACTCCGGCAACAGATCCGCCAGCGTCATCGCATCCACCATCGCCTGCATACGTCCCTGGGACGCATGAGGATTCATCGCATGCGCCGCATCCCCGATGAGCACCGCGCCGTCGGCAACCCACGTCGGCGTACGCACACGCCCGGTCGGCATGAAGGCGGTTTGACTCCAATCGGTCAGCGCCCGAAACAGCATTTCGTTGGAGGGATCAATCGCAGTCCACGCCTGCTGCAAGGCAGGAAGGCCCTGTGACTTGACCCGGTCGTATGAGCCGGCATCGATCATGTAGAAGAGGTAGACCTTGTTCCCCGCGGCGGGAAACATGCCGAGGATCGTCCGCTTCCCGACAAAGTACTTCGCCTCGGTCACCGGTGTCGGCGCATCCACAATCGCGATCAGATACCCCTGCGGATAGAGATACAGATCGGCGGGGATCTGCAGGGCCTGGCGGACTTTTGAAAACGCCCCGTCGGCGCCGACAACCACCTTGGCTTTTATCGTGATCTCCTCGGTTCCCTTCTGCGCGGTCAGCCCGACAACCCGACCGTTCTCCTTGAGAAGACCGGTGAACGCAGCTCCATACCAGAGGGCTACAGACGGCTGGGTCTGAATCGCATCGAGGATGGCATGGTGCGCCACATTCGGCAGCGTCACCACAGCCCGATTGTATGGAGCCGGCAGATCGCCATAATCCACCGTGCAGAGCCGTTCGCCGCCGACCTTGCAGAAATGGAACCGGCGTACCGTCCGTGTCGCATCGTCAGGCAGCTTGTTCAACAATCCAAGCTGATCGAGCACCCGTTGCCCGTTCGGTTGCAGGATCTCGCCACGCAGACCTCGCGGCGGCCCGGGGGCCTGTTCCAACACAATGGTCTTGATCCCCTTCTGCGCCAGCGCGAGAGCGAGCACCGCCCCCCCGCCACCGGCCCCAACCACAGCGATGTCAGTCTCTTCACTCCTCACTCTTCACTCCTTGCCCCTCACTTCCGACCCCTCACCCCTTACCACTCACCGCCCCTCGCTACTTGCCCCTTACCCCTCACCGCCACTTGCGACTTGCCACTCACCATTCATTTCCACTCTTCAAACCGTTCCCGATCCTTCCACATCGACAGGAACTTCTCACGGGATTGGACCGCGATCGGATGGTCTCTGATGACATCCAGCCGTTCATCGTTATAGCGATTGCCGCTGGTCGTATGATTCATCGATCCACTGGCCGTGATCTCGTCATCGGCCACCACTTGTTTCAGATGCATGAGGCCATCATGCCGATTGACCATGATGGGAATCCCGGCTTCCCGAAGGGCCGACACCGCCCTCCGTTGATTGGGATCATTGAACCGCTCACGGTCGGTGATGACACGGACGTCCACGCCACGCTTTCCGGCATCCAGCAACGCTTTGACCACAATGGGGGACGTGAGCCCGTACACAGCCACGAAGATGTACCGTGTGGCCTGTTCATAAATCTGAGCGACCTTCCTCAGGGGCTCATCCTCAGGCCCGTACCAGACCTCTATCGACGTCGCCGAAGCTTCCTGGCTCGTGACACTCAGCACGCCGACCAGCAACCAGACCAGCAGGCCTCTAGAAGATCCCGGTCGTGCGTTGAACCAGCGAAGTCCCATCATTCCTGCTCGAACAACTCGCGAAAGTTATCTTCCGATGCCTCCCACGCCTGCGGCGCATGAGTTTGGAACCAGCGTCCGAGAAATTGTTTCTGGCCCGGCGTCAACATCTGCTTGATCTGGTGAGACCGTCCTTGGAGGGGTTGAAGAAATCCCACCTGCTTAGCCACATCCAGGGTGGCGGTGCGAACATAAACATTGGTAAACATCTCAGGCTTGTCGTCCTCGCCTTCACCCTGGACCCAGACGGAAAGAAACCGGTCAAGCGTGAGCCCGGCGCTATCCATCGCGGGCTCAGTGTCATGAAACAGTTCGTTCTCGGACTTCGGCATCGGCGTGTCGTCCGTAGCCCGAAAGAGAAAATTTTTCTTCCACATGACAAGTCTCCGTAAATACGCTGGCATAGTGGCGGCGACGCCGGATTAAAGTCAAGGCTACTGTGCTGGCATCCTGACTCCCGTCGAGACTCCGGTAGCGGAAGGAAAATGATGGGTCGGACGTCTTTGGCGATGCTGGACAGTTCGCGAATTGCACTGTACGGTAACGCGTACATAACAGGAGGCCGTCATGGATGCGATGACCTACACCGCCGTTCGCGCAAATCTCGCCAGCGCAATGGATCGGGTGTGCAACGACCACGAACCCTTGATTATTACCCGCACCGGCGCACAGTCCGTTGTGATGCTGTCGCTTGAAGACTGCAAGGCGCTTGAAGAAACCGCCCATCTTCTACGAACACCGGCCAACGCCAAGAAACTGCTCTCAGCCGTTGCACAACTGAACGCAGGCAAAGGCATTGAGCGGAATCTAGTCAAGTGAAGCTGGTGTTCGCTGACGAGGCATGGGAAAACTACCGCTCTCGCAAAAACAAGACAAGCGCATGCTGGAGCGGATCAACAAGCTGATCCGCGAAACACAACGCGACCCTTCCGGCGGCGTAGGCAAACCGGAACCATTGAAACATGTGCTCTCAGGGTTTTGGTTGCGGCGGATCACCGATGAACGCCGCATGGTCTATCGCGTGGTGAATGACGCACTAGAGATTGTGCAACTCCGGTTCCACTACTGATACAAAACACCCAACGGGCAGGCTCAGCCACGAAGCGGCATCAATGCTTGAGTTTGACCACTCTCTCGCTTGATTGCCCGGCGGAAGTGCAAGATCAAGAACCGGCCCCCATCTCCCCATGTTCAGCACGCTTCCGATACAGTGCGCCTGCTATCCACCATTCCTCAAGGACCTGGCAGGCGAAGTCTCGGTGTGCCGATGACTCAGAGAAAGCCAGCAACTCGAGAAAGGCCGTCACTGCCCTCTCCTGGTCTGGCGTCAGTGATGCCAAGCGAGGCGGCTCTCGATCGGGAGGGCGCAAGTTGTTCAGGAGCGCGTCGCACACATCTGTGAACTGCCCAAAGTGGCGAACGGTGTACTCAATCAAGTGCGGCAAGTAGTAGCGCCAAGACGCTGCATCCAGAAATGTGAGCCCACCTGAATAGCGCCCCAAGTAGGTATCTGTAACTTCATCGAGAGTCGGGTCAAATGGGGGTGGATTCTCGTAGCCATCGAGTGCGTCACCCCCTCGCAGGGTAATCCCCGGCGGGGACGCAACATCCTTCGCAAACGCGGCGTTTACCATTGCTACAAGGGCTGCTGGATTCATTGCATCATAACGCCCATCGTTCGAGATCACCGGCCACGTAACAGCTCGCAAAGATCCGGGCACGGGAATGGGGACATCCTGAATTGTTGCGAGCAGCCGCTTAAATCTCGCATCAAGAAAATCAGAATGTCCCTATTTCTGCGCCCCGGGCGACTTGATAAGTGTGGTGAACTTTTTCACATTACGCCAGTTTTCCGCGAGGCTACCTTTCATTTCGGTTACCGCTTCATACCATGCCTTGTAGAATTGCGTTGCAGTGATATTCATAATTTCAGAGTGTGGGAATAGTTCGGCGGCTGTCGGCTGGGAGCCGACGTAGCCAATTGCGAGTCCCCGTCTTCACCCGTGATAGCGTCATAGTGAGACGGTCAGGCGCAGGGTAAAGTTTCATCGGGCCCACCCTTTACATCCGGGTAACGGGAGCGCCCGTCCTTGCGACGCCGTTCTTCCGTCAACTCGCAGACCATCTTTTCGCATGCATCGGTCACTCCATCCTGGGCCCATTCCCCTCGGATCGATTCGAGCAACGCGTCGACGTCATAATTCCGAAGCTCTGCCTCCTGCAACTGAACGTAGCGCACTTCATCGAGATAGGGATTCCGTTTGAGTTCCTGCTCGATTACGCCCTTGATAGGCCCACGCATCAACTCCAAGTTCCCGCACCGAGGTAACACGTCGTAGAAATACGACTCTGCGCGGCGTGCATCCGTCACCGGCACAAAGTAGATGAGCTGCCACAATTTCCCAGTCCGCTGTACGATCTGACCGAGGAACTTCTTCCCATGACTGTTGTGCTCCCTCAACCGCGCTCGTGGCTGCTTGGTGGTGTGCCCCAGCTTGAAGTACTCGGGTAGGTCAGGATGCGCCAGCAAATAGAGGTAGCCCGGCCGCCCTTTCTGTCGCGCCGCGGATTCCTGTTGGGCCGCACGCTCAGTGAGGACCTGCGTCCCTTCCTCATCTTTCATCAGTGCATCTCCTCCTCAGGCGCACTGGAATGGGGACATTCTGAATTATTACGAGCAGACACTTGAATCACGCATTAAGAAAATCAGAATGCCCTATTTCTTCGCCCCTTCATAGCCGATATTAGCTGCTCTAGTTTGCATCATTGTAACGATCGCACAAGTTGAGGGCAGTGAGATCGCTGGATAGGTAGTAGCAAAAGATGCTTTCGTGTTTAACGGAAAAAATATCCTCGTAGTACGGAAATGGGGACATTCTGAATTGTTGCGAGCAGACACTTGAATCGCACATCAAGAAAATCAGAATGTCCCTATTTCTTCGCTAGGCTTCACCGTGCGTCCCCGCTTCCAAATCGCTCTCGAAACCCCTCCCGAGCCTCGCCGATGAAGATCAAGAGCTGATTCTCTTCAACGCAAACGACTTCGATGCCCTTCCGTCTGGCCGCAGCCGCCAAGAACTGTGCGGGTTGTCCAGAGGGAACAAGGAGGGTCTTCGGCAACTGCTTCTTACGTTCTTGGCCTTGTTGCAGCAGCCGTCGTGATTCCATCTCCGTAGGTTCAGCACCATGTGCGGGTACAGACGCTGAACTCAGAATGAAGCAGCTCGCGGTATCCATGAGTGCGATGAAGTCAAAGTCGCCGTCTTGTTCGGTGCGGATCGGACGATCGTTCAGCTTGAATGCGATCCAAGCCTCGTTGACTTGAAACTGATTCGGGTGAAGCACGGACCGTTCCTCCATGAAGCCTCAACGGCCTGCGTGAGCGGCGCAGTCGTCTGCGTCCTTTCCACGCAGTGTTAGGCCGCACTCTCTTTGAACGAGGCCACAAGAACCCGCTTCGCCTTACCGATGGCAGTGCGATTCTTGCGAATACGATCAATCTCGCGCGCCGTGTCAGCGGTCACGTACGACTCGTGACAGCTGCTGCAAGAAAGCACCGGAATGTCTTCGATCACGACAAGGCGGGGACCACGACCGAAGCTCTTGGTTACTTTCTTGATTGAAGCGGACTTCTTGCCGCAGATTTGGCAATTCATGTGACAGGAATGGGGACATTCTGAATTATCGCGAACAGCCGCTTGAATCACGCGTCAAGAAGATCAGAATGCCCCTATTTCATCTCTTGAGAGGGAACAACAACGTTTACGCAGCGGTTTTCTTCTTGATCCGGGGTCCAAGAGTCACGAGACGGTTGCGATACTTGTTTCGGATCGCAGCAATCTCACCTCGAAACTTCTGTGGATTTTCTTCGATCTCTTCATCCAACTGTTTTCGAATTGAGCGGACTTCCTCAACTATTTTGTCTTTCATATTCCGCCCCCAAGCATTTCTTCCGGTGAGGCAATTTCCGGACAAACGATCCCTTCATCTGAGCAAACCGTCTTGAAAATTCTTCTTACCCTGGAGTTTGCCATGTGCTTAAAATTCCAGCTTGCAATATAATCCTGACTATTTAACGCGGCGATTGCAAGATGATACCCATCCAGCCTGGACTTCTCTGGAATGTTCAATTCCTTCAAAATTATCGCCGCCAAGCGTTCCACAGATTCCGAAGTGTCCAAAATCGGAAGATCTTCAATTGCTTTTAATCTCCTTGCCGCCGCCGCTTTGTTCCCTTTTTCAATTTCACCAAGGACATACACCGAGATGTAGAGAAGGTGTTTGTTCCGGCACTCCCGCCACCATTCCTTCGATAATTTCTGGTGTGCCTGCTGGATTACATCCTTGCTGGGTCTCGCCACAAAATATGAAATGACCGAGGTGTCGAGGTAAATCCGATTTTTCATTCTCGAAAGTTACCTCGGAAATTCTTGTTGGTCAATTTGTGGTTCCGTTCCTTCCTCTGCTCAACTACCTTGAGGCCAATCTGCATAAGAGCAGGATCCGCCACGGACCACACAGCTCCACTGTTCGCAAACAATACGCCATACCCATTGCCGTTTCAATGAGTTGCGGCTGTTGGACCAATTATCACGGGTGCTTATCCTGGTTGGTATAACATCCGTCCTTGTACCCGCTCACATCCCATCCGGCGCGCTGTAAACACCGGCCGGCCCTCGATAAAGGGTATGCGCATAGATCATCTTCGTTTTGACATCGCAATGGCCTAACAACTCCTGGACCGTTCCTATGTCGTAGCCATCTTCCTGCAATGTGTCGAGTGGGGAAGTGCTGCCTCAACTGTTCTTACGACCGATCTCCGTGACAGTGTCCGCCTCTGCATGCCGGGCAGAATGAATCCAATCTTCAGTCCATGACTCTAATAGCGAATACGGTCGCCTTGACAAGCAGAGTACGCGTTTGCTAGCTTGAAAAAATCCTTAATCTCTATGCCAACTTGGGAGCATTCATGCAGGTGAAGATTAACGGAAAATCCGAGGAAGTCCAGGGCGGAACCGTCCTCGACTTGCTCAAGACGAAGAAGATCGAACCTCAAATGGTCGCGGTCGAGGTCAACGACAAAGTCCTGGATCGTGAGCACCTTGGTACCACTCCCCTCAACGAAGGAGACCAGGTGGAGTTTTTGTTCTATATGGGAGGGGGCCGCTGACGATGGTGTTACACAAAGACATTACTGAGCTGATCGGGAATACCCCGCTCGTCCGGTTGAACCGGCTCTCAAAACCAGGCGCCGCGACGATTTACGGGAAGGTTGAGTTTTTCAATCCCGGCGGCAGCGTCAAGGACCGGATTTGCCTCAATATGATCAATGAGGCGGAACGCCAGGGCAAACTGAAGCCAGGCGGAACGATCGTTGAGCCGACCAGCGGAAATACCGGTATCGGCCTGGCCTTAGTCGCAGCAGTCCGCGGCTACAAGCTGATCCTGGTCATGCCGGAAAGCATGAGCATGGAGCGGGCCAGCCTGCTGTCGTCCTACGGCGCGCAGCTCGTCCTGACTCCGGCCTGGGAAGGCATGAAAGGCTCGATCAAAGAAGCGGAAAGTATCCTGGCGCAGAATCCCTCGTATTTCATGCCGGACCAATTTTCCAACCCGGCCAATCCGGCCATGCACCGGATGACGACGGCGGTTGAAATCTGGGACGCGCTCAACGGCAAGGTCGATGCGTTTGTCGCAGCGGTTGGAACCGGGGGCACGATCACGGGATGCGGCGAACTGTTCAAGGAAAAGAATCCCGGCGTGAAGGTCATTGCCGTCGAACCGGCCGGGTCGCCGGTGTTGTCCGGCGGCGATCCGGGCCCGCACAAAATCCAAGGGATCGGCGCGGGCTTCATTCCCAAGGTCTTGAACCGGACCATTCTGGACCGCGTGATCACCGTGACCGACGACGAGGCCTATCAGACCGCCAAGCAGTTGTCGAAAAAAGAGGGCCTACTGGTGGGCATTTCAGCCGGCGCCAATGTGTTCGCCGCCCAGAAAGTTGCAGACGAATTGGGGGCCGGCAAGAACGTGGTGACGATTCTCTGTGACACCGGCGAGCGGTATATCAGCATCGAGAAGTATTTTAATATCTGACGTGAAGGGTGAGGTGTAAGGGGTACGGCGATAGTCGGGAGTGGAATGCCTTGATTCACACACCTCACGCCTAACGCTTCACGACTAACGGAATTACGAGATGGAATTTACTGACGAGCAAATCAATCGCTACAGCCGGCACATCCTGTTGCCGGAAGTAGGCGGCAAGGGGCAGAAGAAGATCGCCAAGGCGAAAATTCTTCTGGTCGGCGCCGGAGGGCTCGGCTCACCGGCCGCCCTGTACCTGGCTGCCGCCGGAGTGGGCAGGATCGGCCTGATCGACAGCGATGTGGTGGACTTGACCAATCTGCAGCGCCAGATTCTCCATCACACCTCTGATGTCGGGCGGCCCAAGGTCGTGTCCGGCAAAGAAAAGATCCAAGCCTTGAATCCCGATGTGGCCGTCTCGATGTACGAGGAACGCTTGACCGCCGGGAACGCGCTGAAAATCATTGCGGACTACGACATCGTAATCGATGGCGTCGACAACTTTACGGCAAAGTTTCTGATTAACGACGCCTGTTTCTTTGCCGGAAAACCGCTGGTGCATGGCGGCATCCTGCGTTTCGACGGCAGAGTCACGACGATCGTCCCCAAGCAATCAGCCTGCTACCGCTGCGTATTCAAGACGCCGCCGCCGCCCGGCTTGGTCGCCTCCTGCCAGGAAGCAGGCGTGATCGGCGTATTGGCCGGCATTATCGGCACGATCCAGGCGACGGAAGCCTTGAAACTCGTGCTCGGCATCGGCCGTCCGCTGACGAACCGCATGCTCGACTTCGACGCGCGCAAAACACAGTTCCGTGAAATCAAAGTCCGGCGCAATCCCAATTGCGCCCTCTGCGGTGACCATCCTACGATCACCGAGTTATTCGACGATGGAGATCCGTATGCCGGCTGTGCGGTCCATCCTTAATCACAGATTGCCGAAGGCGGTGCTGTTATGAGCAAGATGAAAGCGCTGGTGTGCCGCGAGTGCGGGAAAGAATACCCGACCAAGGCGATTCACGTCTGCGAGATGTGTTTTGGCCCGCTCGAGGTGAAGTACAACTACGACGAGATCAAACAGACGATCTCCCGCAAGAAGATCGAAGACGGCCCGCATAGCATGTGGCGCTATCTCGACCTGCTGCCGGTCGAAGGCACGAACTTCGTCGGGCCCCATGCCGGGTTCACGCCGCTGGTCCGCGCCAGGAATCTCGGCGCCTATCTCGGCTTGGACGAGCTCTATATCAAGAACGACACGGTGAATCACCCTACCCTGTCCTTCAAGGATCGTGTGGTCGCCGTCGCCTTGACCCGCGCCCGCGAGCTGGGATTCGAGACCGTGGCCTGCGCGTCGACCGGAAACCTGGCCAATTCGGTGTCGGCCCATGCCGCAGCGGCCAATCTGCATTGCTACGTGTTCATCCCCGGCGATCTTGAAGCCGCCAAAGTGCTCGGCAATCTGATCTACAAGCCGCACGTCGTCGAGGTCGAAGGCAACTACGACGATGTGAACCGGCTGTGCAGCGAAATCGCCGGTGAACACGGCTGGGCATTCGTCAATATCAACATTCGCCCCTACTATGCGGAAGGCTCCAAAACCCTGGCCTTTGAAACCGTTGAACAGCTGGGTTGGAGAACTCCGGATCAAGTCGTCATCCCGATGGCATCAGGCTCGTTGCTGACCAAGATCTGGAAGGGTTTGCACGAGATGAAGTACGTGGGGCTGATCAATGAGGTGCGGACGAAGATCAACGGCGCCCAGGCAGAAGGGTGCTCACCGATTTCGACTGCCTTCAAGGCCGGCCGCGACTTCTTCAAACCGGTGAAGCCGAAAACCATCGCCAAATCGCTGGCGATCGGCAACCCGGCTGACGGCTACTATGCTCTGAAGGCGACGGCCGAGTGCAAAGGCGCCATGGAGATGGTCACCGACGAAGAAGTGGTGGAAGGCATTCAACTGCTGGCGCAGACCGAGGGCATCTTCGCGGAAACCGCGGGCGGCGTGACCATCGGCGTGCTCAAGAAGCTGGTGAAACAAGGCATCATTAAGAAGAACGAGCTGACGGTCGCCTATATTACGGGCAACGGATTGAAGACGCAGGAAGCGGTGATCGACGCCGTCGGACGGCCAACCCGTATTCAACCGAGCCTCGTGGCGTTTGAGAAAACCTTTAAACTCGGGAAAAACGGTGGTGGTGACGCATGATTAAAGTCCGTATTCCGACTCCTCTGAGACCGCTGACGAAGAACCAGGGTGAAGTCGATGTGGCCGCCGGCTCCGTTGCGGACATGGTCGACACGCTGGAGGCGTCTTATCCCGGCATCAAGTCGCGCCTCTGCGACGAGAGCGGCGAATTGCGCCGGTTCGTCAACATCTATGTCAACGAAGAAGACATCCGGTTCTTGAAGGGCAAAGACACGGTATTGAAAACCGGAGACGAAGTCTCAATCGTGCCGGCCATTGCGGGAGGCTAACCATGGCACATGTCTCACACTTGCGATTTCACGTCCGGTTTCCGGAAGACAAAGTGAAGGAGCCGATCATTTACCAGATCGGCCGCGAATACAACATCGTCACCAACGTGCGTCGCGCCGACGTGCGCGAAACCACAGGCTGGGTTGATGTCGAGCTGTCCGGTGAAACGGCGGAAATCGAGCGCGCGATCGAAGGCCTGCGCAAGAAGGGCTGTGTCGTCGATCCGATCGAATTGAACGTGGTGGAATAGGAAAGCGCAACAAGCTGACACGCTGACAAGATAATCGCTCTTCCTTCTTTCTTGTCAGCCTGCGGGGTAATGGATTCCATGGACCTCTCTGAATCAGAAATTCAACGCTACAGCCGGCATATCATTCTTCAGGATGTCGGCGGCAAGGGACAACTCAAGCTCAAGCGGGCGAAAGTCCTGCTGATCGGCGCGGGAGGCCTTGGCTCTCCGGCTGGACTCTATCTGGCCGCCGCAGGCATCGGCACCATCGGATTGGTCGACGGCGACGTCGTCGACTTGTCGAACTTACAACGGCAGATCATGCACTCGACCGCCACACTGGGCCAGCCCAAGGTCGAATCCGGAAAGAAAACGCTCTCGGCCATCAATACCGAGATCACCATCAACGCCTATCACCAGTTGGTCGATGCCCAGAATATTCTTCCGCTCATTTCTCAATACGATATCGTACTCGACGGCTCGGATAACTTCACGACCCGGTTTCTGGTCAATGACGCCTGTTTCTTTGCGAAGAAGACGCTGATCTCCGCCAGCATGTTCCGGTTCGAGGGACAGTTGACGACGATCAAGCCGCATCAAGGGTACCCCTGCTACCGCTGCCTCTATCCCGAACCGCCGCCGGCCGGCTTAGTCCCGAATTGCCAGGAGGCGGGGGTGTTGGGCGCATTGGCCGGCACCATGGGAGTCTTGCAAGCCTCTGAAGCCATCAAGGAAGTGCTCGGCATCGGCGAAACCATTGCCGACAAGCTGCTGATCTACGACGCGCTCGACATGAAGTTCCGCAAGGTGGGACGTCCCAAAGATCCGGCCTGTCCGCTCTGCGGACCGAACCCGAAGATCACAGATCTCAGCATGGACTATGCCGTCAGCTGCACCATCTGACAACCCGGTGACGCATCACTCGTGAAGCGTGAAGCGCAAGACGGAAACGGACACTAGCTACCGTGGCCGACCTCATCATCCCGCAGCATATTCTCGACGACATGATCGCCCACGCGCGCGAATTGGCTCCGCACGAATGTTGCGGACTCCTGGCCGGAAACAGCGGCGTGGTCAGCCGGATCTACCGCGTCAAAAATATCGTGGCGATGGACGGCGCGCAGAATCTCTCGTCCTTCGACTCTGCCAAAGCCGCGCACTTGGAGCGGCTCTCGCCCGAAGAACGGGCGGAAATCGCCTTCGTCATGGACATGCAGGACTTTTCAACCGCCAAGAAAGACATGCGCAACAACGGCCTCGACCTGCAGGTGGTCTACCATTCCCATCCTCACGATCCGGCTCGTCCCTCTGTGACTGATATCAAGATCGCCACCGACTACGAAGAGATCTGGCCTAAGATCAACCTGCCGATTCCTGCCTATCTCCTGATTTCTCTCATGCATGCGACACCGGATGTTCGATCCTACTGGATCAAATCCGGAGAGGTCTCCGCCGCTCCGTTCACCGTTCGGTGACTCCATATTTTTGCAGTTTTCTTCCCGATTATCGAATGCGATAATACAGTCTCATTGATTCCTCTCCAGAAGGAGTGATCGTCATGCCCTCTCTGCTTGTCACCCTGCTTGCTGCCCTGCTGATCTCCGGTCTGCCCGGTGCAAGTCTCGCCGTAGAAAAGAGCTTCTATAGTCCGGTGATCCATGTGGACGTGGAACAGCACCGCATCCTGATCTCCCAGCTCGGCGGAGTGTTCTATATCGATGTCCCGGAAATCGCGCGCCCCCACATGGAGAAGCTTCCGATTTCAGGGCTGGTGGATTTTGTGGTGGACTGGAAAAGCGACAATGAAATGCCTGTGCTCAAAACCTGGAAGGTCAAATCCGGCGAATCGACCTGTCTCTACTTCAACGGGAAAGAGTGCAAATAGTGATGATGATGTCTCTCGCAGGTCTGCCGTTCAGAACTTCCTAACGTATTCCCGATCAACACGCCGCGGTCCCGCTTCACGCTACATCGTTCTGGAATAACATGCCAAGGACTCTTGTGTTCCTATCGCGACCGAGATGATGCCACCCAACGGCCAAGAGGACAGATAGAGCCCGCTCCGGTCCGGCTGGTCGTGATAACAATGATGGACCGTCACTGTGGTACCATTTCCGTTGTTGAGGGGATGCCCGGCTTAATGGGATGATCGTGGTGCGTGATGTCTTCCTGTCGCTTTCAAGGTCGCGGGGCATGCGTTTTCTTCGGTCAACAACAGATGCTAACGGGGGTACGACGATGAGAATACTTTTCTCAGTCCTCTTGATTCCGGTCTTGGTCCAGACGACCGTCTCAGTGCGTGCAGAACCACAAGATTTCACAGTGACAGCAGTGATGAAAGGTTCGACGACGATCAGTGGCCAGAAGATCGAGTATCCAAAAACCGATAAGGCGGAAATGACCTCGCTCCTGGTCGAAATCCAACCGGGGAAGGAGAACGGTCGCCACATGCATGCCGTCCCCACCTACGTCCATGTCCTTGAGGGAACCATGACGGTGGAATTTGAGGATGGCGCCCGACAGACATTTAACGCCGGGAGCGGGTTTCTGGAAGTTGTGAACACCGTGCATAGCGCAAAGAATTTAGGCGAGGTCCCGTTGAGATTATTGGTTGTCTTCGTAGGTGAAGAGGGAAAGCCGAATCTTATCCGACCCGAACAACATCAGGCATCAGATTCAACAAAATAACTCACAACAGATGTTTCTGAACCATGTTGTGACTGCTTCCAAGACAGAGTAAGTCGCAAGGTCGGCTCGTAAATGAGTCGGGGATTTTTCCGACATCCCCAATTCAGCATAGGCCGTACATAATCGAAGTCCTCTCAGTTTCGCCGGCTGTGTCACCATGGTGTGCCGCTCGCATCAAACATTGAAGGTCTGCCTTCGGCAGATCTGAAGGTTTTTCTCCAAAGGCAGGTTTGGGTTGAGGACTGCCATCGGCCAAATGCGGAAGTTCGACGCCGAGAGCGCACTGCCACAAAGCAGTCCTCAGCCTTGTCGCATTAACTTAAGCTGAGCCGCGCAAACAGGCCGCGTTTTTTGCGGGCTGTTTGCGTCGGCTCCAGCGCAATGTAAGCTGATGCGGCATCATCAATTGATCGAACTACAATTCTCTGGCGAAATTCGATAGCTCGCCTGTGCCGTTAGGAAACGTGATCTCCCAAATCTCGTACCCGGTGAAGTTCAAAACCTGAAGTTTGATGTTGCCCGTGAAGTCAAATATTAAATCACCTGTTTCGCGGTCCCACCGGGCTTCCATGATGGATTGTGCCGCCAGAATATTGCGCAACTCTTGCCTGGCGTCAATGCGGGCAGGTAGACCATACAATTGAAGATGATCAAAACTACTAAGACGATGGTGCCCCTCTACTATGATCCTCCAATACTCGGCACGGAGTTTCGCAGTATTTGAAAATTCAATGATAATTTCTGCTTCGTCATTGTCATAGGAATTAAAATCCAGAATCGAGACCAAACAATTTCTCAGATTCGATACCGCCTCTCTAAAGGTTTCCGCAGTAAAAGGGGGCAATATCTCTCTCCTTAAATTATTCAGCTAACTGTGTTTAGGCCGATCCGCATAAGAGTCGGATCTGCCATTTTCTGTCCGTATACCACGCCACTACTGTTCGTGAAGAATACGCCATGCTCGACGTTTGTCCAATGAATTGGGACAATGAGACCATGTATCACGGGTTCTTATGTGGATCGGTATAAGACTCCCCTTTCTGATAGTGGTCAGTCATGTACTTCCGCTTTGGGTCGAGGGTGTGTGAAAACACGCCGAAACCACGGACTCGCGAAATTGCGACGCATCAGAACGGCCCAGGATCGACGATCGTCACTAGGGGAATGGTGAAGCGACCCCCGAGAACGCGACGATTGTGAGTTTTCACACAGCCTCGGTCGAAAGCTGACATTACCTGCCCAGGTCAATTCTGAACTGCTTGAGCGCTGTCGGTGGAGATAGAAGTGGGGTATCAGGCGGATAGCGAACACGGCACTGTCCAGAGGACGCTGCTTAGGCCGCGATGCCTTCGACGATCAGATGCCGGACATCCGTTCGCTCACTGGCATGTTCAAAGGTAATCGCGCACACATTACCGTCCGCATCGACATCCAGTAGTGTATGTTCATCCAAGTCCTTGGATTCCGCGATGTCGCTATCCTTGAATTCAATGTAGAGCGTATCGGTATCTTCAAAGTAGCTGACTTTCATGGCACATACTCGATCACAAAAAACCCAACGTTCACGCCACCTATTATCGCTTCACGCATCCCGATTTCCGCTTCACTTTTCACGTTTTACGTTTCACCTTTCACGTCTCCCATTACTCCCCGCTGCCCGCCATGTCGTCGATCAGGGGACGGTTGATATCGGTACAACCCATGCAGATCAGGTCAAAGAGTTCATCGTGGTTGGCGACGAAGTTTTTTGCGTCCACGAGTTTTTCGTTCATGACCAGGGAATGGCAGGTGTCGCAGAGCATCATCAGGCCGCGTGAGACCCCCACTGTTTTTCTTCCCGTACTTCCAGCCATATCGATTAGACCGATCCTTTCTGCAGGGCCATGAGAAAATCTTCCGTTTCGAGATCAATACCGCATTGCCCGCACTCATAGGGACGATCATCCTGCGGCACGGCTAAGGGCGTCCGCTCCACCCTCCCCCGGCAGACATGATAGAACTTCCCCCTGACATTCTCATCGTCCAAGGGGTCGCTTTCGTAAATCAGCACCATGATTCACCGATACTCCCTATGCCTGCCGGCGAGTATACCGATGGGCCTGCCCTACCCGCAACCGCGAGAACCACGCAGACTCAGGTCGAGGTTGAGGCTGCTCTAGCAAGCTGCGGAAACACTCGGCTTACACATCAAACATCGTTGACATATTACAGATGGCGCTAAAGACCCAATCGCATCAGGATGCTCAAAAAGGCCGTCCAGCAAAGCCGCAGCGAGCGAAGTGGCGAGGCGTACGCTTCGGTACGTTGAGCCTCTGAGCGATGCGAGAACGCCGCTGGCGGACTTTTTCAGCATCCTGCTAGACTTGGAACTGCGCTTCGTACAGACCCGCATACACTCCCCCACGGGAGAGGAGATCGTCGTGCCGGCCATCTTCCACCAGTCGGCCGCCATCTAGAACCAGAATCCGATCGACATCGTGGAGCGTGGACAGCCGATGGGCGATGATGAAGGTGGTGCGCCCTCTGGTCAATTCGGTCAGGGCTTCACGGATTTTCACTTCTGTTTCCGTATCAATGTTGGAGGTCGCTTCGTCGAAGATCACGATGGGAGGATCTTTCAACAGCACCCGCGCGATCGACACCCGCTGCTTTTGACCGACCGACAGTTTCACGCCGCGCTCGCCGATCCAGGTGTCGTAACCTTCCGGCAGCGCCATAATGAATTCATGCGCCCGCGCGGCCCGCGCCGAGCTTTCGAGACGTTCCTGATCAGCGGCGAGATCGCCGTAGAGGATATTCTCCCGCACCGTCCCGTTGAATAAAAACGGCTCCTGCTGCACGATGCCGATTTG
The DNA here is from genome assembly GCA_002083405.1 of Nitrospira sp. SG-bin2. Taxonomy (GTDB): domain Bacteria; phylum Nitrospirota; class Nitrospiria; order Nitrospirales; family Nitrospiraceae; genus Nitrospira_D. The sequence continues at coordinate 14,911 of LVWT01000017.1, read as the reverse complement.
CTGCCGAAGATAGGCCAGCGGCAGATCGCGGATGTCCTGCCCGTCGATCAAGACGGCGCCGCCTTTCACGTCATAGAACCGCATGAGCAGCTTGAGCAGGGTGCTCTTCCCCGCTCCGCTCGGTCCGACCAGCGCCACGCGCTCGCCTGCGGCAACAGAAACAGACAGGCTCTTGAGCACCGGCACATCGGAACGATAGTGGAATTGGGCCTGATCGAAGCGAACAGCTCCCTGCACCCGGTGCGCGGGAGTGCCGACACCCGGACGATCCGTCACCTCCGGAACTGCGTCCAGGACATCAAAGACCCGCTCGCTCGCCGCTAAGGCATGTTGGAGCATATGATTGACGGAATGAATCTGATTGATCGGCACATAAAACAACGCCAGATAGGAGAGAAACAACACCAGCTCGCCCAGCGTCAGCCGGCCTTCGACAACTTCCCCCGCGCCGTACCAGAGAATCAACACGGTGCCGAGGCCTGCGAGCAAAATCATTCCCGGCGAATAGATCGACCACAGCACCATGGCTTTGAGATTCGCGTCGCTATAGGCACGGCTCAACCGGTCGAAGCGCGTCTGTTCGTACGCCTGCTGCATGAACCCCATGGTCTCCCTGATACCCGACAAGGCATCTTGCAAATACCCGCTGAGTTCCGCCGAGTTCTTTCGAATGTGCCGGTAATAGCCATGCACTCTCGACGTAAACCAGCTGGCCGACAGCATCAGCAGCGGAATCGGCAGGAGCGACAGCGCCGCGAGCTTCCAATTGAGCATGAACAGCATGATCGTGATGCCGATCAGGGTCAGCACCGCCGTCACCACCCCTTCAAGCCCATCGATGAAAATCCGTTCGACATGCTCCGTGTCGTTCGTCACCCGCGACATGATCTCGCCCGTCGACCGGCTTTCGTAGTAACTCAAAGAGAGCTTTTGCAGCGCGGAGAAAATCTGCCGGCGCAAATCGTGCACCACCGTCTGTTCCAGCTGATTATTGAGCCGGATTCGAAGCGAGGCGAACAGATTTTTCACCACATAGGCGCCGACCAATAGCCCCAATGCCCAGGGGAGCAAGGCCAGTTGCTTCGCTTGGATGACATCGTCGATGACGATCTTGATCGCCCAGGGTGGCACCAACTCGGCGGCTGTGGCGCAGGCGGCACAGAGCAGCGTCACAGACGCAAGCCTGCGATGGGGTTGGAGATATTTCAGAACGCGAAGCAGTGGTTTCACAAAATCAAGGGGGCGGGGCTCATATCACGTTTGTCGGTTCTTTTTGCCAGTACTGCGAAAACTCAGGAAGCTGGGTCAAAGTGGACATGTCCTTCATTCGATCCAGAAACACTTTGCCGATCAGGTGATCCATTTCGTGCTGAATGCACACGGCATAGAGGCCTGTTGCCTCAAAATCGAGAGATTTGCCCTTTCGATCCAATCCCTTCACACGCACCACCGACGGTCTCGTGACTTTCCCTCTCAATCCATCGACGCTGAGACAGCCTTCCCAGTTTTCGACTTGCTCAGGGCCGTAATAGACAATCGAGGGATTGATGAGAACGGTCTCGGGAAAGCCGCCTTCGTCCGGACAGCCCATCACCACGAGTTGGATTGAACGGGACACTTGCGGCGCAGCCAGTCCGATTCCCGGCTCATCATACATCGTTTCAAGCATCTCATCGATCAAGCGTTGCAACTCACCCGACTTGATGTCCCGCGGGTCAATCGGAGCCGCTGTTTTTCGAAGGATTGGATTGCCGAGCTTGGCGATTGTCAACATAGCCGAAGGTCAGAAATTATTGTTGCCACACCCGTCTACTAGATACACTCCTAACACAGGCCCGTCCGGGCCTGCAACCCTCTCAGCACAGTGCCGCAGTCTCGGGCAGCTTACGATTTTCGCTTCGGCCGTGGCGGCTCCGGAATCTCAAACACCTGTTGATTGTCGTTCCACCACTCGACCCATTCGCTGACCCAGACTGCGCGATCCTGCTTCGTCGAGGTCTCCCAATCATGGAACTCGGTCTCGTGGCGCGTCAAAATCCACAAGGAATGGAGCGCCGACAATGCCACGAACCGCTCATCATCGGTTATGATCGAAATCAAGACGGGGATCACCGCTTTGTGCCGCACATACCGCGCCTCGAACGCCGCCGCCTTTCTGACAGACGGATTCAGATCTGCCGCCATCACCTCAATCGCCTCCGGCACCAGAGACGGGTTCAACCGGATCGCGACGCGTAAGGCATGTTCGCGCACGCGGGGAATTTCGTTGACATCTTTGGCCGTACCGAGGAGCGCCGGGACTCCTGACACACCTTTCATCATCGACAACGTTTCAATGGCGTTGTACCGAACCCTGGGACTCGGCAGGGTCAGAGCCTTGACCAGAACAGGAACCGACGACTCTCCCAAATGGACGAATTCCCCCATCGCCCAGAATTCCTGTTTGCCTTCCAGCAGCGGCAGTAACGCCTCGGCGCGCGACAGCTCCTCAGGGCTCAACGGATTCGTATTGGGAGGAACCGAGACATCCGGCGCATCCTGATTGCCGGGCGGAGCCTCATACGGTACTTGAACCGGCCAGAGATACTGTGCAGGGGCGGTCTCCGCATCAACCCCTCCTGCTGCACCCGTCAGACACAAGAACGCGACGACTGCTATCGGACCGACATACGATTCCTTCACCGGTCGACCACTCCTTTCATAAGTTTCATTGCCGATCGCCGTTTGGTTACTGACCGGACTGATCTTCGCCCCGATTCGCACTCTTCCGATGTACCAGCTCATACAATACCGGTAACACGACCAGGATCAAAAAGGCTACCGTCAGCATACCTCCGACCACCACGCGTGCCAAAGGCTGCTGTGCCTGCGACCCAATGCCGGTTGCCAGCGAGGCCGGCAACAATCCGATCGCAGCGCCGAGCGTCGCCATCAGAATAGGGCGCATTTGCGCATCGGCCCCTCGTAGCACCGCTTCCCTCAAACCAAGTCCAGCCCGCCGAAACTCTTCGATGCGCGAAATCAACAGGACGCCTCCCAGGATGGCCACTCCTAATGTCGAGATCACTCCCACCGCCGCCGAGATGCTGAAATGTGTGTGGGTCGTCACCAATGACAACACTCCGCCCACCAGCGCAAACGGAATGGTGGCCAGCACCAGCAAGGCATTCTTCAGTGAATCGAACGCCACGTAGAGCAACAACAGAATGATGACAAGGCTCACCGGAACGATCGTGGCCAGCCGTTTCTGCTCATCCTTGAGTTGATCATACTGGCCGGCCCACTCCATACGATACCGTTCAGGTAGCTTGACTTGGGCGGCCAAATTTACCTGTGCTTCTTCCACCGTACTTTGGAGATCACGATCCCGCACGCTGAACTTGATCGGAATGTACCGTTCGTTATTCTCGCGATAGATGATGAAGGCCCCGGTCTGTGTCGTAATACCGGCAACCTGTTTGAGCGGAATACGGGCGCCGCCGGGCGTACTCACCAGGATATTGCCGATGGACTCGACATCTTGTCGATACTCGGGAAGAAACCGGACGACCAGGTCGAACAGCTTCTCTCCTTCATACACCTGCGTGACCGCCTGACCGCCCACGGCGGCCTGAACGACGGCATTGACATCGGAGACCCGCAGCCCATACCGCGCACTTGCTTCGCGATCGACCTGAATCAATACGTTCGGCTGACCGATCAAACGAAAGATTCCCAGATCTTTCACGCCCTGAATAGTTCTCATGACGGCTTCGATCTCAACGGCCTTCGCTTCCATGGTTTTCAAATCGGGCCCGAACAGTTTGATTGAATTCTCCCCTTTGACTCCTGACATCGCCTCTTCCACATTGTCCTGAATGACCTGTGAGAAATTGAAGATGACACCGGGTATGGACTTGAGACGCCCTTCGATTTCCTTAATCAGCCCGTCCTTGGTCAGTCCCGGACGCCATGCCGACTTGGGCTTGAGATTGGCCAGAAACTCCCCGTTGAAAAAACTGGTCGGATCCGTCCCGTCATCAGGTCGGCCCAGTTGTGACACAACGGTCTCGACCTCCGGCGATTGCCGGAACAGACCTCGGATTTCGCTGGTCAACCGGTCAGCCTGATCGAACGAAATATCTACCGGCATCGTGGCTCGAACCCATAAATTTCCCTCCTCCAGCGACGGCATGAACTCTCCGCCAAGGGATTGCAATGCAACGAACGCCAGCACCACCAACCCCGTCGCAAATCCCACTACAGCGGTCCTATTCTCCAACGCCCAGCTAAGGCTTCGCGTATACGCCGCGCGAATGAGGCCCACTACGGCCGTGTCAGCCTCTTTGATCGGCCCTTTTAAAAGAAAGTCACACAACACCGGAGCCAGGGTAAACGCCATCAATAGGGCGCCCAGAAGGGCAAACCCATAGGTAATGGACATGGGGGCGAAGATTTTCCCCGGGACCCCGGTCATCGTAAAAAGCGGTACGAATGCCACCACGATGATCACAGTAGAAAAGAAGATGGGCCGCCCCACCTGGCGCGCAGCCCGAATGATCAGCTGATGCGACGTCAACCGCCCCCCCCTGGCATGCGCCAAGTGGGCAAAAATACTTTCGACCATCACGAGCGTGGCATCGACGATGATACCGAAATCGATCGCACCCAACGAAATCAAGTTGGCCGACTGACCGATCAGGATCATCGCTGTGAATGTAAACAACAAGGAGAGCGGGATAGTCAGCGCCACGATGAACGCGGCCCGGAGATGGCCGAGAAACACAAAGAGAATGACGAATACGAGAACCATGCCGCTGATGAGAATATCAGTGACTGTCTCCACTGTCGTATGGATCAGGGCGGTCCGATCGTAGAAGGTCTTCACCTGGACCCCTGCCGGTAGCTTCCACCCATTGAGATCGTCCACCTTCGCCCTGACCTTGTCCAACACCGGCAAGGCCTTATATCCGCGTTGGAGTAGCACGACGCCTTCCACCACGTCGTCGCGATCGTCTATCCCAACCTTGCCGAGACGCACGCGGTGGCCGACTGTCACCTTCCCCAGCGTTTTCACGAAAATCGGCGTTCCTGCCTTCTCCGCCACCATCACGTTTTCAATATCATCCAGATCGTTGATGAGACCTAACCCGCGAATGTTGTAGTTTTGCGCGCCGAGCGTCAGATAGTTGCCTCCGACATTGGCATTGCTATTGGTCAACGCCGTCATGACCTCAGAAAGGCTCACACCATAGCTGATGAGTTTCCCCGGATCGATATCGACATGATATTCTTTTGTGGTACCACCAAACGTCGTCACATCGATCACACCCGGCACGCGTTTGAATGCCCGACGCACCTGCCAATCCTGAATCGTTTTCAATTCCGTCAGACTGGTCCCCTCACCGGTCAATTCGTATCGATAGATCTCGGCGATGGCCCACCACGGGGAGAGCACAGGTTGTGCCCCCTGAGGCAGCTGAATCGAGTTGATTCGATTTAAGACTTCCTGGCGATCTCTGAACATTTCCGTATCAAAATCGAAGTACACCTTGATGTCGCTCAGCCCGAAAATCGAGACCGAGCGGATGTCCGTGAGTCCGGGCATCCCGTTCAGAGCCACTTCGATCGGGACCGTGATTTGACGTTCGATTTCCTCAGCCGACCATCCGGGGTATTGGGTGATCAACTCCACCATGGGAGGGGATGGGTCCGGATAGGCAACGATGTCGAGAAGATGGAAGGCGTACAGACCACCGAACAGGAGCAAAAACCCGAGCGCACACACCAGAAACCGCTGGACGAGCGAGATTTCGACGATTCTGGCGATCATGAATTCATCTTGCCTGGAGACGCTGCCTAACAGAATGACCGGTCAGTCACATGCCCTTAACCTCTTGCCCCTTGATCAGCACGGCACCCTTGATCACAATCCTCTCTCCCTTGGTTAACCCCTCGACGATGCGCGTCTGGTCCGGGGAGATGTTTGCGGTCTTGACTTCTCGTTTAACGTACCGGTTCCCATCCTCCACCACATACACAAACTGCTTGCCATTGACTTCCAATACCGCCTCGCGCGGCACCGTCAGAAATTGTGCGGCATCACTCACGTCCAATTGCAACCGCGCGAACATTTCAGGTTTCAACTTGTGGGACTTGTTATCAACTTGGGCTCGAACTTTGATCGTCCTGCTCGCAGGATCAACGATATCGCCCACGGCCGTGACTTTCGCTGGAAACTCAATTTCCGGATAGGCCTCGACTTTTACCATGGCCGACTGTCCTTCCCGCACCAGCGCCAAATCGTGCTCGTACACATCGGCCACGACCTGCAACAAGTCCAGATTAGCGATCGTAAACAGCACATGGTCTGAATCCCCCGTCACCGACTGCCCCGGCGTCACCGCACGTTCCACGACGATTCCGGTCAGAGGGCTCTTCATCTCAAACCGCGAGGTGATTTTTTGCTGTTCAAACGGTTTATCCAATTCCTCAGCCGAAACCCGAAGGGAGAGCAACCGTTCCTTTGCACGGCGAAACTCCGCCCGCGCCTTGATCAACTCGTTCTCCGCCTGCTTCAGATCTTTAAGTGCCATCGCTTTATTTTCGTAGAGATCCTTCGCCAATTCATGTGCCCTGGTGGCATATTGCAGGTCTGAGTCTTCCTTGACATATTCCGAGTACGCCTGGGCAATATCCGGGCTATCAACGACGAGCAAGATATCCCCCGCTTTCACCCGATCTCCAAGATGAGCCCGTACTTCGACGACCCGACCCTGTAATGGCGATGAGATGCGGGAATACCGGTCCTCACCGTACGCCACCTTGCCCGAGAGTGTCAGCCCTTGGCGGGAAGAAGCGAATTTGACGAGCATCGTCTCGACATGCAGCTGCATGTCGACCGATGCCACTCCCTTCTTGGCAGGCTGGGATGGCGCCGCATCCGTAGGGGGAGGCTCACTCCGGTCGCACGCTGAGACAAGGAGACCGGTCAAAATCAAAGCGAAGGCTAAGGTCGCAATGCGGCCTGAAAATCGCCTCCGCCAATGCCTGGGAAGACCCCTCATTGCGCAACCTCAACCTTGGTCTTCTGGCTCACGACGTAAGGTCCCGGCCGACCGCACTTTCCAATTGAAGCACGTTACGCTGATAATTGAACAACGCCTCGATGTAATTTTGCTGGACCATTCTCGACGTCCTGGCCGCGTCCAGCAAGTCGAGAATCGTGGCCCCGCCTCGCTCGTAGGCGCGTTCGACGATCGTCAACGTGGAGCGCGCATCATCGAGCACTCCTCCCAAAAACGCTTCGACTAACCGGCGACTTTGAACCAAGTTTCGATAGGCAATATCCACCTGGTTTTCTACCTGATTTACGGTCTTGATGAGATCGGCTTCCGCCGTCTGCACCGCCGCCTCTGCTTGCATGATACCGCCCTGGTTCCGATTGAACAACGGCAACGGCAGCGCAAGACTGAGCGCCATCTGATTCGAATTGTCCGGCCCGCGAGAGCCTTGGACCGCATACCCCGCACCGACGGTCACATCCGGAACCCGATAGGCCTTTGCGAGATCGAGGTCAGCCTCCCGCTGAGAAACCGTCAACCGTTTGGCACGAAGATCAGGACGCGCGTCCATGGCGACTGTGCGCAATCTGGCTATGTCGGGGTCCAGGCGCCGATACATCAGTTCAGTGGTCAGTTCCACCTGCGTGGCAGGCGAAAGTCGCAGCAACTGGCGGAGGTCTGAACGAGCCGACTCCGCTTCCTGGATCGACTGAATGACCTGGGATTGGAAATCGATGAATTGCAGCCGGATCCGGATCAAATCGACTTCGGCGATAAAACCTTTCTTGAATCGGATCGTATTGATTTCCAGAATCCGAGAAAAGCGATCCCGGTTCTCCTCCGCCAAAGTCAGCCGTCGCAGAGCGAGCTGCGTACGATAGTAGGCATCCTTGACTGCCAAGCTGAGCTGCCGGACCGCGTCCTCGAAACCGGCCTCCGCGGACTGCGTCCCAAACTGCGCACTGTCAATCCGGAATCCTCGCTTACCGGCCAGTTCAAACAACTGCTGGACCTGAGGAACAATCTGCCCCCCGCTGGACCATGTGCGACCCTGAAAGGGAGAACTGACCGCACCGACTGAGGTTACAGGATTCGGAAAGAGGCTGGCAGTAATCTCCCGGCCTTTACTGAATTCGATTCCAAACTTGGCAATCAAGAGATCCACATTCTGTTTGAGAAAAAGTCCCATCGCCTCATCAAGGCTCAATCGCAAGCTCTGCATCGACGGGGTCAGCGTTGCGGTGAAAAACCGCTCGGAACTCGTCTCGATCGACGGCTCAGCCAGTACCGATTCGCCGCCCGATGGAGCGATCCACAAGACGACGAGGAAGAACGTCGTCCACAGAAAAATGCCTACAGATCGCAATGGCGGAGGCATTCCCACAGCATTATACATAGGGATCTTATATGACCAGGCTACCGGCAACTGATTGCGGACGGCGACTGATAAAACAAGACAACTCTACTGGCAGCATGAGAACTTGGAAACCTAATGGCATTTGCGGCAGGTATCCCACTGCGCCAGATTGACTTGGTGACGAGCACTGGGATGGAACGGCAGGGTGTTGCAATACGATCAGCTGTCCAACCCATTTCGGGAGTCGGTGTCTCTCAGGTGTTTCCTGACTCGCACTTTCTCATGATGTTTGCGAAGCAGTTGCCGACGGATGGCATCCCGATCCTCTGCGACGATCCGGACCAGCCGGTCCACATCCTCCGCGTGTTCCCGAACCAGCTCGGATAGTTTCTGCAGCTGCCCTTCCAACCGCTCGACACGCCACGCCATGTCGTTTGCAGGCTCAACAGGTTTGTTGGAAGACTTCACCACAGGCTTGGAACTATTTCGAAGGGCGGCCACAACAACGTCGCGTTTCATGCTCACTCCTTTGTTACTGCACATGGAAAGCGGACGACCGCTGGATTCTGTCGGCTAGTATTATCCGCAGGGAACGGGAAGTCAATGATTCCGCTTTCTTTCTATTTCATGCCGGTCCTGCTAAAATTCGCCGCATGAAGAATATCTTCACGATGGTCCTCGCCGGCGGCAAAGGCGAGCGGCTCTTTCCGCTCACCGACCAGCGCGCGAAACCGGCCGTCCCGTTCGGAGGCAAATACCGCATCATCGACTTTACGTTGAGCAATTGCCTCAATTCCGGGCTCCGGAAAATCGCGGTCCTCATCCAGTATAAATCGCACTCGCTCGACCGGCATATCCGGATCGGCTGGAATGTGCTCAATACCGAGCTCGGAGAATATATCGCCTCCGTCCCCCCCCAGCAGCGCATCAGCGAAGACTGGTATAAAGGCACCGCCGATGCCGTCTATCAAAACATGTTCCTGCTCGACAGCGAGCAGCCTGAGTTTCTCCTCATCCTGGCCGGCGATCACATCTACAAGATGAATTACGCCGAGATGTATTACTGGCTGATGGCCAAGCAGGCCGACGCGGTGGTCGGCGCGATCGACATCCCGATTCAGGACGCTTCACGATTCGGCGTGATCACAGTCGACGAAGACTATTGCATCACCCGGTTCGACGAAAAACCCGCCCAGCCCACTCATCTGCCGGGAGACCCCGCCCATGCGTTCGCCTCGATGGGCATCTATTTGTTCCGCACCAGCGCGATTCGCAAATTCCTGATGGCGGACGCCCAGGAGTCCGGCGCCCACGACTTCGGCAGGAACATCATTCCACGGATGATCGAGGAACAGCGCGTCTACGCGTTTAAGTTTCAGGATGCGAATAAGAAAGCCGTCCAGTACTGGCGCGATATCGGCACGCTCGACGCCTACTGGGAAGCCAATATGGATCTGGTCGCCGTCGACCCACTCTTCAACCTCTACGATCCTGAGTGGCCGATCCGCACCTACCAGGGTCAGTTTCCTCCGGCCAAGTTCGTCTTCTCGCAGGACTATCAGGGGGGGCGCATGGGCGTCGCGCTCGATTCGATCGTCTGTGGCGGCTGCATCGTATCCGGCGCGCGGGTCCAGAATTCCGTGCTGTCGCCCAACGTCCGTGTCCTGGACCATGCCGACGTTCGCGAGTCCATCGTGATGGAAAACGTGGTGATCGGCGCCCACAGCCGTATCCGGCGCGCCATCATCGACAAAGACGTTACCATCCCTCCGCATACGGAGATCGGATACAACCGGGACGCCGATGCCCGGCAATTCACCATCACTGATTCTGGTCTCGTGGTTATTTCAAAGGGAATGAAACTGCATGCCCCCGTCGATCCACCCGGTTGACCTTATCGCCTCGCTCCGCCAGAAGCACCTGACGCCCGCCATCGTGTTTCTCACATCTCGACGCGCCTGCGATGAGGCAATGGAATCCTTCAACCACGCCGATATCGTGCTGCCTCCGGTGCGTCAGGATGCGATCGCGGCGGCGCTTGAACGGGTCATCGCGCAATATCCCAGCGTCGCAGAGCACCCGCTCATTCCCACGGTGCAGCGGATCGGCGTCGCGGCCCATCATGCCGGCCACTTGCCCTCCTGGAAAATCGCTATCGAAGAGTTGATGCGGCAGGGCTGTCTTGACGCCGTGTTTGCCACAACCACCCTGGCCGCCGGTGTCGACTTTCCCGCCCGCACGGTCGTCATCACCCAATCCAGCATCCGCAAGTCGCGCGACTTCACCGACCTCACCATCGGCGAGGTGCAGCAGATCGCGGGACGCGCCGGCCGCCGTGGAAAAGATCAGGTGGGATTTGCGGTCGTCACGCCCTCTCCCTATATCGATCTGGGCGTCCTCACGAAGGGGTTCACCGGCCATCCGGAATCCATCGATAGCCAATTCAGTATCAGCTACCCCATGGTGTTGAATCTCTTGAAAGCCCACCCCCATGAGCAAATTCAGGCGATCCTGGCCAAGAGCTTCGCCCAATTCCAGCTCAACCAGCGGGCCGAACTGTTGGAGCGGAAACTGGATGGGCTCCATGTGCAGATGGAACCGTTCGGCCCCCGCGTCTGCACCGATTGGATCAGCCAGTGGCAGACCTTCGATCAAGTCCGAAGACAACGGCCGCAACGCCACCAGATCCGCCGGCATGAATCGCCGGAATTATCCGCCCGCTTCCATTTCATGACGCCGGGACGTGTGGTCGGGCTCGCTCGAGGACGCGGGATCGTACTCCGTCAATACCGCAGCAAGGGCCAGAAGAATCCGATGATTTCCGTCCTGCGGCTGGACGGCGCCGTCACCGAATGTCCCGCGTCGAATGTGGGGGATATCTTCGACCGGATATTTGAATGCGACGAAACTCCGGCGTTTCCCTGGTGCTCGGCTGCTTCATTCGACGAACTCAGCTATCAACTGACGGAACTCCCCACCCGGCTGCCAACGCTGCCAATTATGGTGCCCAAAGACTCGGAAGTGCTCCCGGATGCGATCGTCCAATCTCTCGGCGACTTTCCCTGCCCGAGCTGTCCCTCACGGCCGGCCTGCCAGAAGGACTTTGCGACCGCGCTCCGCCTTCGCCAGGAACAGCACCGCCACACCAAATCCATCCAGGCGCTACGGGCCAGCCTCTGGCATCGGTTCCAGGAGCGAGTCGAGGTGCTCCAGAAATTCGGCTATCTGACACCCTCTGCCCATCTCACGGACGAAGGGGAATGGGCGCGGCTCATCCGCATCGATCATTCACTGCTCATTACCGAGCTCATTCGGGCCGAAGCCTTTACCGGCGCCGACCCGTCTCTCCTCACCGGCGTCATGGCCAGCATTACGCATGACGACGACCGCCCCGGCTCGTTTCCGCGCATCAGCCCCGGATTGAGTTCCCTCTTGGGCCAGGTGCGCAAACTGGCGGAGAGCCTGTCCCCCTATGAAGATCCCCCGCTTCTACGGGCGGATGTCGCGGCATTGGCCGAACGCTGGATCGCCGACCCCACCCTGACATGGATCGGCCTCTGCCGTTTGACGACGATGGCGGAGGGCGACATTTACCGGCTGCTCGCCAGAACTCTGGAGTTTTTGTCGCAGATCCACACCCTGCGCGCGACCCATCCGGGCTTGGCCGAGACGGCATCACGCGCGATCGCTCTGATCCGCCGCGGCGTGCTGGAGGAATTGCCATGATCGAAGACGTGAAGGGTGAGGGGTGAGGCGTAAGGGGTCAGACTCCTCTGATCATGAAAACGTGACAGCGGCATTCATCGCCTCACGCCTAACTTTTAACGCCTTACGAAGACCACTATGACGATCGACGAACTCGAACAACTACTCGTTCAGCAACCGGTTGCGGTCCTGCATCGCTTGGCGCGCGGCCGCGTTCATCGGCATTTTCGGGCCGGCAAACGACGCCTGATCGAGATGATTCTCCAGCATTCGAGTCAGAATCTCGCCGGCCTCGAATCTGACGTACAGGCCCTGATCGCAGAGCGGCAATCGAAGCCGCAGCCCCCCCAACCGCCGGCTCGCCCGGCAGGCCGCGCGGCGGGTTCTCCTCCGAGAAGACCTGCGCATCGAGGCGGAGAGCCGGAGAGCGCCGAAGCCGCTGTGTCTTTGACCGCCTGGCTGGAAGGGATCGGCGTTCCGGCTCCACAACCATTCGTGCCCGATCCTTGGCAGGAAGAAGCCTTGGCAGCGCTCGATGAAACGGATGTCGTCGTCAGCGTCCCGACCGGGAGCGGAAAAACCTACGTGGCGGTGGAAGCGGCGAAGCGGGCGATCGCGCAGAATCAGACGGTTATCTACACCTCGCCCCTGAAAGCGTTGTCGAATACCAAATATACAGAGTTTTCAAAAATCTTCGGCCCGGATAAGGTGGGCATCCTCACGGGAGACCGGCAGGAGAACGGGCAGGCGCCGCTGCTGATCATGACCACGGAGATTTTACGCAACCTGCTCTACGATGCGGCGAGCGGAGAAATCGATATCAGGCTGGATACGCTCGGACTCGTGATTTTGGACGAATCGCAATACATTGCCGACCCTGAACGAGGAGTCGTCTGGGAGGAAACCATCATCTTTTGCCCATCACAGGCCAAACTCCTGCTTCTGTCGGCCTCGATCGGCAATCCACAGGATATCGCCGACTGGCTGACTTCTATCCGCCCTACGACCTGTCAATTGGTCCGCCACAGCAAACGCACCGTGCCGCTGCGAGCCGGCTACCTCCATCCCAACGGCAAGCTGGTGCCGCTGTTCAAGACGGCAGCCATCCCCTCCGGCCACGCAGGCCACCTGCACCCGGAAGCCAAGCGGCTCTTTTTTGAATATGAGGAAGAAACGCTGCCGTCTGGCAGGCCACGGCGATAACGATGGGAACTGCTCGTCGCGACTAAAATGAGGCGGTGAGACCGACCGTCGGCCCGTGGCGAATCGTTTGAAATTCAGTCAGAGGAGCCGACTGAGAGCCGCTTGCGACTGAATGGACTTCCCAGGTTCCGGTATAGGTACGGTTCCACCACACACGGTAACCGGCTGTGATCGCAAAGTTGCGAGTCAGCATGAACTTGACCGTCGGCTCGGCACTGCCGCCGAATCCAACCCCCCACATGGAAAAACTCGGATCCTGCCGGAGGTCACCCCTCAGATGATGAACGTCTTCGTTATAGATGATACTCACAGGAGTCACGGAAGCTTTCAGCCCGACACTCAAACGCCCGGTCAGCCGATAGTCCGTGTTGATTCCAACCTGAGGCGTAATCCAATGACTGGTGTTCGTGATTGCGCGGGCTGTCGAGCTCTGAGGAACACAGGAAATGACGACAGCTGGATCGCACACTAAACGATCAAATCCGGTGGCCTCGTACTCAGTTTGCCAATACCGGAGGCCTCCCACCACATCCAAATGTCCGCGCCCGTTTGGAAATTCCACCGCGCGATAGCCGACATTCCCGTTGACATACCAGGTCCCCGTTCCCGTGACATTGCTGCTTGTCCGGGAAAACAGATATTGACCCGCCAGGTAGTCGTCATCGATCAATCTGCCGCGATCAAAATCAATGGCAAATCCCACATCACCATCGAGATGCCATCGGCGGCTAAGATGCAGCTTGGCGCCGAATTCAATGATGTGGGTATTATTGTCCTTATAGGTCAGCTTTGAAGTGGGATCCCCGAATGCAGGACTGATCCCGGATGCATCGTGGCTCCACGTTGTTTGGCCGTTTGTGAAGAGCCAGGACCTCGCCGACAGTTCTACGCGCGGCCTCGTCTGAGTATCAATATCCTGAGCCCAGGCAGAGGCCGCTGTTGTAGCAACAAGCCCCAACACAACCGCCAGCGACGCCCACATCAGCCCATACCTTGTCGTCCTCCTCACCGCCGCACCCCTCCTCGCTGAATCACCACAGTGTCATAGCACCGTTCGGCCGTCTCCGGCATGACCCGCTGGCAGGATGCGCGGATATCTTCTTGTTGGAATTGGCGTTGAATCGATGCGGAGAACCAGACCAGCCAGGTCCCGATCACCGCCACAAGCACCGCCCCCGCCGCCAAGTATCCCCAGCCCATCCATGACGATGTCGCAGCAGGCGCCGCAGGCACAGGAGGCGCTTCCTCATCGGACACAAGATGAACCGACGGCATAACGAAATCTCCCATTCTTCGATCCGATTTCTCAAGCCACGAATCAGACGCCCGAGGCAAATCATACCTGAGACGTTGCATCCTGAATAGACTTTTCAGTTCTCCATCAAACCGGAGCATGACCGGCGCGATCTTCGTTTCGAACCCCGCACGGAAAAGAACTGGAACTCGGATCGGTGATCTTGGTATGATGCGCACCCGGTGGGATCAGCGGCAGAAGCATCACCAACCTGCTTCATGTCAGCCCCTGTCACTCTTGAACAAGCAGTTGTGTGCCGAGGTAGCTCAGTTGGTAGAGCACAGCCCTGAAAAGGCTGGTGTCGACAGT
>LVWT01000016.1 GCA_002083405.1 Nitrospira sp. SG-bin2 | reverse complement strand
TGACAAATTGACGCCGCGGGGGCTGTGCGGGCTGAGCTGCAGGGGCATGGTCGGGAGCTGCCATAGGATCCTCCGTGTAACGGCTCGCCCATTCGATGGATGGGTGAGGGCTAGAAAGAGTCTATTTCGTAGCACTTCGTGTTTTGTTCTGTCAACGGGGTTGAGACGAGTGAGTGCAACCGTTGACAGGGTGAAGGCGCTCTGTTACTGGCAGTCGGTAGGCATCGCTGAGGTTCTAGGGGAGGCGAGGTAGCTTCTCACTCGACTTTGTACAGGTCGAATAGGTACGCTGATCCTGCTATGCACACGCGCGCGTCATCAGATCGCTGCTTCATCGCTGAAACAGTCGCCATCGGCTCGGAGCTGTTAGTCGGAGGCCGATCCGACAGCAATTCTCTTGTCATCACCGAGAAGCTTGGCGCCTACGGGATTGAAGTCAGATTCAAGTCGATTGTCGGCGATAACCGAACGGATATCATGAACGCGCTGACTACGGCTGTGCAGCGGGCCGGGATTATCGTGATAACCGGCGGGCTTGGGCCGACCGTCGATGATTGCACGAGAGAAGCCGTCGCTGACGCAACCGGGCGGAGGCTGGCTCGTCGCAAGGAAGCGTTTGAAGGCATGGTGGCCAGGCTGGCCCAGTGGGGGCGAAGACCCAACAAAGGCCAGCTGCGGCAAGCGATGATTCCATCCGGCGCCACGGTGATGCCTAATCCGGTGGGGTCTGCGCCAGGCTTTGCCGTATTCTGGAAGCGGGCCGTGCTGGTCGCACTTCCCGGGGTGCCGCGAGAAATGGACGCCATGATGGAGCAATCGGTGATTCCATTTTTGACGGCTCAGCTCGAACGATCGGCGACACCTCGCCGCTCGCCGATTGTGAGGAGGGTATTCCATACCTGGGGATTGCCCGAAGCCGATGTGGATGCCAAGCTGAAAGGCCTTTTTTCAAAGCAGATACCAATAGATCTTGGCCTCTTGGCCTCACCGACAGGAGTGCTGGTCTCCTTGACGTCGAACGTGCGCCGCTCGTCCGGTGCCGTGAAGATCGAGCGGTTGGCAGAGCAAGTCCGTCAAAGGCTGGGAGAGTGGCTCTATGCCGAGGGGCAGGACACGATGGAGGCGGTGGTGGGCCGGTTGCTGTTACAACAGGGACGTACGGTTGCTGTGGCGGAGTCTTGCACCGGCGGGCTGATCTCGCATCGTCTCACGCAGGTGCCGGGGTCATCGGCCTATGTCGATCGAGGCGCCGTGTGCTACAGCAACCGAGCCAAGACGGAGATGCTGGGTGTGCCGGCTGAGTTGATTGTTCGCCATGGAGCGGTCAGCCATGAGGTGGCTGCGGCAATGGCCAAAGGCGTTCGTGAACGGGCTGCCGTATCAGTCGGATTAAGTGTAACAGGCATTGCCGGGCCGGGAGGGGGGGCCGAAACGAAACCGGTTGGTCTGGTGTATGTGGGGCTTGACGGCGGAGCAGGCGATGTCGTCACCAGGGAGTTTCGGTTCCATGGCGACCGCCTTACGATCAAGCAGCGGTCTTCGCAGGCAGCGCTCGATCTGTTGCGCCGCTGGTTATTGAATCGAGCCACACGATGATCCGAACGTTCCTTGCAGTTGAGCCGGCGGAGGATCTTCGAGTGCGGATTGGGCAGGTACAGCAGGATCTGAAGTCCCAACTTTCCTGCGAATCCTCCAAGGATATTCGTATCGCCTGGGTTCAGCCAGCCTCCATCCATTTCACCGTCGCATTTCTCGGCGACACCGATAAGTCCTGCATTGAACCAATGCGTCACTCGATCGAACAGGCAATGACAGGCCATCGGGCCTTCCGTATCCCGATCGAGAGGTTCGGCGTCTTTCCGCGTCTTCAACAGCCGCGCGTGATATGGGTAGGGGCGTCGGAGTCGTGGGAGCGCGGAGCCGATGGGGCGCGACTGGTGACGTTGCATCGTGCGATTGAAGACTGCTGCCGATCGTTAGGCTTTGCCTCGGAAGGGAAGCCCTTGAGCCCGCATCTCACGCTGGCACGGATCAAAGCAGGAGAACGGCAGGTCGGCTTGGCCTTAGCCCAAAGCGGTGTGCTGGACCGGCCGATGGCCGGCGGATCGCTGGTCATCAAAGCCATCACGCTGATGAAAAGCCAGCTGCGGCCTACCGGGCCTGTGCATACGAAGCTCTGGGAGATACGATTGGCGGAAGGGAAAGGACCGGGGCCTGTTTAGCCGCGGTCCTTCAATCGTTATGAATCGGTCGGATACTCGTGCGATTATTGCAGGGCGTCGGGCGGCGTCTTGAGCAATTTGGCAAATCGGGTTTTGTCGATCGATTTTTCGTAGGCTTCTTCCGGAGAAATCCACTTTTTCGTTAGCAGGTCCTGAATGGCATCGTCCAGCGTTTGCATGCCGGCCGCCTTGCCGGTCTGCATGAGCGACGCAATCTGAAACGTTTTGGCGTCGCGGATCAGATTGCCGACTCCGGGAGTGCAGACCAGAATTTCAAGAGCGGCGCAGCGTCCTTTTTGGTCGATTCGTTTGAAGAGGTTCTGGGCCACCACGACTCTGAGGGCAGTCGACAGCGTGTTGCGGATCTGTGCTTGTTCCTGGTGCGGGAACACCTCGATCACCCGGTCGACCGTTTTCGATGCGTTCTCGGTGTGCAGCGTCCCAAAGACCAGATGCCCGGTTGCTGCGGCTTCCACCGCAAGCCGGATGGTTTCGAGGTCACGCAGCTCACCGACCAGAATGATGTCCGGATCTTCGCGCAAGGCTCCACGCAGGGCGGTGCCGAACGATTGGGTGTGGACGCCGATTTCGCGATGGTTGATGACGCAACCCTGGCTTTGATGCACGAACTCGATCGGGTCTTCGATCGTCAGAATATGGTCTTTCCGGTTCTTGTTGGCGTGGTCGATGATGGCAGCCAGGGTAGTCGATTTTCCACTGCCGGTCGGTCCGGTCACGAGGACCAGCCCCTTTTTCAGCATGGCCGATCTGGTCAGGATCGGAGGAAGCCCTAACTCGGCCGCCGTCAGGACCTTGGAGGGAATTTTCCGGAATACGGCGGCACAGCCGTATTTTTGGTTGAAGAAATTAGCGCGAAACCTGGCGAGTCCAGGAATTTCATACCCGAAATCCACGTCGCCGGTCTCTTCAAATTGGGTTTTCTTCGCGGCTGGCGCGATTTCGTAGAGAACCTCTTTGAGCTGCTCGTGGATGAGTGGACTCTGTCCCGGGACCCGCTCCAGTTCGCCGTTGATTCGCATGACAGGAGGTTGTCCGGATACGAGATGCAAGTCGGATGCGCCGCGTTCCGCCATCATCCTGAAAAATTCGTCGATCTTGGCCATGACGGGTCTCCCTGATTTCTGCTTGCGACCGTGTCTTGCAGAAGTATAAAGACTCGGGCGGAGATCGCAAGGAAAACTCCGGTTTGAACAAAGACGCTGGCCCGATCGGGGAGGAAGGTATCGCGTGAAGCGTATCTCGCAAACAAACAGAGATGCCCTGTCCGGCGTGTCACGCTCGCCTCGCTGAGTCGAAGCGGGCTTCACGAGATACGAGCAGCGAAGACTCCCAGAGACGAATGATCGCAGTCAAGAAATCATGAACAATGTGGGCTAGGTTTCCCCGGCCTGCTTCGGTATAATCGCCTTCTTCATTCCAACATATTTAGGAGATCTCTATGGCAGAGAAGGACGATAAGAAGCGCGCATTGGACTTGGCCTTGTCCCAGATTGAAAAGCAGTATGGGAAAGGTGCCATTATGAAGCTTGGCGCCGAGGAAAAGGTCGATGTGCCGGCCATTTCGACCGGGTCGCTCGGCCTCGATATCGCGCTCGGCGTCGGGGGCCTCCCGCGCGGGCGAGTCATCGAGATTTTCGGTCCGGAGGCCTCAGGCAAAACGACCATGACGCTCCATTGTATCGCCGAAGTGCAGAAAACCGGCGGGATCGCGGCGTTCATCGACGCAGAACATGCGCTGGACCTGACGTATGCGAAGAAGCTGGGAGTGCAGGCCGATGACTTGCTGGTCTCGCAGCCGGATACCGGTGAGCAGGCGTTGGAAATCGCCGAAACACTCGTGCGCAGCGGGGCGATCGATCTGATCGTGGTGGACTCGGTGGCGGCGTTGACGCCACGGGCCGAGATCGAAGGGGAGATGGGCGATGCCCATATGGGCCTGCAAGCCCGGCTGATGTCGCAGGCGCTGCGAAAGCTCACGGCGGCGATTGCGAAGTCGTTGACCACGGTGATCTTCATCAACCAGATTCGCATGAAGCTCGGCGTGATGTTCGGGAATCCGGAAACAACCACCGGCGGCAATGCGCTCAAGTTTTATTCATCGGTCCGGCTGGACATTCGGCGTATCGAATCCATCAAGGAAGGCCAGGATGTGATGGGCAGCCGCGTTCGTGTCAAAGTCGTGAAGAACAAGATGGCGCCGCCCTTCCGGCAGGCCGAGTTCGATATCATGTTCGCCGAGGGCATCTCGAAGACGGGCGAACTGGTCGATCTTGGAGTCGATAAGCGCGTCATCGAGAAGTCCGGCGCCTGGTACTCCTACAAAGGTGAGCGCATCGGGCAGGGACGCGACGCGGCGCGGGATTTTCTGAAGCAGAACGCTGCTGCCGCGCGGGAGGTCGAGGCCAAGCTTCGCGAGTTGGCCGGTGTGCCAGGGCGCAACGAGAAGAAGACGGAGGCAAAGACCGAGGGAAAGGACGAGAAACCGGCGGCCCGATCGGATGAGAAACGGGCGCACCGGTAAACAGTCTGATTCGACGAAGTCTGACCGGTGGATGTCCCTGGCCATTCGGTATCTTGCCCGTCGGGATCGAACCGCCGCCCAGGTCGAGCAGTTTCTTCTTCGCAAGGGTGCTGAGCCGGCTCAGACACAACAGACCATCGGCCGGTTGTCCGATCTCCGGTACCTCAACGACGGAGCGTACGCGGCGCGTTGGATTGTGACCCGTCTTGACCGTCGGCCGATGGGGCGCGAACGGCTGGAAGCCGAGTTGCTGCTCCAGGGCGTGCCGGAGGCTGTGGCCGGCCGGGCAATCCGGGAGGCGCTGCGTGATCTTGACGAAGACACGCTGGCGCATCGAGCCTTGGCCGTGATGCGGCGCACGGGCAGGCAGCTGACACCGGCTCAATCGGTTCGCCTCCTACGTCAGCGGGGTTTCGAAGAAGAGACAATCGATCGTATGCTAGGCGATCGTATGAGACATGAGGAATGTGACCGATGACGCATAGCGCGCAGGAACTCAGACAGTCGTTTATTCGGTACTTCCAGCAGCAGGGACACCAGGCCGTGCCCAGCTCAGCCTTGATTCCACAGGCCGATCCGACGCTGCTGTTTACCAACGCCGGGATGAATCAATTCAAGCGGGTCTTTCTCGGAGAAGAGTCACGCCCCTACAGGCGGGCGGTATCCGTGCAAAAATGCCTGCGCGCCGGCGGCAAGCACAACGATCTTGAAAACGTGGGGTATACCAGGCGGCACCACACGTTCTTCGAGATGCTCGGCAATTTTTCGTTCGGGGACTATTTCAAAGAAGACGCCGTCATCTTCGGCTGGGAGTTTCTGACCAAGACCGTCGGTCTCGACAGGAGCCGGATGTGGGTCACGATTTTCCGCGAGGACGATGAAGCCGATCAGCTCTGGAAGAAGATCGGTGTGTCTCCCTCCCGCATCGTCCGGTGCGGTGAAAAGGACAACTTCTGGCAGATGGCCGATACGGGCCCCTGCGGCCCCTGCTCGGAGCTGCATTTCGATCAAGGCCCGTCGGTGCCCGGAGATGATCGGCCGAACGGCGAGGGCGACCGGGTCATCGAGATCTGGAATCTCGTCTTTATGCAGTACAACCGGGATGCCTCGGGGAAGCTCAATCCGTTGCCCAAGCCGAGTATCGATACCGGCATGGGCCTGGAACGGCTGACGGCGGTCGCGCAGGGAGTCTTGAGCAACTACGATAGCGATCTCTTCACGCCGTTGCTCGGAGCCATCGGCGCGCGCGCCGGCACGCGGTATGGCACGCAGGAGACAGCGGACCGTTCGATGCGCGTGATCGCCGATCACCTTCGCGCGATCGCGTTCCTCATGACCGACGGCATTCTGCCGTCCAACGAAGGCCGCGGGTATGTGCTGCGGCGGATTCTGCGCCGCGCTGCGCGGCATGGGCGGCTGCTCGGCATCGTCGAGCCCTTTCTGCATGAACTCAGCGCGACCGTGGTGAATCAGATGGCCGGCGCTTATTCGGAAGTAAAGGCAGCAGAGGCAACGATCGCGGAAGCCACGCGAGGTGAAGAAGAACGGTTCATCGCCACGCTCGATCAAGGCTTGCCGATTTTGAACGACATGATCGAGAAGGCACGGGCGAACGGACAGACGGTGTTAGCGGGCGTTGACGTGTTCAAGCTCTATGACACGTACGGGTTTCCCATGGATTTGATGACGGAGGCGTGCCGTGAACAGGGGATGACCGTCGATGAGTCGGGGTTCGAAGCGGCGATCGAAGAGCAGCGGACTCGTGCGCGCAAGACCGGCGGGTTCGAGCAGGAGACGGCCAGGCCGGCGGTGACTGAACTGGTCAAGCGGGTCGGGGCCACCACGTTCGTCGGGTACGACCGGTTGGAGAGCGAAAGTATCCTCCTTGCGATCATCAAGGGCGAACAGATGGTCAAGGAAGCAGCAGAAGGCGATGAGGTCGAGGTGGTGCTGGATGTGACGCCGTTTTATGCGGAAGGCGGCGGGCAAGTCGGCGACCGCGGAACGTTGGCCGGCCCCGAAGGGCTGCTTGAAGTCGACAATACGACAAAGCCGGCGCCGACCCTCATTTTTCACAAGGGGACCGTCCGCAAGGGCTGTATACGCGAAGGTGAACGACTGCGAATGACGGTCAACGCGCCCACGCGCCTGGATGCCGCCCGCAATCATACCGCGACGCATCTGGTCCATGCGGCTTTGCGCGATCTGCTTGGTCCGCATGTGAAACAGTATGGATCGCTGGTGGGGCCGAATCGGCTCCGGTTCGATTTCGCCCACTTCAGGCCGTTGTCCTCCCGCGACATCGACGATATCGAGTCAACCGTGAACGGAGAGATCCGCAAGAATGAAGCGGTACGAACCGATGTGATGAGCATCCAGGATGCGGTGGCGAACGGCGCCCTGGCGTTTTTCGGCGACAAGTACGGCGAGCAGGTGCGTGTCGTGAGCGTGGAGTCCTTCAGCAAGGAACTCTGCGGCGGGACCCACTGCCGGCAGACGGGCGACATCGGGCTGTTCCGGATCGTGTCGGAGGGAGGCGTGGCGGCCGGGGTGCGTCGGATCGAGGCTCAGACTGGCACCGGGGCCTATGCGCTCATGAAGAAGCTCGAAGCCGATGTCCGCGAGCTGTCTGATCTGTTGAAGGTCGGGCAAGCGGAACTGGTCGGCAAAACCCGCAAGATGCTGACGCAGTTGAAGGACAAGGAGCGGGAACTGGAAGAGCTGAAGCTGAAGATGGCTACGGGGGCTGGTGCTAAAGATGAAGCCAGTATTCAGACTATTGCTGGGGTGAAAGTCCATGCGCAGCGTGCTGATGAAATTGACATGGCCGGGCTTCGGGCATTAGCTGACCGCCTAAGGGAGAAAGAACAGAGCTGCGTTATCGCACTCGGCGGGGTCTCCGAAGGAAAAGTGGCTTTGTTTGTGGTAGTGAAGGGAGACAAGGATCTCCTCTCAAAGGTAAAGGCCAACGAACTCATTAAGGTCATGGCTACCGAAGTCGGTGGCACAGGCGGCGGTCGTCCTGAAATGGCGCAAGCAGGCGGGAAGGATGCCGCCAAGCTCGACGCGGCGTTAGAAAAGGTCTTTGGCTTGGTCGAACAGGCCCTGAGGCGGTAGAATCATGTCTAGCCGCATCCTCGCGCTCGATTATGGTACCAAGCGGATCGGGGTCGCTCTGAGCGACGAATTGGGATGGACGGCACAGCCGCTCGAAACATTCGAACGGCGTACGCTGGATCGTGATATCGCCCACATCGCGGCGTTGGTCGGATCGCACAGCGTAGAGCGGGTAGTCTTAGGATTGCCGCTTCAGCTGGACGGTCGTGAAGGGCTTGCCGTTCAAGCCATGCGCGCGTTTGTGGTGAAACTGGAAGCGGGGTTGTCCGTGCCGGTCGTCCTGTGGGACGAACGGATGACGACAAAAGCGGCGGAAGATCTGCTCATCGCCGCAGATGTCAGCCGGAAGAAACGAAAAGGCGTGATCGACCGGATCGCTGCGGCCATTCTGCTGCAAAGCTATCTGGCGGCGCAGACCCCCGCAACGGCGACTTCTGTGACCGATTCGCATGATGAAGATTCGGAGTCTCTAGAGTGGCAATCCCATGAAGTTGCGCATCCTGCTGACCCTGGCTCTCGTCGTCGTCGTGCTCGGAGGACTGGCCGCGTATCTGACGATTCAATGGATTGAAGCTCCGGCTCTCTCCGAATCCGACCATCCTCCCGCTAAGATCGTGGTGATTCCGGAAGGGGCGGCGTTCTCACAAGTCGCGCAGATTCTTGAGCGGGAACAGTTGATCCAGAGCCGTTCTGCATTTATGTGGCTGGGAAAAAGGCTGGAGGCTGAACGAAAGATCCGCCCCGGTGAATATGAGCTGCATGCCGCCCTGCCTCCGGCCGAGATCCTCTCCAAGCTGATGGCAGGCCGCGTCGTCCTTCATTCCGTCACGATTCCGGAGGGCTACACGATCGGGCAAATCGCCGATGTGCTCGCAGAGCACCGTATCACCGATCGGGCCGAGTTCGTCCGGCTGGCCCATGACAAAACTTTTATCAGGACGTTGGGGATTTCCGCTGAGAGTGTGGAGGGGTACCTGTACCCGGACACCTATCGGTTCCCGCGCCCCACAGCGGGCAAAGATGTGATAAAAGCCATGGTCGATCAGCTGGCGCACGTTTTGACTTCGGAGTGGCAGGTGCGCGCGAAGGAGATGAGGCTCACGACGCATGAAGTGTTGACGCTGGCGTCGGTCATCGAAAAAGAGACCGGCGCGGGAGATGAACGGCCCCACATCGCATCCGTGTTTCACAATCGCCTGAAGAAACGGATTCCCCTCCAAAGCGACCCTACCGTGATCTACGGCTTGCCGAACTTCGACGGCAATCTGCGGAAAAAGGATCTGTCCCATCCCAGTCCCTATAACACCTATCGATGGGCGGGACTGCCGCCTGGTCCGATCGCCAGTCCGGGGGCAGGCTCGATCCGGGCCGCGCTCTATCCGACCTCAACCTCGGATTTGTATTTTGTGTCGAAGAACGACGGGACCCACGAATTTTCCGCCACGCTGGTGGAGCATAATAAGGCGGTGGAGAAGTACCAAAAGCGCTTCCGGCGTGTCCGTTCTTCACAGACATCTGTGGTTCCTGAAAAGAGGGTATTTGCCTATCAAGAAGGAGTATCGTGAACGATGCTTGAATGGAATCTGCCGAGCCTGATCGACCATACGGTGCTTCGGCCTGAGGCGACCAAAGCCGACGTGCTGCGGTTGTGCCGGGAGGCCAAGGAACATCGTTTCACGGTCATTTTCGTGCCTCCTTGTTACGTGGATGAGGCTGTGTCGGCGGTAGCCGGCGCCTCCGTTCGGGTCGGCATCCCCATCGGATTTCCCTTGGGGGGGCATACGACGAAGGCCAAAGTTGCGGAAGCAGTGGAAGCCGTCTCGCGCGGAGCTTCCGTGCTGGACATGGTCATCAATGTCAGCCGGCTGAAGTCCGGCGACCATGACGAGGTGCGGCAGGATATTGCCGAGGTGGTGGCGGCGACGCCGAAGGTCGAACACAAAGTGATTCTTGAAACGTGTTATCTGACGCAACAAGAAAAGCTCACTGCCTGCAGGCTGGTCGTCGAGGCGGGCGCCGACTATGTCAAAACCTCGACCGGGTTCGGTGCTGCCGGTGCGACAGTCGAGGATGTGCGGCTCATGAAAACAGCCGTTGCCGGACGGGCGAAGGTCAAGGCCTCCGGCGGTATCAGAGATTGGAAGGCGGCGCAGGCCATGTTGGAAGCGGGAGCCGACCGGGTCGGGACCAGCGCGAGTCTGAAAATATTGGAAGAGTGGAGAGCCTCAAAGTAGCCGTGGCCGACCTGCACCGATTGCGTACAGAAACCATTACCATCAGTTACTGGAGTGCCCTCTAATGATCAAGCGTGTGTTGTTGTTCGTGATCGATGGATTCGGAATCGGATCGTTGCCGGATGCGGCAGAGTACGATGATGCCGAGGCCAACACGGTCGTGCATCTGGCGGATGCCGTCGGCGGGTTGAGTCTTCCCAATTTGGAAGCGCTGGGATTGGGCCATCTTGCGAAGATTCCCGGCGTCGCGTCGATGGCGCAGCCGCATGGCTGTTTTGGGCGGATGGGGTTCACATCGCGCGGCAAAGATTCGGTGTCCGGCTATTGGGAAACCAACGGGGTGACGGTTCATGAAAGTGCTGCGGTCTATCAGGCAGGGATTCCAGAGAATGTCGTGTCGGTGATCGAGCAGGCATTGGGACGGAAGCTGATCGGCCGTCGTGTGGCTTCTATGGCGTCGATGATACGCGATTACGGGACGGAGCATTTCTCAAGCGGGGCTCCCATCCTCTGGACCGACGGCGGGAATACCTGTTATGTGGCCGCGCATGAAGCCATTATGCCCGTCGCCGTCTTGCATCAGCAGTGCCGTGAGGCATGGAGGGAAGCGAAAAAGGCCGGTACGCTGATCCGCATCGTCGCCCAACCGCTCACGGGTGAACCCGGAGCCCTCCGCCCTCAGGCCGGGCGCAAAGATTTTGTCGTGGAGCCGTCGGGCCTCACCATGCTGGATGCTTTGAGTCGGTCCGGCCAGATTACGATGGGGATCGGCAAGGTCTATGATTTGTTCAGCGGCCGCGGCTTCACGAAAGCGTTTCCTGCCGCCTCCGCGTTCGAGGACACGGTGGGGATGCTGAATAAGGTGCCGCGCGGACTGCTCTATGTGAGTTTGAATCTCTTGTCGGAGGACAGTGCGCAGGCTGCGGAAGCCCTCCAGGATTTTGATCGCCGGTTGCCGAATCTGTTCGAACAGCTGCGGGTCGGAGATATGGTCATCCTGACCGGTGATCACGGCCGCGATGTGTCGAAGCCAGACAAGCTGCCGACTCGGGAATATGTTCCGGTGCTCATCACCGGCCCAAAGCTGGCGCAAGGCGTGAATCTGGGAACCAGCCAGACTGCTGCGGACTTGGGACAAACTATCGTGGATACTCTCGGCGGTGACCGATTGGCGATCGGTGACAGCTTTTGGGAAGCGTTGAGGCCGGGATAGCGACGTGAGGTGTTAGGCGTGAGGGGAAAGAATGTCATATGAACTACGATTGAAAGAGTTGGGGATCGAATTGCCGGCTGCTCCGAAACCGGTGGCGAATTACGTTCCTGTCGTCAGAGTGGGAGATCTGCTGTTTCTGTCCGGTGTGTTGCCCTCGAAAGAGGGGCAGCTCGTCATGGCGGGCAAACTTGGGGCCGACGTGTCCATCGAGCAGGGAGTGGCGGCGGCCAGGCTGGCGGTGCTGAATGCCCTGGCCATCGTGAAAGCCGAGGCCGGTTCGCTGGATCGAGTGAAGCGGATTGTAAAAATGGTCGGCCATATTGCGTCGGCGCCCGGTTTCACCGATCAACCACAAGTCTTGAACGGCGCGTCCGATCTCCTGGTGGCAGTATTCGGAGAAACGGGCCGCCATGCCCGTGTCGCGGTCGGCGCCGCTGAACTTCCCCGCCAGGCCCCGATCGAAATTGAGTTGATTGTTCAGGTGTCTTAGCTGGTGGTCAGGGGGCGATTATGCTGCGAGTTCAGAACTGCGTCCGGCATGATCATCGGGACTCGACGTGGCATGGTGGGGTATATTGAGGCGGAGGGGAGGCGCCTCCAAGGTCGCTTTCACCGAGCGCAACAATATCTCTGCATCCAAGGGCTTGTGCAAAAACGGCGCAGTTCCCAGGTTGATACCCTGTTCGAGCAGGTCTTCGTATGAAGAGCTGGAGATATAGAGAACATGCAACTCCGGCACAGTCGCCAGCATGCGGCAGACCATCTTGTCGCCGTTCACCGGCGGATAGACATTCTGGATCGGGCTCAGCTGTAACTTCGGCGAGATCGGTAGAAACACATCGACCACTAATAAATTAAACGGATCCGATGACGAGGTCATCAGCCACATCGCATCTGAACTCCCCGATGCCGCCAGCGTCCGATAGCCTGCCTGGTTCAAGATTTTTGTGCAGAATTCGCGGATGATAGGATCGTCATCGACGACCAGTATGCGAGTCGTGCCGGGTCGGTGAATTTCTGTCAGCGCCATAATGTTTGGACCGGCTCCCTTGTCAGGTTGTCACTACACAGCCGTGCGCGTTCTGTATGGCTTTATCGGCGTATGAGCCTCCAGACTTGATCGCAAGGGACTATGCGTCCGGCTTCCTGCCTTGACTCTTGAAAAAATCGATTGTTATAGTCCGATCAGTCTGTTCGAATAGATACCTTCTTCATGGGGCGCCATGTGTTGAGTCATCCTCGACTTATATCGGTGGAAAGGGCGTTATGACGACAGTGGGAGCAGTGGTTTCGTGCGCCATCCTTTTGGGTGGATTTGTGCCTGCAGCGTGGGCGGGAACGTCTTCGATCGAACTATCGTCCCGGTCAGTTCCACCGGGCGCGACTCTGTCGATCAGCGGAAAAGGATTTGGGACGTTCCAGTCGGTCCAAATCAACAAAGTCACGGTGAGTGGTGTTCCTGCCTTGGTTCAGCGATGGGAGCCGGACTTGATCGAGATCAAGGTGCCTTTCAAAGCTGCCAGTGGTCCGGTTGAGGTGCGTATTGGGAAAAAGAAGATAGAGGCGGGGACCGTCGCCGTAGTCATGCCGCAGATTGACGCCGTCACGCCGGCGGAAGCCGAACGCGGCGCGTTGGTCCAGATCACGGGGCGCAATTTCGGTGTGACGCCGGGAGCCCGTGATCCAAACACCATGTTCGGCGTGAACGATGTCACGGTCGGCGGTGTAGTCGTGCGTCCCAGACGGTGGAGGGATGATCGGATTGAACTGGAGGTTCCCGCGAACGTATCGGGTGGAGAGATTGTGGTCCGGCTGGCTTCCTCTGACCCGCTGCCGGATGGATCCTGCTGCGCGCCGGTGGAATACGCGCGCAGCAATGCTGTGTCATTCTCTTTAATCCCCTCCGTGCGGGTTGATCCGGTTAGCGGGCCGGTCGGCACAAAAGTGGTGTTGTTTGGAGAGGGGTTCGGCGCCGGCAAAGGACCACAGGATTCTGTTCTGATTGGAGAGCATCCGGCAACGATCGCTCAATGGAAGGATGATGTGATCGTTGCGCATGTGCCGCTGGGCGCGACCTCTGGCCCCATAAGTCTTGTGAAGGAGGGGCGCAGGCGAACTCTGGCGCACTTTACTGTCCATGTTCCAAGAGTCACGGCCATCAGTCCAACGAGTGCGCCTATCGGCACGCTGCTTCGTATCAACGGAGAGCATTTCGGGTTCTATTCCGAGAGCGGCGCGACGCCCTACAGCTTTATGGATTTCAATACCGGTGAAAATCGTGTGGAGATCGGCGGCGTTCAGGCCGTGATTTATCGCTGGAACGACGATCGCATTGATGTGTGGGTGCCTTTCAGCGCAAAGAGCGGCGACGTAACGATCTATCGAAGCGCGAACCGCCCGCATAGCGATGGGTCCTGCTGCGTCGAGCGGGGTGTCTTGGCGATTGAGGCCGGAGCGTTTACGGTGGTCACGCCGGTGATCGAGTCCTACGATCCCAAATCAGCCGGTTTGGATGCCTCCGTCACGATCAAAGGGAGGGGATTTGGAGCGTTTCTCAAGACGGCCGAACATGCACAGCTTGCGTTGAGTCAGAAAGCTTATAAACGGCGTCTTGATGTGGAGATCAATGAACCGGAGACGAGTTCCACTGTTATCAGCAATGTCTCACGCACAGAAGTACTGTTCAACGGTGCCGCCGCACTGGTGCAGTCCTGGACTGATTCGGAGATCGTGGTGAAGGTGCCGCATCGGAATCTCTATGGCATCGGCAAAAAGGGAGAGTTTTTCGATGACTTGGCAACCGGTCCGCTGGTCGTTCGGCGGGGATCCTGGGATGTGCTTCCCGACGGGACCTGCTGCACGCCCAAAAAATGGCTCACGCTTGAGGCCGGACCATTTACAATCGAAACCAAAGGGCTGCCCGATACCGGGTATTGGAACAACAACCGGCCTGACGCGGATACGACCCAATAATGTCTGGTCGGCGAACGGCACGGTATGGCGGGCTCCGGGTAACGGCTTATTCTTTTCTTGTCTTTTGCACAGTCCTTGCGCTCTGTGTCCCGGCCCGGAGCGAATCGCCAGGGTTGCTTGTGCAGGCCCAAAGAAGCACCACAGAATCGACATTGATGAGTATCCAGTTCCATGGCCTTCAGAATGGTTGGGCTGCAGGATCCGGCGGGGTGATTCTCACGACCCGGGATGGGGGCAAGACTTGGCGAAAGACCTCCAGCGGGACGACAGCGCTGTTACTCTCTCTGTTCTTTCCTGATCGACAGAGAGGATGGGTAGCCGGGGCAGGGGGAATGCTGCGCCGTACCACTGATGGAGGAGAGACCTGGCAGCGTATCCCGCTTGAGATACAGCAACCGTTGTATCATGTGTCGTTTGTGTCGCCGACCGTTGGTTGGGTGGTTGGAGGGGCCGGGGTCATTCTTCATACGGTTGATGGCGGGGAACGGTGGGTCGAGCAAACCAGTGGTACGAATGCCGCGCTCTACGCGGCACATTTTCTGGATGAGCGGCGCGGGACTGTTGTTGGCGCGTTGGGAACCGCCTTGTCGACGGATGATGGCGGGGCCACGTGGGTGCCCCAAGAAACTCAGAGCGCGGTGACTCTCTTCGACGTGTTTTTTACTGACTCGTTAACCGGGTGGACAGTAGGGAATGCCGGGGCGCTCTTTCAGACAAGCGACGGTGGAAGACGCTGGATCGATCGTACCTTCCCTTGCGGAAAGGGCTGTACAAATCTCACGGATTTATTAAAGATTCGATTTACAAGTCCTCGATCGGGATGGATTGTCGGCGGGCATGGCGTGGTCTATCGAACCAGCGATGCGGGATTCTCCTGGCGTGAGGAAGGCTTGATAGGAAAGGCGTCGATCTTTGGCCTGACTTTTCCAGAACCCAACCATGGCTGGGTAGCAGGCGAGCAGGGGACGATCCTTCATCTGCAACCGGGCCGTTGATCTCCTATTCCATTGAGGCGCGGTTTTCCATAACCACTGGTCATATTGACCGGCATTGTTCCCGTATAGCTGCGAAGGGCTCAGCGCGAATGGGAAATACGTACAGGCATGAGTTGCATGACGCCGGGCTCCGCCTCGCTGCTTGACCTTCCTTTTCGTCGGCTCCTATAATCCAACTACATTATGCTTGCAACGCACTGATTCAGCTTCACAAAATGGCAGAATTCACCCATTTCAACGAGTCTGGACGAGCCCGGATGGTCGATATCTCGGCCAAGAATGCAACCGAGCGGACTGCGACTGCGCAAGCCAGAGTTTTCCTTTTGCCGGAAACCCTTGAAAAGATTCAACGAGGGAAGATTGCCAAGGGCGATGTCTTGGCTGTCGCGCAGGTAGCCGGGGTGATGGGTGCGAAGAAAACGCCGGATCTGATCCCCATGTGCCATCCGATCCTCCTCACCAGTGTCGACATTTCCTTCACGGAAGATTCTCGGACGGATCAGGATGGGTGCTGTTCGATCACTATTCTGGCAACGGCTAAGACGACCGGGCCGACCGGCGTTGAAATGGAGGCGATGACGGCGGCATCCGTTGCGGCCTTAACCATTTATGACATGTGTAAAGCAGTGGACCGTGGGATGAGGTTTAGTGAAGTGTGCCTTCTTTCAAAATCAGGCGGGAAGTCGGGAACGTACAGCAGGTAAGGTTGAGGCTCAGGTGAACGTGTGGAAATAATGATGACGATCAAATTGTTTGGCATGACAAGAATGATGGCTGAAAATAAGTCGTCAATAAATTTATCAATGGCTTACTCGATGAGAGTGAAAGACTTGGTTGATATTCTTGATGCCGAATATCCGCAGATCGGAGAGTTGATTCATAAAAAGAAGGTCCTTGTGTCGGTGAATCAGGATATTGCCCATGAAGAGACGGTCATTCATGAAGGAGATGAAATCGCGCTGTTGCCGCCATTTGCCGGAGGATCTTTCCCGGCTCCTGAAAACGATGAAATGCTGGTGCGAGTGCAGCGGGAAGATTTTTCTATTGATGCGGAAGTTGCCCGGGTGCGGGGCCGTTCGAAACGGATCGGTGGGATTTCGATGTTTCTGGGCGCGGCGCGTGACCGGTCGAGGGGCCGTGATGTGGACAGTATCACCTTTGAGCATTACGAGGGGATGGCGCAGAAGAAGCTGCGAGAGATCCGTGAGCGGGCGCTCAAAGAATTCGACATTCTCGAGTTGCTGATCATACATCGATATGGAGAAATCTCGATCGGCGAAAACATTGTGCTGATTGTCGCCGGGGCTGAACATCGTGCCGATGCGTTCCGTGCGTGCAGGTGGGCGATCGATGAGTTGAAACAAATTACGCCGATCTGGAAACTTGAACACACCCCTGAAGGGGAGGTGTGGGTTGAGGAGCACCCATAGGGATGTGAGGGGTGAAGGGTAAGGGGTGAGGTGTTTTTGAGATGCGTGGCCAGCCGTTGAATTCCGTGTCACCTAATAATTTTTCGGCGCCGATCGCCGATACCTTTGGCCGCCCATTGCGGAGTTTGAGGTTGTCTGTTACGGACCGCTGCAATTTGCGCTGCCGATACTGTATGCCGGAGGCAGATTACGTGTGGCTGCCGCGTGAGGACATTCTCAGCTTTGAGGAAATGGCGACGCTCGCCGGCTATTTCGCCGATTTGGGTGTGAGTAAGATCAGGCTGACCGGCGGCGAGCCGTTATTGCGTCGGGATGTCTCGCGGTTGGTCAGACTGCTTCTGCATGATAAACGGATTAGCGAGATTGCGCTGACGACGAACGGTGTGTTGTTGGCTGATCAAGCGCAGGAACTCTACGATGCCGGACTCCATCGGGTGACGGTCAGTCTCGATACCCTCAGGCCGGAACGGTTCCGCCGGTTGACCGCACGGGATGAGTTTTCCAGGGTGATCGAAGGGATTGAATCGGTCGGAAAAGCCGGATTTGCCGAACTCAAGCTGGATACGGTTGCGATACGTGGATTCAACGACGATGAATTGGTTGCGTTGATTGAGTTTGCCAGGCATTATCAGGCCGAGGTCCGCTTCATTGAGTATATGGATGTGGGCGGGGCCAACGAATGGGCCATGGACAAAGTGCTCTCCCGTGAGACGATTCTTGAGGAACTGAGTCGGCAGTATAGCGCAATCACTCCTATGCCGGAACGAGGATCCGCACCGGCACAGCGGTTTCTTTTGCCGGATGGTACGAGCTTTGGAATTATTCCCTCAACGACGACGCCGTTTTGCGCACAATGCGACCGCAGCCGTGTTACGGCCGATGGGTTATGGTATTTGTGCCTCTATGCTGCATCGGGGACGGACTTGCGCAAGCCACTTCGCATGGGCGCAAGTCCTGAGTATATGAAGGAGATGATTCGGTCCGGCTGGACTGCCCGCCGGGATCGTGGCGCGGAAGAACGGAAGGCATTAGAAAAGACCGGGCTTCGTGCCGGTGGATTGATCGACATTGATCGGCTGCGAGAAGATCCGCATCTTGAAATGCATGCACGAGGAGGATAACCGCACGATTCAGATGACGTCAGCGGGTTCGGTTCAGGAGAATGTTGAGTCAAGCACAGGATTGTGTCACGTAACGCACAACTTCAATATTCACTTTCACTTTATCATGCAATAGTATGAGCGACCCATCATATTCGGCAGTGTTAGGCTTCGGTTTTTTGCTTGGGATCAGGCATGCACTCGATGCCGATCATCTTGCCGCGGTATCGACGGTTCTAGCCCAGCGACCGTCTCTTCGGGCCTCCAGTGCCGTTGGATTATGGTGGGGAGTCGGCCATACGTTGACATTGCTGATCGTCGGATCAGTCGTATTAGCCTTAGGAATTCACATCCCACCGCAGTTTGAACTCATTGCCGAGTCCGGAGTTGGAGTGCTGCTGATCGTACTGGGAGGGAGCCTAGCTGTGAAGCTGTGCCGTGAGCGCTGGCACATGCATCGCCATCAGCACGATGGCGATGCCCATGTCCATCTACACAGTCATCAACGACAGGACGATCATCGGCATCGGCACTGGTTGACCGACTCGGTTCGTCCTCTCTGTATCGGTATGGCGCACGGACTGGCCGGATCGGCGGCGTTGATGCTCATCATTCTTGCCACGACCCAGGAGCTGGGTCCAGGGCTCCTGTCCATCGCGGTATTCGGCGTGGGGTCGATTGCGGGTATGATGGCGATTGGTCTCACGATCAGTCTCCCCCTGGTCTGTTCCCTTTCGTTTAGCCGCCCCTTGTTTCTCGGACTCCAAGGATTTGCCGGCGCTGCCAGCGTAGGGGTGGGCGTATGGATGTTGGTGAAGCTGGTGTTCGCATCCACAGGAGAGTGAGCAGCAGGTTGCGTTTAGGCTAGAGGTTTTGCACGTGCGTCCCGGGGAATGCTGTGCTATTCTGCGCAGGTATTGACGGGCCTTCCTGCGGCCGTACTACAAACCGAACGAGGGATACGATTATGGCCTGGTTCAAAAAGGAAAAGACCTCTGAGCCGGCGGTACCTGTGCGATCCAAAGGCAGTGAGGGGATGTGGCTCAAGTGCAATCACTGTCGGGAAATCGTCTATCGCAAGGAAGTTGATCGTAACAACAAGGTCTGTCCGAAGTGCGACTATCATTTTCCCATTTCCGTCATGGAACGGGTCGGGCTGCTCGTCGATTTGGGTACTTTCAAAGAATGGGACAGCGATCTGGAGGCTCAAGACCCCTTGACCTTCCATGACACCAAGCCTTATCGAGAGCGTGTGAAGGCTCAACAGGAAAAAACCGGCCGCAAAGATGCACTGGTGATCGGCGAAGGCATGATCAATGGGAACTGGGTCGTGTTGTGCATCTTCGATTTCAGCTTTATGGGTGGTAGCATGGGCTCGGTCGTCGGAGAAAAGCTGTGTCGTGCCATCGACCGGGCGCTGGAGCTGAAACGACCGGTTATCTTGGTGACAGCCTCGGGCGGTGCGCGCATGCAAGAAGGCATCCTCTCCCTGATGCAGATGGCCAAGACCTCGACGTCGGTCGCCAAACTGGGTGAGGCCAAGCTACCCTTCATTTCGATCCTGGCTGATCCCACGTTTGGTGGGGTCACGGCCAGTGTGGCTATGTTGGGTGACGTCATTATTGCGGAACCGAAGGCGCTGATCGGATTTGCCGGCCCCCGCGTCATTGAACAGACAATCAAGCAGCAGTTGCCGGATCAGTTCCAGCGGGCTGAGTTTCTTCTGGAGCATGGCATGATCGACATGATTGTCGAACGTAAGCAGCTCAAAGAAACGGTCAGCACCCTCGTCGGTCATTTTTAGTCTTCACGATCCTTCCGGTTTGTGGATGACCTATCCCGCCGCCATTGAGTATCTCTACGGCCTTCAGAAGCATGGGATCAAACTTGGCCTGGAGCCGATGACGGCGTTGCTCCATGCGCTCGGCCGTCCGGAACGTACGCTGCGTATCCTGCATATCGGGGGCACCAACGGAAAAGGGTCGACTGCCGCCATAGCTGCAGCCATCCTCCAGGCTTCCGGCATGCGTGTGGGGCTCTATACCTCTCCGCACCTGGTTGAGTTTCGTGAACGTATCAGAGTGAACGGGGCGATGATCCCGGACGATCGCCTGGCTGATCTAGTCGAGTTGGTGCGTGCGGCGATACCGCCGGGGTTGACTCCGACATTTTTTGAGGTGACGACCGCTATGGCGTTGCGATACTTTGTGGAATCGCAGGTCGATATTGCGGTGTTGGAGGTCGGGTTGGGAGGGCGATTCGATGCCACCAATGTCGTTAAGCCGATCGCCTGCGCAATTACCACGATCGCGTTGGAACATCAGGAGTATTTAGGACGAACTGAAACGGCGATCGCTTTTGAGAAGGCGGGCATCATCAAACCTGCTGTACCCGTCGTAATCGGAAGAATGGGGCCGGAGGCCGGTACCGTGATGCGCCATATCGCGGCGGAGCGCGCGGCTCCGTTGTGGAGATTGGGAGAGGAGTTTACCGTCGAAGGAGATGAGCCTGCGTGCTTCACGTATCGGGGGCGGACACGGGTATTTGAAAGGCTTCGATGCGCTCTTTCCGGACGGCATCAGCTCGATAACGCCGCCTGCGCGCTTGCATTGCTCGAAGCTTCCGGCGAAGTCGGAGCGCGGGTCGATGAGTTCGCGGTACGAACAGGGCTGCAATCAGTTACATGGGAGGGGCGGCTCGAGCTGATTGATGAAGCTCCGGGTGTGCTTCTGGATGGGGCCCATAATCCTGCGGCTGCCGTCGTATTAGGTCGCTACCTGGAGGGGTTTCTTCTGCGCCATCCGGAAGCCCATATTATTCTGGTGTGGGGTATGATGCGGGATAAAGATCATCGGGAATTTATTGCGCCGCTGTTGCCGTTTATCTCCGAGGTCGTACTCACTCAAGCGGCCCTGAGCCGATCTGCCACGGTCCAAGATCTTCGTCTGGCTCTGGGGGACTGGCAGAATCCGGTGTTTGATGCGCCGCAGCCAGCCGACGCGCTCAGGACGGCGAAGCAACGAGCATCAGCACAGGATCTTGTCTGTGTGACCGGGTCGCTCATGCTGGTGGGTGATATCAAGGCGGCGGTGCGCGGCTGTGGGCTGTCCGTAATTCGGGGGTAGTCCGCATGATGCCTGACTTTTTTGCTGCAACTCCCGATCCGCTGTGCCGGGGAGTGGAATTGCGAGTTTCGTGGATCACGCCTCATATTGTCAGAACGGGTACTCTAAGGACTCGAAACTCCAAACTTGAAACATTTCTGCATGTTTCGATCTCGCGACAAACTGTCATGAATCATGCGGGCTAGCATGGTAGATCCTGGTCTGTGGGTCTCCATGCGACGCGGTCTCGTCCTGGTCATACTGCTAAGCTTCTTTCCTCTCGCGGCATGGGCTGCGACGAAACAAGTCGGCCCCGGAAACTCCTCATCCGGTTCCCCGCCGATCGACGTGACGGCTGCTCGTTTGGACTATCGGCAAGATCAAGAAGTGTATGAGGCTGACGGCTCGGTTGTGGTTCGGCAGGGTGCAATTACGCTCACTGCAGACCACGTCACGATTCAATCGTTACCCGGAATCGTCACCGCCACGGGCCATGTCCACCTGACAGATCCTCAAACCGATGTGACGGCCGAACGGCTGGAATTGAATATGAATACCGAGAGCGGTGTGGTGACCCACGGCCGGCTCTTTGTGCCCTCCACAAATTCTCTGGTGTCGGGCCGGCTTTTGCAGCGGTTCTCTGAATATCACTACAGGGCTAAGGAGGGCAGCTTTACAAATTGCGATGCGCCGGAAGGTGAAACGCCCGCATGGCGTCTGAAGTTTGAAGATCTTGATACGACGCTGGGGGATCAGCTGGCGTTTAAAGGAGCATGGCTCTGTGTGAACGATGTACCGATTCTGCCTCTCCCCGCGCTGACCTACCCGTTGGCAAAGCGGAAGACGGGGTTTCTGATTCCCGTTATCTCCTACGACAACCGTTTTGGCGTACATGCGCAAGGAAGCTTTTTTTGGGCTATCAATCCCAGCCAAGACCTGACCGTCGCGCCCAAGTACTATAGCCAGTTGGGCTATGGGTCGGATTTTGACTATCGGTATGTCCTGGATCGGCGATCTCGTGGTCAGTGGCATGTGAGTTATCTGCAACAGACAGAGTTGCCTAATGTGGCGGGTGTGGACGCAACAGGGGAAGATGCACGAAGGGCGCGCGCAGTCTTTACCGGAAGCCACACTCAGATGTTTACGGAGACGCTTCTTCTCCGGACCAATGTCAACTTCGTCACTGACCCCAATTATTTTCAGCAGCTGAGTAATTCAGGAACGCTGCGGGCATCACCGAGTAACGAATCTAATCTCTTGGCGACTCAACGGTTGCCGTACGGAAATCTCTATCTTTTGGGCCGCTATCTCCAACCGCTGCAGGCCGGCGGGACTGACACGTTTCAGCGCCTTCCTGAAACCGGCTACAACCTGCCCGATGTCTCGTTGTTCAATTCGCCGGTGCTGTTCGGTATGGAAGGTAACTTCGTCAACTTCTATCGGGAACAGGGATTTACACTCAATCGTGTCGATGTCGTTCCCGGTATCGCCACGGAGGTGATCAACTTAGGGCATGTGGTCGGCATCAGGCCGCAGGCCAAGTTTCGCGAAGTGTATTACAGCAGAGGTGCGTATTCGACGGCGACCCAGCATCGGGAAACATTCTGGATCGGAGTGGATGCCACATCGAAGTTGACGCGGCGTTTTGGATGGGTGCAGGGAAAAGGATTTCTTCATACGATCGAACCATCGGCGACATATGAATATGTGCCGGGGACGGATCAATCGGCATTGACGTTGATTGATCAAGTGGACGACTTGCCGAAAAAGAACCTTCTCACCTATGCCTTGCGAAGTCGTGTGTTGGAACAAGGAACAACCCGAGCGTTCAACTGGCTGGACCTGACTATAGCGCAGAGCTACCACGTGGGGGCTCTGCAGACGAGAGCACGGGATTTTACTCCAGGCATGGACCCGTTGCTGGGATCGGCCACGCAGCCCCTTCAACCGGCTACGGTTGCTATCGATGGCAAACGATTTTCCGATATTTGGATGCGGGCGGTGATAGGCAATAATCAGCCGCACGTGGTTCGTTCCCAGTTGGATGCAGCGGGGTTCGATCGCGGTGCAGGGGCTGTAGGGGGGGGGAGTCGTCCGCCGATCAATCAGTATCTGACCGTCGACGCCTTTTTCGACCCCTATCAAGGGACCGTCAGCCAAGTGAACACCGATGTTCGCGTACAAGAGGGGACCAATTGGTATATCGAAGTCGGGCAGCGCTACTCCCGGGACGGTAATCGGGTGAGGCGAGGAGATGTCTGGAACCCTATTTCATTCAATGAGGTTTATGCGCCGACGGGAGAGATTCAGTTTGTGACGGCAGCCGGCGCATTCCGTACTCCGTGGGGATGGACGGTCGGAGCCAAGGGCTATTACGATGTCAAAAATGGAAGAAGCCCGGAATACGATGTGGTCGCGCTCTATCAAAACCCATGCAGATGTTGGTCGGCGGGATTTTATTATTTGCAATTTCCCGATCGCCAGCAATTCAACTTCATGCTCAGTCTCACAGGGCTTGGCTGGACGGAAAATACCGGAACTGCCGTTATGCGATCTCTTCTCACTCCGCTGCTCTGGGGAGAACGTGGGTTGCCCTGGTACACCCCGGGCGGACAATATGGCCAACAGCAACAAACGGTATCTACGGATGGGACGACGGTAGGGTCTCGGTGAGTCTTCAACGGTGGGCTCTCATGAGTTGTGGGTGTTTCTGCTGCATGCGTCGTCTCTGGGAGTTCAGGTACAGCCGATCCGCGGAGCTGAGGGCGAGTTGAGGGATAGAGTTGCGAGCATCGGAGATGACTCAACCCTCGAGAGCACACCGTTGGATTTGTGCATTTGACAGTAAAAACTTGGCTGGAGTACGATGCCTCGGTGTAGGAAGTGGGGCTATTATTCTGAAGGAGGGAACACACGTGGCAGGTGACGCTTTGAAAGTTGAAGATTCTACCTGGGATGCCGAGGTTATGAAGGCAACGGAACTTGTGATGGTCGATTTCTGGGCAGTGTGGTGCGGGCCGTGCCAAATGGTGGCGCCCATTGTCGACGAGCTGGCCCAGGAGTATGCCGGGAAGCTCAAGGTGAGAAAGCTCAATACGGATGAGAATCCTGAAGTGGCCGGCCGCTATCAGGTCATGAGCATCCCCACGATTCTGTTTTTCAAAAACGGCCGGCAGGTTGAAAAGCTGGTTGGAGCCAGGCCGAAGCGCCAATTCAAGGAAATGATCGACGCACTTCTTGCACAACATGCCGGCACCGCCTAGATACTGCCGCCGCAGCCATGCTCACTGAGCTGCGTATATCCAACTTTGCCGTTCTCGAACAGCTCGATCTGAGCCTCGATGCGGGATTTACAGTTCTGACAGGCGAGACAGGGGCCGGCAAATCGCTCCTGATCGATGCCATTAAGCTGTTGATCGGGGGACGGGCGTCAAGCGATCAGATCAGATTCGGCGAAGATGAAGCGCACCTCGAAGCCGCCTTTGTGATCCCCTCCGGCCATCCGATGCTGGATCGGCTGCGCGCGCAAGAGATTCTCGGGCCGCACGATTCTCAACTCATTATTCGGCGCGTGATCGCCCGGTCCGGGAGGAATCGGGTGTATCTCAACGGAGTGATGAGTCCGGTCCATGTACTGGAAGAGTTTGGCGGCACACTTGTCGACATTCATGGCCAACATGATCAGCAGTCCCTGCTGGCGTCCTCGACTCAGCTTGATGCGCTGGATGCCTTCGGCCGTCTTCAGACATTACGGGAGCAATACCGGTCAGCCTATCGCGACTTGACAGAAGCCTGTCGAGAACGCGACGAGCTGGCCGTGAAGATTCAGCAGGCGGCACAGCGTGAAGATTACCTGGCATTTCAGCTCCAGGAGTTAGATGATGCGGGGCTTTGCGCCGGAGAAGAGGAGGCGCTTCAGGGCGAACGGCGACGATTGGGATCATCACGGCGGTTAGGTGAGTTAGCGGCAGAAGCGCAGGAACGGATTCAGTCCGATCACACCGGTATTTTACCTAACGTAGGTATGGTGGAACGGGCGCTGGGAGAACTTGCTCAGATCGACCCCGATACGCAAAGCATAGGCCGGCTTATTGTTGAGGCACGAGTGCTCTTGAAAGAAGCGGCAGATGGCCTCAGAGGGTATACGGATCGCCTGGATAGTGACCCACTGCGCCTGACGGCAGTCGAAGACCGCCTGGCAGTGATTCAGAAGCTGAAGAAGAAATACGGTGGGACGATTGACGCCGTCATTGAAACGCACCGTCGAGTGCGGGACGAACTGGACGTGATTCGGTATTCCGATGAAGAGATTGGACGGCACGATCGTCTGATTCGCGAGCGGCGGGACGTCGTTGTCAGAGTGGCCCGCAGTTTGAGTGCTAAGCGAACGGACGCTGCCAAGCAAATGACGAAAGTCGTGCGCCGAGAACTCGATGCGCTCAAGATGGGGCAGACCCGGTTTGTGATTCAACTCGAGACGGGAGAGGGTGATGAAGCCTATGGCGCCGATGGGGCGGATCGCGTAGAATTTCTACTTTCAGCCAATATGGGAGAACCGCTCATGCCGCTGTCTCGGGTGGCATCTGGAGGTGAGTTATCACGGATCATGCTGGCACTGAAGTCCGCGCTTGCAGGCGCAGATCGAGTGCCTGTGATTATTTTTGACGAGATCGATACAGGGGTTGGAGGGGCTGTTGCGGCTGCCATTGGAAAACGGCTGAAAGAATTAGGACGGGTGCATCAAGTCCTCTGTGTCACGCACTTGCCCCAGGTGGCGTCGCAGGCGACCCATCATTTGTGTTTGGAAAAGTCACAGATAAAGAATCGAACGGTGACCACGGTACGCCAGTTGTCACCTGGGGAACGGGAAAGCGAAATCGCACGTATGCTCGGCGGGGAAATCGTTACCAAGAAAGTCAGAGAGACGGCTGCCGAGTTAATCAGCGGAGGCAGTGAATGATTATCTTACAACAGAAAGGTCCGTGTAATGGCCTGAGAAGAATTGGCGGTCTATGCCGCGATTCCCATAGGGGGGAGAGAAGACTTGCATTCCTGCACGACATCGCTAAAGAGGTCGGTTAATTTTGAGTCGAAGAGAGTGTGGGCTTGAAGAGATAGCTGCCTGACTGCATCATCAATGGAAAGGGGTGAGCTGCCATCTAATCCTGCCGTCAGATGGTCGAATGTCTCTGCAATGCGGACGATGCGAGCCAGGAGAGGAATGCCCTCGCCTCGAAGTCCATGGGGTGAATCTTGTCCGTCCCACCGTTCATGATGATAGGCCACAATCTGAGCAACTTCAGCTGGTAGTCCAAAAGATGTGATCAATTGGGCGCCTCTTTCAGAATACTCCACGCAGGAGGCGTCTGTAACTGACCAGGCAGGTTGATCGTCAGAGCATTGGTCGTATGTGATGCCGGTTTTCCCAATGTCATGAAGAAACGCACCCATGGTCAATGCTTCCTGTTCCTGGCTGGTTAACTTAAGCCGATTGCCAAGCAGCGTGGCATAGAAGCTCACCCGACTCGAGTGGTTCAGGAGTTGCCGGTCAGTTGCCTCAAGAATATCTGATAGAAGGGATAACAAGCCGAGTTTTTCAGAAGGGAGCGCAGTGGTTTCGCCACTGCATGGTGCAAGTGCAGAATAGCTTGATCGCAAGGCCTGCCAGGCCGAGGCGCTTTCCTGCTTAGCACTCCACAACTCTGGTGTTGATCGGAAAAAGTTTCGCACCAGGTCGAGCCGTTGCTTCTTTTCCAAAGTTCGATTGATCAGCGAGATAAGCTCGGACACATTGAACGGTTTGAGCAAATACCCGGCGGCTCCATGACGAATGCCATCCATCGCTGACTTCAGACTGCCGTATCCTGTGACGATAATGACTTCGATATTGGCATGATCGTGTTTGATGTCTTGGAGAAGATCTATGCCTTGCCGGTCTGGAAGCTTTTGATCAAGCGTGACAAGGTCGATAGGTTGCGT
This sequence comes from Nitrospira sp. SG-bin2, assembly GCA_002083405.1. Classification (GTDB taxonomy): domain Bacteria; phylum Nitrospirota; class Nitrospiria; order Nitrospirales; family Nitrospiraceae; genus Nitrospira_D. The sequence goes on along the minus strand of LVWT01000016.1, from coordinate 67,951 downwards.
GTTAAGCACATCAAGGGCAGCTTTAGCGTTATCAGCCGATTGGATATTGAAGAATGGGCGGAGAATGACTTTGAGGGCATCCCGAGGGCCTGCCTCATCGTCTACGACGAGGATAGTTGGCTTTTTCTTTGCCCCTTCTACTATCATACTCATATATAGTCCTTTTCTGTATGCCCAACCAGCGTTCTTGTCAAGTACTTATTATTTCTAGCAATTGTTATTCCTTTTACTGCATTGCCCTGCTGCAGTGCCTGATATAGCAAGGGAAAGTGGGTGCCATACGTAGTGCAACTATATGTAGTTTTCCTGGATGAGATCCCGTCAATTATTTTTCTGACAAACAAGAATATTTTGTCAAATAAATCACGCAGTGGAGAGAAAACTGTCGTTTTATTCCTGTGCTGCGGGCTCTGGGTCTTGAGCCGCGGCATGCTCCGATCGGCCAATGCCGAGAGTATCCATGCGATATTTGAGCATGCGGCGGCTGATTCCGAGGAGGTTTGCGGCGTGGGTTTGGACGTAGTTGGTGCGCTTCAGGGCGTCCAGAATGATTTCCCGTTCAAATTCCATCACCGCTTTTTCAAGTGACATCCGTCCGGCAAGCGTGTCGTCATGGAGGGATGAAGACCGGCTATCGCCCTTGAGAATGGAAGGGAGATGTTCAGGGGTAATCTCAGTGGCTTGCTGCGACCAGATAAAGGCTTGTTCGACGATGTTCTCCAACTCGCGGACATTTCCCGGCCAAGGGTAACGAGCAAGTGATTCCAAGGCATCTTTTGAGAACTCGATTCGCGGGCGTTTTTCTTCTTCCACCCGTTTGGCGAGAAAATGTTTCGCCAGTAGTGAAATGTCTTCCCCGCGTTCGCGGAGAGGAGGAAGATAGAGCGCGATGACATTGATGCGATAATACAAGTCTTCCCGGAACTGGCCTTTTCTGACCAGTTCATCCAAGTTCTTATTAGTCGCTGCCACAATGCGCACATCGACTTTGATCGGTTGGGAGCCACCGATTCTGGTAAATTCCCGCTCTTGCAGCACACGCAGGAGCTTGGCCTGGGTGACGGGACTCAGGTCGCCGATTTCATCAAGAAAGAGCGTGCCGGTATGGGCCAGTTCGAACTGTCCTGTGCGCCGGGCCGTCGCGTCCGTGAATGCGCCTTTTTCATGGCCGAACAGTTCGCTTTCGATCAGCGTTTCCGGCAACGCGGCGCAATTGAGCGCGATGCAGGGACGGTCTCGTCTGGAACTGTTATAATGCAGCGCTTTGGCGACAAGCTCTTTGCCGGTTCCGCTCTCTCCCGTGACTAAGACGGTGGTGCGGCTGTCGGAGACCTGCTCGATCTTGGCATAGATTTCCTGCATGCCTTGGCTTTTCCCGATCAGATTGTGGAACGCGTAGCGTTGGACGACTTGGCTCCTCAGCTGTTTGACTTCGCGCTGGAGCTCCAGGGATTCCAATGCGCGCTCGACGACAAGGCGTAATTCGTCTACGTCGAAAGGCTTGGACAGGTAGTCCGCTGCGCCGAACTTCATAGCATCGACGGCAGTCTTTACCAACTTGGTACCGGTCAGCATGATTACCGGCACCATTTTGCTCTCGGAACGAAGAGTTTTAAGGACTGCCAGTCCGTCGGTTCCCGGAAGAATCACGTCAAGCAATACGAGATCCGGTCCCTCCTTCCGAAAGACCTCGAGGCCTTCTTGCGCATCGGCAGCCTGCAGAATCTCGTAGGCCGGTTCAAGAACCATTTTCAGCGATGTGCGGACTCGCGCTTCGTCGTCGATTAAGAGGACACGCTTTTTGGGGACTAAACTATCCACGACTCTCCTATCTGTCTAGTACGCGTGAGAGGGCAGGTTGATGCGAAAGGTCGTGCCCACTCCTACGGCGCTTTGCACATGAATGTTGCCTCGGTGCTCTTGAACGATTTGATGGGCGATGGCCAATCCCAACCCTGTGCCTTCGTTCTCTCCACCGTCATGTTTGGTGGTAAAGAAGGGGTCAAATACGCGTTCGAGATTTGCCGCCGGGATCCCGCACCCCGTATCCTGAACTTCGATCTGTACCCAGATGTCGCCTTCCGGTTTCATCATCTTGCTGGTTCTGACTCGAAGTGTGCCGCTCTGCTTGCCGATTGCATCCATGGCGTTGAGAAATAAGTTCAACAGGACCTGCTTGATTTGCTGCCGGTCCAGCATGACACGAGGTAACTCAGACGCCAACTCTTTTTCAATCTTGATCTCTTGGGAGCGCGCCTGGACATCGATGAAGTACAAGCATGACGACACGATTTCGTTCACATCTTCTTCGGTCAGTTTTGGCTCCATGTGGCGGGCATAGTCGAGAATTTCTTGGATCAAGCGCTCGATCCGATAGACATCGTCCAGTACGACACGGCTGAAATCGAGCATGAACTCGGCGTCGTCTTTTCGTTCAGGAGCCAGCTGGATAAAGGTCTTGATCGATGTCAGCGGGTTTCTGACCTCGTGAGCAAATCCTCCGGCGATGGTTTCCAGTGAACGCAGCCGATCCGTGCGGCGCATCAGCGTTTGAGATTGACGCAGGTCTTCGCAGATCAATTGGGAGTCCAGCACATTCGCGGCGCTTTGGGCCATAGCCGTCAAGAGTTCAATAGGCTCGGAACCCAGTTGGCGCGTTGCCGGTTGTGATTGGAATAGGACAAAGGCAACCAACCGCCCACGATTGACAAGCGGAATGATTATGTCGCCCCACATCCCATCCAGCGGCGGTGATTGCCTGTCGAGGGGGGCGTCCGCAGCAATGCTGGTGCCGGTGGATTGGTCTGCAATCTGCCGATGTGTAGCAACAAAACGCACAAGGGGATGATCAGCCGAAATCGTAAGCGGTGCCGGTTCCGTCGAACTAAGCCCCTGTGCAGCCAGACGGCAAAAATCCGCGCGTTCATGCTCGGCGAGATACAGGGCGCCCTGTCGGCACTGCGCCATTTCTGAAAATTCTGACAGCACGCGCTCGGCAGTTGCGGGGATGCTTGTGATCTCCCCGATGGCTTGTGAGAACTGTGTCAGACGCCGTAGCGATTCAGCAGCGGACTGCGCAGTCATCATCTGTGGGAGTGCGCGGTCGGTCATACGTTGAGGCTGAGAGTGGTGAACGCACGTCGCAGATTTCTGTGCCGTGACTCTTTCAAAAGAATCTCGCGCGAAGAATCATAGCTGCGACCAGAGTGCAGTATACATGGCGAGCCACGTTTCAGCCAGTGGATTTGCCCTTCCGGATGACGGCGAGGAGCACTTGATTGCCGAGGGCGGGAACAACCTGGATTGGGTCTGCGCCGGCATGAGCCAGCAGGCGAGTGAGCTCATTGCGTTCGTAGCTATGCAGCAGGCCATGACGAACGGCTTCACGCAGGCGGCCAAGATGATGGAGGAGAATCTGGGCTGATGTGCCGAACTGATCTTCAGCCGACGCGCGCAGGTGGCGGAGAAACAGTGTTGTGAGGTCGGTGTGCGGTTGAAGGACCGTGATCACAGCCCGTCCATCCGGCTCCAAGACGCGGAGCATCTTCCGGAGGCTGTGAAGAGGAGAGGGTGAGAAGGAAAGAGAGAGATGGCATAGGATGCGCTGGATCGATCCCTCGGGTAAGGGCAGGGGGGAATGCCAGTCGATATGCAGCCAACTGCTCTTTAAGAATTGGTCGGCGGACAAACCTGTTGCGATCTGGAAGGGTAGCTTCTGAGCGAAGGCATGGACCTGCTGTTCGGTAAGGTCCAGAGATTCCCGTGAATAGTCGGCGCCGATGTAGCAGAAAGGACCGTCCGGCAGCCCGCTTTTGTACATGGACCGATAAATTTGGTCAGTCAGCATGATGCGGGCAAGGTCACCTTCTCCGCAGCCAATGTCCAAGACGGCCATGCCTGGTTCCATAGGGAGGAGCCGGCGATAGAGATCGTTTCCCAGCCTCCAGTAGTCAGGCTGATGTCCAAGTTGCGGTAGTTGCGCCAAATGCGCTATCCACAAAGCGCTGCGTGTTGCTTGCGACACATGGTGGCGCAGGCGGACGCGCTCTTGCTCCAACTGTTGCTGTTGGCGAACAGCCCGTATATTCGGTTCATGTATTTGAAGGGATAGAGAACTGCCGGTCAACGGAGCGGAGATGAGTTTGAGGATGGTCCGGAAGGCTGCGGCATGACGTTCGTCATATGCACTGGAATTTCCAGACACATCAGCTTGTAATGGGACGATGACCGGTACAGATCCCATGGCGGAGAACATGTCGAGTTGAGGTCCGAACATGTTTTCAAGGGGACGATGTGAGCCGGGAGAAGTCAAGAGAATGGGCGGGGTTGTCAGTCTGGCAAAGTCCGCTGCCGATGAGGCCACGTCAGCATAGTCTCCTGCAATGGCGTCGCCGACGAATTGATCGAAGTTGACATTGAGGCCCCACAGATTGGCGACGCCTCGACGAACACCCTGCCGGTAGTTTCCAATGGCGTCGGGAGCGTAGACAGCTGAGAGCGCACCCTCGATACTGAGAACGGGATTCAGCAAGAGCAGATGAGCATCCGGGTTGTTTTTAGCCAGGGTTTTTAGCGCCACTCGCGCAGCAATGTCTTCGGCGAAGAGCGTCAATGGAGCGCTCGGCCAGGTGGCGCGGACAAAGTCCAATACGCTTTGGAGGTCACTCTGGATGCTGCGCAATGTGACCTGTAGGATGTCGCCGTCGCTCTGGCCAACATGATTTGTGTGATCATAGCGCAGGATGCGGAAACCGTTGGCAGCCAGAGAAAACGAGAGCGGCGCGTAGTCCGTTTGTGTCAATCCAAATCCGGAGACGATGAGAACAATGGGCGCGTTTGGCGAAATTTGGTGGCGGGCATGATCATCCGTCACGGCGATCATCTGGTTCCGCGCATTCCGGCATTCCCGTCTTGTGCTGACAATCGATGACCAGCCCGTGGTGCCGGCGAGATCCATTGAGGAGCCGGTATGTTGGGCAATCACACGGTTGATATCCCGTTCTGCAAAGGGGGTCAACTGCTCAAAACGGATACCGACGAGTTGTCCAGTCGGCGACGAACCCGGTTTCAACTCAGAGAGAACAGGATAGTTGGAAGTGATATGAACGATGCGGCCGCTCAGGATCGCTTCGGGTGCTTCCGGTTCATGCCCACGCGGTGGATCAAAGGCGCTGTAAGAAGAGAAATGAAGAGCGACTATGTCTTGGGTCATTTCCAGGCACGACTCTGTTTGGAGGCAGACGCCGCTTCGGCTGAGATTGACGGCTCGCCCCAATGTTTGACCGGCTCCGGTCTTGATCGATGGAGCCGTAATGCGGACAGGCAGTGAGACTCGGACTCTCACGGTTTCACGATGGTCCGTGCCTCGAAGGACGTTTTCTGTGGCGGGATCGGCAAGGTCGGCAGTCTTTCTCGGTGGCGAAAGCAGCACCTCAACTGTGAGGGCCAGCGCACGCGCTTCTTCGATGAGCGACACCAACACCGCGTGTTCAGTATCGTCAAGTGCGATAAACTGGAATGCGAGACGCGAGGTCTGTCGCTCAGCGGCGGTTTGGGGTAATGATCCTCCGCGGTCATGCGCCATACCGTGTAACTCCAACTGACTGGCGGTTGTTTTGAGGACCACTGAAGCGGAGTGGTATTCAAGTGATGGAAGGAGACCTTCAACCTCCAATGTCGCGCCGGTCGGGCTCAGCTCAGTCAAGGTGCCGCTGTACAGTGTGTTGCCGACGGTCAGACGTGCCGGCAGATTGGTGGCCGTCCGTATGTTCTTGCGACGGTCAGGTAACGGTTGAGATGCGGGTATAGGAACGGCGGAAGGCGAGGGCGTGGGAGGCGCCGTCGTAGAAACCTGCGTCAAGGCAGGTTGTTCGATCAGAGCATGTTCCAGATTAAGAGGTGGGGCAGGGGGTATCGGAGTCTTGGCTGGATAAGGCGTCTGCTCCAGTGGAATCCATACGTTGATCGATAGCAAGCCTCCGACGGGGGCTCGGAAATCCCAACGGCCACCGAGTTGTTTGATAAACGCATAGGCATCGAAAAGATTGCCGATTGCTTGGATCGGGAAGTCCTCTGCTGTGGCAAGGGCATCGGTCTCCTGGATCTGGATGGCGACCTCGATCGGAGGCACTGGCGGGGACAGAGCCAATCCAGGATGTATCGGAGTGCCGTACGGACCGATCAGGGTTGTGCTGATTCGCAATCGATGACGGCTTCCGACCGCAGCGACATAACGTTGGGCATGCGACAGGAGCATGCCAAGGAGCTGTGTCAAGGCGTCAAGATTTCCGGCGAAGGGAGGAAGATTCGGCGCATAGAATCGCTCAATTTGGTCGGTGTCGAGCAGCGGAGGTTGAGCGGCGGCTAGGACAGCTTGAATGATGTCATTGACGGTGTCCCGGCGAACGGCGACTTCGGTTGCCGCCTGAGCCAGGGTATCCGCCAGACGTGCGGCTTCGGCAGTGTGGGCCGCCAGCGATTCCACCTGTTCGATCAGGCGGGACTCGCGGATCGTCTTGAGCAAGTCGCGAGATTGATCTTGAATGGCGGCATGCGGAGCGCGCAGATCATTCGACAATGTCGAAACTTTCCGGGCCAGGGCGAGAAGCCGGTCGGATTCCAGGAGCCGCTGTTCCAGATGACGGATGGTGTCCTCTTGCCGGCGGAGGTCTGATGTATCACGCAACAGGCCGACAGTTCCCAGATAACGGCGCTGAGAATCGTAGAGTCCCTTTGCACTCACCTCAGCTCTCATGCGAGCTGGGGCCGGTTCATTGGCAGTCGACTTTCGAAGAAGAGTCACTTCTATCCGATGGGAGGCTCGCGCTCCCGTTCTACGATCATTGAAACAATGGCGCACTTGATCGAGGTGATCCGGAGCTACGATCGTAGAATAGGGAGCGCCGATCAATTCGTCTTGTGTGTAGCCCAGCAATGGAGCGATAAGGGGGCTGAGATACCGGAACTGCCCCTCCGCATCGAGTTCATAGACAACGTCGGCCAATGTGTCGATGAGTCGGTCATGGCGTGCTTGTGTCAATTCAAACGCACGGCGCAGTGTTTGCGTTTCGATCGCGTTCTTTGCGTAGAGCATGAGTTCGGTGAGAAACGCAGGCGATTTCTTGTAGAGGAGAAAATCCGCGCCGGCCTGAAGCGCATTCACTGCGGTCGTGGAGTCGCTGCGTTCGGTTTGCAGTACAATCGTTGCGGAGGGGGCAAGCTGTTTCAGCTCAGGAAAAATGGAGGCAGCACGTTGAGCGAGCAACCGGTCATCGAGCAGAATGAGTTGCCACGATGTCCGATTCGCCCATTGAAGCGCTTCCTCCAAGGAGTAGACCGCTTCGACTCGGCAGTTTGGAAAAAAGCCGCGGAAACTGAGGGTGGTGAGTTTGATTTCTTCGGCAATCTCATTGATGAGCAGGATCGCAACTGGTTCGCTCTGAGACTGAGGCATGGCACGATTCCCGGTGTTTCTGGGTAACAGCCTGCCCCAGAGATCGAAGTCGCTCAGGCAGTCCGCTGTGTGTCAGCGGCTTTCTGGCCATCGCTTTGGCGTAGTCGATATCTTAGCGCAGGCTTCTGTTTTGATACCACAAAGCGCGGAGAGAAACCCAGGCCGGAGGCCACTTCTTTTGTAGGGGAAAGGGCTATGCGAATGAATAAGTGAACATTTTTGGACGGCTGGTCGAGTCTGAAGGAGATCCCCAGACCTGCCGGGACAGGCCGTCCGGCAGGTCTGAGGTACGAAGAGGGGACGATTATTGTGCGGAGGCAGTCCGATTCTCTTGAGGACACGTTCCGGGCGTCATATATAACAAGTAGTTGCCCATCCCATGCTGAGGTTCAGTTTTCTGTAGAGAATGGTGGTAGACCATCACCATCTCATAATCATCTGCCTTGGAAATTTGGAATCCCTGGCTGTCTTTATAGACTTGGTGGGACAAGAACTCACGGATTGTGCCGTCACGTTCGACATCCGGCACGGTCCGGAGGAGGGTCTGTTTCTTCGTTTTATTCTCCAGGGCGATCAAGAGCAGCTCATCATGGCCATGCGGATACGCATACTTGACACAACCGTCCATACTGAACTTCAATGGCGCTGTACGGACTTGGACGCCAGGTCCGATTTCAATCCCTTCGTCTGTCTGGTCTGCGGGGCGATCGCCGAACTTGGTGAAACAGACGATATTGACTCCGACCTGATAGATCTCCATTTCCTTGACTGGTTTGGCTTTCGGGGCGAATTCCATTGTGAAGGTTGCGATGACATTTTTCGTGGGCGGGGCGCCATGATAAAACGCCACGACCGTCATAAGCTTATCGTTTTTCGCGAGTTTGACACCGTATCCCTCAGGGAATTGGGTCTCGGACATTTCAAGTCCGGCTCCACCGAAGAAGAGCGGCTCACCGGGGCAGGAGACGCTGGGTTTGGTGTTGTTGATCATCAAAATATGGTGCAGATAATTTCTTGGCAATTCCTTTCCATCGATCGTAGAAAGGGCCGCCTTAAAGCCGGTCAAATACTTGTCCTCAGGCAACTGAAAGTTGAACCGCGGCATGGAATCGCCCATATCGCCTTCGCTATGGCCGGCCGGAAGATCGATGGGGCCGAATGTAAGAGTCGCGGTGTTCTCTCCATACGAGATTGACGAAGCCACCTGTTTCTTGAGCGTGGGCACGGCATGGTGAGTATGCCCGCCGTCGGCATAGGCTGATGATCCTATGACGAGGGTAAACAATGCGATGAGAAACGTTTTCATAGTGCCTCCAGCGGAAGATGAAAAATCTGACTGTGTCTTGAACCGGGCTCCGAGTGTCTGATTGATGAAAAGAAAAATCGACTCATTTGGATGCAGACGGGGCGCGAGATGTGCGCTTCCAATGGTAGGTGCCGCCATGTTCTTTGGGCGGAATGTTCTTGTGGCCTTGAACTCGTGTATACCACCAGATGCCCTTGGCTTCGGTGCCGTCTTCCGATAAGAGGACTTCAAATCCTCCCTCACGGTCATTGCCTGGTTGCTGCCAGGTGCCCTGCCAGAGGCGATCCTCAAACTTGGTCGTGATGAACCGTCCGCCGTGTTGCGTGTAGGGACCGTTGCCGGTCTTGTCCAATGTCGCCTTGTACCGCTTGTCGTCTTCGACTTCGAGAATATCCCACTCTCCACTGAGATCAGGCACCGCAGCGCTTGGTGGGTTGCTCACGAGGCGCGTTTCTGCCGAAGCGGCGGACTGTTGAGCGACCGGACCGGTCATTTGAGCGGATCGAAACGACTCATGGAAAGACAGCATCACCCATTGTCCATTCCGGCGCTCTAGGACACCGGTTTCGCGTAATGGGAGCAGCATGCGTTTGATCTCGCCGCCTTCCTTGACATAGCGGATATAGTCCAATTCCATCGTGAACCACGCGACATCTCCCTTGTGCCAAACCGTGAGTTCACGGATCGGGATCTCAAATTTCTGAACATTGGCGAACTCTTCCCGCATCTCCCGTTCGAATTCCTGCCAACCCACGTACTTACGCCCACCAATCGAATAGCTGGTGATATCGGCATCGTGGGCCATGAGACGGGACATGGTGGGCATATCTTTTTCGACGTTGGCATGGACAAGCTCACGAATGACCGTTTCAGGACTGTTCGGATCCGGAGCGCCTGCGGATGCCGAAGAAGCCGCGCCGATGAAACTCAGCAGGCCACACAGTACTATTGATACACAACGAACCATCATAGGTGCTCCGGGTGATTGAACTCTCTGTGTGAGAGAAGCGCAAAAGATTGGGTTGAAAACCTACACGGTCTTGCGGGTGTTGTCAACAGCAACGCGAGCGGTAGGGGTTAGGTATGTGCGATCACGACGACAGTTACGTTATCTGTGCCGCCACGGTCGAGGGATTCACCGATGAGACGATCACAGGTTCGAATCGGGTCGCCCTTTCCCGCCTTGAAGATATCTTGGATGTCGTCGTCTTCCATCATCTTGGTCAGTCCGTCTGAACAGAGCAGCAACAGATCATCCGGCTCTAATGGGTAGGACGAAATTGAGGGTTTTAGCGGTCCCGACATGCCCAGTGCCTGAGTGAGGACATGCCGTTCGGGGTGTGTCCGAGCGGTCTTCGGGGTGAGGATGCCACGATCAAGATATTTTTCAATCAGCGTATGGTCACGCGTGAGCGGTGTGAGTGTTCCTGATCGGAACCTGTAGGCGCGGCTGTCGCCAAGATGGCCGAGATGGGCCGTAAGGACTTCCGTCGTTTCAATGTAGAGCAGCACGATAGTGGTGCCCATGCCTCTGAGCTTGGGTTCGAGCCGGACTCGCCCCAATATTGCGTGGTGTGCCTGCATGATCGCATCGGCTAGGAATGTCGGAGGAGTGGTGTGCCCTTGCCGGAGCATGTCGGCTGAGAGCTGAGCCTGCGCCGTAATACTGGCAATGGCCGTCTGCGCAGCGATTTCTCCGCCTACGTGGCCGCCCATTCCATCTGCAACGGCCCACAGCCCCAGCGGGTCGAGTGTGGCAAAAGCATCCTGGTTCATGGTGCGAACCAAACCAATTTCGCTTCGCCCGATGCCGACCCAGGTGCTCATCGTGAGGATACTCTGTGAAAGGTTGGTGTTGTGAAGGCGGAGGGTGATGAGCCAGGGCCGAATTGTCGCATCATTTCCTTATAGAGCAGCGAGGCGAGTGGCGCAAGGCTTTCCGTATCGGCGGCATTGTAGGCCAGCAAGAGCTTGAGCGCGGCGGGATCTCCATGCCGCCACTGTGCCCACAGCCGCACAGCATCCATACCATCGAGACCTTGGAGCGCAGATTCCCGTTCGATGCCGAGTTCTCGCTCGAGGTGTTTAAGTCCTCCACGAAGGCCCAGACGGCGCGCGGCCAGGCAGAGATCGAAGTGGGGCATTTCAAATCGGAGCCGAGGGAAGGCAGCGCGTAGGAAGGGTACATCGAAGACGGTGCCGAAGAAGGTTACGAGTAGTGTGCAGCCATCGAGTTCGGCTTGCAGCCGATCGGCAGTCAAGGTGTCTCCCTGAACGAGAGCGATCGTCTGTCCGTGTCGATGAAGACCAACGACGGTCACGGCGCTTGCTCCGTCATGAGCTGTCAGCCCGGTGGTTTCGATGTCGAGGCAGAGGAGTCCGGAGCGGCAAGTATCATAGAAGCGCCAATGTTCGCGTCGGTGCAGACGCGAGGCCAGCGCGCGAAGGTCGCCTGCTTCATACTCCGATTGCGCCAGGGAGAGTTCGCGATCGTACAGCGATTTTCTGTCGGGAGAAAGTCCGGCAATGCGGGGCTGATTCAAGAAACTCTGCCAGTCTGTCACCCCCTCTTGCCAGAACCGGCGTTCGGTCGTGGGCCCGATTCCTTGTAGGAAGGTGAATGTAGAGGTCAGCATTGGGGGGGATTGTAGCCTTGATTTCGCGCAGGAGACAAGCTAGAGTTCGCACGTGTATGAGCTGCCTGCGGGCGCGATGTTCGGTTCACGATCTGTATCAATGCCATGACCCAGTTGCCGAAACGTATTCGTATCACGGTCGGAGGCGTTCGACTCGAAGCGGAACTGAAGGGGACGAAAACGGCAGCAGCGGTCTATGCGGCGCTTCCGGTTCAAGCGCCGATCAATGTCTGGGGAGAGGAGTTCTACTTCAAGATTTCCGGCGTCACCGATTATCGGGAAACTGCGACAAACAAAGTGCAAGTCGGCGATATTGCGTATTGGGGAGCCGGTCAGGTGTTGGCGATCTTTTTCGGAAGAACGCCGATGAGCATGGGAAGCGATCCGGTTCCGGCAGATCGAGTCAATGTGGTGGGACGGATCGTAGGGGATGCGACGCAACTGCGCCGGGTCATGGAGGCCGCTACGATCACGGTTGAGCAGGGGTAGATATCGTGCGTTTGTCGAAAGAACGTGTACGGCATATCGCTGAGAGTGTGGCGGGACGTCTCGAGCAGGAGGGGCACATCAATCTGGTCGGCGACCGTAAGGCGTTCATCGATGCGCTGAACCGTGTCATGACGGAGGATCTCTCCCTGGAAGATCGTGTGAATGCGGAAGTGCGCCAGATGCTCACCGTCTATGAAAAGCAGATCGAACAGGGCCAGGTCGATTACCAGAAGATGTTTCAGATGGTGAAGCAGAAACTGGTTCGTGAACGGGGCCTCATCTTGTGAAAAGGTGAGGAGTTATCGTATCGCGGTGTGGCAATTCTCACGCGCCTCACCCCTCACGCCTTACCCCTAACTGGTGCTGTATGTTGAGCGAAGACAAGATTAGCCATCTCTCCCACGTCATTGCGAATGAGGTCAGGCGCCATGCGGGCGTGAAGGTGACGGGAGACGAGGAGCGGGTGTTGAAAGCGGTGAAGCGCGTGCTGGCCGACGAATTGGCCCAGGAAGGCGAGATCGATCGAAAGGTTCGAGCCAAGTTGGCCAGCTATTCCCGCGGCATCGTGGAAGGAAGTACGGAGTGGGACGTGCTCTACCGCAAAACATTCGAAGAAGAAACACGGAAGCAGGTGAAGTGAGGAACGGGCGATGGGGATGGGAATGCAGATAAGACAACTCATGATCCTCGGCATGATCCTGGTGCTTGTCGGAACGACTGCCTGTTCCTCGAAACGTAAACCGCTGGTCCCGCTGTCGCTGACTGAAACCGATGCAAAACCCCAGGCGATGGTATTGACGGAGCAGGGGACTCAAGCCTATCAGACGAAACAGTTCGAGGATGCCAAGAAATACTTTCAACAGGCAGTGGCGGTCGTGCCTCAGTCCGGTCAGGCCCATTACAATTTTGCGCTGGCGTTGAACGCGCTCGGCGATGCGGAAGCGGCACGGCAGCATTTTCTCGAGGCGGCGAATTTGGCGCCCGGCGACCAGATCATTTGGGATTCTCCCGCGTTGGCGCCGTACGGCGATCCTGATACGAGGAAGCGCACGAAAGACCGTCCCTATGGAACAGAACGGCCCACCTTCGGCAATATGCCGCGACAAAAATAAGGAAAACACATGTCTAAAGACATTGCAGTGGGCCAAGCAGCACCTGAACTGTCCATTCCGGACCAGCATGGCAAAACGGTGACCCTGAAGAGTTTCAAGGGCAAGCAGATCGTGCTGTATTTCTATCCGAAAGACGATACGCCGGGTTGCACCAAGGAGTCCTGCGACTTTCGTGACGTCGAATCGCAGATTTTGCGGGCAGGCGGCCTGATCGTGGGGGTGAGTCTCGACGGCAAGGAATCGCACCAGAAATTTATTAAGAAATTCGGCCTGCCGTTTCCGCTCTTAAGCGACGAGGATGCAGCCATTTCCAAGGCGTATGGCGTGTATAAAGAGAAAAGCATGTACGGCCGGAAGTATTGGGGCATCGAGCGCAGCACGTTTATCATTGATGCGGACGGGAAAGTTAAAGCGATCTTCCGCAAGGTGAAGGTCGACGGGCATGCCGACGAGGTGTTGACGGCGTTGAAGGCGTAATTCGCGTCATTCCTGAAGCATATCTCGCATCTCGCAAAAAGATGGGACCTATTCTCGTTCTCTTCTGCGATTCACAAGGGATGGCAGCCATATTAGTGCTCAACAAACCATCATGAATCACGCGGGTTAACATGGCCGTGAGGCCCATGACCACTCGCTTCCGCAGCATCTCAGCCCTCTGTTCCATTCTTCTCATCCTATTTGTATCGGTGCGCCCCTGTGACGCGGCGGAGAAGATAGTCGCCACGATTCAGGTCAAGGACGCGCTCACGGTTCCAGGCCAGCCGGCAACTATTGAAGCCAAAATCGACACTGCGGCTGCCGTGAGAAATGTGGGCCTGGGCGGGGAACCGTTGGAGTTAGTCGTGGATGGAAAAGTTGCCGCGACGGCGACGACCGGCGCAGACGGTCGGGCGTCGTTTACCTACAGCACAAAGACGGTGGGGGTCCTGCCGATTCAGGTTCGACTCGGCGCGAGTACACGAGTCCTGCCGGCAACAGGAGAGGCGAATCTCGTCGTATGGGAGCGGCGCAATCCGATCCTGGCCATCGACATGGCCTCCTTGATTGAGACAGTCCACGTCGAGGCTTCAATCCCAGGCACCGGGCCTCAGAAAAATCTCGAGCAAAAGCCGATGCCCGATGCGGCAGCAGAGATCGGGAGGCTCACCCAGTTCTATTACAGGGTCATCTATATCGTGCCATCGACCGGATCGGACGGGTTCCAGGCCGGTACGCAGGCGCGAGCATGGTTGAAGACCCATCACTTTCCATCCGGGTACATGCTAATGCTCCCTCCAGGGAACGAGGCTTTGGGAACGAAGATTGATGAGCTCCGCGCGTCGGGCTGGAATGCGATCAAAGTCGGGATTGGTCGGACAAAGCTATTTGCTGAGGCATTTCTTCAGCGGCGCATCGACGTGGTGATCGTCCCGGAGCCGACAAAAAGCGAGATCCCGCGCAAGGCGAAGACGGCGAAGGAGTGGAAAGAGATTAGGAAGAAACTGTAGTGAGGGGGAGCGAAGCAGACATGTGTCCGAGCGGTCGGCCTTGGTGGCACAGATGCGGCACGCGCGGCCCGATGGTGCAGAGGACTTCATGGGTGATGGGCCCGGTCCATTCGGCGACGATGAAACCAGTATGAGTGTTGCGAGCCTGAAACAGTTCTTTTTGACCCCTTCGACATCTCCCATTGATCTCCAATTGAATTTATAGGATAGCGACTTATTCACCACAACGTTTTTGACACGCCTTCAGACAGCCGATCTTGCCAGGCAAATGCTTGCCCTTCTTTGGTAAGCCGGTATCCACGAAACACGGACCAGATCATCCAACCCCTATTCTTCTGCCTCTCATCCTCGTCACACATAGTTCATGCCAGCAAAGAATCTTTTCAATCCTCAGCAAAGTGGTAAGTTTGAAGAGATAATATGCCTTATTTGTCTCTCGAGAAGGATGGCCTAATGAAGAAAACCGGATCAATGATTTTGATGATGGTACTCCTACAAGCTCTTCATTCAACGACTTTTGCCCAAAGCCCTCATGCCCTGAAAGGAACATGGGTAGTGGATATGAAGGCAACGGAAGGGCTGTTGAAGAATTCCCCACCGTCCTCCCAAGATTTGCAGTGGATCTCGGTGTCGTCAGGACTCATGTTTCAAATGATATACGAGTTTACCGATAGCGCTATTGCGGTGAGTGCATACACGTTGGAGAAGAAGCTGATGTATCAACTTCTTCCCAGACAGGACAATAAGTTGCGTTATGTGTCGGAAGTGAAACAGGCGGGCCGTGACGACATTTTGATCGTTAACATTATTAGCGACGAAAACATTAGTATTAGCTCGTCGCAGAGCCCTGCCACAAAATATTTCCTCTTAAAACGCGTCAAATTAGATCCCACTATGAGAGCGGAAGATGGGAAACGCGCATTCGAGGCTTGGAAGGTGTGGGCTCCAGATATAGCGTCAATTCTCGCGCCAAAAACTACTGACTTAGAGGAAGGATTGTTCGCTTTTGAAAAGGGAGAATACGATGTGGCATTCGGCAAGCTAAATCCATTGGCCGAAGCTGGTGTTGCGATGGCTCAAAACATTGTCGGCAGGATGTACCTTCGAGGGCAGGGCGTGCCACTTGACTACAATCAGGCCCTCCTCTTGTTTCGTAAAGCAGCCAGTCTAGGATTGCCCAACGCACAAAACAACTTGGGCGTCATGTATGCGGCAGGCCAAGGCGTTCAGCAAGATTATAAGCAGGCCATTTTCTGGTTTAGGGAAGCAGCAAATCAAGGGTATGCACTTGCAATGAACGGTCTGGCTGATATGTACATGAAGGGGTTGGGTGTAGACCCAGATAAAGCAGAAGCCTACAGGTGGCGAGCAAAAGCTCGTAGCGCCGGATTCTCTGGAAAGAAGGACATTGTCGTAATTAAGACGGTCGGAAATGACGAATATAGGAAGGGGCTGGAGTCTTACTATAGGTGGGAGTTTACAGAGGCAGCTACGCTGTTCGTCGCGGCCGCAAAGAAAGGTCATCCTGAGGCGCAGCTGATCTTGGGGATAATGTACAAACACGGGCAAGGAGTCCTGAAGGATGAGACTCAAGCTCGGTATTGGATTCAGAGAGCAAAGGATCAGGGGCATGCGCCTGACGATACTCGCGATAGGGTGCTGATTTTTGATTCTTCAGCGGAGAATTCTAATGCAATCGAATAAACGCTTGATAGCGATGCGCTCGCTAAAAAGGGTTGCGCATGTTCTAAAGAAACACGGCCTGGAGACTGTACGTGTTCCATGAGATGAAAGGACTCCAAGAACCAGTGGTAGTGGTTGGGATCAATCTAGGATGGGCGGTCCTGCAAGGGTTGACGTTCGCTGAAGCGTCATCGTTGGCTTGGCATGCCGATGTCTAAGCTCGTCGCAAGCTGAGACGGTCCAGAGAGAGAGACTAGCACGAGGGGCTAACCCCATAAATTCCCATGAAACGGAGAACTGCTGCATGAGGCGGATCGTAATTCTCCTTGTTATTGCTGCCTTCGCTTGTTTCGGTTGTGTCATGTCCCCTGATCGTTGCGCGGATTTTGGGATAACACCTGAGACTCCTTTGGGAACCTTGAAATGTTTTGATCAACGTCTTGGCAAGCTCGGCCTCCACCAAACTCCTCCTCTCAACATGAGCCTGCCCGAATTTGGTATTGAAACACTACCCACAATCTCATTCGTGGAACAGGGGAAACCCTCTGGATTGGCTGGTGGAGAATCTGTTTCGATCTTTGTTGATAGCCAAGATGCGATTCGCGCTCTTTTGGGAGCATACAAGGGATCATCGGAAGTGCACGGGGCATACACAACAGTTGTTTCAAAGTTTCTTGTCAACTACTGGACGCAACTTAGTGGCGGCAATCCAAGCGTCGCATCTCAGCTTCCTGACGGACGGCAGCGTATCTCAATGATGAGTCAAGGGCCTGTTCGTGGACAGTGGACCAAAGGCACCTCACTTGGTCAGATACTCGTTTATGTAAATAAATGATCCTACGTTGTGCTCATTTTGTGCTCAACTCCAGCTCATTCCAGCCCACTCCAGCCAAAGTTCACTTTTCTCCTAACTCTTGGTTCTGGTTGGCCTGAGTGAGTCTGAGTAGGCCGGAGTGGGATTAGTAAAAGCTTTCCTAAACCGCGGGTTGTAGTAGCGTCTAGTTAAGGAGTGAGACGAAAAATGGAGACATTCTAAGTTTCCAGGTGCGCGCCTGTCCGGCGCCGTGCGTAGCCTTGTTCCACCGGTCAGAGTCCTAGATCACGCTACTTGGAAAAAGTAGAATGTCCCGGTATCGTCTCTCCCTGGGGAGGTTCCGGGCGGACGCATGGTACAATAACCCGGCAAAAAGACGGACGGGCCATCGAGTCGTCCACACGTTGGAACAGAGTGTTCACCGAGGTTGGTTCACTTTGTTTAAGAAGGGAGAATTCTGATGACACGAAATACTATGCCACGTGCTGTCGCACTCGCTTCCATGTTCGTCCTCGTCACCGCTACGGTGTTGCCGTTGCAACCGGTATTTGGCGAAGGCGGGGCCAGGCGTGACGTGATACGTGCTGAGGAGCAGCAGCGCCACGAGGCCATCACGCTTGCCACAGAGGCGGCGGACCATGGCCGACAGGGTCATGTGAGTGCACTCCTGACCAGTGCGGAAGCGGCGCTACAGTCTGCCCTGAAGGCCGGCGAGGCTCCGCATGTGGACGCAGGGATCAAGGAACTCAAACAGGCCATTGAGCATGGGAAAGCAGGTCATGCGGATGTGGTGACGAAACACGCCGAACAAGCGGTCACACACCTGTCTGAGAAGTACCGGAGCAGATAGGCTGACACAAATGATTGCCTCGTGGTTGACCTTGCACCTCCCGGTGCGATTCTTTTAGAATGCGCCTTTTTTGCGAGGTGCCTATGTCGTTGCGATTGATTCTTACTCTTGCGTTGTCGGTCTTCTGTCTCGCCGTACCGGCGTGGGCTGATTTCCAGGCTGGCATGAAGGCCTACGACAGTGAAGACTATGCCACGGCCATGCGTGAGTGGCTACCGCTGGCGGAGCAGGGCGATGCCCAGGCGCAGTATCACGTGGGGTTGCTGTATCACAAGGGCCGGGGGGTGCCGCAGGACGATGCACAAGCCAGGAAGTGGTATGCCAAAGCTGCGGCGCAGGGACAGGCCAAGGCGCAGTTCGGCCTGGGCACCTTGTATTTTAATGGAGAAGGCGGTCCGAAGGACTATCAGCAAGCCCTGCGATGGTTTCGTCTAGGGGCAAATCAAAAAGACGCTCTTTGTCAAACGAAACTCGGGATTATGTACGATGACGGGGAAGGAGTGCCGAAAGATAAGGTCAAGGCGTATATGTGGATCAGTCTGGCCGCGACGAACGGAGATAAGTCCGCGCCTATGCTGCGTGATATCCTGGCCAAAGGGATGACGGAGGCTCAAATTAAAAAAGCCAAGAAATTGGCGAGTGAGTGGGAACCGGAAGGCCAGTGAGAGTACGGGCACGAGGACGAGGGCACCTCAGCCTTCGTGATAGAGACGCGGCACGCGTGGCCCGAAATCTAATTGCGTGGCCGGTCACTGCAGCGGCTCTGAGCCTATCCATCCAGTGGTGAATGAAGGCTCTCTAGTTTCTCTGGCAGGGGGCAATCGGTTGACCAGGCAGCCACTCTCTCGCCTCGTTTCACTGTTCATGTTGCACGTCTCATCCCGCCCGTTCCGCTTTTCTTATTGCTGAATCGCTGAGAGCAGCCATGTGCCATCTTGATCGCGCACGAAGGTCCAAATTTCGCGCGACTCGGTTGGCGTCTCTTCGCTGCCTGTGACGACATATCCTGGCTCGCCGCGCTGCTTGGTCAGGGACAGGTTGTAGTCACGGGCGCTCCAGCGAAGCCCTGCGGACACGTAGTAGGCGGTGCCTTCCATCCAGGCTTCCAAGACTTCGGCCTGGAGCAAGATCACATCTTCTACATGGTTGTGGATGTTCTGTTTGGTGTGATCGGCCAGGGCGGCGCTGAAGTAGTTCAGCATGTCCGGTGTCACGAATTGCCGCAATCCGGCCAGATCCTGCCTGCTCCAGGCTGCTTGAACGTCGCTCAGTAGTTGCTGGAAGGTGGCTTTATCCGCGGAGGTGACCTGGTCAATCGACAGGTTTCTTTTGTGTGTGCGAGACGGCGTTTCTGACCGGTTATCAATTGCGAGGTCGCGCCCGGCGAGTCCGGAAAAGTCGGGGAGGGAGGGGCGCTGTATTTTGAGGTAGTAGAAAACTGTCGCCGCTCCCAGGAATAGCAGGAGCAACAGAACGCCCAGGGGTTCCAGACTCTTGCTGGTATGAGCGGCCTCTGGGGACGGCCCTTCGGCCTCGTTTGTCTGGGTGCGACCGGCTGGCGATTCGTCGGCGCTGCCGGTCTTTTGGATAGCTGCGTTCCGCGACGAGCTGGAGCCGCTATTGAGAGAGCCGTTTTCTGCCTGGGCCACAGAGGCGGGAAGAAGGCTGGACAGTACCAACAGAATAGAGGTGGCGAGGAGGGTCATTCGGTTCACGGTCGTTCCTTGTGGTCACGGTTGCGAGATTCTGCGGTGCGAGACATGTTAGCAGCAATGGCCCATTGAAGTCGCAAAGAATGGAAGGGGCGGATCGTGAGCCATGCACGCACCTTTCTACAGGTCGCTTTGTCCTATCTGTGGATTTATCTCGTCATGATGTGCCTGCAGTTGACTCACCCAGCGAGCCCTCAATCCGTGTAAGATGTCTGCGTGCGCGTGTCCGGCTGGCTGTGAGCTCAGCCAGTTTCCCTGTTCCTTCCCGGGTCTTCTATTTCGAGCGAAAGGTTCCCATGGAAAAGAAATGGCCGGATGGGCCTATGCCCGGCCCGGTGCCTTCTCGTCCGCGGTATTCAACCGAGGTGCGGGTGAGTCTGGCCGCGGCAGCGGATGGCTTAGGAGAGATGGTGTGGATCGCTGTGTGGCAGGGACCGGATGGTTCGTCTGTGCGAGGCGATCAGATGAATGAACCGGGGTTGATCGCTGCTGCCATGCCGGGATTCGACGGTCGTTCAGGCGATGATCTGACGGCCGGGTGCCAACGCGGCGGATTCGGCAGGACCGGCGGCCAATTCTATAGGCCGGAAGAGGGGGCCTAGCCATGCATCGTCGTACGATGCAGCCGCGCGCCGATTGGCCGGCGCAACTCGATCGGGTCGGCGTCACCTATCACAGTCTGGACGGCGGCTATTGGCGGGAGGATGCCGCCTATGAGTTGAGCGAGGCGCAGGTTGATTGTCTCGCATCGGCCACGGCCTCGCTGCATCGGCTCTGTGTCGAGGCGGTCGAGCGGATCATCCGCGAGGACCGTTTTGCCGATCTCCGCATCCCCGAACAATGGCGGCCCCGGATCATCGATTCGTGTGAGCGGCAGGACCCGTCGCTCTATGGGCGGTTTGATTTCTGGTATGACGGGATCGGGTCGCCGAAATTGCTCGAGTACAACGCTGATACGCCGACCTCATTGCTGGAAGCAGCGGTCGGTCAATGGGGATGGCTGCGAGAGATCTGTCCGGAGGCGGATCAATTCAATAGTCTGCATGAGCGGTTGATCGGGCAGTGGCGCGCGATCCGTCGGCAAACCTCGAACGATCTGCTCCATTTGGCCTGTTTGGATGGGAGCGATGAGGATCGGCAGACGGTGACCTATCTGGCCGATACGGCGAACCAGGCCGGGTGGCGCGTGCAGACTTTGCCGATCGAACAGATCGGGTGGGAGCCGGGGAGGCGGCGGTTTGTGGATCACCGGAACGAGCCGATCTCAGCGCTCTTCAAGCTCTATCCCTGGGAATGGATGTGTCAGGACGCATTTGCGTCGGAGCTGCCCCGGTCTTCGATGATGGTGCTGGAGCCTGCCTGGAAGCAGGTGCTCAGCCACAAAGGTCTGCTCGCGTTGCTGTGGGAGTGGTATCCGGATCACCCGAATCTGTTGCCCGCTTTCTTTTCCGGACCGGGAGACTGTGCCGCCTATGTCAGGAAGCCATTTTGGCCACGCGAAGGCGCCAATATATTAATCGTGAACGGGGATCAGGTACTGACGACCGCCGGACCCTACGATGCGCAGAACTCGGTCTATCAGCAGTACGTGCCGTTGCCGGTATTCGGGGGATGGCACCCGGTGATCGGATCCTGGGTGGTCGGGAACGAGCCGGCAGGGATGGGAATTCGGGAGGATCGCGGTCTGATCCATGGGAATCAGAGCCGCTTTGTACCGCATTTCGTTGTGAAAGACGTTCCCGATGCAAGGCTAGGGGGCGAATCTTGAACCATGAGGAAAGAGATGGGGACATTCTACATTTCTTGATAGGTTGATGAACTGGCGGGGGTATAAGTGTGCCACGCACAGAGCGAGCTGGAGTCGGGGACTACTGCTACCGCGTCATCAATCATGGCAATGGTCGTGCTGTGGTCTTTTGGATCGAAAAGCTAAATGAGCGAATGGCCGCACTCTTGGGCCTCGATGCGAGTCTTTGGCCCATCAGTCGCCCGCAGAAACTGGTGGAAACGTAGAACGTCCCTATTCTTTTGTCCCTCAAACCCTTCTCGCTCAATGCCTTCCCAGCTTTTAAGAACGTTGTGGTCAGGTATACTTTCCTGAGGACAATGCGGCTAGCAACTGCTCGGCATGCAGACATTCCTCGGAAGATATGAACAAAATCAGCAAAGTTATTTTAACTATTGAAGCTGTTGCCATAACACCTTTGTCCATCGAGGGGATCTATATCGCTTTGTCCGTTATGACCTCCTTTGTCATTGGTTTGCCAGATCAGGGTAAGTTCAACTTCATCGAATTCATTACAGCTACTATCATAGTGTGTGCCTTGATCTCGGGCTATAGAATCTTCGGTTGGGTGATAACTAGTGGACCGACTAGAGGGATCTCCATTAGCCCTGCCTGGTGGGTTTTCGCAGCACTTGGTGCAGTCCTCGCAGTTCTGTCGTCATTTGATTGTGTTCACGAATTACTGGGACTTCCTATAGAACCTCCAAGTTTTGTGGACGTAGCTCAGCTTGGAGTAGTGTTCCTTATTCCTTTTGGACACATAATTATCGAGGTTATTTGGCAAAGACATGCTTACAGAAGACAGCTGGCTATTGAAGACAAAAATTTGTCAGGAACCAGTATTGGTCCTAGAGACATGAATTGAGGATATGTATGGGACGCTCGTTGCGTACAGCAGATGTAGCCATTGTCTATCATGTCT
Source organism: Nitrospira sp. SG-bin2 (assembly GCA_002083405.1). Taxonomy (GTDB): domain Bacteria; phylum Nitrospirota; class Nitrospiria; order Nitrospirales; family Nitrospiraceae; genus Nitrospira_D. The sequence continues at coordinate 45,701 of LVWT01000016.1, read as the reverse complement.
TGAATCGCGCGAATGCCCGCCGGACATCATTTGAGGACGATGGCGACTATGGGGAGACGGGTTCTCACGTAGGCCCGTGAGCCGGTGGCAGAGTAATAGGGGTAGATCTAGCCGTCGGCGTGCGAGCGGTTAGCCTTCGTGATAGAGACGCGGTACGCGCGGGCCGATGGTGCAGAGGACTTCATAGGCGATCGTGCCGGTCCATTTGGCAATGTCGTCGGCGGTGATCTGTTCGTCGCCCTGGCGTCCGATGATGACGGCCTCATCGCCGACGGAAGCGCCTGCAATCTTAGTGACGTCCACCATAATCATATCCATGCATACCAGGCCGGCGATGGGCGCGCGTTGACCGCGGATGAGCACAGAGCCTCGATTCGAGAGGTGACGGCTCAACCCATCGGCGTAGCCGATAGGGAGGATCGCGATCTTGGTCGGCGTCTTGGCGGTGAAGGTGCCGTTATAGCTGACCTTGTGTCCTGCTTGCACGGTTCGCAGTTGGGCAATCGTGGTGCGGAGCGTGAGGACTGGTTTCAAGTCCGGCGCGGCGATGGATGCAGGCAGGGTGTGGTAGCCATAGAGCATGATGCCGGGGCGCACGAGCGAGAATTGTGCGTCCGGAAAGCGTACGGCTCCGGCGCTATTGGCGGCATGGATCAACGGCACCCTGAACCCGCTAGCCCGGACGATTTCTATAGCCTTGCGGAACCGGGTCAGCTGTTCTTCCGTCGTGTCCGTGGCCGGCCCGTCGGCGTCGGCAAGATGGGTCATCAGCCCTTCCAGGTGCAAGGCGTGCGGGAATCTGCGCGAGCTGAATAGATCGACAAGCTCAGCGTGCGTGAGCCCCAGCCGTCCCATACCTGTCTCGACCTTGAGATGAATCGGGTAGGGGCTTGGAAGCGATGAGGCGGCTTGCCCTAATGCCGGCAAAATGGCGGCATCGCTGACCACCGGAGTCAGTTGGTGTGTGAAGAGGTCGGTGAATTGTTCGTGAAACACCGGCCCCAAGATGACGATCGGCGCGTTGATGCCCGCTTGCCGAAGCGTGACCCCTTCCTCGATCGAGACCACCGCCACGCGAGACACGCCTTGCCGAATCAGCGCCTTGGCGGTTTGAACCGACCCGTGGCCATAGGCATTGGCCTTGATGACCGCCAGGACGTCGCAGCCGGGCGAGAGGACTTTCCTGAATTGAGCTACATTATGGGCTAATGCGGAAAGATCGACAGAAACGCACGTTGGAAGAAAAGTCGAAGTAGTCGGCACGCTGGGGGCCAGGACGGAAGCCTGGGCCTCAGACTTCCATGATCTCCTGTTCCTTTTTCTTGATGATCTCGTCGATCTTTTGTCCGTATTGTTCGGTGAGCTTTTGGGTCTCTTGTTCGGCCTTCCGCAGCTCGTCTTCGGTGAGCTTCGCATCTTTTTGAAGTTTCTTCAACTCTTCGTTGGCATCGCGACGGAAGCCGCGAATCTGCACTTTCGTGTCTTCGCCGTGCTTTTTGCAGATCTTCGTCAATTCCTTGCGGCGCTCTTCCGTGAGCGGCGGGAGGGGCACGCGAATCATTTTGCCGTCGTTCGAAGGGTTCAATCCCAATCCTGAATTGGCCAGGGCCTTCTCAATTTCTTTAATCAGGTTCGGTTCCCAGGGTTGGATGGTGAGCAATCTTGCTTCCGGCGTAGAGATATTGGAGACCTGCTTCAGCGGCGTCATGGTGCCGTAATAGTCGACGCGCACTCCGTCCAGAAGCGCAACTGAGGCCCGGCCGGTGCGGAGCCCGGCGAGGTCCCGCTTCAAATGTTCTACGGACTGGTCCATATGAGTCGTGAGTTTTTGCTTAATTGGGGCGGCGTTGGACATGGCGACACTCCGTAATCGGGTCAGCGGTTGCTGGGTGTGACCAGGGTCCCGATCGGTTCGCCTGCGGCCACACGTTTGAAGTTGCCCTGCACTTTGAGGTTGAACACGATCAAGGGCAGATTATTATCCATGCAGAGGCTGATGGCTGTTGCATCCATTACTTTGAGGTTCTGATTCAGGATCGACATAAAGGGGATTTCCGAGTACTTCTTTGCATCGGGATGCTTCATGGGGTCGGCATCATAAATGCCGTCCACCTTGGTGCCCTTCATGATGACTTGCGCGCCGATTTCCATGGCGCGAAGCGCGGCGGCAGTGTCGGTCGAGAAATAGGGATTGCCGGTTCCGCCAGCGAAGATGACCACCCGGTTTTTTTCCAGATGACGGATCGCTCTCCGGCGGATATAGCCTTCCGCCAGTTGACGCATCTCGATAGCAGATTGTACCCGGGTGATCACGCCGGCCTTCTCCAGCGCGTTTTGCAGCGCAAGGGCATTGAGGACGGTGGCAAGCATCCCCATGTAATCAGCGGAGGCGCGTTCCATGCCGGACGCGCTGGCTGCGATGCCACGGAAAATGTTTCCGCCTCCGATCACTACGGCGACTTGGGTGCCGAGTGCGGCAACGGAGGCGATCTCTTCTGCCAGGCCTTGGAGGATAGAGGGTTGAATGCCGTAGCCCTGCTCACCGGCGAGCATCTCCCCGCTGACTTTCAGAAGGAGGCGCCGGTATTTGGCAGAGGTCATACTTCGCCTAGCTGAAAGCGGGTGAATCGGCGGATGTTCATGTTTTCGCCGATCTTGGCGATTTTCTGAGCCAGGAGATCCTTGATCGTGACGGCCGGGTCCTTGATAAAGGATTGTTCCATCAGGCAGCTTTCCTGGAAGAACTTTTCAAGTTTTCCATCCACGATTTTCGGCCAGGCCGCAGGCGGCTTTCCCATCTCCTTGGCTTGTCCTTCGTAGATCACGCGTTCCTTGTCGATGAGGTCCTTGGGAATGTCTTCGCGTCTGACGTAGACGGGCTTCGCCGCCGCGACCTGCAGCGCAAGATCATTGACGAACGCTTTGAATTCATCATTGCGGGCAACGAAGTCCGTCTCGCAGTTGACCTCGATGAGGACCCCGATTTTTCCGCCCATATGGATATAGGCGTGAACCAGCCCCTGATTCGTCTCACGTCCGGACTTCTTCGCGGCTGCCGCGAGCCCCTTTTGACGGAGATAGTCGATCGACTTTTCAATGTCGTCGCCGTTTTCGGTAAGCGCTTTCTGGCAATCCAGAATGCCGGCCCCGGTTTTTTCCCGAAGCTCTTTGACTAGCTGACTTGATCCTGCCATGGTCCGTTATCCTTCATCCTTTGCAGTTCGGCCGAGTGAGAACGGTACTGAACCTATACAATATGTGTTATGACGCCGGGACGCTTTCAAGACGCGCAGCCGGTTTCTTGTCTCCGCCGGCCGGCGCAGCCTGGAACTCCGCTTCTTCACGCTGAGTCTTGAGGTGCGCGCCTTCGATGCACGCGTCTGCAATCTTGGACGTGATGAGCTTGATCGAACGGATTGCATCGTCGTTTCCCGGAATCGGGTGGGTGATGTAATCCGGATCGCAATTGCTGTCCAGGATGGCGATGACGGGAATATCCAACCTGGTCGCCTCTTGCACGGCGATTTTTTCGATTCTGGTGTCGAGTACGAAGACCGCGCCCGGAAGGCCGCGCATGTTCTTAATGCCGGAGAGGTACTTTTGGAGTTTGGCAATGTCCTTCTGCATCAGAAGGATTTCTTTTTTCTTGAGGCCGTGCGCGCTGGGATTCTCCAGCGTGGCTTCCATTTTCTTCATTTTGTCGATGCTGCGGCGGATGGTCTGGAAATTCGTCAGCATGCCGCCGAGCCAGCGCTGGTTCACGAAGAACATATTCGCCCGCTTCGCTTCTTCTTCGAGGATTTCCGCCGCCTGACGCTTGGTGCCGATGAACAGGACGGAGTCGCCCCCTGCCACGATATCCCGGACGAAGGCATAGGCCTGTTCCATGCGCGCGAGCGTCTGTTGAAGATCGATGATATAGATGCCGTTCCGCTCGCCGAAGAGGAATCTCTTCATTTTTGGATTCCAGCGGTTCGTTTGGTGCCCGAAGTGCACACCGGCTTCCAAGAGTTCCTTGATTGCTACGACTGCCATGCCTTCACCTCCTCCGAGACTTGCAGAGCGCCCGTACGACGGACGAGGGGACCGGCCCCTTATTCTCAAGCCAAGCGGCGCGTCTGTGCGCCGATGTTGAATTTGAATATGTTCTATCGGTCCTAAATTGGACGAATAGAGTGGTGCCACTGCTAAAGCCTCGGCACGCTATCACAGTCCCTGTGTGTTTTCAAGACGCTGCCGGAGAATTCCGGCTTAAGATCGATAGCTTGCGTTGATGCGGACGTAGTCGTATGAGAGGTCGGTCGTCCACATGTGCGCCTGCGCCCGGCCATCCCCAAGATCCACCGCAATCGTAAATTCTTTGTGTTTGAAGACCTGTGCGATCTTCTGTTCTGCCGCGAGCCCCACTCCCATGCCTCGCTTGACCATCACCACGTCATTGAAGCGCACCGTCACGTTGTGTGGCTTGATGCGAACGTTGGATCGGCCGATGGCGCCCATGACTCGGCCCCAGTTGGCGTCCTCTCCAAACAGAGCGGTCTTGACGAGATTGGACGTAGCAATCGTGGCCGCCACACGTTTCGCGGCTGTCACTGTTGCAGCTCCTGTCACCAGGACCTTCACGACTTTGGTCACGCCTTCACCGTCCCGGCAAATGGCGAGGGCCAGCTGTTCAGAGGCTTCGGTCAGGAGTTGGGTGAAACGTCGATAGTGGGCCGTCCCTTGACGGATCAGAGAATTCTTGGCCAGTCCGTTAGCCAGACAGAGAACCGTGTCGTTGGTGCTGGTGTCGCCGTCCACGGTAATGCAATTGAACGATTGGTCGACCGCGGACTTGAGCGCATGCTGAAGCGCTGCAGGCGCAATCGCCGCATCGGTGGTCAGATACGCCAGCATCGTGGCCATATTGGGATGGATCATTCCGGAGCCTTTGGCCATGCCGCCTATGGTCACGACTTTGTTGCCGATCTTGCCTCGAAGGACGACGGTTTTTGGACGGAGATCGGTGGTCAGAATGGCTTGGGCGGCCTGGGGCCCGCCTCGGCTGCTGAGTTGAGCGATCAAGGCCGGGATTCCCGTTTTGATTCGATCAATCGGCAGCACGCGCCCGATGACGCCGGTTGATCCGACAAAGACTTGGTGCACGGGAATAGCAAGACCTTGCGCGACGGTCGAGGCCATGACCTGCGCCGAAGCAAGTCCATTCGCCCCTGTGCAGGCGTTCGCGTTTCCGCTATTCACAATGATGGCGCGGCCCTGCCGCCGCCGGAGGTGCAATCGATCGAGAATCACCGGAGCGGCGGCAACCTGGTTTTTTGTGAACACACCGGCGATCGGCCCGCTGACGGTTGATACGACAAGAGCCAGATCGAGGATTCCCGGCTTCTTGATTCCGCAATGGATGCCGGCTGCTTCAAAGCCTAAAGGCGCGGTCACACCGGAGGTCTGCTTTGTCTTCACGGTCAGTCGTTGGAAGTGTGGGTTGAAACAATCGATTGTTGTCAGTTGCTCATTACGGGTAGCTGCCCGGCAGGGTAAGCCCGCTCTCTTCAGGGAGCCCCATCATCAGATTCATGGCTTGGATGGCCTGGCCTGCGGCGCCTTTTACCAGATTGTCGACGGCGGCGACTGTTACCACCCATCCGGCCCGCGGATCGGTGTAGACCCCGACGTCGCAAAAATTAGAGCCTCTGATATATCGGGGATTGGGGACGATATCCTCATAGAGCCGGACAAACCGCTCTCCCTTGTAAAATTCCCTATACAAAGACCGGAGGTCGGCGAGCGTCATGTCATGCACCAGCTTGCAGTACGCCGTACTGAGAATTCCACGATTCATTGGTACCAGGTGCGGTGTAAAGGTGACGGTGACCGATCCGGTCTTTCCGGTCATGCCGGACAGCTCTTGTTCGATTTCAGGTATATGCCGATGCTTGCCGATCTTGTACGGTTCCAGTGATTCATGGGCTTCCGGGAAGTGGTAGGGGAGAGCAGGACTGCGTCCGGCTCCGGAGATCCCGGACTTTGCATCGATCACAATCAGATCAGGCTGCACCAGATTCTTGGCGATGAGGGGCGCGAGCTGCAAGATGGCGGCAGTCGGATAACAGCCCGGCGAGGCGACTAGTCTTGCCTTGGCAATGGCTTCCCGATGGAGTTCCGGCAAACCATAGACCGCTTCTTCTAAGAGGCGTGGGTGCGTATGCGGGGTTTGGTACCACTGTTCGTAGGCGGCGACATCCTTGAGGCGATAATCGGCGCTGAGATCGACAACCAGCTTGCCCGCTTTCATACACAATGCAACCGGGTCCTGTGACTTAGTGTGGGGAAGTGCCAGGAACACTGCGTCCGCCCGTTCAGCCAAGGCTTCCGGGGCCAGTGCCTCGAAGCGATGTTCTACAACGCCGGTGAGACTGGGGAAGACGGCTGACACCAGCTGGCCGGCCGATTTCTCGGATGTGACGGCAGTAATTTCATAAAAAGGATGCGCGGCGGCGAGCCGAACAAGTTCTGCGCCCGCATATCCGCTGGCGCCTGCAATTGCCACTCGAAACTTCTTGCCCATCGTAGGTGACCTGCTGATTGGTCAGAGTTAATTTGCCGTTGGGCACAAAAAAGGGAAGGCGAGAAGCCTTCCCTTTCTTGTGTCGAATACCGGCTTCTCGATGCGTTAGCGCTTGGAGTACTGGAAGCGCTTACGGGCTCCCTTTTGTCCGTACTTCTTTCGTTCTTTCACGCGAGAGTCTCTTGTGAGCAATCCCTCTTTCTTGAGCGGAGGCCGCGTGGTCGGAGTCATTGCGACCAGGGCCCGGGCAATCGCGTGGCGAAGCGCGCCGGCTTGTCCGGCCGGTCCACCACCGTATACGGTGGCGCTGATCGAATACTTTCCCATGACCCCCGCCATTTCAAGCGGCAACTGGATGATTTGCCGGAGCGTGAGGCGCGGGAAGGCCTTCTCTAATGGCTTCTCATTGACTGTGATCTCGCCGGCGGTGCCGGTGACCCAGGCTCTTGCGATTGCACATTTCCTCCGACCTGTTGCGTACTGTGTTACCACTGCCATGCGACTCGCCTCCTTCTCTCTGATTCTGTGCTTATAGGGAAATCGGTTCCGGCCGTTGTGCGTGATGTGGATGGTTAGGCCCGGTATAGACCCGGAGCTTCTTGGCCATGCCGTTACCGAGCGGATTCTTGGGGAGCATACCCTCGATGGCCCGAACCAGCAGTTCGGTAGGATCTTTGCGAAACAGGTGTTCGGCGCTGGTCGTCTTCAGACCACCCGGATAACCGGAATGGTGCCGGTAGAGCTTGTCTTTCATCTTATTGCCGCTTACGTGAATCTTCTCGGCATTGACGATTACCACATGGTCGCCCAGGTCGACGTTCGGGGTAAAGGTCGGGCGATGCTTCCCTCTCAGGATGCCGGCCACGCGAGCGGCGAGGCGGCCCAGGGTTTTTCCTTCTGCGTCTACCAGATGCCAGGTTTCTTTCACGTCGGCTGGTTTTTCGAGATACGTCATAACACGGTCTCCACTTCTCCTAATAGAATGAACTGCCTTGATGGATGCTAAACTTCCTGCGCTCCGATGTTTTTGGTCTCAAGTTTATTCAGCCACGCGTCCAGGTTCTGGCCGGTGCGCCGTTTCCAGACATCCGGTGTCACATAAATCGGGGCATGGCAGCGGAGGGCCAACCCGATGGCATCGCTGGGTCTGGCATCAACGGTGCGTGTGACGCCTTTGTTCTCAAGATAGACGGTGGCGAAATAGGTGCTGCTCTTCACGTCCGTGATGACGACTCGTTCTGTGATGATTCCCAGGTGTTCGCCGAAGCTCCTGACCAAATCATGGCTCATGGGGCGCGGCGTGACCGAGGTGTCCAGCGCTCTCCGGATCGACTCGCCTTCCGCAGCCCCGACCCAGATCATAAAATTTTCGGGCGTTCCATCGGTACGTGAGAGAACGAGAATCCGCGTGTCCGTGTTGGGGTCTTCCACGACCCGGTTGACGGTCAGCTCAATCAAGGGTTCTGTGGGTTGCGGTGTTTCTTCCGGTATCATGCGCGCGCCCAATCAGGAGTCCAGTTTTCCAAAGTCTTCCGGCTTCAAATTTTCCAGCCATTGATCGAGCTCCTCCGAAGTTTGCTTTCGGATGACCGACTCGTTGGCAAAAATCGGAGCCTCAGATCGGAGTGCAAGGGCAATGGCGTCGCTGGGTCGTGAGTCCACCGTGTATTCCGAGTCTTCATAGGTCAAATGGATTTTGGCAAAATACGTGTTCTCGCTCAGGTCGGTGATGACGACACTGATGACCTTTGCATTGACGGCATCGAGATAGGCCTTCATGAAATCGTGCGTCATCGGACGGGGAGGATCCACACTTTCCAGGGCCAGACTGATCGAACTGGCCTCTGATTTGCCGACCCAAATAGGCAGCATATCTGCCTGATCCTCATCCCGCAAGATCACAATATAGGCATTGTTATAGGGGTCAAACATCAACCCCTTAACCTGCATCTGCGTAATCATAACCCAGGCTCCGACAATCTTCTTAACTCCCACGCTTTCGTGAAAAAGGACGGGGAAGAATGGAGGACTGTATCACTTCTGAATTCGTGATGTCAACGAACTCGGCGACAACACAGGGGAAAGTCGGATGACTTGAAATGGTATGACGGCAGGTCAGGCGTCTGCGATCAGCTTGTAGGCGGTCGGAAGTTTTCCGCCACCTTCGATGAGTCGGCCTGCTCACCTAATTTCAAAAAGGCCTTCATCTGTTTGCGGACAAGGTCGCGTCCGCTTTCATCGCCCAGGTTGACCTGGTATTCGTTGATGACCATGACCCGCATTCCTTCCCACTTCTTCCAGCAGCCGAGGCAGACCTTGGCCTTGATCTCCGTTTCGAGTTTCCCGAGAAACAGAGGAGCGGTGATCGCTTCTCCTGTTTGTCCGCAGGTCACGCATGCAACGTCGGCCATGGCTGTCACACTCCTTCTTTTTCGTTCAGTGGCACGTAGATGGAAATCATCAAGGGCGAGCTGTAATACGCGCCTAATGATGACCGCCATTCTAGCAGAGGTGTCGCAATGAAAAAAAGTCCCGCGATCGCAACACCACGCATCCTCACTCTTGACGCTTTCCATCTCGCCGCGCGATACTATCTGCCTATGCGCGGCCTTTCTATCACCATTCTCTTCGTTGCACTCTTGTTTCCCGTCGAGCAGAGCGCAGCATATCCGAAAAACGGCGCCGAAATGTCGGCGAAGGATCTAGAATCCCAGGCAGCCGCAGGCAATGCAGAGGCCCAGAATAGTCTTGGGGCGTTGTATGCTGAGGGCAAAGGCGTGCCGAAGGACTATGTGCAGGCGCGGCAGTGGTACGAAAAAGCAGCGGCACAGGGTCATGCTTTGGCGCAGAACAATCTGGCAGAACTGTATTTCGCCGGTTTGGGCGTCCAACAAGACTATGTGCGGGCATACATGTGGGTGAACATCGCCGCAGTCCATTTAAAGGGCGATGAGCAGAAGCAGGCTGAAGCCAACCGGGATGATGTGGCACAGCGGATGACTCCCGCGCAGGTGACCGAAGCCAAGCGGCTCTCGAAAGCGTGCCTCGCGAAAAAGTTCAAGGGTTGTTGAAGTGTTTCTCCGCCTTGTCTGCTGCCGATCATTCTCCTGATAATCCTACTTTCGCATCCCTATCAACGGCTCCAGCATTCGTGGAATTGCTTGTGGGCTTATTTCCCACGAAGCGAGCGTTGTGCGTCATGAGCTGCGAGCGATACAAGGCAGTCGCTGCCCTCTTTATCGGACCGATTCCTATATGCCGTTCAACGTGAATGATCCGATCCCGGATTTACAATAATCGGCACATTCAGCTTATCCGGCACGATGATCGTTTTGGTGCTGGGGTTCTCGTACAATTTGTACTTCAGATAATCCTGCGTGAGAGTTTTGGTGATGATTTCCTGCGCTTGTGACTGTCCCTTGGCGCGAATGCGTAGACTCTCTCCTTCGCCCTCAGCGCGAATTTGCAAGGCATCGCCTTCCCCTTTGGCTTGAATCCTCGCAATCTCGGCGTTGCGCTGCGCAATAACCAACTCAAATTCTTTTTGCTCTTTTTCCTGCTCCTTCGCTTGTTTCTGCTCAATGGATTTTAAGACCATCTGAGGAAATTCGATTTCGGACAAGGCCACACTGTACACGTCCAGATGCCGACCCTTGAGCGACTCGACCATCACCGCTTCGATCTTGTTGCCGATTTCGCTGCTCCGTTCAGGAAGCGAGACCATCGTATATTGCGCGACGACCCCGCGCACGGCCGAGAGGAACTGTGGACGGACGAGCTGCGCATACCAGCCGTGCCCTACTTCCTGAGCGAGGAAATAGATTTCCTCCCCAATGGGTCTCATGGTAATTGCCGCATGCAGCGTGACCGAGAGATCGTCGGCAGTTAAGGCATCCACTTTTTCCGTAAAGCTTTGATACCTGACGTCGTACTCAAACACCTTATTCCACGGCGCATGCCAATAGAACCCTTCGCTGAGCGGCTCTTTTGTCAGCCCTGATGTGAACGGGTTCCAGCGCAGGCCTCGTTTCCCTTGGTCGACAGTCGTCCCGCAGCCGTAGATCAACAGCAGCATCGAAATTAACGGTATGATCGGTATGATTGAACGGGAAAGCACTGAGGGTTTCATAGGTCCTCCTTTTGTATGGCACTCACTGGCGATGCTGTCGTCCTGTTCGAGCAATTTCCGCATGGGCGTTAGCCAGACGTTCCTGCTCTTGAGCCGCTGCGGCATAGTATTGTGAAAGTTGCCGCGCTCCACTCACCCAATCCGACTGAGGTCCGAAGAGTTGCTCATACCGGACGGCGCTCTCGGCAAGGGAGGCCGCTTTTTCCCGCATATCCATGGCCCCGTCTCGGTAGTAGCCAGCAATCGCCATCTGATCATGCGATGGATCGAAAGATGTCATTTCGATCGTCTCGATTGGCTGTGCGCAGCCGGCGACGGTCAGCACATAGACCAAGACCAGTATATCCAGCCTCACGTGAGGCGAATGGGTTGTCGGCATCGATTTATTCATGGTTTCACCCCTGCGCCGATTAGCGCCTGGCGTCGATCAAGGAAGAGACCGAAGCGTGTGGCCACGGTGTTCCCGCATCACTTATACGGTACACAACCATCCGGCACTTTAACAGGGGGGGGCAGCTATCGCCGTCAGCCCGCTCTTTTCGGCAGCTGTGAGCCTAAAACCTGTCAAGGCTTTCATAAGACTCTGAGGGGGCAGTTGTGATGGAGGTACGCATAGCTTTGGAGATCTATACTGGTTGACCCTCTCGATGCATCATGTTAGAAAAGCACCCTGTGTGAAGGTACGTTTGAGGCTATGCCCGGATGGCGGAACTGGCAGACGCGCCGGACTCAAAATCCGGTTCTCGCAAGAGAGTGGGAGTTCGACCCTCCCTCTGGGCACCAAACGAGGAGTGGATAAGACTGGAGCAATGAGGACCCTCTTGACAGGGTCGTGTGGTTGGCCTAATTTCTTGTCAGATTTTATGGAAATGAACGTGTTTGCCGTCGGGTTATCTGTATATTCGTCCCATGAGGGTGATTGTTTCAACGCGATTTTTGGCAGTACACCATCGTTTCTTACCTATTATAAGGAGGCAGTCCATGCGTAAGGTGTTGGCACTGGGAGCCACGATTTGTTTGGTCGGCTCTGTGGGTGTTGCAACGGCACAAGAGCGTCTGCAGCAGTCATCAGGAGGGTCATCGCTGGGCGTCGGCACCGGTGTCGGCGATGTCTCGGGAAGCGCAAACCGCGTTCAGGCGTTCGATAGCAATACGTTTCTCGATCGGTTATCTCAACCTGAGACGGTGATGGGACGCATTTTCGCGCTCGATTTACCTCAACGCAAACTGATGATCGAAACGGGGGGCGCAGGCCGCATGCAAGACGAAGGTCAGGAAGGCAAGGCCGGGTACGGTGCCCGGACGATCATTCCCTTGAGCCTGTCCGATCGGTCGAATATGCAGGTGATTCGAGAGCTCAACGTAGGGGACGAAGTCACGGTGCAGGTGGTGGAAGAGACGACCAAGGATCAGCCATACGGAGTTGGTCGAAAGATCGTGTTGGAAGTCTCCGTGACGAATGTTGTGGCCACGCGAAAAGGTTTCGGAGGACTCGGTCAACGTCCTGATCCGCTCAATGACCGCGCTTTGGCCGTCACTGGCGGAGGGGTTACCGGAGGTGTCGCCGGCTCTGTGTTGCCGGGGAAAATCGGGGGCACCATCGATACGACCATCGGCGAATTTACAGGATCCGCTCCTTGCTGGAATTGCGAACCTCAGCCGGGATGGGGCTATCAGCAGACACAGACCAAGTCTGACTACGGAACAGATTTGTCGAAGCCCAATCTTGTGAAGGGGCTGCAGTAGAATTCTCAATTGTGTTTTGATTTAGAATACTAAGCGGAAGGGGCAGCTTCGGGCTGCCCCTTTTGTTTCGCGATAGGTCTGGCAGGTGTGTCGAATTCTTGCCTGGTGTGGTTTTTCTTCACAGGCCGGCAAGTAATGTGGCGTGTGGTATCAATGAGGTGAGGCGCCGCGATGGATGAGAAACAAGATCAATCGATGACTCAGCAGTCCGATGCCGAACTCGACCTTCGCGGAGTGATCTGTCCCTACAACTTCGTCAAGACGAAGCTCAAACTTGAAACGATGCGGGAGGGGCAGGTGCTTTCCGTTTTGCTGGATGACGGCGATCCGATCCGGAATGTTCCTCGTAGCGTCGAAAACGAAGGGCATACGGTGCTTGCGCAGGAACGAATCGATCAGACCTATCGAGTGCTGATCCGCCGTGAGGATAGTGACTGAGCGGGCGTTGCACTCTTGTTCCTTCCAGTCCACTCGATCCGCTTTCTTTTTCCTGTCAGAATCAGCGTAATGTCTTCGGGTGTTGGAAGATTCTTCAAGTCTCGTCGGATTTGAAAGACTGTTCCATGCATAATCCGTTCATTCGGTTTTGTGAGATCGCAGGCGAGCACGATAGTACATTGCGGCGCCACATCGGCAACTATGTCCAGTGCAAGTTCAAGCGACGTGCCGTTGCAGAAGGCAACGGCGTCGATTGTGCCGATTGAATGAGTGGAGAGACAGCGTCGTATTCCCGCTCGTGTCTCCGGTAGTTGTCCCAGAAACACAAAGCGTTCGCAGGGGAGTCCTGCCAAAGCGACGGCCGCAGTCAGGGCAGAGGGGCCGGGGATTGAGATCACCTGAATGCCGTGCGCGTGGGCCAATGTCACAAGGAGTGCGCCAGGGTCGGCGATGACCGGAGATCCGCAATCCGACACTAACGCGATCTGGGCGCCTCGGTGCAATCGATCGAGCAGGATGTCCGCTTTTTCTTTGATGTTCGTGGGGCCGTAACTTGTCAGCGTTGCATCGATGCCATGATGGGAGAGCAGTTGCCGTGTTTTCCCCGGATCTTCCGAGGCAATCAAATCGGCCTCGCGCAGGATTCGGATGGCACGGACTGTCAGATCGTCGACATTTCCGATAGGCACTGCGACCAGAAAGAGAATGCCGGGCTTCGGTTGTGGATCGTCAGCAGTCATATCAGCGCAGGCCCTTTGTTGACTCCGTTCTTGCTGCATCGATATAATTTCACGCTTATCTCGAAGGACACCGTTTGTGCGCGGCATTGAACAAGGGTAGACCTGATGGCTTCGGTCTGTTTTATGATCACCATGGCGTTGTATTTCGTGGCCACGGTGTCGTTTCTCACTTATTTGCTGCGGCGTTCCGATGCGTTATCGAAAGTCTCATTGTGGGTGACGGCCGCAGGATTCGTATTTCACACGATTGCCCTGGTGGCCAGAATGGCGACAGCGTCATCGCCAGCCACACCTAGTTTCTACGAGGCGCTTTCCTTTTTTTCATGGATGATGATTCTCGTGTTTCTGGTCGTCGAGTTTCGCCATCGGATTCATGTACTCGGCTCTTTCATGGTTCCGCTTGCGCTGGTCTCGCTGGTATCGGCAGCAGCGCTTCCCGAGACAGTACCCACGCTCAAGCCCGTATTCAAGACCCTCTGGGTCCATGTCACGCTCAGCATGCTGGGAACCGTGGGATTCACCGTCGCGTTCGTGGCCGGTGTGATGTACCTGATTCAAGACCGCCTGCTCAAGTCTAAACGATTCAATGTGCTCTATAGCAAGCTGCCGGCACTCGATTTTCTCGACCATCTCAATCAGCAATCGATCATCCTGGGCTTCCCATTGTTGACTCTGGGAATCGTGACCGGGGCGATCTCGGCCGAGTTCGATCGCGGATCGTATGTGAATTGGAATCCGGAACAGACCGGGGCCCTGATAACCTGGCTGTTTTATTTTTTCGTCTTGTTGGGGCGGTTGACGGTGGGGTGGCGGGCGAAGCGCGCCGCCTATTTGACGGTGGTCGGGTTTGCCTGCGTGATCCTGACATTGGTGGGAGTCGTGCTTAAGAGCCACGGAGCCCTGTCGTAGCATGCATGTGATCGTGGTAGGGCTGAGCCATAAGACGGCGCCGGTTGAGGTTCGTGAGAAACTGGCCGTGCCTGAAAGCCGCTTGGGCGAGGCGCTAGGCCGGCTCTGTTCCTATCGCGGAGTGAAGGAAGGTGTGCTGCTGTCAACCTGCAATCGAGTCGAAGTCTATTCGGTCGTGGAGGACGTCGAGGAGGGCTACGCCCGCATCCAAGAATTTCTTGCCGATACGCATTTGTCGTTGTCATCCGAGCAATTGACGCCGCATCTGTACTGGCATACCGGGGATCGGGCTATCGCCCACCTGTTCAGGGTCGCGGCAAGCCTGGATTCGATGATCATCGGCGAGTCCCAGATCCTGGGGCAGCTCAAGAATGCGTTCGAAGTTGCCCTGGCGCATAAGACGACCGGCGTCATCATGAACAAAGTCGTCAAGAAGGCCATTTCGGTCGCCAAACGGGTGCGGACCGAGACGAAAATTTCCGAGATGGCGGTCTCGGTCAGCTATGCGGCGGTCGAGTTGGCCAAGAAGATCTTCTCGAATCTCGACGAGAAAACCGTGTTGCTGGTCGGTGCCGGAGAAATGGCCAAACTGGCGGCGCGGCACTTGATCGCGCAGGGTGTCCACCAGGTGCGGATTACCACAAGGACGCCGCAGCATGCGATCGATCTGGCGGAGAAGTTCGGTGGGACGCCGGTTCCGTTCGACCAATTCAAGGACGAGATGGCGGCGGCGGACATCGTGCTGGTCTCTACCGGCGCCGCGCACTATTTGATCGGCGCAGAGGATGTGCAGCGGGCGGTGGATAAGCGTGGGAATCGCCCCATGTTTTTGATCGATATCTCCGTCCCGCGGAACATCGATCCGGCTGTTCGGCACGTCGATAATGCGTTCTTGTTCGATATCGACGATCTGAAGCAACGGGTCGAGCAAAATCGTGCGGAGCGGTTGCAGGAAGCGGATAAGGCTGAGCGGATGGTTGTGGAGGAAGTCGGCGCTACGCTTGAGTGGATGAAAGCTCTGGAGGTGACTCCCACGATCGTGGCTCTCCGTAGCCGGGTCGATGCAATTAAACAGGCGGAAGTCGAAAAAGTGATGAGCCGCCTTGCTCATCTCTCTCAGCAGGATCGGGAACTAGTCGAAGGGATGGCGTCCTCGATCGTGAATAAATTGATCCATCGCACGATGGTGACACTCAAGGCCGAAGTCAATTCATCGAATGGCCCGGCCTTTGTCGAAGCGGCGCGCCGGTTTTTCCATCTGGACCAGTCCTCGACACAAAGTTCAGAAGAGGAAGATCGTGAGAGCCGATTGCGGTATCTCTCCCCTGATCCTGTTGAATCCGCACATGAGGAACCGGCGGCGTCGGTTCGCAAGCGGGCGGGCTGATTCGCAATCAGCGCAAGAGCGAGGAGGTTGTGCTCGTGTCTATACCCACTGGTCGACGCTCGAACCTGACGTTGGGGACGAGGGGGAGCAAACTGGCGCTGCAGCAAAGCGAATGGTTTCAGTCGCGCATTCATGCGGTTGCGCCTGATGTGTGCGTGACGCTTCGGAAGATTCAGACGTCCGGCGACAAGATTGTCGATGTGCCGTTGGCTAAGATCGGAGGGAAAGGCCTCTTCGTTAAGGAAATCGAAGAAGCCTTGCTTGCCGGCGAGATCGATTTGGCCGTCCACAGCATGAAAGATGTGCCAGCGCAGTTGCCTGAGGGGCTGGATATCCTTTGTGTGCCAGTCCGCGAGGATGCGCGCGATGCGCTGATCAGCCGTGACGGACGTCCATTCAAGGATCTTCCACAAGGGGCGACGATCGGCACGGCAAGTCTTCGCCGGCAGGCGCAGCTTCTGAACGCCCGGCCCGATCTCCGGATTGAGATGCTGCGAGGAAATCTGGATACGAGACTGAGAAAACTCAAGGAAGGGCAGTTCGACGCGATCGTATTGGCTGCCGCCGGTTTGCACCGATTGGCCTGGGCGCAGGAGATTACCGAGTATCTTGACCCGGTCGTCAGCTTGCCGGCCATCGGACAAGGCGCCTTGGGTATTGAGGGGCGCAGCAGCGATCAGTTCGTGCGCTCCGTGTTAGAGCGTCTGAACGATCACGTCACCGCGACGGCCGTCATGGCGGAACGGGCATTCTTAGCGCGCTTGGAGGGAGGCTGCCAAGTGCCGATCGCCGCCTATGCCACGCTGTCCGATGGACAGGTGATACTGGATGGGCTTGTGGCCGGCATTGACGGCAAAACAATTATTCGTGATCGAATCCAAGGAAAGAGCCAAGATGCTCACACGCTGGGTGTCCAGCTGGCTGAACGGCTGCTGGCACGAGGCGGCGACAAGATCCTTCGTGATATTTACGGAACGGTGTGATGACGGCGACACACTTGAACGGCAAGGTCTATTTGGTCGGTGCCGGTCCCGGCGATCCCAAGCTTCTGACTCTTCGTGGGAAGGAATGTCTTGAGCGGGCGGATGTGGTGTTGTTCGATTATCTCGCCAATCCCGCCATTCTGACCCATGTGCCCGATCATGCGGAGCGATTGTATGTCGGGCGGCGAGGCAAAGGAAAATATCCGGCGCAAGATGAAATCAACCGGTTGCTGATCGAGCGGGCGCAGGAGGGCAAAACCGTCGTGCGGCTCAAGGGCGGGGATCCCTTCGTATTTGGGCGTGGAGGAGAAGAGGCGGAAGTGTTGGCATCGGCCGGCATTGAGTTTGAGGTCGTCCCCGGTGTCACCGCCGCCGTTGCGGCGCCGGCGTATGCCGGCATTCCCGTGACCCATCGGACGTTGGCCTCCATGGTCACGTTTGTCACCGGGCATGAAGATCCCGACAAACCATCAACCGGGGTAGAGTGGCCGAGGCTTGCAACGAGCCATGGCACCTTGGTCTTTCTCATGGGTATGAAGAATTTGCCGGCGATCGTCGCCAATTTAACGGCTGAGGGGCGGTCAAGTGCCACACCGGCGGCGATTATTCGCTGGGGAACCAGAGCCGCACAACAGACGGTGGTTGGGACCCTCGCTGATATTGTGGGGAAAGCCGAGGCAGCCAAGATGGAGCCGCCGACGGTGATTGTGGTGGGCGACGTGGTTCGACTCAGGGAGCAATTGAACTGGTTCGAGCGGCGGCCGCTGTTCGGCAAGCGTGTTTTGATGACACGGGCTAAGGAACAGGCGGCGGAATTGGCCGATCTGCTGCACGCCCATGGAGCGGAGCCTGTTGAAGCACCGACCATCAGGATCGTTCCACCGGAAGATTGGACTGCTGTGGATCGGGCGATCGAATCCGTCGGCAGCTATCAGTGGGTCATCTTTACCAGCGTAAATGGCGTAGACCGGTTCATGACTCGCCTGCGCGCGAAGGGATTGGATGCACGGTGTCTGGCCGGTCGGCAGGTTTGCTGTATCGGACCTCGTACGGCTCAGGAGCTTGAACAGTTCGGGGTCCGGGCGGATGTCGTGCCGGCCGACTATCAAGCCGAAGGAGTGCTTGCGGCCTTAGGAGGGCAGGATCTGAAGCAGGCGCGCATACTCATCCCACGCACAGAGGTGGCGCGTGAGGTATTGCCGGACGAACTGCGGGCACGTGGCGCCCATGTCGATGTGGTGACCGTCTATCGCACCATCACTCCGAGCGGGGACAGAGAGGAGTGGTGCCGGCAGCTGTCTGATCGGCAGATTCATGTTGTGACGTTTACGAGCTCGTCGACCGTTCGCAATTTTGTCACGATGCTCGGGGGTGTGGAGCGGGTGAGACCGCTCTTGCGATCCGTTCTGGTGGCGTGCATCGGGCCCATCACCGCCAGGACTGCCGAAGAATTTGGTTTGACGGTTTCGATTGTGCCGGGAGAAAATACGATCCCGGCGTTGGTGGACGCGATTGTTTGCCATTATGATGGCGGACGCCGGAAACAGGTTATGGCGGGTACGGCATAAAACAGAGAGTAATCGGACATTTATAAGGAGGTAACGGCATGGTTCCAGTAAAGTCATTCATGATTCCACGAGACAAGTTCATCACAGTGGCGCGGGATACCGATGCGCAGACGGCCGCCCGTATCATGCGCGATCGGGGGATCGGTAGTTTGTTTGTGACCAACGAACGGGAAATTATCGGAATTTTGACGGACACGGATATGATGCGCCGGGTCGTCGCCGCCGGAGCGGATGCAACGAAGACCACGGTGGAACAAATCATGTCCGCCCCCATTATGACCATTGAGGAGAGCAAAACACTCCTCGACGCGAATGATTTGATGGCCAAGTCCCATCTGCGGCACCTTGGTGTGACGCGCGACGGTAAGTTGGTCGGGGTGATTTCCGTCCGTGATCTTGTCGTATTCTTAACGAATCTGCCCCGGAAGAAATAGGGCACTATGGCGTTTCCAATCCAGCGGCTTCGTCGGCTTCGGCAACATGAATCGCTCAGGCGGATGGTGCGGGAGACCGTGCTGTCTCCTGCGGACTTTATTGCGCCGCTGTTCATCGTCGAAGGGCAGGGCCGGCGCGAGGAAATCGCTTCGATGCCGGGACAGTTCCGTCTGTCGATCGATTTGTTGCTCAAAGAAGCCGGCGAGATCCATGCGTTGGGTATTCCGGCGATCATCCTATTCGGGATTCCTGCGCAGAAGGATGAATGGGGTAGCGCCGGCCTGGACCCGAACGGCATCGTGCAGCGGGCGATCAAAGCAGTCAAAGCACAGGTGCCGAACCTGATGGTGATTACCGATGTCTGTATCGACGAGTACACCAGTCATGGACATTGCGGCATCGTCAAAGACGGCAAGATTCTCAACGACGACACGCTGGCTTGTTTGAGAGCGATGGCCCGCACCCATGCCGCTGCCGGGGCCGACATGGTGGCACCGTCCGATATGATGGATGGCCGGGTTGCGGCCATCAGAAACGAGCTCGATCAGGCCGGGTTCTCGGATGTGCCGATCATGGCCTATGCGGCGAAATTCTCTTCCTGTTTCTATGCGCCGTTTCGTGATGCGGCCTTTTCGAGTCCACAATTTGGCGACCGGCAGTCCTATCAGATGGATCCGGCCAATGCACGTGAAGCGCTTCGTGAGATCGATCTCGACATCGAGGAAGGAGCCGATATCGTCATGGTGAAACCGGCCATGCCCTATTTGGACATTATTGCGGCTGCGCGCAGTCGAACACTCCTTCCGATTGCTGCGTATCAGGTGAGCGGCGAGTACAGCATGATCAAGGCTGCCGCACGCGCCGGCTGGCTCGATGAATCGCGCGCAATCATGGAGTCGCTCTTGGCGATCAAGCGGGCGGGCGCCGATCTTATTCTCTCCTATTTCGCCAAAGACGCCGTCCGGCTGTTGCATTGAATATGTCCATGAAGGTGACCCGAGGATATGTGGGCGAGGGCGTTCGTCCGTATCCCGTCGCGACGATTGGAAATTTCGATGGACATCATATCGGGCATCGCGCTCTCTTGCTGGCAGTGTCACAGACTGCGCGCAAGGCCGGAGGAACAGCACTGGCGCTGACGTTCGATCCACATCCAGTGAAGATTCTGGCACCGCACGTCGATCTGCGGTTTTTGACCGGCCCGGAAGAGAAGCTTGGCCGTTTTGAAGAAGCAGGAATCGACGAAGTGGTATTTCTGGAATTCAGTGAGACCTTTGCCATGCTTTCGCCGGAAGCCTTTGCTGACCAGGTATTGTCGCGAGGACTCGGTCTGAAAGAATTGTATGTCGGACAACATTTTGGATTCGGGCACAAGCGCGCTGGAAAGATTGCCGATCTTGTGGCGCTGGGCAGCCGATATGGATTCGCTGTGCATTCGATGGATCCGGTAACGGCATCCGGGGGTGTCGTGAGTTCAACGAGGATCCGGCAACTTATTCAAGCAGGTGATGTCGCTCAAGCGGCGCTTCTCCTTGGACGGCAGTATGCCATGACCGGGGTGGTTGCTCCCGGCGCACAGAGAGGGCAGGAATTGGGATGGCGAACGGCGAATCTTGCTGTGCCGCCTGACCGTGTGGCCCCGGCGGACGGGGTGTATGCAGCGGTGGCGGTTTGGAACCAACGGCGCTGCGATGCAGTGGCATACATCGGCACCAGGCCTACGTTTGGCGCGGGCGAGCGGCTGCTCGAAGTGCATCTGTTTGATGATGTGCCTGATCTCTATGGGCATCATATGACCGTCGAGTTTGTCGATCGAGTTCGGCTTGATAGGCAGTTTTCCGGGGCCGATGCATTAAGTCGTCAGATTGCACGTGATGTGGACTCGGTCAGAATAATGTTACAGAAGTATCGCGAGGTGTTGGGGAAGTGATGGCCGCAGAAGCGATCGAATCAGCCAGCAGGACCGGACGCCGGGCGTGGCCGCCCTTGCTCCATCACATGGTGAAAACGATTCGAACGAGAGCTTTGTTTGAGCCGGGGCAGCATCTTCTTGTCGCAGTATCCGGCGGCCCGGATTCGGTCGCGCTTGTATCACTGCTGCATCGGCTGCGGACGCCATGGCGGCTCACACTGAGTGCCGTTCACGGTAATTACGGGTTGCGTGGGAGTGAATCGGACGGCGATCAAGAGTGTGTGGAAGCGCTCTGCCAGAGGTTGGAGATCCCGCTTCATATAATGCAACTCAATGTCCGGAATCGTGCACGGGGTACTTCTCTCCAAGCCGCAGCCCGTGATGTGCGCTATAGCGGTCTGACAGCCATTGCCCACCAATGCGGGGCGGATCGGATTGCCGTCGGGCATACGGCCGACGATCAAGCTGAAACGGTACTGCTCTGGATGTTGCGTGGGGCCGGACTACCCGGTCTTTCCGGCATGCCAGCATGCCGTGATGGCATCGTCGTACGGCCTTTGTACGAGGTTAGGCGGAGAGAGATCCTCGCCTATCTTCAGAGTGAGGCGTCGTCGTTTCGTCTCGATTCCAGTAATGATAAGCCGATCTATCTGCGGAACCGGATCAGACACGAAATCATTCCGGCCTTGCAACGGGTGTCGCCGGCATCCGTGAAAGCCCTCTGCAGGCTCGCCGATGTCTGCCGTGAAGACGACGGGTATCTGAATGGACACGTTGCCGCGCTCAGTGCTGATCGGATTGATCGGTTGCCTGGTGGCGGACAGATGATCGAGCGATCCTTTCTGCGGGATCTGCCGCTCGCAGTGCAGCGGCGGCTCATTCATTCAGCACTGCAGACATGCAGTCCGGTAGATCGACCGCCGAGTCTTCGCACGGTTGAGCTTGTGCGTCAGGCTGTTCTGAGGAAGAACAGAGTTTCGAACATTGCCACTTCATCAGGGTCTGTGATCGTTGGTAAAGATGTTGTGCGGTTCTGTCCGCCGACATCACAAGACCAGCCATATGATCGGTCCCATCAGACAGTGCCGATGGTCTTACCTGTCCCGGGGACGATCACCTGGGTTGCCACGGGGCAGCGCATCCATGTGGAACAATCGCTGCGGAAGAATATTCATGAGACGGGACATGAAAAAGATCGTATTATGGTGGATGTCGACCGAATCGACGGACCATTGATGGTGCGAGCGTGGCAGCAGGGGGATCGGTTTTGTCCTTTCGGCATGAAAGGGCGCTCGAAGAAACTTCAGGATTTTTTCACCGATCTGAAAGTGTGCGGTAGTGATCGGACAAGAATTCCTGTGGTAGCGACAGCAGAGCGAGTCGTCTGGGTTGTCGGGTATCGGCAGGATGACCGATCGGCTCTCACTCCGTCGACCGAACAGTGTTTGGTCATTACGGTTGATGGAGCGCCCACCATGAGGGGGAAGAAGTGATATGAAACATAAGTTTGGGAAGCCGATTGTCACACAGGAACAGATGCGCGCCCGTATTGGAGTGAGCGGGTATCGGCAGGATGGCCGGTCGTCTATGCCTGGGACGAGCGAACGATGTCTGGTCATTGCAGTCGATGGGCTGTTCACAGAGCGGGAGAGTTAGCGGTATGGAACGTATGTTTGGGAAGCCGATCGTCACACAGGAGCAGATGCGCGCCCGCATTCGTGAGATGGGCCGGCAGATCAGCGCCGATTATGCGGGCAAGGACCTCGTACTGGTTGGCGTGCTGAAAGGGGCGTACGCGTTTTATGCCGATTTGGCGCGAGCTATCCGAATTCCGGTGCGAGTCGATTTCATCATCGTCACGACCTCCGGGTCGCGAAGCAAGACTGCGGCAAAGGTGAAGCTGCTGACGGAGTTGACCGAGCCGATCGCCGGCAAGGATGTGTTGCTGGTCGAGGACATCGTCGACTCAGGTGTGACCGCACAATATCTGTTGAAAGCGCTTGCGAAAAAAAATCCGCGCAGCATCAATGTCTGTACACTCCTGAGCAAGCAGGAGCGCCGTGTTGCCGATGTGCATGTCGAGTACGTCGGGTTCACAGTTCCCGATCGGTATATTGTGGGATATGGGCTCGACTATCGCCAGAAGTATCGGAACCTGCCGTACCTCGCTGTCCTGGATCAAAAGGATCTGCAGGACGAGTAGGGAATACCCCGCGTTGTTGTCAATCAGAATAGGGCTGTGTTAACATTACGACAAGTTTGTTGCATCGAAAACTCCGTTTGGGCATCACGTTAGCACGAAGGAGATCCGGATGAATTCCAGGGTCAAGAACTTGCTTTTCTGGGTCGTGGTCGGCTTGTTCATGATTCTGCTCTTCAATTTGTTCAGCGTGCCGACTCATGCCCCTGAAGAGGAAGTCATTTTCAGTGATTTTATGGCCAAACTCGACAAGGGCGATTTCGAGAAAGTCGTCATGAAGGGCAACCACATCAGCGGGGTCCTCAAGGATAAGACCCGCATCCGGACCTATTCGGCAGACTATCCTGACATGGTCAAGATGTTCCGTGAAAAAGGGGTCCAGATCGAGGTGAAGCCTCCGGACGAAAGTCCCTGGTACATCACGTTTCTCGTGACTTGGGGGCCGTTCATTCTCTTCCTCGGCCTTTGGTTTTTCCTCATGCGGCAAATGCAGGTCGGGGGCAATAAGGCCTTGTCCTTTGGAAAGAGCCGTGCCCGTATGTTGACTGAGGAGCGGAAAAAGATCACGTTCTCCGATGTCGCAGGTATCGATGAAGCGAAGGAAGAAGTGCTCGAAATCGTCGAGTTCCTGAAAGATCCGAGGAAGTTTCAGAAGCTCGGCGGCCGTATCCCCAAGGGTGTGTTGGTCGTCGGCCCTCCTGGAACGGGGAAAACGCTCTTGGCAAAAGCAATCGCGGGTGAAGCCGGGGTGCCGTTCTTCAGCATCAGCGGATCGGATTTTGTGGAAATGTTTGTCGGTGTCGGCGCGTCCCGCGTGCGCGATTTGTTCGAGCAGGGGAAGAAGCACGCGCCATGTATCATTTTCATCGATGAAATTGACGCGGTCGGTCGATTGCGTGGCGCAGGGCTCGGCGGAGGCCATGATGAGCGCGAACAGACGCTCAATCAGCTGCTGGTGGAAATGGATGGATTCGACACGACCGAGGGCGTCATTCTCGTAGCAGCAACCAACCGGGCCGATGTGCTTGACCCGGCTTTGCTGCGCCCAGGCCGTTTCGATCGCCAGGTTGTCGTGAATCGTCCGGATCTCCGCGGCCGATCAGAGATTCTCAAAGTCCATACGAAGAAGGTGCCGGTTGCAGCCAACGTAGAATTGGAAAAGATTGCCCGAGGGACGCCCGGTTTTTCAGGCGCGGACTTGGAAAATCTTGTGAACGAAGCAGCGTTATGGGCGGCCCGCCAAAACAAGAAAGAAGTCGAAACTGTGGACTTCGAAATGGCGAAAGACAAGGTCATGATGGGTGCCGAACGCAAGAGCATGATGCTGACAGACGAGGAGAAACGGATTACGGCGTATCACGAGGCCGGCCACGCACTGATGGCGAAACTCTTGCCGGGAACCGATCCGGTTCATAAAGTGACGATTATTCCCAGAGGCCGGGCTCTTGGCTTGACGATGCAGTTGCCGACCGACGACCGCCATAACTATTCGAAGGAATTCCTGTATAACACGCTCGCGATTCTCATGGGTGGTCGGGTTGCAGAAGAACTGGTCTTTCAGCATGTCACGACCGGCGCCGGAAACGACTTGGAGCGCGCGACGGATCTGGCGAGAAAAATGGTCTGTGAGTGGGGAATGAGTGAAAAGTTGGGGCCGCTGACGTTCGGGCAGAAAGAGGATGCGGTTTTCCTGGGCCGTGATTTTTCGGCCAAGCGGGATGTCAGCGATCAGGTCGCGTTGGAGATCGATCTTGAGATCAAACGGTTTGTGACGGAGAACTATGAGCGCGCGAAGCGCGTCTTGACCGAACAAATGACCAGCTTGAAGGCGTTAGCTGAAGCGCTCTTGGAAAAAGAAGTGCTGGATGCGCGGGAGATCGATCAAATTCTCTTGCAGTCTTCCTCTCAAACGGTGCCTGTCTAACAGCTCCCGATAGTCACCGGTTCCCTTTTGGGAGGGAACCGGTGCAATTTTCTTATCAAGACGCTGAACTGGGTTGGTGCGCTTCGTATGTGACGAGGCACACATGGGATTCGAACTCTGTCATATAACCGATGACACGAGTCAGCATGAGCAGATCTTCCTCGCAAGCAGTGCCCTGTCAGACGTGGCTTGTCGCCAGGGGACGGGAAATTACGTGCAGCGAGCGTCCGCTGGTTATGGGCATCGTGAATGTCACGGATGATTCGTTTTACGACGGAGGGCGATATCTAGACTCCGAACGGGCAATCGCCCATGCGATCAAATTGCTTGAACAGGGGGCGGATATTCTGGATATTGGAGCTGAATCGTCCAGGCCGGGCGCCCATCCGGTGAAAGAGGAGGACGAGCTGGGACGAGTGGTTCCCGTCATCGCCGAGCTGGCACGCCGGACAACAGTCCCGATATCTGTGGACACGACCAAGTCACGAGTGGCGCAAGCCGCCTTGGATGCAGGCGCGTCCATCGTCAACGATGTCAGTGCGTTGCGGGACGATACAGCAATGGCGTCGGTGGTGGCGCGATGCGGCGCGGGCGTCGTCCTGATGCATATGCAAGGGACTCCCCAGACCATGCAGACGGCGCCGACGTATGGTGAGGTGGTGGAGGAGGTGATGCAGTTTTTCAAGGAACGTATGCGGGTAGCAATGGAAGCAGGCATCGCTCAAATGAATATCGTGCTTGATCCTGGAATTGGTTTTGGTAAGCTGCTGAAGCACAACCTCGAATTGCTGAATCGTCTGCCGGAGTTGGGCATGTTGGATCGTCCGTTGCTTGTCGGAGTGTCACGAAAAGCCTTCATCGGCCAACTGGTCGGCCGCTCTGCGGAGTATCGCGAATGGGGAACTGCCGCCGCGGTGGCGCTTGCCGTCGACCGGGGCGCTCGAGTTCTACGTGTGCATGATGTGGGGATGATGGCGGATGTCGTCAAGGTGGCGGCGGCGATCGGAGCTGCCACGTCCTCAGGTAGAAAGGCGCATGATGCGTAAATTATTCGGGACGGACGGCATCCGAGGCACGGCTAATCTTGACCCCATGACCAGCGAAATGGCGATGCAGTTGGGACGGGCGGCCGCGCATATTTTTATGCGGCGGGCCGGCCGTCACCAAATCGTCATCGGGAAGGACACGCGCATTTCCGGGTACATGCTGGAATCCGCCTTGACGTCCGGGATCTGCTCCATGGGTGTCGATGTGCTGCTTGTCGGGCCGATGCCGACGCCGGCCATTGCCTTTCTGACCCGTAGCCTGCAGGCTGATGCCGGGGTCGTGATTTCGGCATCGCACAATCCCTACCAGGACAATGGGATCAAGTTTTTCTCGAACGATGGGTTCAAACTGCCTGATGAGGTGGAGGCTCGGATCGAAGAATTGATCGTATCCGATGAGATCAGCCATCTTCGGCCGACAGCGGATTTGGTCGGGAAGGCCTATCGCATCGACGACGCCGATGGACGATACATTGAATTTACCAAGCGCTCGCTCCCGCGCGATCTTGATTTTCAAGGGATGAAGCTTGTCGTCGATTGTGCGAACGGCGCCGCATACAAGGTGGCTCCGATGGTTTTGAGAGAGCTGGGCGCCAAGGTGGAAATTATTGGAAACCAGCCGGACGGCATGAATATCAATGCCGGCTGCGGGGCTGTTCATCCAGGGCAGCTTCAAGAAGCGGTTCTCCGCCATCGAGCGGATCTTGGGATCGCGCTGGACGGCGATGCAGATCGGGCAATTTTTGTGTGTGAACAGGGAACAATTATCGATGGAGATCATGTCATGGCAGCCCTGGGACTCGATCTTCATAAACAGGGACTTCTGGCTCGGCAGACAGTGGTCGGAACCGTGATGAGCAATTTCGGCCTGGAACTCTCCCTGTCTAAGGCCGGCATCAAGCTGGTCCGAACGCCGGTTGGTGACCGGTATCTACTGGAACGGATGCAGGCGGAAGGCTACAATTTCGGCGGTGAACAGTCCGGACATTTTATCTTTCTCGACCACAATACGACCGGGGACGGACTGATTTCAGCGCTGCAAGTGCTGTCTCTCATGAAGCGCACAACACAGCCTTTGTCGGAGCTGGCCAAAGCGATGTCGGCGGTCCCTCAGATCTTGCTGAATGTGAAGGTCAAGCAGAAGACGGATCTGGAATCGATCCCCGATATCGCGCGGGCGATGCGGGAGAGCGAGCAGCGCCTGAACGGCTGCGGACGGGTGGTCGTTCGGTATTCCGGGACCGAGCCATTGCTGAGGATTATGGTAGAAGGCGAGAAGGATTCCGTCATCAACGATGTGGCGGAAGAACTGGCTCGCGTCGTGCGAGCGCATATCGGATAAACGGTTTTCCTCTGCATGAGGGGCCTCATGCTGCCGTCCCTCACTGCTGCGTTTCTGTTTGGTCTCTTCTGCGGATCGCAATTCCCCTTCTTTCCTGTCGTTCTCTCCGGTCTGTTGGCTGGGCTTGCCCTGGGATCGAGTCTGCTCGAGCGAGCCGGGCTCATTGAATTGAAACGGGCGCTGTGGCTGTATAGCTCCCTCCTTGCCGGGGTGCTCTATTGGAGTATTCTGATTCCGCCGCTCCAGCCTGATCCGTCTCCTCCCGATCGTCGTGACATGCTGCAAACCGAGGTCACCGGCCGTATCGTGGCGCCTGTTCAGCACGGTCCGGACCGCCAAACAATGCTCGTCGAGCTTCAGGGAGCCGATCTCAAATCGAGACGGATGCGTCTCGTGTGGCGGCAGTCTGATGAGGTCTTGTATCAGGGGGATCTGGTGTCGTTTCGGGCGAGACTCCATCCTCCGATCGGATCATTGAACCCGGGAGGGTTCAACTACGCTGCCTATTTGGAGCGTCAGGGAATTAGCTTCACGGCGACGGTTGCAGGAGAGCATGTAGTGCGCATCGTGGAGCCAGGTGAAGAGCCCTGGCGCTGGATGCTATGGAATCGAATCGATCGCTGGCGGGCGATGATTCGAAATGCGGCCGTCAATACATTGAGTCAACCAGCGCTCGGCATTTTCCTCGGAATCATCATAGGAGAACGAGGGTTTCTTCAACCGGAACTTCAGGAATGGTTCATGGCGACAGGTACGGTGCATCTGCTGTCGATCTCAGGGTCGCATCTCGGTTTGGTGGCATTGGTCGTGTTCTGGATCGGCAAACAGTCGATCTTGAGATTGCCATCAACTCTGTTACTGGAACTCTCTCGAACTATCACTCCGACAAAGATCGCAATTCTCGCGACCTGGCCGGTCGTGGCACTGTATGCCTTGCTGGCCGGCGCTGAGCTGGCGACCATCCGTTCCTTGGCAATGATCACACTGGCGTTGGCTGCGTTGTGGTTGGGACAGGAGCGGCGAGCGCACCATGCTATGGCAGCGGCGGCTTTGATTATTCTGCTGCATGACCCACGGGCCCTCTTCGACATCTCGTTTCAGCTCTCTTTCCTCTCGGTGTTGATGATCATCCGCACCGTGCAGTGGCTGGGGGCTTGGGACGAGGACATCGTAAGTGCCGGACAAACCAAAGCCCAGACTGTTGCCCGGTATGGTCGAGACGCCTTTGTGATCAGCGGAGCGGTGACGTGGGCTACGCTTCCTGTCGTAGCCGTCTACTTCAATCAAGTTCCATGGATGGGGATCGTGACCAACCTGTTTGCCGTTCCGTTTACGGGAATTCTGCTGGTTCCGCTGGGGTTGTTCGCTGCAGCTTGGACAGTCGTCGTTGGCGCCGAAGATCTGATCATCGGAACGATATTGGAACAGCTACTAGTCTGGATGGTTCAGGGACTCCGCTGGTGTGCCGGTATTCCTGGTGGAGCGTGGCATGTCGCGGCTCCTTCGATTCCTGCCATCATCGTGTTTTACGCAGGACTCATTGTAGTCAGTATGGGCAGTATGCCGCATCGCCTCCGCATCGTGGGGGCGGGCATCGCCCTCTTTTTCATGTGCTGGTGGATTGCTTCACCACGTGTAGGGCCGGATGGGGATCACTGGCGAGTGACGTTTCTGGACGTGGGGCAGGGGGACAGCGCCGTCATTGAATTGCCCGATGGTCAAACGGTGCTGATCGACGGAGGGGCTCGATATGAGCGTTTTGATATGGGGCGCGGGGTGGTGGCGCCGTTTCTTTGGAACCGAGGCATTACTCATCTTGATCACGTCATAGGGACACATGATCAGCTCGATCATGTCGGCGGACTGATCTGGGTTCTCCGTCATATTCCAGTCGGCCGATATTGGGCGAATGGGGTTGACCGGTCAGAACAGTTTTCTATCGATCTTGATGCAGCGCTGACCGAGAACCAGATATCACGACACATTGCCGCTCGCGGGCAAGAGCTGTTGCAATCCGGTCCTTGCCAGTTGACCATTCTCAATCCGCCGGAGGGCACAAGCGGTGAACGGGCAATACAGCGGCCGAGCGGGACATTTCTGAACAATCAGTCCATCGTATCGCGCGTACAATGTGGCGCCCACTCGATCTTGTTTGCGGCAGATATTGAGGTCGATGGCCTGCGCCGGCTTGGGGAAGAGGGGCGTCGGCCCGTGACCGTCGTGAAGGTTCCCCATCACGGCGCGCGTAGCTCGCTTGATCGTGAGTGGCTTGGGCAAATACGTCCCCAATACGCCGTGATTTCGGTTGGTCGGGCCAATTCCTATGGGCATCCGGTTCCCGATGTTCTCGAAGCCTATGCCAATGAGCATATTCGTGTGCTTCGTACGGATCATGATGGGGCGATCTGGATAACGGGCCGGATTTCCACATCAGAAATAGCTGTGGCGCGCACGCGAGATGCTCTGCTGCATCCTGTTGTTCCCCGGCATTGTCTCTGGCGCTGTGAACAGAAGAATTGGCACCGCCTGTGGCTTCAATTCCGTGATCGTCCAGATCTGCCGCTTATATAGACAGGTCGTGTGTTCTCCATGGCGACGATCAAGAAGAGCTTGCACTCCTCCGCTATTCCCGCTAGAAGATTCCCCATGGTTCCCACGATTGAATGGCGGGACGGCACAGTCCGTCTCTTGGATCAAAGCCGGCTTCCGGGCGCCGTCGAATTTCTCGACTGCCGCGACTATCGTGAGGTTGCCGACGCGATTCGAGAATTGAAAGTACGGGGGGCGCCTGCAATCGGCGTGACGGCAGCGCTGGGTATCGCCTTGGGCGCGCAATCTGTCAACGAGACAGAGTACCCGAGCTTCTCCAGAACCGTCCGTACTATCTGCGATCAACTTGCGGCTACGCGACCGACCGCCGTCAATCTCTTTTGGGCAATCGAGCGGATGAAGCAGAAGCTTGATTCATTGCAGAGCCAGCCGATCCCGTGGATCAAACAAGCCTTGATCGTGGAAGCTCAGGCTATTCTTGATGAGGATATTGGGCTATGTCGGGCGATGGGACGGCACGGAGCGGAATTGATCAAGGACGGACAGACGGTACTGACGCACTGTAATGCAGGTGCGCTTGCAACGGCAGGTTATGGGACAGCCCTTGGGGTCATTCGTGCTGCGTTTGATCAAGGCAAGAAAATCAATGTGATAGCAGATGAAACTCGTCCTGTTCTTCAAGGTGCTCGACTTACGGCCTGGGAACTGATGCAGGACAAGATTCCCGTCACCCTCATCACAGATAATATGGCCGGGGCGCTCATGCGCCAGGGGAAGATTCACCTCTGTGTGGTGGGCGCCGATCGGATTGCAGCGAACGGAGATGTGGCCAACAAGATCGGCACCTATTCGGTGGCGGTGCTGGCGAAGGCGCATGGCATTCCCTTTTACGTGGCAGCACCCTATTCGACCATCGACTTGAAGACACAATCGGGCGCCGATATCCCGATCGAGCAACGGAATCCGTTGGAAGTGACGAGCATTCATGGCAGCCATCCTGTCGCACCTGACGGCGTCACGGTCTACAACCCTGCTTTTGACGTCACACCGGCCGAATTGATCACCGGCATCATCACTGAGCGGGGGGTCTTCAAGCCTCAAGACCTCGCACGTCAGTTTTCCTCCTAGCCATGTCTTCCCTTGCATCTCGAAGATGGCATCCTTATAATGCGTTGAAATTGTTCGTATTGTTCCATTATTAGATTGGAGGAAGAGTTTAAGCGATGAGTGAACGAACGCTCGCAATTATCAAGCCGGATGCGGTCAAGAAGAATGCCGTCGGAGATATCCTTAACCGTTATGAGAAGGCGGGACTGAAGCTAGTGGCGATGAAGCTGATGCAGATGTCCATGCCTGTGGCAGAGGGCTTCTATGCCGTTCATAAGGCGAGGCCGTTCTTCGGCAGCCTCTGCACCTTCATGTCCTCCGGGCCGGCTGTCGTGCTGGTTCTCCAGGGCGAGAATGCGATTAAGAAAAATCGGGAGCTGATGGGCGCGACCGATCCTGCCAAAGCCGATGCCGGCACGATTCGAAAAGCACACGGC
The DNA here is from genome assembly GCA_002083405.1 of Nitrospira sp. SG-bin2. GTDB lineage: Bacteria > Nitrospirota > Nitrospiria > Nitrospirales > Nitrospiraceae > Nitrospira_D. The sequence continues at coordinate 14,283 of LVWT01000016.1, read as the reverse complement.
GCCAATATCGAGTTCAATGCAGTCCACGGCTCGGATTCTCCCGAAACGGCAGCCTTCGAGATCGGCTACTTTTTCTCCGGCATGGAGATCTTCGGGTAGTCACGTGTCTTTGGGGGCGATGAGTCCCTTGCCCTGTACATTCCACCTATTTCGAAGCAGAGGGAGTGCGCTCGCGCTCTCCCTCTGTCTTGTGTCTGGTTGTGCGCCGCTGGCCAGCCGGCCTCCCTCGATTCCACCATCAAACCGTGTGACACACACCAATCCGGCGTACGACGCGCAGGTGCGGTTGCTCCAGGAAGCCCATCGGGCGTTCGTACAGGAGCGATATCCGGCTGCCGCGCTGTTTTTTAACCGATTTATCGATGATGCGAAGGATTCACCTCGTTTGGCGGAGGCGCGGTGGTGGTTAGGCCGCGCCTATGAACGGCTTGGAGATTACCGAAGCGCGATGACACAGTACCGCCTGCTGGCAGTGAAATCGGTAACACAACAAGCGGATGGGGCGCTCTATGAAGGCTATGCGCTTCGTCGTCTGGATGACCTGCGTCGCCCGCGCCCCGACGGACATCATGGGGACGCCATGCAGCTCGCCTTGAGTGTGACGGTTGATCAACTGCCGTCGATCACCGGACTTGTGCCGTGGCTTCAGGAACTGGCGCAAGCGGGTGTGACGGTACTGGCGATTGCGCCTGCTCAGACGCCGAAGTCCGGCATTCAAGCATTCAACGTGGAGACGGTACGGTCGGTGGCGGCTGAGACGCACCGCCTCGGTCTTTTCCTATGGGTGGTGTTGGATCTTCATGATGGCTCCGGCCTGGATGTCAGACCGGAATGGATGGCTGCAACCAGACAGGCCGCTCGGCCTGACGACGCCTCACGATCGAGTGTGGACGTCGCGCATCCCGGCTATCAGGCGTATCTTGAAGAGACGGTTCGGAGGCTGGCTCGCGCGGGATGCGACGGGGTGGTGCTCGCGGCGCGATCGACGGCAGGATTTGCGGAGGAGTTCTCCGACGAATCCCGCCGATTGTTTGCCGCATCGTTTGGACTCAATGGTACGCTGGAAGAGATATTCGGGAGCATGGCTTCGACTGACATCACGGAGCAAGGACAGTCCGCAACCTACTGGCGATGGGTCGGCTGGAAGGCGAGGAGCTATACACAATGGACCGTGCGTCTTCACAAAGCGCTGCGAGAGCGGAACCCGGCCGCGACTCTGTCGATAGAAGTGCGTCAATCCTCGCTGGCGATGCCACTTCAGGGGCTTCAGCAGTTTGGGGAAGATGTGGCCGAGCTGTCGTTGAATACCGGCGGTTCGTTGGTTGTGCGTCATGAGGGGATCGAAGGGGAGGCGGCTTTGGAAAAACTTAGCCGTCAGTTGGGAGGACCGGATCGGGTTTGGATCGGACTTTCCGTAAAGACGTCAACCCGTCCTCTTGCGATGGAGGAGTTCAATCAGTCGATCGCCGATCGTGCCATATTTGGTCGCTGGAATAGACTTATTCACGCCGAATCAGGTCAGACCATTCCTTGACAAAACCCCGCGAGCCCCACTACGATCCCGGAAACATTGACGTGCCAGGTGAAGAGCTGAGGGGCCGGCTGAAACGGTGCGAGCGCTCGCGGCTCGTGCCTGGTCATCAGTTCCATCGGATTATTTCATAAGGGGCAGGCGCATGACTCCATCAGATTTGCGGTATCACAAGGAACATGAATGGGTTCGCCTCAACGGCAATCAGGCGACGGTGGGCATCAGCCACTTTGCGCAGGACGCCTTGGGCGACATTGTGTTCCTGGATCTTCCCAAGGTCGGGGCTTCGGTCAAGGTCGGGCAGCAGATCGGCGAAGTGGAATCGACCAAGACGACATCTACCATCTACACGCCGGTCAGTGGAACCGTTGCCAAGATCAATGCCGATCTCAAAGACCATCCTGAAATCGTGAATTCAGATCCCTACGGAAAGGGATGGATTGCGGTCATCGACCTTGCCGTTCCCTCAGAAGTTGAGCAACTGATGACTGCGGCCCAGTACGACGCGTTCCTTGCCAGCCAGAAGCATTGATGAAGAGTGCGGGTGTCAGCTGAGGCCACGGTTGACGGGTGCGCCATCGCGCGCGTGCATGACGTCAGTCTAAATCGCTATCCACGATGTCAGTCCCAACACACATTGCAATCCTCGGCGCCGGACCGGGCGGCTATGTCGCGGCGATCCGCGCGGCGCAACTTGGCGCTCGTGTGACGGTCGTCGAGCGGCAGGCACTCGGCGGGGTTTGCCTCAACTGGGGCTGTATTCCCAGCAAAACGCTCCTCTCCGTCATCGAACTCGGTGAGAAGCTCAAGAAAGCGGAAGACCTCGGCTTAGTGCTGGCGGGGCCTGCTCGATATGACTTGGCTCGCATGGTGGCCCGGAAGAACAAAGTTGTGGCTGGATTGGTCAAGGGGATTGCCACATTGTTCAAGGCCTGGAACATTGATGTCGTGGAAGGCAGAGGAGAGTTATCGGGTGCCAGGACGATCACGGTGGCCAGACCGGAGGGTAAGCAACAGAACGTGGAGGCTGATGCCCTCATTATTGCGACCGGCTCATCCTGGCCGCAGCCGGCGCAGTTTCCGATCGACGGGAAGCGGATCATCACCAGCAAAGAAGCGTTGGATCTGGAGGTCATTCCCAAACGGATGGTGATTCTGGGTGGCGGCGTCGAAGGCTGCGAATGTGCGACCTATTTCAGTGGACTGGGGACCGTCGTGACCATGGTTGAGTTGCAACCGAAGGTCCTTCCGTTGGAAGACGGGGATGTGTCAGCGCTCATGGAGCGAGAACTAAAAAAGCGGTCGGTTGAGGTGAAGACCGGCACTACGATCAAGCGGGTCGATCACACCGTTGATGCGCTGGTTATATCGTTGGCGGACGAGACCACGGTTGAAGCCGATGTCTTGCTCATTTCCATCGGACGGGGTTTTCAGTCGCAGGGTATCGGCCTGGATCGTGTGAGTGTGGCGCTGGGCAGACGCGGCGAAGTGCTCGTCGATGAGCGAATGGAGACGAATGTTCCAGGCGTCTATGCCATCGGTGATGTTGTCGGCAAGAGTATGCTGGCACATGTGGCGTCGGCTCAGGGAAAGGTCGCGGTCGAGAATATCCTTGGCCATACGATACGTATCAACTACGATGTGATTCCCGCCGGCATCTTCACGCTGCCCGAAGTCGGCCGTGTCGGGTTGACTGAACAACAGGCTCGGGATCGTGTTCAGGCAACAGGGGCGAACCCCGATCACGGCGTGAAAGTCGGCCGGTTCCGATACGCCGCGCTTGGAAAGGCGCAAGCGACGGGGGATATCACAGGATTTTTCAAAGTAATTGCCGATACGGCAACCGACAAGATTCTGGGCGCGCATATTGTCGGGGCTCATGCGGCTGATCTGATTCATGAAGCGGCGCTGGCGATGCAGATGGGGATGACAGCCTCACAAGCCGCCGGTATGATTCATGCCCATCCCACGTTGGCCGAGGGCCTGTTGGAGGCGCTGGAAGATGTCGAAGGCGCCGCGATTCATCAAGTCAGAAAAAAGGCGGGAGCATGATTCGATCCCTCCTGTTGAAGTTCGGCATGTTGGCTGGGACAATAGGAGTTGTCTTTTGGATCGGGTGGCAGACTCCCGATACGTCCATGGAGCATGTGGCGGCTCCGGACGACTCGACGGCCGTTCCCGTGCAGGCTCCCGTCACATTCGAATCTGAACCGGGTCTGCCTGATCGGTCTCATCAGAAGTCGACCATCGGGCAATCAGTCGTACATCAGGGTGCGAGTCGTGCCAACGTGGCGGCGCCGCGCCATGTCGTGGATCTTAATAGAGCCACCGCAAAAGAATTGGAATCGTTGCCGGGCATCGGAACGGTGCTCGCTGAACGGATGATTGCCTATCGAAAGTCAGTAGGGCGATTTCGGACGGTGGAAGACTTGCGTGAGGTAGCCGGAATCGGCGCAAAGAAATTTGACCGTCTCAAGCCGCTGGTGACCGTGGCTGCGGCAGAGACGGAGAACAATCCGGAGAAGCGACCGTTATGATGGATGTGAAGCAGCAGTTGGATCTCATTCTGCGTGGCGCCGTTGAAGTGATCCACCCGATCGAGTTGGAAGCCAAGCTCACGCGTGCCATGAAAGAACATCGGCCCCTGCGGATCAAGGCGGGCTTCGACCCGACGGCGCCTGATCTTCATCTGGGACATACCGTACTGATCCACAAGCTGAAACATTTCCAGGATCTTGGGCATCAGGTCCTCTTCTTGATCGGCGACTTTACCGGCATGATCGGCGATCCGACGGGTGTGTCCGAAACGCGCAAGTCGCTCACAACTGAACAGGTGCGGGAGAATGCCAAGACCTATCAGCGGCAGATCTTTAAAATCCTGGATCCGGAGAAGACGCTCATCGAATTCAATAGCCGCTGGATGGGGCCGATGACGGCGGGTGGATTGATCGAACTGGCCGCGCATTATCGCGTGGCCAGGATGATGGAACGGGACGATTTTCAGAAGCGGTACCATGAGCAGAAGCCGATCAGTGTCCACGAGTTTCTCTATCCGCTGGTGCAGGGGTACGATTCCGTGGCGCTGAAGGCGGATGTCGAATTGGGCGGGACGGATCAGAAGTTCAACCTGTTAGTCGGGCGGGAACTTCAGCGCGACTATGGGCAGGAACCTCAGGTTGTGATCACGATGCCGTTGCTGGAGGGGACCGACGGTGTCAAGAAGATGAGCAAGAGCGTGGGCAACTACATTGCGTTGGAAGACAAGCCCGGCGACATGTTTGGCAAAGTGATGTCAATCAGCGACGTGCTCATGCATCGTTACTATGAGTTGCTCACCACGGAAGACCTCGGCCGCGTCAAGGCGCTGCACCCGATGGAAGCCAAGCAGGCATTGGCCGAGCTGCTCGTCGGACGGTATCACGGCGGGGAGGTAGGCAGAGAGGCACGAGCCGAGTTTCAACAGAAGTTCCAGAAACAGGAATTCCCCGATCAGCCGGACAAACATCTGATCTTGACGGCCGGCGATATGCAGGAGACGGGAGCGTCGGGAACAGGGAGTATCAAGCTGATCAAGCTCATTGCCCAGACAGGATTGGTCTCAAGCAACGCGGAAGCGAGGCGCCTGATCATTCAAGGCGGAGTCGAGGTGGATGGCGAGAAAGAATCCAATCCGGACAAGCTCATTGCCTTCGATCCCAATCAGGCGCGGCGCTTGAAGGTCGGCAAAAGAAAATTTGCGATCGCCGAATTCAAAGCGACATAACGCAGCCCTCCTCTCGCGCGTTTCCCGCCTCCTACGCACCAGATAGACGAGATAGACCAAACAGACGAGACAGACCTTTCCCGCCCTTCCCCTTCCTAATGGGGGGATGAATTCGGTGGAGGAAAGGGGTAAGCTTCGCGACAATCGTCGAGCAATTCGCAATGCTCTCGATGTAACGGCTCAACCCTGTCGGACTGTCCGAAAGTCATCGATGCCGCGCAACGACCAGGCCATCCGCCAACTTGTCATCCTCAACAAACTCGAAGCCTCACGACAGGGACTCACACTTACGCAACTCGCCGACGCGATAGACCCCGCCGCCACACGCCATCCGCGGACACTCCGCCGGGACCTTGCGGCCATTGAAGCGCTCGGTTGGCCGGTACTGACCGAACGGATCGACGGACAGGTGAGATGGAAACTCCTCGAAGGGTTTCGCAACATCCCGGCGCTTCGCCTGTCTCCCACCGAACTCATGGCATTGACGGTCAGCCGCCGCCTCATTGCGCCGCTGGAAGGGACGGAACTGCACGCGTCGCTGCAATCGGCCTTGGGCAAAGCCTCTGCAGCATTGTCTCCGCAGGGATTGGAGCTGGCGCAGCAACTCGAACACACCTTCTCGGTCGGACTCGGCCCGCATAAGCGCTACCGGCATCATCGTGAGGTGGTCGAGCGGGTGACCCGGGCCATCGCGCAGAAGACACGCATACAAATGCGGTACGATTCCGCGTCCCGCGGCCGGATGACTCGCCGGGAGGTCGATCCCTATCGGCTCTGGTACGCCTCCGGCGGGCTCTATCTTGTCGGATACTGTCACGTCCGGAAGGAACCACGTCTGTTCGCGGTGGAACGGATCAAATCCGTGACGCCGACCGACTTTCCCTATCAAATTCCGCTGCACTTCGATTTCGACGCCTTCGTCGAAGATTCGCTCACGGTCATGCGCGGGCCTCGGATGACCGTGGAGTTGGAGTTCGACAAAGCAACGGCTGCCTGGGTGAAAGACCGCATCTGGCATCCAAGTCAGCAGCTCACACGGTTGCCGCGCGGGCGTATGAAGATGACGCTTTCAGTAGCAGACAGCCGTGAAGTCGTGGGGTGGGTGCTCAGCTTCGGCAGCGGGGTGCGGGTAATCCGGCCGGAGAGTTTGCTGGGAACTGTCAGGGAGGAAGCAAAAAAGATTTGCGCTGGCAAGTGACCGTGCATGTCTGGAACGGTTTATCTGGTCTATCTGGTTTCTCGTGTCTGTGGCATACGACAAGTCAGTCTGACAAGACAGACCAAACAGACGAGATAGACCAAGGAACGCTCTTCGGAGAATGACCTCGAATGTCCAAATTGGTCTCACATGGCTATCTCGGATTTCTGATCCCATGCACCAAATAGACCAGACAAACCAGATAAACCAGACGAACCAGATAACGTTCTTGGTAGAGTGACCTCCGATGTCACGGTTGTTGGGTATCATGGGCCAGCCGATGAACGTCCAGACAAGGAGGCGGCCATGAGATATATGGGACTGATGACAGTGATGCTGGTTCTGCCAGTCGCAACGAGCGATGCCGAGCCGGGTTTCGACCAGCGCTACGAGCGGGACTACAACATCTTCAATCCCATCATGCAGCATCAACCGGATAACCCGCTCAATCCGGCCAACGTCTATGATCCACGCAGCGCCTTCAACCCCGTGAATCGGTACGATCCGGGCAATCCCCTGAATCCGGTGAACCAGTACAACCCGAACAACCCCTTCAATCCGGTGAATCGGCACCATCCGGACAATCCGTTGAACCCGGTGAACAAGCACAGTTTCGGTGTGCCCTTTGCGCCGTTGGACGGGGGAAGTGGCAGGCGATGACATCTCAGAGAGGGCGGTATTACCATGAATAGCGTCGTGACCGGCAAAGGCATTCAGAAGCGGATCTTTCTCCTGCGCGGACAGAAGGTCATGCTCAGTACGGATCTAGCCGAACTCTACGATGTTGAAGCGCGCGCCCTCATACAAGCCGTCAAGCGGAACCATGGCCGATTTCCGGATGATTTCATGTTCCAATTGAGCGAGGCTGAGTTTGCCAACTTGAAATCACAAATTGTGACTTCAAGTTGGGGAGGTCTTCGTCGCGCCGCCCCGTATGCGTTTACTGAGCAGGGTGTGGCCATGCTGTCGAGCGTGCTGAAAAGCCACCGCGCCATTCAGGTCAACATTACGATCATGCGCACGTTCGTTCAGCTGCGCGAACTGGCCGTGACGCACAAAGAACTGTCGTCCAAGCTGAAAGAGTTGGAGCGCAAAGTTGCGAGTCACGACGGGCACATTCAGTCTCTGTTTGAAGCCATCCGACAATTGATGAGCCCGCCGTCTTCACCAGGCCGTCGAATCGGCTTTGAGATGAAGCCCGGAGAATCAGGCAAACCGAAAGGCCGTCGAGGATGAACGGCACAATGAGCGGTCGAGGGAGCACACGATGAAGCGGTGCGTACAAGGGAAGATCTGCGGAGAGGCGATGCGTGGCCATTAAGGATCAGGCGATTTCATCCTCCACGCCGGCAACGCGGTATCTCGCCCATGTGCGGCGAAACGACGACGGGTCGTTTGCGATTCATGATCTTGAAGACCATTTGCGCACGGTGGGGGAACTTGCGAATGAATTTGCCTCGGCTTTTGGATCTTCTGATTGGGGGCGACTCGCTGGGCTCTGGCATGATCTTGGAAGGTACTCCTCGGCCTTCCAAAGCATAATGCTCGTGAGAACGAGATAGTGGCATAGACACGGTGGATCGAATAATGAGCATGGACTTACCAAGCTACATTGCCCATGTCCGCAAATCGGGAGGCGATCCACAGAGCCTTGAAAAGCATCTGTTGGGAGTTGCTGAGATAGCCAAGAGGCTTGCTTCGAAGATTCACCTCGAACATCAAGGCGAGTTGATAGGGCTACTCCATGATCTGGGAAAGTATAGCAATGAGTTTCAGGCCTATCTCAAATCGGCTCTCGGTTTGATCAATCAAGATGAAGATGAGTTTGTCGATGCGCAGGGACTCAAGGGCAAGGTGGATCATTCCACCGCTGGGGCACAGCTTATTTGGGAAGAATTGTCCAAGCAAGACGTCATGGGTGGGATTGCTGGCCAAGTTCTCGCCTTGTGCATTGCGTCACACCATTCCGGTTTGATTGACTGCCTGTCGTCAAACGCAAATAAGCCTGTTGAAGATATTTTCACGAGGCGGGCTGGCAAGCGGGATGACCAATCCCATCTCCGAGAAGCCATGAGCAAGATGGACCTGCTCATCAATAAGCGATTTCGAGAATTGGCTTCAATGCCAAGTTTAATTGGTGGTATCGAGGAATCCATTCGGAAGGTAGCACGCGGCGAAAAAAGTGAGATTGTTATTCGGTTCAAGATTGGTCTGCTTGTGCGCGTTCTGTTCAGTTGCCTAATCGACGCAGACCGTGTCGATACCGCTGATTTTGAAAGGCCAAAGGCCGCAAAGCATCGGCTCAACGGGCAATACACCGAATGGCCTCTGTTGATCGAGCGTCTTGAGAAGCACCTGCAAGGATTCACCATCCGGAATCCAATTGATGAAATCAGACGGAGCATTTCCGATCACTGCCGTGACGGTGCACTTCGTGATAAAGGCGTTTATACCCTGACCGTACCCACGGGAGGTGGTAAGACTCTTGCCAGCCTCCGCTTTGCTCTACATCACGCGGAACGTCATAAGATGGATCGAGTGATTTACGTCATTCCCTTCACGTCCATCATTGACCAGAACGCCAAGGTGGTTCGCGACATCTTAGAGCCGACGAAGGACGCCCGTGGTCGCGTGGTGCTCGAACATCACTCTAACCTCACGCCGGAACAGCAGGGGTGGCGGGAAAAGATGCTGACGGAAAACTGGGATGCTCCGGTCGTCTTCACCACGAGCATACAGCTCCTGGAAGCCCTCTTTGGCGGAGGCACGCGCGGCGCGCGGCGGATGCATCAGTTGGCCAATGCCGTGCTGATCTTTGACGAAATTCAGACCTTGCCCGTCAATTGTGTGCATATCTTCTGCAATGCCATGAATTTCCTAGTAGAGCACTGCGGCAGCACAGTGGTGCTATGCACGGCCACACAACCCTTGCTGAACCTTGTAGACCCAAGCAAAGGCGCGCTGAAATTCACGAAGAAGGATGACCTCATGCTCGACGTAAAGGGGCTGTTCGACGACCTGAAGCGTGTGGATGTGCTCAATCGGCGCAAACCAGGTGGATGGACCGACGAGGAAATCGCTCAACTTGCTCTGAGTGAGGTTGTGCAAAGTAGAAGCTGTCTCGTGATCGTCAATACCAAGAATTCCGCACAGATACTTTACCGGTTATGCCGGGAAGCTACGGGGATACAGGCCTTTCACCTGAGCACCAGCATGTGTCCTGCGCACCGCAAGGAAATACTCGACAAAATTCGAAAGCTGCTAGATGACAAGTCCCCCGTGCTGTGTGTCAGCACCCAGTTGATCGAGGCTGGCGTGGATGTGGATTTCGGTGCGGTCATTCGCTACACGGCAGGTCTGGATTCCATTGCTCAGGCTGCTGGCCGCTGCAATCGCAATGGAAAGCAAAAAGATGCTGATGGAAATCCCAAGGCAGGGCGGGTTCACGTGGTCAATCCGGTGGTGGAAAACGTAGACGGGCTAGAGGACATTTTGTGCGGCAAAAGCATTGCCGAACGATTGCTTGACGATGTCAAGGCAGGCATCGAGGATTTCGGCGACAACCTGATCGGGCCGAAAGCCATTGAGCGGTATTTCGAAGACTTCTTCTTTGCCCGCCACCAGGAAATGGATTACCCCGTATCCGCTCAGACGGTCGGACGTGATGACACACTGTTGAACCTTCTTTCTATCAATTCCTTGGCTATGGACGAATATGGACGCAATTACGGCACCGCGCCCAACATCTACCTCCGGCAATCCTTCATGTCCGCTGCCAGGGCCTTCAAAGTTATCGACGCGCCAACACAAGGCATCATCGTGCCCTACGGAGAAGCTGGGCGTGATTTGATTAACGATCTTTGCTCGGCCTTCGAGGTGGAAAAACAGTTCGAGCTGCTGCGCCGGGCACAGCAATACACAGTCAATGTTTTCCCCCAAGACTTGGAGAGGTTTCAGAAGGCTGGGGCGGTGCATGAAATCCAGAAGGGTGTGGACATCCTCTATCTGTCCGATACCCGGTATTACAATCAGTCGTTCGGCCTGAGCCAGACGCCAGAAGGAACAATGGAGGTGCTAAATGCCTGATTCGCGCAACAGTAGCATCGAATTTAAGGTGTGGGGCCGATACGCTTTGTTCACCGACCCCTTGACCCGCATCGGCGGTGAAAAGTGTTCCTATCACCTGCCGACCTACGAGGCGCTGAAGGGCATCGCCAAGTCCATCTACTGGAAGCCCACCTTCATCTGGGTCATCGACGAAGTGCGGGTAATCAATCGTATTCGCACACAGACCAAGGGAACCAAACCCCTGGAGTTCGGAGGCGGCAACACCTTGGCCATCTACACCTTCCTCGCTGATGTGGAATATCAGGTCAAGGCTCACTTCGAATGGAACCAATATCGGCCGGAACTAGCGGATGACCGGAGTGAACCAAAACATCACTTAATTGCCAAGCGCATGCTTGAGCGTGGCGGCCGCCAGGACATTTTCCTGGGCACACGAGATTGCCAGGGCTACGTAGAGCCTTGCGAATTCGGTTCCGGGCCGGGGCATTACGATGGGGCTGGAGAGCTTGGCTTTGGCCTGACCTTTCACGGTTTCGACTACCCAGACGAAATCGGCGAGAACAAACTTCAAGCTCGCTTCTGGCGACCGACGATGGCCGATGGCGTTATCCGGTTTATCTCGCCTGAGAATTGCGATATCAAGAAATTCATCCGGGAGATGCAGCCCAAGCAGTTTACTCCCGGTCGGAATCTCGTTGGCGCGGAAGCGGAAATCGTCGGGCTGGAGTGCTGACATGAGCTGGATTCAAAAACTCCACGAAACCTACGAGCGATGTTACGACGCACCCCAATTTTCCAATCATCCACTGCTGCCGATTAGTCATACGATCCAGCAGGCCCACATTGAAGTCACCCTAGATCGCAAAGGTAACTTTCGGCGCGCCAAAACTGTCCAGAAAGTGGAAACAATACTGCCCGCCACGGAGAAATCCGCAGCACGGACAAGCGGTGAGGCACCGCATCCTTTGTGTGACAAGGTTCAATACTGTGCCTCTGATTATCCAAAACATGGGGGCAAGAAAAAGTCCTACTACCCCGGATATGCCCAGCAACTCACGAGCTGGTGCGAATCCAGTTTCTCTCACCCCAAAGCCAAGGCCGTTCTTGAATATGTCCGAAAGGGAAGCGTTGTCGCCGACCTCATTGACGAAAAAGTTCTGCATGTAGGTGATGACAAGCTTCTCTTGACTGCATGGAAATCCAATTTGCCGACGCCGAATATATTTATGTACCTGACGGCAAAAGATGGGCAACGAGACCAAGGGGACGCCTTGATTCGCTGGTGCGTGGAGATACCGGAAGACCCTGTTTCTGAAACATGGGAAGACAAAAGCTTGAGGGAAGCGTGGGTCGCATTCGACGCGTACCAGAGCCAGCATCAGGGCATTGAGACAGCTTCAAAGAACGCAGCATCTCGGGTTAAGGCAGGCAAAGTCCATAAACCTCAGCAAGGCCTTTGCATGGTCACAGGGAAAAGCATGCTGTTGGCAACCAATCATCCGAAAAGATTGCGACACGGTGGCGACGGTGCCAAGTTGATCTCCTCAAATGACACCGATGGATATACGTTCCGTGGCCGCTTCCTTAGTGCCGATGACGCATGCAGTGTTGGTTTCGATGTGACGCAAAAAGCCCACAGCACCCTGCGCTGGCTGATCGCTAGGCAAGCCTTTCGCTCTGGCGATCAAGTTGTCGTGGCCTGGTCGGTATCCGGCAAGTCCTTGCCTGACCCGTTTGCCAACTCCGCCCAGATGTTTGGCTTGGAATCCAGAGAGGAGGATGCCACGCCCGTGTATCAAGGGGATGCAGGTCAGGCCTTTGCCGTTAGGTTGAAAAAATATATCGCCGGCTATCGAACACGCCTCGGCTCGACGGATGCAATCGTGGTCATGGGGTTAGACTCGGCCACGCCTGGACGCATGGCCATCACCTATTACCGGGAACTAACCGGCTCGGAATTCCTTGAACGTATTCAGCAATGGCACGAGTCCTGTGCCTGGCATCAGTTCTTTGGCAAGAACTTGAAGTTTGTAGGCGTTCCCTCACCGAGAGATATCACTGAGGCCGCCTACGGTCGTCAAGTGGAAGGCAAGTCAGGCGAGAAGCTTCGCAAGGCTACGGTGGAACGGCTCCTTCCCTGCATCATTGATGGGCGACCTATACCGCGAGACCTTGTGGAATCCACGGTGCGCAGAGCAGTCAATCGGCCGGGGCTTGAGAAATGGGAGTGGGAGAAAAACTTGGGTATCGCCTGCGCTCTGTTTAGAGAACATCACAAGCAAAGGAGTTACGAAATGGCATTGGAGTTAGACAGAACATCCCGGGATTACCTCTTCGGGCGCCTCCTGGCCGTAGCGGAACGCATCGAAGATATGGCGCTGTATTTAGCCAAGGAAAATCGAGACACCAGTGCAGCTAAGCTCATGCAGCGCTTCGCCGACCATCCTTATTCTACATGGCGGACCATCGAGCTCTCTCTGGCACCTTACAAGGCTCGACTTCGCACAAGGTCACCAGGCTTTCTTGTCAATATGGAAAAGCTCCTCGACGGAATCATCTGCACATTCAGGGGACAGGATTTCATGAGTGAAGCAAGGCTTTCAGGCGAATTCCTCCTGGGATACCACTGTCAGAGACAGGCCCTATGGCCAAAGTCCGAATCGACCAACGCTGAAGAATCCACAGAGACCCAAACTGATCAAGGAGAGTAAAGATGACGATACTTCAAAATAAGATCGACTTTGCAGTAGTGCTCCGTGTTAAACGGGCCAATCCAAATGGCGACCCTCTCAATGGAAATCGTCCCCGCACCGACTATGACAACTACGGAGAAATAACCGATGTTTGCAATAAGCGGAAGATCAGAGACCGGTTATTGGAAAGGTGGATTGCTGCTGGAAAAAAAAGTGACGGGAACGAAATTTTTGTACAGTCGGATGATCGCAAAGAAGATGAATGCAAGAGTCTCCGGGCACGTGCCGAAGCTGGCTTGGGCAACAAGCTTGGCTCGCCCCAGACTGTCGAATTGGCATGCAAGAAGTGGTTGGATGTACGTGCTTTCGGTCAACTGTTCGCACTGAAAGGCGGCAAGAAGACCAAAAAAGGCGAGGAAAATGAAGGCGACGGCGATACCGGTATCTCCATCGGAATTCGTGGCCCGGTCACTGTGCAATCCGGATTCAGTGTAGCGCCTGTCGACATTGCGAGCACCCAGATAACCAAGAGTGCGAGCGGTGAAGACACTAAGGACGGCAAAAGAAGTTCCGACACAATGGGTACAAAGCACCGCGTGGAAAATGGGGTGTACGTTTTCTTCGGGAGCATGAATCCTCAATTGGCGAAAAAGACAGGGTTTAGTGATGTAGATGCCGAAGCTATTAAACAAGTATTGCCGAGGCTCTTTGAAAATGATGAATCCTCAGCGCGTCCAGCAGGCAGCATGGAGATTCTTGAAGTAATCTGGTGGAAGCATAATTGCAAAGCGGGTCAGTACTCCTCCGCCAAGGTTCATCGCACGCTGACTGTGAAGCCCGATGGCGGTATTGAGCTTGCTTCGCTCAACGAGCTCACGCCAGAGCGTATTGATGGTTTTTGATCGGGACGGGAGCTGACGTTCGATGACTGACGAGAGCGACGACCCCATCATGATTTCCGCGCTGGAGCACTGGAGTTATTGTCCGCGGCAGTGCGCCTGAGCTGCTGCTGGTTTCAAAGACACCGAGT
>LVWT01000015.1 GCA_002083405.1 Nitrospira sp. SG-bin2 | reverse complement strand
TTTCAAAAGGCTCGTTTGTCAACAGCCTGCTAGCGGGGTTTTGGCAATACCTGCATAAACGGATGGACTTCAACACGCTCGAATATCCCCTGCACCGTATAGGGATCGGTGTGAGCGAACCGCTCTGCCTCTTCCTGGGTTTCAAAATCCAGGACCAGCAGGCTTCCGGCTTTATCGGTCAGAGGTCCGGCCAGAATAACCCGCTCTTGTTCGTCCAGTGGTTTCAGGTTGGCTAAATGAGCGGGGCGGTGAATCTTGCGTTTCGCCTCTCCCTCGGGCCCATCGTAACCGATAATGACGAATAGCATGTGGGTTAGGCAGGGTCTTCCAAGGGGCAACGGTCTTTATACCCGGTTGTGACTTCATGCCACCAGCGGATCTCTTTTTCGCCGAGTTTCCAGCATAAATAGACGACCCGGCCGTCACGGACATGAGGAAAATCACAGAGTCCCAGGTCGATATCTTTCACGACTACCCCCAATTCATGGATCGCGCGGAGGTTCGTGCTGATGTCTTGAAGGCTTTTGACGTAATGGGAGCCGACTGTTGTCCCGCCTCCGTGGTCGGCATTGGCCGAGGCTTTCTGCACTTCCTCGCGAGTTTGAAGCAGGACCCCTTTTCGCTCTAGGACAGTGGTCAAGTGCGACTGAAGCTGAGGGATCAGCTGATTGGCTTCAAAGAGGGAAAAGACCCGGTCTGGAGTGGTTTCGTCGTCGTGCGCCATGCAATATCCGTATGTCTGTGTAACATATTTTGAATTCAGGGAACAAGCAGCATATCGACTAAGGCTGGGATGATTCGGAGGATGTGGGGGTAAAGAGCGGATGCCAGGGGAAGGGGAAATCGTGAGAGAAGAAAAATAATGGATGTCAGTTGACAACCAGCCGGGTGCTCAGTATGATTCACACCAACATTCCAGTGTGAATACAGTTCTCCCCGATAAAGAACTCAATTCAGGAACCTGTCTCGGACCAAGCTCCAGCAAGTGTGGAGATGAGAGAGTTTGTAGACCAACCCAATAGTTTATTTATGCCCTGTGTCCCGGCAATCTCGGAGACCACATCTTTTCTGCATAGGTAGGCAAGCGTCCTCCACAAGCTATTCCATCCAATACGCACTGATCTATAGCCGTCAGGACAAGATAATACATTGAGCGCGTTTCGCATGGCCCATCAGTTTAAGCAAGTCGTCGTGATCCGTAACCAACCCAGGGGATGGAGAGGAGTCCTATGTCGGTAGCAAGGGGGGAAGTGATGCATCTCGCAGAGTTGAAACAAAAGTCGATTGCCGATCTCAATGACGTGGCTCGTGAGCTCAAAATCGAAGGGGCGGCCAATCTGAGAAAGCAGGAATTGATCTTTGCAATCCTGCAAGCTCAGACCGAGAAGAACGGGGTTGTCTTCGGAGAGGGCGTTCTGGAAACTCTCCCGGACGGGTTCGGCTTTCTGCGCGCTCCGGACTCCAATTACCTCCCTGGTCCCGACGACATCTATATTTCCCCGTCGCAGATCAGGCGATTTAATTTGCGCACCGGCGACATCGTCTCAGGACAGATCCGGCCTCCGAAGGAAAGCGAACGCTACTTCGCGCTTCTGAAAGTCGAAAAAGTCAACTACGAAGACCCGGAAGTTTCGCGGGACAAGATCCTGTTCGATAACCTGACCCCGCTGTATCCCGAGGAACGGATCAATTTGGAATTCGATCGGGAAGAATATTGCACGCGCGTGATGGAGCTCGTCACGCCGATCGGGAAGGGACAGCGCGGGCTGATCGTGGCCGCTCCTCGCACCGGAAAGACGATGTTGCTGCAGGCCATCGCACGCGCCATCATTAAGAACCATAAAGAGGTGACACTGATCGTATTGTTGATCGACGAACGGCCGGAGGAAGTGACGGACTGGCAGCGTCAGGTCAAAGCGGAAGTCATCAGCTCGACCTTCGACGAACCGGCACAGCGCCACGCACAAGTCGCGGAAATGGTATTGGAGAAAGCAAAGCGGCTTGTCGAGCATAAGAAAGATGTCGTCATCCTGCTGGATAGTGTTACGCGGTTGGCGCGTGCCTACAACACGATCGCCCCGCCCAGCGGCAAGGTGCTCTCCGGAGGACTCGACTCCAACGCCCTGCAGCGTCCAAAACGGTTCTTCGGCGCAGCTCGGAACATTGAAAACGGCGGGAGTTTGACCATCATGGCCACTGCATTGGTGGATACCGGCAGCCGTATGGATGACGTCATTTTCGAAGAATTCAAAGGGACCGGCAACATGGAAGTCCATCTGGACCGCCGGTTGGCCGACAAGCGTCTTTTCCCGGCGATCGACATCAGCCAGTCCGGCACGCGTAAGGAGGAATTGCTGGTGGACAAGGATCGCCTCAATAAAATGTGGATTTTGCGCAAGGTGCTGAGCCCGCTGGGCACGATGGAGGCGATGGAGTTCCTGATGGACAAGATCAGCGGCTCCAAGACCAATCAGGATTTTCTGCAGTCGATGAACCGATAGACGACGCTTGTTTCTTGCGCCTTGCTTCGGATAGAGTACGTTCCTCTTGCGGAGAGCGGAGTGAATGTTCGGTTTTGGTAAGGAGTGATCACATCATGCAAAAAGGTATTCATCCAGTTTATCGGGAAGCTACGGTCCATTGCGCGTGCGGCAATTCGTTCAAGACACGGAGCACCGTCGGCGACATTAGCGTCGATATCTGCTCCAGTTGCCATCCGTTTTTTACCGGCACACAGAAGATCGTCGATACCGAGGGGCGTGTCGAGCGGTTCAAGAAAAAGTACGCAAAGAAGGACAAGTAGCGGTCCGTACGGTCATAGGAAGAGACCCTGCTTCGTCCCGAAGCAGGGTCTCTTTGTTTTTAAGGCCCGGCACGCAGTCGAAGCGAAGGAATAAACCGAATGGACGCCGCGTTATTCAAGAAATGGGAGTCTGTCGTTTCGCGCTTTCATGAGTTGACGGATCAGCTCATGGACCCCTCCGTCCTGACCCAGCCAACGCAACTTCGCAAGCTCACGAAGGAACGGGCGGAACTTGAACCGGGGGTTAAGTTGTTCGAGGCCTACCGCGATGCGGCCAAGCAATTGGAGGATGCCGCGCAGATTCTTGCCGACCCCTCGGCCGGACAGGAATTGCACAGGATGGCGGCAGACGAATCCGCCGCCTTGGAGCGGGCGCAACGAGACATGGAGGAACAAGCCAAAGAGTTTTTGATCCCCAAAGATCCGAGGGACGAGAAGAGTCTGGTCTTGGAAATTCGTGCGGGGACCGGCGGCGACGAAGCGGCTTTGTTTGCGGGGCAGCTGTTTCGCCTGTACACGAGATACGCGGAAAAAAAAGGTTTGAAGGTCGATACGGTCGAAGCGTCTGAAACCGGCATTGGAGGATACAAGAACATTGTTGCGCTGATCGAAGGAAAGAGCGCCTACGGTTATTTTAAGTATGAGGCCGGCGTCCATCGCGTCCAACGAGTGCCGGTGACGGAAGCTTCGGGCCGAATTCACACCTCCACCGTGACAGTGGCGGTGATGCCGGAAGTCGACGAAGTGGACGTGAAGATCGATCCAGGGGACCTTCGAATCGATACGTTCTGTTCATCCGGGGCCGGAGGCCAGAGTGTCAACACCACAAAGTCTGCCGTTCGGATCACGCACATTCCGACCGGCGTGGTTGTATCGTGTCAGGATGAGCGGTCGCAATTGAAGAACCGCACCAAGGCCATGCGAACCTTACGGGCCCGCATCGTCGAGGCGGAACGTGAGAAGCAGGACGCGGAGATCGCCCAGAACAGAAAATCGCAGGTCGGCACCGGTGAACGGAGCGAAAAGGTTCGGACCTACAATTTTCCGCAGAACCGGGTGACGGACCATCGGGCCGGTGTGACTCTGCACAAGCTCGAATTGGTGATGGAAGGCGATCTCGACGACATTGTCCAGGCGTTGAAGGCTCAACAGCAGCAAGCCGAAACGGCAAACGTCTAACAGAATCGGTGTTCCGCATGGCTGAATCGAAGACGATAGAGGCGTTGACCGTATGGGTTCGGCATGCACTGGAGCAGGCCGGAGTGGAGACTGCGGCGCAGGAATCCCGATGGCTTGTGGCGCACGTATTGGAATTGGAGAGCCATCATCTGGCAAGCAAAGCGCAAGAGCCGGTTTCAGCCGAACAGTGGGCACATGCCGTTTCGCTGGCATCAAGGCGGGCGGCGCGAGAGCCGCTGCAATATATTCTGGGCACACAAGAGTTTTGCGGTCTTGAATTTCAGGTAAGCCCGGCTGTGCTGATCCCACGCCCGGAGACCGAGGTGCTCGTTCAAGAAGCGGTGAGGGCTGTCGATCTCGACAAAGAGTCCGTGCTTGTCGATGTGGGCACAGGGTCTGGTTGTGTGGCCGTGGCGTTGGCGACGATCCTTGGGAACGCGCGTATTGTTGCTGTGGATCGCTCTCCGCAGGCATTGGCGGTTGCAAGGGGGAATGCGGAGCGGCATGCGGTGGCCGAGAAGATCGAGTGGATGGAAAGTGACCTGCTGTCGGCATTGCGCGAACAGGGCATGGCCGGGACGGTGGACATCATTGTCTCGAACCCTCCGTATATCGCCGAAGCAGATTGGGCCGGTTTACAACCGGAGGTGCGTGAGTTTGAGCCGCGCGCGGCGTTGTTCAGCGGGCCGACAGGTACCGAGTTTCATGAGCGATTGCTGCGTGAGTCCAAGGAGTTCCTTGTGCCGGGCGGAACGCTGGTGATGGAAATCGGTCAGGGGCAATGTGCCGCCGTGCGGCAGATGGCGGAGCGCATCGGAGGCTATGCCCCGATACGGGTTGTTAAAGATGAAGCTGGAATCGAGCGGGTCGTGATCGCAAGACGGCCGGACTAGAAAACAGGGACTCGATGGATCGCATCGTCATCACAGGCGGGAATCGACTGCGGGGGGAAGTCCGCATCAGCGGCGCCAAAAATTCCGCGCTGCCTATTTTGGCTTCGACCATACTGGGTGGCGGTGAATGCGTCATTACAAATGTCCCACGTGTGGCCGATGTGCTGACCATGGGGAAACTGTTGGGGATTTTCGGAGCGAAGGTCTCCCATGAGGGCAATCGGGCCGTCATCAAAGCGGACATCATCAATTCTACCGAGGCCCCCTACGATCTTGTCAAAACCATGCGGGCTTCCGTGCTGACGTTGGGGCCCCTGGTCGCCCGCTGGGGAGAGGCCAAGGTGTCGCTGCCCGGCGGGTGTGCGATCGGGTCGCGCCCCGTCAATCTTCATCTGGCAGGGCTGGCAAAATTAGGGGCTGACATTTCTCTCGAGCATGGGTATATCACCGCGAAGGCTAAACGATTGAAAGGCGCGCGGATCTATTGCGATACCCCGACAGTGACGGGAACCGAGAACTTGATGATGGCCGCATCGCTTGCTGAAGGGACGACGGTATTGGAGAACGCGGCCAAGGAGCCGGAGATCGTCGATCTGGCTGATTTTCTGAGCAAGCGCGGCGCTCGTATCGAGGGAGCCGGGACGGATGTCCTTACGATCGAAGGGGTCAGGGAGTTGCAGGGCGGGGAGCATGAAGTGATTCCCGATCGCATCGAGGCCGGCACATTTTTGGCCGCCGGAGCTATGACGAGGGGCGATGTGACCATCACCCATTGTCGGCCTGCCCATCTGGAAGCCATTCTGATGAAATTGAGAGAAGCCGGGGCGGAGGTGTCTGTCGAGAAAGAACGAGTCCGTATCACCGCGCCGAAGAGGCTGAAGGGAACCGATATCAGGACCTTGCCCTATCCTGGTTTTCCTACCGATATGCAGGCGCAAATGGCGGCGTTGATGTGTCTCGCCGAAGGCACGAGTATTGTGACTGAAACGGTGTTTGAGAGCCGCTTTATGCATGTCGAAGAATTGCGACGGATGGGGGCGGACATTCGTGTCGAAGGCAATCGGCTCGTGGTGACGGGGCGGCGAAGCTTGACCGGTGCGCCGGTGATGGCCTCAGACCTTCGGGCGAGCGCCGGGTTGATACTTGCCGGTCTGGCCGCCGATGGAATGACCGAGGTGCAACGGGTTTATCATCTTGACCGGGGTTATGAGCGGATCGAGGAAAAGTTGCGAGCCTTGGGGGCGAAGATCGAACGTCAGAAGCCGAGTGCGGCAACTGTGCGCTAGGAGGTCGGATGCTGACCATCGCATTATCCAAAGGAAAATTGATCGAATCGGCGCTGGATTTGTTTCGGCGAGCCGGGTATGAAACCGCCGGATTATCCGGTGAAAGCCGCCGTCTGGTATTTGTCTGTGAAGAGATCGGCATCACGTTTTTGATTGTCCGGCCCAGCGATGTGCCGACCTACGTGGAATATGGGGGGGCGGACGCCGGAATTGTCGGAAAAGATGTGCTGTTGGAGCAGGACAGCGATGTTTATGAGCCATTGGATTTAGGGTTCGGAGCGTGTAGAATCTCGGTCGCCGCGCTCAAGGGAGAGGGGCTGCGCGATCGATTGTCGTCCAAGATCCGCGTCGCCACCAAGTATCCCAAGATTACCGAGCGGTTTTTCAATCAGCGAGGCCTCCCGGTCGAGATCATCAAGCTCTACGGTTCGATCGAGTTGGCGCCCGTGGTGGGGTTGGCCGATCGGATCGTCGATCTGGTCGAAACCGGCAGCACGCTCAAGGCCCACAATCTGGTTGAAGTGGACGTCATTGCGCAATCGACGGCGCGGTTGATCGTCAATCGGGCGAGCCTTCGTCTGAAGCATGAGCCGCTCATGGAGTTGATCCGCAGACTCCGGGCGGCATTGGCGACCCAAGAGTCGGTGCCCGTTAACGGCCGCCCATCGGCCGCGCGGAAGGGCAAGAAAAAGGCGGCGCGCGTATGAAGATCGTCACGCAAGCAGATCGCAGCTTCCTTCCCAGCCTGAAGAAAGTGGTATCCCGTGGCCAAGCGGCCGGGGCTTCTGTGGAGAAGACCGTCCGGTCCATCCTGCAAGCGGTCGAGCGGGGCGGCGACAAGGCGGTGTTGCGCTATACCAAACAATTCGACAAAGTCTCGCTCAAACCGGATGCAGTGCGGGTGACGCCGGAGGAGATCAATAACGCATATTTCCACATTCGAAAGGATGAGGGCGATGCCTTGCGGCTTGCGGCAAAACGAATTACCGCGTTTCATGAGCGTCAGCGCACGAAGACGTGGATGTATCAGGACAACGATGCCACGTTGGGCCAGGTTGTCACACCGATCGATGCCATCGGGGTCTATGTGCCCGGCGGGAAAGCCGTGTATCCCTCATCGGTACTGATGTGCGCGATCCCGGCCAAGGTGGCAGGGGTACGGCGAGTGGTGATGGTAACGCCGCCGCAGAAGGGGCCCATCAATCCGTATCTGCTGGTGGCGGCCGATATTGCAGGGGTATCGGAAATTTATCGCATCGGTGGAGTACAGGCCGTGGCAGCGCTTGCCTATGGAACGAAGGCGATTCCCAAGGTCGATAAGATCGTCGGCCCCGGCAATATTTATGTGGCGACCGCCAAGCGCCTTCTCTATGGGACCGTCGGGATCGACATGATCGCGGGGCCCAGCGAATTGTTGGTGGTAGCCGATGACGAGGCCAATCCGGTCCATGTGGCCGCTGATCTGCTGTGTGAAGCCGAGCACGATGAAGACGCACAGGTCTTTTTAGTCACGACATCCGAACGGCTGGCGAAAGACGTGTCCAAATTGATCGAGCAGCAGTTGAAGGGACTTCAACGCGAAAAGATCGCCTCCAAGGCGATTGCGCGCCATTCGGTGGCGTTTGTCGTGAAGACCATGGATGAAGCGATCGACGTGGCCAATCAAATTGCCGCCGAACATTTAACGCTCTCGGTGGACAATCCGTTCGACTATCTCGAACAGATCCGTCATGCCGGCGCGTTATTTCTGGGCCGGTATACGCCTCCGGCGGTCGCGGATTATGTGGCAGGCCCGAACCATGTGTTGCCGACCGGCGGGAGTGCGCGGTTTTTCTCGGCGCTTTCCGTGAACGATTACGTCAAGGTCAGCAATATCGTTCACTATACGAAACAGGAACTGGCAAAGGTGAAAGATCCGTTGATCCGATTGGCCCACATCGAAGGGTTCGACGCGCACGCGAAGTCAGCCCAAAGCAGGTTCTCGTGAAGAAGAACGGATCGGCCCCACGGCAGGCCGCGGTTCAACGTGCCACGAAAGAAACCGATATCCAGGTCGAGTGGACCTTGGACGGGGCGGGACAGGGAAAGATCGACACCGGCATCCGGTTTTTCGACCACATGCTGGAGCTGCTCTCCAAGCATGGGTTTTTTGATTTGACCGTCAAGGCTAAAGGCGACATCGACATTGACGAGCACCATACGGTCGAAGATGTCGGCATCGTGATGGGTCAGGCCTTCCACCGGGCGTTGGGCGAAAAAGCCGGGATCAAACGATTCGGGTTTGCTTCGGCGCCGCTGGATGAAACCTTGGCGCAAGTGACCGTGGATCTCAGCGGCCGGCCGTTCCTCGTGTATAACGTGAATCTGCCGGACCGGAAGATCAAAGCGTTCGACTTGGGGCTGTTCGAGGATTTCTTCCAGGCCTTTGTCACTCATGGCGGGCTCAATTTGCACGTCAATCTTATGTACGGCCGCAATCCGCACCACATCATGGAGGCCATCTTCAAGGCGCTGGCCAAAGCCCTCGATCAGGCGACGATGCCGGAGGAGCGCCTGGCCGGCAAAGTCCTCTCGACGAAGGGGATACTGTAGGCCGTTGCGGGTCCTGTCGCTGATCAGCCCAACCGTCCTCGCACCCCGCCCGGTGTAGGGACCCCGCTGCGGGCGGTTGAGCGCCCAGATCAGCGCCACCCGCAACTTCGCTCAGAAAATGATGTTATTGATATACTGAAGGGGCAGGTTTCTGAAAAGGAGCCTGCCCTTTGTATTTGGAAAACCACCAGTGCATGCGGAATTGCTTTATGCGCGAGGCGAGCATAAAATTTCATTGTCATTGAGGCTTTGGATCATTTGGAATAATGCCAACAATTAGCGCGTTCTATGGAATCGTCATCAAGATGTTTTTCAATGACCATGCCCCGCCACATTTTCACGCAGAGTACGCCGAGTTTCAGGCCACGGTGGACATAAAGAATCTGCAAGTATTGGAGGGGCAACTGCCAAGACGAGCGCTCGACCTAGTCCTGGACTGGGCGGAGTTACATCGAGGGGAATTGCTCAGCGATTGGGATCTCTGTCGGGAAAAGCAAGCTCCGAAGCCGATTGCACCGCTCGTGTAAGGGGGTAACGATGTACTGGGATGTCGTCGAAGTGAAACCGCTGGAACCTCTCGGTTTATTTGTGAGATTTATGGATGGGCTGGCGGGCGAGGTTCGTTTCAAACCGGAACATTTGAGCGGAGTATTCGAGCCGCTGAAGGACCCGGCTTACTTCAAGCAAGTGTTTGTGGACCACGGTGCTGTCGCGTGGCCGGGGCAGATCGATCTCGCGCCGGATGCGATGTATCGAGAAATCAAAGCGAATGGAGTTTGGGTGTTGGCGTAGCCGATATTCGTGAAAAAGGTTGTCCGTGAGAGACGGTCAGATATGCTTCCCGAATATGATTTCAGTCATGGCGTCCGCGGGAAGTATGCCAAACAGCATGCGGAAGGGAGCAACGTGGTTGTGCTTTCGCCTGACGTGGCGAAAGTGTTTCGCACCTCAGAGTCTGTGAACGAGGCGCTACGAACGCTGGTGCGAGTCGGACGGGCACGATCGAGCAAGCTGTCTGCCTAATAGAAAATCTTATCCATCCTCAAGGCGCTCGATCAGGCGACGAGGTTGGAAGAGCGGCTGGCAAGGACAGGTGCTATCGATGGAGGGGATGCTACAGATATATAGCCTCCATTTTGTTTTTCATATTATGAATCAAAGCGATGACATCCTGAAAGAAAAGGCGCAAAAAATCCGGCAGGAAATGTCTGCTCTTGGGAAAAAGCTCAAGGCCGGTGACGAATCTCAACTTCTCGTATGGGTCATTTTCGACAGTTTGGCGTGTGCCCACCGACCGCTCCGACATCATCCAGATTTTGGAGGGAGTGGTCGCGACCTTCCCTCGTCTGCTACCCCATTGATTTTCACTTGGATAGACCGTGTTAAGAAATCCGGGATTCGCGGAGTTATCTGTCTCATGCACGAGAAAGAACTGGCTCACTACAGTGGCCTCAATCTTGGCTCAAAAAATCTTGTCGATTGCTATCGAAAAGAGGGATTTGAAGTCCGTCATATCCCTTGGGATGATCCGGCACATCGCCAAGATTCGGGTGGTGATTCTTTTGCTGGTGAACTTAAGGTAGTTCAAGCGAAAGCGTTGGAAGCTTTTCGTGCTTTGCCTAAACCAATCCTCCTTCACTGCAGTGCCGGAATTGATCGGTCGGCTCCTGTCGCAGCTTATATATGGCTTCACGAGGTAAATTGCCATAACATTAGCGCTATATCATGAATGGTCAAAATGGGCGGGGCTATGAGTTTTGCGGATGAAGTCTACCGTAGATCGAGAGACCAAGAAGTTGGTCTCAGGTGCTGTATTTGCGCGAGACTGTTTAGTGACCCACACGGGTACCCTGTCTATTGCCATAGGTGCTTTCAAGATATAATTCATCCTCAGGATAGGGCAAAATACAAAAAAGCAGAGCATGAAGAAGTTCATGAAATTGAAGAGTTGGACCGCATTGGTTATCGGTGCTTTCATTGCCGAACGTCATTTTCCGGGAAGCATGGCGAGCCTGTGCTATGCGCGAGGTGCATAGAGACTTTTGAAAGATTATTCCCAAAACGAAAGTTGAAAACGCTCCATGGGCTCCCAATCAAAAAAACCATCCTGCCTGAATTCCAGATCGAAATGCCTATTTTCGATGAATTCCTTGATGAAGATGAGGAGGATGATACTGAGTAACTGTGTGAATTGTAAGAGAATGACCGTCTAGGAGAATGACTGCTAGGTCTTGCAATCACACATCTTTTCGACTCAGCCGCACGCTTTCACGATTGTCGAAGAAAACGCACGGAAGTCGTCCAACTGCTTAGTGATGATGGCATGGATGATATCCAGATTTAGGCGGGCGTATTGGTGAACAGCCATATCGCGGAAGCCGACCATCCGTTGCATGCGGGTTGTCAGATCTGCGGACAGGATGCCTGCGGTTTGTAAGAGGGTAAATGCGTCGCGGCTATCTTGTGGCACGCCAAGCTTGCGTTGGCTGACCACGTACATGGCAAGATCGATCGCGGTTTCGCAGGCGCGCTGAAGATTTAATACAATCGCATCCTGCTTGGTCTGATTCTCGGCAAGGTTCTGCTTCGTGCCTGCATATTCATCCTGAATTCGCTGCAAGCACCGCTCGATGCTGGCGGCTTTATTGAGAACAACATCGTCAGCCATACACCAGTCCGCGTTTGGTGATCCCCTTCACAATCTCGCGCCGTTCCTCGTTCAGCCTTGCATAGTCTGAATAGGCGTACATTTCAAACTCTCGGCGAGCCGACTCGTCCTGAGAGTCCAGGCAGGCGCCGGTAGAGAGTACTTGCATCTTCATCACAGCGGATGCTGTGCGAAGGTCGACAAGATCCACATCACGGTGCAGTTGCGTGGCCAACTCTTGGGCGAGATCAAATCGGCGCAGATTGGGCACGGGCTCGCGTGAGAGGATGGCAAGGTCAATGTCGCTGGCAGGGCGAGCGGTTCCCTTCGCCTGCGAGCCGAATCGATATAAGGCAATGAGTCCTGGGACAGCCTTGCGAATGTATTCACTTAACGATGCGTCATTCATTTCACACCTGGTAGGTTGACCGGCTCAGGCTACTGGTTCATCCATGTCCTGTCAATCTTTGGGCATTCTCATCCAGATTCGTAGTGGCATGACATCCGCAGATGCGGTATTGTTACACCCTTCCATGGGTGGATAAGGTCCATGATTGCCATTATCGACTACGGTATGGGAAATCTCCGCAGTGTCTCCAAGGCCTTCGAGGCTGTGGGGCATCAGGCCGTCGTAACGCGCGATGCGCGGGTGATCGGCAATGCAAGTCATGTGGTGCTTCCCGGCGTCGGCGCGTTCGGTGATTGCATGGCGAATATCGAGCAGTATGGATTGGTGGAACCGATCCGAACAGCAATCCAAGCGGGCAAGCCGTTTCTTGGGATTTGCTTGGGCCTTCAAGTTTTGTTTACCGAGAGTGAAGAATTCGGCCCCCATAAAGGACTCGATATCATTCAAGGAACGGTCCGGCGATTCGAGGGTGGGCAGGCGTTGAAAGTGCCGCACATGGGCTGGAATCAAGTCCATGCCCAACGAGCGTGTCCACTGTTCGACGGGGTTGCGGACGGATCTGATTGGTATTTTGTACATTCGTATTTTGTGGACCCCAGCGACAAGCAGCTAGCCGCGACGATAACGACCTACGGCATCCCGTTCGTATCGAGTGTGTGGAAGGACAATATCGTGGCTTGCCAGTTTCACCCGGAGAAAAGCCAGACCGTGGGGTTGCGGTTGATCAGGAATTTTGGAGAGTGGAAAGCTTAGCCCACATGATTCATGAACACTTCTGCTGCAATCGCCGATCCGCTGCTGCGACACGCCGCGGCCGGCGGGCTCGCCCATCGAGCCTTCGATTTACTGCACGAGTACGCCTCAGGTTCTCCGGGCTCCGCGCGCCGGTCTCACGACGCGG
Organism: Nitrospira sp. SG-bin2; assembly: GCA_002083405.1. Classification (GTDB taxonomy): domain Bacteria; phylum Nitrospirota; class Nitrospiria; order Nitrospirales; family Nitrospiraceae; genus Nitrospira_D. Next base: position 62,625 of record LVWT01000015.1, on the reverse strand, counting down.
CTTGGCGATTTCGCGACGAACTGTCACGAATCATGCGGGCTAGAATATCGACTATGAACAGATACGATCTTCGATTTAGCACGATACGCTTGATGCCTCATGTCCTCACGTTAATGGTGTTGGCGTTTGTGGTTGCGGGCTGCAGTGGTTGGAAGGTCCGGACGGAGTCGTCGGATCAACTGCCGCGATATACCGTTCGATCCATGGCGTTGGTGCCGTTTACTGCGATTGTTACGCCGCAGGTGCGGGATCAGGGTAATCTCCATTTCTCGACTCCTCAGGGTATCCGCCAGTCAGAGATGTCCTTGGCGATTCCTTCAGATGTGGAACCGCCTTCCCGGCAAGCTGTTTCCCTCCCAGGTCATGCGGCGGAACGCATCACGCAATTATTCTGGAAGCGACTTCAAGAATGGGACGGACTGCAGATCGTGCCGCTTGGTGATTCGGCCAAGGCTGCAGCTGCAGAGGGCACGCTTTCGGCGGCCAAGCCTGAAGCAGCAGCGGCGTCGTTGGCCAAGAAGCTGAAGGCCGATGCAGCCATGATCGGCTACGTGTCCATGTATCAGGAACGGGTCGGCAGCCGGCTCGGAGCGAATCCCGCCGCTTCTGTCGGTTTTGAGGTGAAGGTGGTGGCGGCGGACGGGCGGGTGCTTTGGATCGGCCACTACTATGAGCGACAGCGGCCGTTGACGGAGGATTTTGTCGGATTCGTCAAACGATACGGGATGTTCGTCACGGCAGAGGAACTCGCCGAATACGGCGTCGAGGAAATTCTCAAGGAATTTCCGTTCGGCGCGGGAAGAGAGAAGTAACGTGCTGGTCATTCCGGCGATCGATTTGAAGGACGGCCGCTGTGTCCGGTTGCGCCAAGGCGATATGGCTGCAGAGACGGTGTATTCGGACGATGTGCAGGCGGTGGCAAAACAATGGCAAGCAGGCGGCGCGGATCTCATCCATGTCGTGGATCTGAACGGCGCAGTGGACGGTGAACCCCGTAATCTGCCCCAGATCGAAGCCGTCATCAAGACGGTGAGTGTGAAGGTGCAGGTGGGCGGAGGGATCAGGACGATTGAAACGGTTCGACGGTATCTTCACGCCGGGGTGTTCCGTGTGGTGCTCGGTACGGCGGCGCTCATGGATCGGGCGTTTCTCGAACAGGCTTGCAAGGAGTTTCCCGGACGGATTCTTCTGGGCCTCGATGCGCGCGGCGGTAAAGTGGCCGTGAAGGGTTGGACGGCGGTGTCGGATGTCCGCGCGGTCGATCTGCTGAAAGAGGTATCGGGCTGCGCGATTGGAGCGGTCATCTACACGGATATTGCGCGTGACGGCATGTTGAACGGGCCGAACATTCCGGCCCTGGAAGAAATTGTGGCCCATGCATCCTGTCCGGTCATTGCATCAGGCGGGATCAGCCGAATCGAAGACCTGTTAGCGGTGCGATCGCTCGGTCCTCGTGTCGAAGGGGCGATTGTGGGCAAGGCCCTCTACGACGGCAAATTGGACTATCGAGCCGCGGTAGCAGCTCTCGGTAAGGGGTGAAGGGTATGAAGACAATTCTCTCGCGCACTCCTTACCCCTCACGCCTCACGGACCAAAGATGTTGACCAAGCGCATCATTCCCTGTCTTGACGTCAAAGATGGCCGTGTGGTCAAAGGTGTCAGCTTCGTGGCGCTTCGGGATGCGGGTGATCCGGTCGAAGTGGCCGCTGCCTATGATCGTGAGGGCGCAGACGAACTGTGCTTTCTGGACATCACCGCGTCGCATGAAAACCGGAAGACGATCATCGATGTGGTCGAACAGACTGCGGCGCGGGTGTTCATGCCGGTCACGGTCGGGGGTGGCGTACGGACGGTCGAGGATGTCCGTACTCTGTTGAATGCCGGAGCGGACAAGGTGAGTATCAACACGGCCGCGGTGGAGCGGCCTGAGTTTGTGAAAGAGGCGGCCCAGCGATTCGGTACGCAATGTATCGTGGTCGCCATCGATGCCAAACGGAGCGTCGCCGGGGGCAGCTGGGAAGTGTTTACGCATGGCGGGAGAAAAGCGACCGGGCTTGATGTGGCCGAATGGGCGAAGAGAATGGAACGCTTTGGCGCGGGCGAAATCCTTTTGACGAGCATGGATCAAGATGGGCGGCAAAGCGGGTACGATCTTGGCCTGACGGCTGCCGTATCCGGAACGGTTTCGATTCCCGTGATTGCCTCTGGTGGCGTTGGGACGCTCGACCATCTGTACGAAGGGTTTGCCAAAGGGAAGGCCGATGCGGTATTGGCCGCCTCGATATTTCATTTTCGGACCTACACGATTCAACAGGCCAAGGCTTATCTGAAGACGCGTGGCATTCCCGTGCGGTCGGATGGAGTTGCGCAGGCGGCGTGAACAGATGAGTGAGATATCGGCGGATCAATTCAAGTTCGATGAGCAGGGTTTGCTTCCGGCAGTCGTTCAGGACTGGCTGGACGGATCGGTCCTCATGCTTGGCTATATGAATCAGGAGGCCATTGCCAGGACCCTTACCACGAAGCGGGTCCATTTTTGGAGCCGGTCTCGCAGGCAGCTTTGGGAGAAAGGCGAAACATCCGGCCACGCGCTGCATGTGAAAGATCTTTTCGTCGATTGCGACCATGACACCATACTGGTGAAGGCCCAGGCGGTGGGACCCACCTGTCACACGGGTGAGCGCGCCTGTTTCTTCGTCAGACTCGACGAGCAGGGCCGGATTGGCGGGGACAAGACGCAGGATGCCGCGGGCGGTATTCTCAATGCGGTCTTGCAGACAATACGAGATCGCCGGGCGCATCCGCGGACAGGCTCTTACACGACGAAGTTGTTCGAGGGAGGCCACGATAAGATTCTCAAGAAAGTCGCGGAAGAAGCCGGTGAAGTGCTGCTGGCATCGAAAGGCGGCAAGCGGGAAGAAATTGTCTACGAAATCGCCGACCTGTTGTTTCACACCCTCATGGTCCTGGGCTATCACGACATTGCACTGCAGGACATCTATATGGAACTCGGCAAACGGTTCGGCAAGGCAGGCTTGAGAGAAGAATCGTGAGGAGTCGGCGATGAGCGATTGTCTGTTCTGTAAGATCGTAGAAAAAAAGATTCCGGCCAAGATCGTGCATGAAGACGATGAGACCCTGGCCTTCGACGATATCAATCCGCAGGCGCCGGTGCACACACTGGTCATTCCTAAGAAGCATGTCGCTGCTGTGCAGGCGTATGGTTCTCAGGATCAATTGTTGATCGGACAATTACTGCTGGCCTGCACGAAAGTTGCGAAAGGCAAGGGCCTGGCTGAGTCAGGCTATCGGCTTGTCGCCAATACTGGTAGGGATGGCGGCCAGACGGTGTTTCATCTGCATTTTCATGTCATGGGCGGGCGACCGATGGGTTGGCCTCCCGGCTGACCAGGATATTCAACAGGTCTCCCGACCTCGCGCTCAGCCGGTCAACCTACTGAACAGAGCGGTAGCCTCACAGGAAGTGTAGTCCCCTCAATTGACACCATTCAATTCCGTTTGTTAATCTGTCCGGTCAATTAATCCGACAACTTATCAACCGACTCGTCAGGTCGTGCATGACGGAGCTGTAGGAGCTGCGACTCTCGTGGGCCAAGGTTTGATTTCCGACGACATCATTGATCAAGTCAAGGGACGGGTCGATATTACCGAGATCGTGAGCCACCACGTCTCCTTGACCAAGGCCGGACAGAATCTGAAGGGCTTGTGTCCATTTCACCAGGAAAAAAGTCCCTCGTTCACGGTGAGTCCCTCAAAACAGATTTTTCATTGTTTCGGCTGCGGGGCCGGTGGGAATGTGTTTACATTTGTCACTCGTATCACCGGCGCGAGTTTTCCCGAGGTTGTCCGCGAGCTTGGACGGAGGGTGGGGGTTGAGGTTGAAGAAGTCGCCGCCCATGCCGGGTCCCAGGGGGGGCAAGCGAAGCGGATTGAGCAACTCAATCACGCTGCTGCGGCCTGGTTCACACAGACATTACATGATGCGCGGGCCGGCGCTGTCGGGCGTCAATATTTGGAGAGTCGAGGCATTCATCCGGACACGATCAACCGTTTTGGGATCGGTGTCGCCCCGGCCGAATGGGATGGCCTGATCAAAGCCCTCGCGAAGCAGGGGTTTGCGGCTGGCGATCTGGCTGCAGCCGGGCTCGTGGTGGCTCGAGACAGCGGGTCCGGGTTCTACGATCGGTTTCGTGCGAGAGTCATGTTCACGATCACCGACTTGCGCAAGCGAGTCGTGGGATTCGGCGGTCGTGTGTTGGGCGACGGCATGCCCAAATATCTGAATTCTCCCGACACGCTTCTGTTTAAGAAGGGACAGACGCTCTTTGCGCTCGATCAGGCTCGTGAGGCGATCGTTCGGACCAAGACGGTCATTGTCGTCGAAGGCTATTTTGATGCGATAGCGCTGCACCAAGCGGGGCTTACGCATACGGTGGCCACCCTGGGCACCGCCTTGACCCCTGAGCATGTTCAGGCTCTGCGGCGGTTCGCCGAGAACGTCGTCCTGCTGTTCGATCCCGATGCGGCGGGCGTGCGGGCTGCGCTGCGCGGGTTGGATCTCTTTGTGAACAGCGGAATGGGCGTCAAGGTCATTACCTTGCCGGCAGGAGAGGACCCCGATACGTTTGTACGGAAAGAGGGTACGGGCGCATTTGCGCGGCTGGAAGCGGCGGCGCCGAGCCTCTTGGATTATGCGTTGGACCACGCGGTCAAGCAGGCCGAAGCCGGGTCGCTGGAGAGCCGAATTCAAAGCGTGGATGGAGTCCTGCGCATTCTTCAGCGAAGCGAGCATCCGATTGAACGTGAACAGCGTATCAAGATTGTAGCGGAACGATTGGGGATCAATGAATCGCAGTTGATCCAACGGTATCCGGCGCTCCTGGCGCAACAGCAGCGGGGGTCGGTAGCCGCTGCTCTTCAACCTGCGTCGTCGTCGCTCTCCACTCTGTTCAAAGGGGTACCGGAAGAGCGGGACCTCCTCTTGCTGCTGTTGCATGGCAAGTTGTTGCCTGCGGATGTCCGGCGCCTGAGGCCTGAGGCCTTTACCGTGGCACCCTGCCGAAGGCTCGTGGCGTTGGCGATGGCTCATCTGGGTCAGGATGGGCGCATCGGCGTTCGGGCGGTGCTGGATGCTGCGATGGACGATCCCGAATGCGGCGCTCTTGCGACGGAACTGTCGATCCGGGACGATCATTTCGACGATGTGCCGATGCACATCAAAGCTTGTCTGGACAGTCTCGACCGAAAACGGGCGGAACAGATTCTTCGTGATCTTATTGCCAGGTTGAAAACGGCGGAGCGCGCAGGGCAGGTGGAAGAGGCGCGGCTGTTGAATGTGCAAATCAACGAATTGCGGATCCGAAAAGCCGGCGCACCACCCGCCGGAGCGGTGTCCTTGGTGAAGGAGTAGTCATGGCGAAACAAGAATTACTCGTCGAGGTGAAAAAGCTGATCGCGATCGGGAAGGAAAAGGGCTTCCTGACCTACGACGAGCTCAACAATACCTTGCCGGCCGAAGTCGTCTCCTCAGGCCAATTCGGCAGCATTATGTCTATGTTCAGCGAGATGGACATCGAGATCATCGATGCCCCGGAAGGGGAGCGGATTCGGAAGCGGCCTGGAAACGGCGAGGCCCGTGATGACGGCGAGGATGCCGAGGCGGAGTCCGAAGAGGAAAACGACAAGCCGATCGATCTGACGCCGGGTGCGCTGAGCCGGACAGACGATCCCGTGCGGCTCTATCTCAAGGAAATGGGCAGCGTGGCGCTGCTCAGCCGTGAGGGAGAAATCGAGATCGCCAAGCGGATCGAAGAAGGCAAGAAGGATATTGCGTCGGTGATCTACGGCATGCCGATGACGATCGAGTTTGTCCTGGTTCTGCGGGATCAGCTCAAAGATGCCACGATTGATGTGCGTGAAATCGTGCCGGTGCAGGAGCAGGAAGAGGAGCTCGAAGAAGATCAGCAGCCGGTCGAGCGGGATTATGAAGAGCTGCGCGTCAAGACGTTGGATGCTTTGAATGCGGTGCGCAAAGTATCGCTGGGACTGAAGGCGCTGGTGGAAAAAGGCAAACACATCGGCGCTGATCCGGTGAAGCTCAAAAAGTTCAAGAAGCAATTCGACGTGGCGCGCCAGCAAGTGGTGGATAAGATCGAATCGGTCAATCTTCATGGGGTGCTCAAGGACCGAATGGTGCAGCGTGTCCGCGATCTGGCCGTTCAGATTCGGGCGGCAGAACGAGAGGTCATGAGCTGCCAGCGGCGGATCGGGTTCGGGGGAGAAGCCGGCGCGGAGCTGCTCAGGAAAATGTGCCGAACCAAGCAAGATTTTCTGGCCGTCAAGCGGAAAGCGGGCGTCTCGGAAGACACGCTCACGGACATTAAACGGATTTATCAGGGCGCCAAGGCCAAGATCCGCCAATTGGAAGATGAGGAGGCGTTGGTTCCGGCCGAGGAGATCAAGGACGCTGTCAAACAGCTCGATGTCGCGGAGGAGAAGGTCAAGCGAGGCAAAGCTGAACTGGTGGAAGCGAATCTGCGTTTGGTGGTCAGCATCGCCAAGAAGTACACCAATCGCGGCTTGCAGTTCCTGGATCTGATTCAGGAAGGCAACATCGGCTTGATGAAGGCGGTCGACAAGTTCGAATACAAGCGGGGCTACAAGTTCAGCACCTATGCGACCTGGTGGATCAGACAGGCGATCACACGGGCCATCGCCGACCAAGCCCGGACCATCCGGATTCCGGTCCACATGATCGAGACGATCAATAAACTCATTCGGACGTCCCGGCATCTTGTGCAGAAGTTGGGCCGTGAGCCGCTGCCGGAGGAAATTGCCGAGCGCATGGATCTGCCGTTGGATAAGGTGCGCAAAATCCTCAAGATCGCGCGCGAGCCGATCTCGCTGGAGACGCCCATCGGCGAGGAGGAGGACAGCCACCTCGGCGATTTCATCGAAGACAAGAAAGCCGTGTCTCCGTTGGAAGCCGCCATTCGCTACGATTTGCAACGGCAGATCAACAGCGCGTTGGAGACCTTGACGCCGCGCGAGGAGAAAGTCTTGCGCAAGCGGTTCGGGATCGGGGAAGCCACCGACCATACGCTGGAGGAAGTGGGGCAGGATTTCGAGGTGACACGCGAGCGCATTCGGCAGATCGAAGCCAAAGCCTTGCGGAAATTGCGGCATCCGAGCCGAAGCAAGAAGCTTCGAAGTTTTGTGGAAAGCCTCTAGGCTCAGGGAATAGGCGTGATTTGACTCCGTTCCGAGGGCGGCCTAGAATTCATGCGGGTCGAGATGAGAATCGTTCCGATCGGGCCCATAGCTCAGGTGGTTAGAGCGGCTGACTCATAATCAGCTGGTCCTAGGTTCAAGTCCTAGTGGGCCCACCAGGCTGCCAGGGAGCCTGACGGGCTCTCCACGTATGTGTCTTTGCGCAGACGGATAGAAAGGACACATTGAATCACAAGCTGTCTCCGCTCGTTGAATTGCAAAAACTCGATCTCCGTATCATGGAGATCAATGACATCCGCCGAAAAATCCCCGAACGTCTGCATATTGCAGAAGCCCCCCTGCGCGATGCGACACAGATTCTGAACGAGACGAAGGCCGCCGCCGATGCCGCGGCCAAAGAGCGGCGCGCGCACGAAAAGGATCTGGAAGCGCACGAGGCGCAGACGGAGAAGATGAAGTCGCACGCGGCGGGTCTGAAGACCAACAAGGAGTATCAGGCGCATCTGTTCGAGATCGAGCTGGCGAACAAGAAGCGCGGAGAGTTCGAAGAGAAGATTTTGCTGGCGATGGACAAGATCGACCAGCTTCAGAAGACCGCCAAGGAATTGCAAGAGAAGCGGAAAGGGCTTGAGGACATTTTTACCCGGGAGAAGCAGGTGTTGGACGCGCAGGACAAGGATCTTGCGGCAGAACTGGCCACAGTTGAAGCCCGGCAGCAAGCGGCATCCGCGCGGATTGAGAAGAGCCTGCTCGCACGGTATACCCAGATCAAGGCGTCGCGGAAAGACCAGCCGCTCGCGGCAGTGCGCGACGGCATGTGCGCCGGCTGCCGTCTGCAGATTCCGCCGCAGCTCATTGCGCAAGTCAAACGGTCGGACGATCTGGTTGTCTGCCCCTATTGCCGCCGGATGTTGTATTGGGAAGGGGAACCGGCCACGGAAACTCCGTCTGCGTCCGAAGGCAAATCATCGGATCTCGAAGTCGGAGAGTCGGTTTAATGCTGGTTTCTGGTTCGTCGGTGTGTGAAGGCCTCAGAATCGAGGAGAGCGCATAGAGATACAAGAGAAGGCCGTTCTAGTGGGGATCGCTCGGATGCAAACGAATCAAGTGGTAGGGCAGAACGTCTTGTCGTTGGTCGAACAAAAGGTTCGAGAATTGGCTCGGACCATCCTGGCGTCCGAATCATACGTCAAAATCTTTGTGTTCGGCTCTCAGGCCACTGGTCGATCCGTAACTCGATCCGACATTGATTTGGGTATCGATGTGGGGCATCCGATCGCCCCCGAAGACCTTGCCGCCATTCGCGAGGCACTCGATGGTCTGCCGATCTTGCAACGAGTGGACGTGGTCGATTTTTCCTCGGTAGACGAAACCTTCAAGGCCGTGGCGCTTCAGAAGATCAAAAACGTGTATGAGCGACAAGCTGCGTAATCTGTTGCGGCTTCTGGGCCTGGCACTCTCACGCCTGGACCTTGCCTTGGCCCAGCCGGCTAACGAATTTGTCCGCGACTCAGCCATCCAACGGTTTGAATTCACCTTCGAGTTATTTTGGAAGAGTCTGAAGGCGTATGCGGAAGAGTCTGGACTGGAAGCCTTCTCGCCGCGCGACAGCCTGCGTGTTGCTTTTCAGCTGGGCGTGATCCAAGAGAATACTGAGTGGTTCCGCATGCTCGAAGACCGCAATCTTACCAGCCACACCTACAACGAAGCCACAGCCGACACGATTTACTCTCATCTGCCGACGTACACACGGCTCATCCGTCAGACGCTCGATGAGCTGACCAGAAGAACGAAGGACTAGCGCCGTTCTTCTTCAAGCCGTTAACCGACCCCGTGAGCGGCTGGTCGATTGAGAATGCCCACCTGGCGAAGGCAAATTGGAAACCTCGAAGTGGGGAACTCAGCCTAGCGTGCAGCACGGTTCACGGTATAGTGCTTGTTCATGGTGTCTCTCTGACTGCGGTACACAGATGGCTTCAACTGCATCGAGCGAATGTGCCTATGGTCTGATATGTTCGAGTCAATAGGATAGGCCAGTAGTCGCAAGGATCCACTCAGCATGCCGATGAATCTTCGGATGAAGCCGTCCTTTGTTGTCGCCGCTGTGCAAACTCCTTGAGCAATGCTTCCCGCTCATTCTTGGGGAGAACAAAGTCAAAAGTTGTGGGTGGTAACAAATACTCTTCTCGAAACTGCTCCTCGGTCACTTTATAGCAGATCTCCGGAATTTGCTTGATCAAAGGTTCAACAGCCATCAGTAGACTTCCCTTTTCATTCAGATCTTCGATTCCGTACGCCTTACGTGAATAGTGGTATCCTGCAATGTAATCCGGCAACAGCAATAATGGTTCTTCCTGTTCAGTCTTGATCAAGGCTTCGAAGAATGGCTTGATCCTAGTCGCTTCAATCGTCTGAGGTAAATTGCCCCGTACCCCTTCCAATACATTGCGGAATACCTGCTGATTTGCCGGTCCCTGTATGTCCGAGTCATGTATTGCTGTGATAGTGATTGGTTGTATTGGTTCGCCCATTCGAGGACGCTTTCTTGGGTGACGTCCTAAAAAGAATCCGAGCAGGTCAGCGCTTACCCGGCTGAATTGGTGCAACTTTAACGTGTTCATCGGCTTTGCGTATGTTGCAGCTTCTTGCGCATTTTTCACCACCTTCTGGTAGAGGTCTTCGCCAGCTTGAAAATAACGGTCCCATTCCGCAGTGCTCTTCCAGATTATCCATACAGTCCAATAGAGCTGGCGCTTGGCTAACAGCCGGAAGATGGCCTTTGCGGTATCAGGGTACATCTTCCCTTCGGACCACTTTGCCAAGTTGCCTTTTGTGACAGTCAACAGACTTGTTCGGAGCTCGCTAACAGCTTTTGTTTGTACGGCAACAGCGGAAAACGCGAGAGGGGTTTCTTTGGAGTGGGAATATCTACCTGCTGTGTCCAACAAGAAAGTTAAGTCGGGAAATCGTGAATTCATGAATTCATGATATCAGGACCAAACCAGGAATATACAAACAAGACGCAGAGCGAAAAGAATAGGAGTCAGGCCAGTCCCGCCAGCACGGCCTGGGTGGTTTTGAAATGCAGTTTGGCCACGTCGCCCAGCCGGTCCTGCCCGTGTTTTTTGATGACCATGCGGGCGGCGAGTTCGACTGTTGGTGAGGCGCCTTTCGGCAATGTGGTACCTACCTCATTGGACAGACGTGTAAGGCGAAGGAGGAATTCAGCCCGCGCGAGAATCGACGCGGCTGCTACGGCCAGGTCCGACTCCGCCTTCGTCCGCTGCTCCAAGACGATCGTCCGTCCTTTATCCTGCAAGGCATTCAGAATCAGCCGCTCATTGCCGAATTGGTCCGAGATGGCGCGCTCGCACGACACGCGCTCGAGCAAATTTTCCAGCGCCTTCGCATGGCCCCAGGCGAGCAGGCGATTGAGGTTTTTGATCTTGGCATAGAGTTCGTTGTACTTCTGTGGACCGATCGCAATGACACTGTGGGGGCAGATGGTCTTAATATCCGGGGCCATTTCAAAAATCCGCCCATCGGAGATCTTCTTGCTGTCACGGACTGCCATCAACTTCAATTCACCTTGCGTGGTCGCATCCACAAACACGGCGGCGATGACGAGCGGGCCGAAATAGTCTCCCTTCCCGGATTCGTCGATGCCGATGCGTTCGACGTGGTTTTTAGTGTGGGGAACGGCCACCGGATGGCTCCTGGAAAAAGAACGACGGGCGCGGTAATCTACTCAATCGGATGCGGCGGGTCAAATCTTCATCATTCGATGAACATCGGTTTTGTGGAGGGGAAGCGATGGGAACTCAACGGCGGCTGACACGCTCGATCGCCCTGCTCAGTGTGGTGATCGGCAGTATGGGGCTAGCTGGATGCGAGACGAATCCTTATACGGGACGCTCGCAACTGCTGATGACGTCGGTCGGTCAGGAAATGCAGATGGGGGCGCAGGCGTATGATCAGATCACGAGAGATCCCAACTCGCGCTTGTCTCAAGACCCCAAGGAGGTCGAGCCGGTGAGGCGGGTGGCGGCCCGGATTATCGAAGCGGCGAAGCGATCGAAATACAGTGAGATGGCCAAGCAGTTTCAGTGGGATGTGACGGTGATCAAGGATGACAAGACGGCGAATGCCTTTGCGCTTCCCGGCGGGAAGATGGCCGTGTACACCGGCATTTTTCCCATTGCAAAAACAGAGGCAGGGTTGGCGGCCGTGATGGGCCATGAAATTGTGCATGCATTGGCCCGCCATGGAGCGGAGCGCATGAGCCAAGGACAGTTGACCAATATTGGGTTACAAGCGGTGGGTGCTGCGATAGGACTCAGCGGAGGCAATCCCATGCTGGGGCAAACAACGATGGCGGCGCTCGGCGCGGGAGCGAAGGTCGGCGTCCTCTTGCCCTTCAGCCGGAAGCACGAATCGGAGGCCGATTATGTGGGGATTCTTTTGGCTGCCGATGCCGGATACGATCCGCGTGAGTCCGTCGGGCTGTGGGAGCGGATGGCGCAGCTGTCGAGTGGCGAGGGACCAGGGGAGTTCTTGTCCACTCATCCGAGCCATGACACCAGAATTGATCAATTGAAGTCCTGGATGCCTGAAGCGATGGCGATCTATCAGAAAAAGACGGCCGTTCCAGCGGCTCTCTTGCCGGCGGTGGGGGGGCGGTAGCTCTTCGATCGTGTGACCCGCCTGCGTACGTTCTTGTCACGGCCTGTCGCTTTTCTTTATACTGTATGTGCGTGGATGTGAAGGCTGGGTGATCGCTCGATGCTTCGGCATCGGGAGGAAAGTCCGGACTCCATGGGCAGGGCGCTGGGTAACTCCCAGGCGGAGCAATCCGACACCAGCACCACAGAAATCAAACCGCCGATGGCCGACGCGACGGGATCCCATCTGGTCGCCGAGGCTCAGGTAAGGGTGAAACGGCGGGGTAAGAGCCCACCGCGGTGGTGGCAACATCACCGGCATGGTAAGCGTCGCCCGGTGCAAGGCCAAATAGGAAGACATCTGTAAGACGCCTCGCGTGTCTTGCACACCGACTGGCCCGGTCGAGGTCTTCGGGTAGGCCGCTTGAGGTTCGAGGCGACTCGAATCCCAGAGAAATGATCATCCAAGCGAGGAGGGCAACTTCTTCGCAGGACAGAATCCGGCTTATAGGCTTTCACATCTGCGCTCTTTTCTGCTCGCCATTGGCGCGCGCAAGTCTACTGCGATCGTCCGTCTCAGTGCGCCGGGACATTACTGGTCCGTTGTTCCGCCCTCCGTCGCTCGTATCTCGTCCTTCGACTCTGCTCAGGACCGTGAGCCTGTCGAACGGTGAAGCGTGAAGCGCAGGACGGAGCTCCTATTTTACGAGATGCGAGATTCGCATCACGAGGCACGCGCCGTCGTCGCTATTGACCCTTCGGAAGCAGGATGGTAGGATCTCCGATCTTTCCCATTGATTTTTCAGAACTTCTGAATGATTGCGGCGCGTGTTCCTGCCGCAGCGATCAGGGTTTCTGATGTTGAAGGGCGGTCGATCATGAGATCTGACGTCCGATCTTGTAGTTGGAGGAAGCCGTTATGAAACTCACCGGCGCTCAAATCTTTATCGAATGCCTGAAGCGGGAAGGGGTCAAGACCGTGTTTGCGCTTCCCGGCGGCGTGGTCCTGAAGATATTCGACACGCTTCACCAACAGAAGGACATCGAGATTATTTTGACACGCCATGAACAAGGGGCGGGCCACATGGCCGAAGGCTATGCGAAGGCCACCGGGAAGGCGGGCGTGTGTCTCGTGACGTCCGGTCCTGGAATGACCAACGTGATTACTGCGTTGGCCGATGCCTATATGGATTCGGTCCCGTTGGTCTGCTTCAGCGGGCAAGTCCCGACCAGCTTGATCGGAAACGATGCGTTTCAGGAGGCGGACAACGTCGGTTTGAGCCGGCCTTGCACGAAGTATAACTTTCTGGTCAAAGATGTGAACGATTTGGCTGCCACCATCAAAGAAGCCTTCTACATTGCCACGACCGGCCGTCCCGGGCCGGTCCTGGTCGATATTCCCAAAGATGTGTCGATGGCAGAGGCGGAGTTCAGCTACCCGAATTCCGTGTCGATCCGCGGATATAACCCGACATACGAGGGTAATAAGTGGCAAATCAAACAGGCGGCTGAAGCGATTACCAAAGCCAGGAAGCCGATCCTCTACGTGGGCGGCGGGGTCGTGTTCTCCGGTGCGTCGCAAGAATTGCTCGAATTGGCCGAAATGACGCAGATCCCCGTCGATATGACGCTGATGGGCCTCGGTGCCTTTCCCGGCGAACATCCGCTCTCTTTGGGGATGATGGGCATGCACGGGACCTACGAAGCGAACATGGCGGTGCATTACTCCGATCTCGTGATTGCGGTCGGATCGCGATTCGACGATCGGGTGACGGGCAAGGTCTCGGAATTTTGCCCCCATGCCAAGATCATTCATATCGACATCGATCCGACATCCATCCGGAAGAACATTCACGTCGATGTTCCGATCGTGGGTGACTGCAAAACCGTGCTCCGGGAGTTGAACCAGATTCTGCGCGCTACGGTAAACGGCGAACAAAAAGAGCTTCGGAAGCCCTGGTGGGATCAGATTCAGGCCTGGCGGCAAGCGCATCCGCTGACCTATCAACAGGAGAAAGATGGTCCGATTAAGCCGCAACAGGTGGTGAAACGGCTGTATGAGCTGACGAAGGATCGCGACCCGATCGTCTCGACGGATGTGGGGCAGCATCAGATGTGGGCGGCCCAGTACTTCAAGCTGGCCAAACCGAATCGTTGGTTGACGTCGGGCGGTCTCGGGACTATGGGGTTCGGGTTTCCCGCGGCCATGGGCGCACAGGCTGCCTTCCGTAATCGACTTGTCCTCTGTATTGCCGGAGACGGCAGTATTCAAATGAATATGCAGGAGATGGCGACGGCGGTTGTGAGCAAACTGCCGGTAAAAATCATCATTCTGAACAACCGATTCCACGGCATGGTGCGGCAGTGGCAGGACCTGTTCTACAACGGACGCTATGCGTCGAGTGATCTCGAAAACACGCCGGATTTCGTCAAGTTGGCGGAAGCGTACGGCGCGGTCGGATTACGAGCTGATAAAGTGGCCGATCTCGACAGTGTGTTGAAAACGGCTATAGAGACTGAGGGACCGGTCATTGTGGATGTCCCGACCTATCGGTTTGAGAATTGTTATCCGATGATCCCGGCCGGCGGCTGTAACCATGAGATGATTCTCGAGGATCCGCCGGAATTAAAGCAGAAGCAAGCCGGTGGAACGAAAGTCACGCCGCAAGACAAAGACACGGTATTGACGGCATAGAAGGGAAGTGCTGAGTGCTCAGTGCTCAGTGCTGAGAGAGATGGAACACATTATTTCGGTGACGGTTGAAAATAAGTTCGGCGTCCTGTCCCGTGTTGCGGGACTATTCAGCGGACGAGGGTTCAACATCGAGAGCCTTTCGGTCGCCCCCACACTCGATCCCTCCATGTCGCAGATGACGATCGTGACGTCGGGCGATGAACGGATCATTGAACAGATCGTCAAGCAACTCAACAAGCTGATCGACGTCATCAAAGTAGTAGACCTGAACGAGACGGAATTTGTCTCTCGGGAAACGGCCATCATCAAGGTGCACACAAAGGATGCGGATCGGGCAGAAGCGCTGAGGATCGTGGATATTTTCCGGGCCAACGTCATCGACTCCACACCGGGCACCTATACGATTGAAGTATCCGGTGATCCCAAAAAGATTGAGGCGATCATCAATCTGCTGCAGCCTCTTGGGATTAAGGAATTGGTCCGCACCGGTCGAGTGGCCGTGGCCCGCGAACCGGTTCGTCCGGTTTCCGTGCAAACCAAAAAGGTCGCCCGCGAGTAGCAAAGGTCGTGGGTCATACAAGTGGTAAAGAATAGGCGCATGTCGTCAAGGAGTTCAGGATGAAGATTTATTACGATAAAGATGCAGACATTCAGCAAATTCGCAATAAGCAGGTGGCCGTTATCGGTTACGGCAGCCAGGGCCATGCCCATGCGTTGAATATGAAGGAGAGCGGCGTCAATGTGGTGATCGGTCTGCGTGAAGGCGCCTCCTGGAAAAAGGCGGAACAAAGCGGTCTGAAAGTCATGCCGGTGGCCGATGCGGTGAAGGCGTCCGATGTGGTCATGATCTTGGCCCCCGACGAAGCGCAAGCCGCTATCTATCGGCAGGACGTGGCGCCTAATCTCAAGGCCGGGGCGTATTTGGCGTTCGGCCATGGCTTCAACATTCACTTCGGCCAGATCGTTCCACCGGCTTCCGTGAACGTATTCATGGTGGCGCCCAAAGGACCGGGCCATCTCGTCCGTTCCGAGTATACGAAGGGCAGCGGGGTGCCCTGTCTGCTCGCGATTCATCAGGATCCCAGCGGTACGACCAGGCAGGTGGGGCTGGCCTATGCGAGCGCCATTGGCGGCGGGCGGGCCGGTGTCATCGAAACGAACTTTCGGGAAGAGACCGAAACCGATTTGTTCGGCGAGCAGGTTGTGTTGTGCGGGGGGCTGACCTCATTGATCCAGGCCGGGTATGAAACGCTGGTCGAAGCAGGGTACTCTCCGGAAATGGCCTACTTCGAGTGCTTGCACGAGGTGAAGCTCATCGTGGATTTGATTTATCAAGGCGGAATTGCCAACATGCGGTACTCGATCAGCACGACTGCCAAGTACGGAGACATTACCCGCGGTCCCAGGGTCGTGACCGAACAGACCAAGCAAGAGATGAAGAAAATTCTCGGTGAGATCCAGAGCGGCCAGTTTGCCAAAGAATGGGTTCTGGAGAATCAGGCCAATCGTCCCGTCTACAATGCGTTATTGGCAAAGGGCGAAGGGCATCCTATCGAAGCCGTGGGGTCCAAGTTGCGGGCGATGATGCCGTGGCTCAAAAAGGACCAGCTGGTTGATCGGACGAAGAACTAGCGGCATAATAGATCTTGAGTGGTTTGTTCGACAGCTCTCGTATACACTGGCGGAAGTGGGTCGCGCCGTGAGCTGCGGTTCTTGCCGGTCTCCCATGTGAATCATCCGACCGGCCTTCTTTTTCGCAGGAGGTATCGTGGTCGATCGTGCCGTTGGCGTCCCGTTCGCCAAAGAAGGAATTCCTTTCATCGCGGTTCCTGCCGGCGTTACACTGTTGACAGGTTGGCTGGGCTGGGTGGTCCCGGCAGTCGGGGCAGCGCTGCTCACGATCTTTGTCGCGTGGTTCTTCCGCAATCCGGCCAGGGTGATTCCCAAGGATCCGCACCTCGTCGTGGCTTCCGGCGATGGGAAAGTCATCGCCATCGAGGAGGAATTCGAGCCCAGGTATCTGAAGGATCGTGCGGTTCGCGTGACGATATTCTTGAACGTGTTCAATGTGCACATCAACCGGATGCCCTGCGATGGGACGGTCGAAGATGTTCAATATCAGCCGGGGGCGTTTTTGGTTGCCAGCAGGCCGGAAGCGACGCTGCGAAACGAGCAGAATGCGCTGATGATTCGTACGACCGAGGGTATCAAGGTGTTGTGCGTGCAAGTGGCTGGGCTGATTGCCCGGCGCATCGTCTGTTGGGCGTCACCCAAGGACCCGGCGGTGAGGGGCGAACGGTTCGGATTGATCCGGTTCGGGTCACGAATGGACACGTTCCTTCCGATCGGCACGAGCCTGCGCGTGGCCATCGGCGATCATGTGAAAGGCGGAGAAACCGTCATAGGAGAGCTGCGATGAAAACCGCTGCGTTCAAAAACTCGTTCGCCAAAGACAGTAAGCAGCGCAAGGCCGCCATGCATCTGATCCCCAATCTTTTCACGACCGGTAATTTGTTGTGCGGAGTCTATGCGATTCTCTCGGTATTCAACGGCGACTACCTGATGGCGGCCATCGCCATTCTTGTCGCGATGGTGTTCGATGTCCTCGACGGCAAGTCGGCCAGATTGACCAACAGCACGAGCCATTTCGGGCTGGAGTATGATTCGCTTTCTGACGTCGTATCGTTCGGGGTCGCTCCGGGACTTCTGCTCTATTCCTGGGCGTTGAGCGGGCAGGGATCATTCGGGGTGGCGGTTATGTTCGCCTATGTGGCAATGGGCGCGGTGCGGCTGGCCCGGTTCAATTCGACCGTGACCCAGTCCGACGGCAAGTACTTTACCGGTCTGGCCATTCCAGCGGCGGCTGGAGTCGTGGCGTCGCTGGTCGTATTCGATCACTACACCGTTCGAATGGGAGCGGACGTCAAGCCGGTTTTCGTTCTGATCATCACCCTGGCGCTGTCGTTCCTGATGGTCAGTACGATCAAGTACCGCAGTTTCAAAGACCTCAAATTCAAGGGACACCAGCAGATTACCTATCTGGTCTGGGGCATCCTCACGTTGATGATGGTGGCGGCCTGGCCCCAGGTTATGCTATTCATGATCTTTGCCGGCTATGCATTGATGGGGCCGGTTGAGCGCTTATTCTGGCTGGTTGCGCAGGCGATGGGGAAGAAAGGCCCGGCGAAAACAGAAGTGCCGTCGCTTGAGCCGAAACCGTAGAATCGTCCGGTATGGGAGTGGGCGCGAGAGAAGTTTTGAGCGGCTGTGACGAGGAGTAGTAGGCAAAGCGCCTGGATATGAGAGAGCTGGTGGACGGTGCGAACCAGCCTAGGTATTGCCGAACTCGCCTCCGAGCCTGAATCCATGAACCCTGAGTCGTGGATTCCGTGTTGCCCACGTGACGGGCTGAATGAAGGGTTCTGAACAACGTCGAGTTGTTTGGAGCTGAAACAGGGTGGTACCACGAAGTGCGTCGAGCCTTCGTCCCTGACTTATGAGGGATGAGGGCTTTTGTGTTTTTGCAAGCTGCTGAAAAAGCCTTCCCGCTGCGTTCTCAGTCGTTCGAACCCCTCAATGGAGGGGAGTTGGTTCCTGGAGGAAAGGTACTTATCCGCTCGCATGTGATCGAAGCGAGCGGTTCAAGCGAAGCTTGGTATGTACCTCCTCGGGGTTCTCACTCCTTGCGGCCTTGCTGGAAGGACTTTTTGAGCAGCTTGTGATTGGAGGTCAGTCATGACGCGGATGATACGGATTTTCGATACGACGTTGCGCGACGGCGAGCAGTCGCCGGGCGCCAGTATGAATGTAGAAGAGAAAGTCATGGTCGCCAAGCAACTGGCGCGTCTCGGCGTCGATATCATCGAAGCGGGGTTTGCGTACAGTTCGCCCGGTGATTTTGAAGCCGTGCGGCGTATCGCTCAGGAGGTGGACGGGCCGACGATTTGCAGCCTGGCGCGGGCTCGTCCGGAAGATATCGATCGGGCCTGGGAAGCATTGAAAGGGGCGCCGAAGGTCCGCATCCATACGTTCCTCTCAACCTCGGACATTCACTTGAAACATCAGTTTCGGATGACCCGCGAGGAGGCCAAGCAGCGCGCGGTCGAGATGGTCCAGCGGGCGCGGGGCTATGTCGACGACGTGGAGTTCTCGCCGATGGATGCCAGCCGTTCCGATCCGGCCTATTTGTACGAGGTTATTGAAGCCGTTATCGCGGCCGGGGCCGGCACCGTGAATATCCCCGATACGGTCGGCTATGCGGTTCCGCAAGAGTTCGGCGCGTTGATCAAGGGGATTTGCGACAAGGTGCCCAATGCCAAGCAGGCGGTCATCTCAGTCCATTGCCACAACGATTTGGGTGTCGCCGTGGCCAACAGCCTGGCGGCCATCGTCAATGGGGCCGGGCAGGTAGAGTGCACGATCAACGGAATCGGAGAGCGCGCGGGCAATACCTCGTTGGAAGAAATCGTCATGGGGCTTCGAACGAGAAAGGACTTCTATGGCGCCGACACCAAGATCCGGACCGAAGAGATTGCCAAAGCCAGCCGTCTGGTCAGCAAGATCACGGGCATGGTCGTGCAGCCGAACAAAGCCATCGTGGGCGCCAACGCGTTTGCGCATACCTCCGGCATTCACCAGGATGGTCTGCTTAAAGACAAAACAACCTACGAAATTATGAGGCCGGAGTCGGTCGGCCTCGTCGAGAGCAAGATGGTGATGGGCAAGTTGTCCGGCCGGCACGCATTTCGGCAGCGGTTGGTCGAATTGGGGTACACGCTGACGGAAGACGAGATCAACCATGCGTTCGAACGGTTCAAGAAGCTTGCCGATCAAAAGAAGGAAATCTTCGAAGAAGACCTCGAAGTCATTGTGTCGGAAGAATTGGCTAAGATGGCGGAGCGGATCATTCTGAGGTCCATGCATATTTCGAGCGGAACGGATCAAGTCCCGACGGCCACGGTCGAACTGGAAATCGACGGGAAGCCCGTGCTCCAGACCGGGACCGGCGACGGGCCGGTGGATGCCGTCTATCGCACCATTGCCGCGATCACGCAGACAAAGAGCACGTTGCTGATGTATGTGGTGAAGGCGATCACCGGCGGAACCGACGCGCAGGGCGAGGTCTCGGTGCGGGTCCAGGAAGACGGCCGGACGGTTTCGGGGCATGGAGCCGATACTGATATCATCACGGCCTCGGCTCGCGCCTATTTGAGCGCATTGAACAAACTGGCGTATCTGGCGACAAAACAAGCTCAAGGTGAGCAGAAGGTGAACTTGATTTGACGCGCACCACCACGGTACAGTTTCCTCTTCCGAGGCGCCTGTTCGACTGAAGGGGGGGGTGGTGCGTGTTCAAGGTGACGCTGGCGGATCGTCCGGAATTTCTGGCCGGTGATCTGACGCGCCTGCGGGAGATCTTCCACCCGACTACACACCAACTGAAGCTGGGGTATAGCCTTGCGCACGGGGTGTTACCTTCCGGCCAACGGTCGAAGCGGCATATTCTGACCTCGTCCGAGGTCTATTACTTCATTGCCGGGCAGGGACGCTTTACGATCGATGATTGTGTGACGACGATTGAAGCCGGAACGACGATCTATGTCCCGCCCGGAGGGCAGCAGTCGCTCGAAAACAGTGGAGCTGTGGATGTTGAGTTTCTGTGTCTGGTCGATCCCGCCTGGCGGATCGAAGATGAAACGGTGTTGGAGTAGCGGGCTGCTCAGAGCCCTTCGTGCTCGCGCACCGCGCACTCGGATTAATTGTGTGATGATATCGAGGACTGTGCTCGGTGCATGCGCGCAGTAAATGGCTTCTGAGCAGCCCGCATCGAAATGAGGAAGAGGGAGGGAAGCGTGGACGCGAAAATTGCGGTATTGGCCGGTGACGGTGTGGGGCGAGAAATTGTTCCCGAAGCGGTGAAGATTTTGAAAGCGATCGGGGAGTTGTATCACCATACGTTTCAGTTCGTGTCTGCCGATATCGGCGGACAGGCGATCGACAAGGCGGGGGTTCCGTTGCCCAATGACACGCTAGCGCTTGCGAAACAAAGCGATGCGGTCTTGCTGGGGGCGGTGGGAGGCCCCAAGTGGGAGGGGCTTGATTACACGCTCAGACCGGAACGCGCGTTGCTCGGAATCCGGGAGGCCTTGGGGCTTTATGCGAACCTTCGTCCGGCCAAGGTGTATCCCAATCTCATCGACGCCTCCACGCTGAAGCCTGAAGTGATTGAGGGGATTGATATCCTCGTGATCAGGGAACTCACAGGCGGAATTTATTTCGGCAAGCCCAAGGGCATTGAGAAATTACCAAACGGCGAAGAGCGGGGCATCAATACGGAGGTCTACACGACGGAAGAGGTCAGGCGGATTGCCAAGGTGGCTTTCGAGGCTGCGCGAAAACGGAGGAAAAAGGTCACGTCGGTGGACAAGGCCAACGTCCTGGAATCGTCCGAGTTATGGCGCAAGGTGGTGATCGAGGTCCATGCCTCGTATTCCGATGTCGAGCTGGGGCATATCTATGTGGACAATGCCGCGATGCAGTTGGTGCGCAATCCGCGCCAGTTCGATGTGCTTCTGTGCAACAACATGTTCGGAGACATTCTCAGCGACGAGGCGGCGATGCTGACGGGCTCAATCGGGATGTTGCCGTCCGCCAGTGTTGGCGCCAAGGTCGGCCTGTTCGAGCCGATCCATGGCAGTGCCCCGGATATTGCGGGGAAGAATATCGCTAATCCCATCGCGACGATTGCTTCGGCGGCCATGATGCTGTCCTATGCGTTTCAGCTGGAGAAGGAAGCGGCGGCCATTGAACAGGCTATCGTGAAAACGCTCGACCTCGGGTATCGGACCAAAGATATTCAAAGCCCCGGTGCCCGGATCGTCGGGACGACCGAGATGGGAGATGCGATCCTTCGCAATCTCAGCTAACAAGTGATGGTGTCGATGATGGCGACGGGTCTTCGCATAGGGATCATTGAAACCCTTGCCGGAAACGGCGAGCCTGAGTATGCAGGCGACGGCGGGTCTGCTGTTCGTGCGGCACTGAATGAACCGAAGGGAACGGCAATCGATGCGCACGGTCACGTGCTCATCGCCGATTCTGAAAATCACGTCATCCGGAGGATCGATCGGGAGACAGGGATTATCTCGACAGTCGCCGGTATGGCTGGAGGCATGCGCGATCCGGCACCTGCTCGCCAGGACACGGCCGCGCTGCCGTTGATCGAGGACGATCCCTTTGCCGATGCTGGCCAGGCGGCCACGCAGAAGTATCGGCAGCAGGCGGATGTGAGCGGGACCGTTCGATATCTCATCAACGGGGAGGCAGCGAAGAAGAGATTCAGCGGCGATGGCGGGCCGGCTATCGAGGCCTGTCTGAATTTTCCAACGGCGGTTGCCGTGGACCGGCAGGGGCATCTCTATATCGCCGATACCATGAACCATCGAGTGCGCCGTGTCGAAGCCGGCACAGGAACCATCGTCACCATTGCCGGTACCGGTCAACCCCGGTATGGCGGCGACGGGGGCCCGGCCGCTGCGGCAGCGTTGAATGAACCAACGGCGCTGGCCGTGAGTAATGCGGGTATCCTGTACGTGGCTGATCAGAGCAACAACCGTGTGCGGGCGATCGATCTGGAAACCGGGTCTATCCGCACGGTCGCCGGAACTGGAGCGTCCGCGTACAACGGAGACGGGATTCCTGCAACAGAGGCGGCGCTGTCCGGGCCGAGCAGTCTGGCGCTTGCGGAAGATGGCACGCTCTTTATCGCTGATACCTTCAATGGGAGGATTCGCGCGATCGATTCTGTCAGCGGACGTATCAGAACCGTCGCGGGGGATGGCGGCGAGTACCGGTATCAGGGCGATGTAGAATCGCCGTCAGCCAGCCTGTCCAGACCGTCCGGCGTGGCGGTGGACCGGCAGGGGAATCTCTACATTACGGATTCCGACAACCACCTGGTTCGCCGGTGGGACTCCACGACCGGCCTGCTCGAACGAGTGGCAGGAATAGGGACGACCGGGTATGGTGGAGACGGGGGGGCAGCGTTGAGCGCCAGTCTCAATTACCCCTTCGGCATCATCGTAGATGGAGCCGGGCATCTTGTCATCGCAGATACATTCAATCACCGGATTCGAGAAATCGCGTTGTAAAGAGGCAGGGATCAATGCTGAAAAAGAAATCGAAATATGTCATGGCGATTCTCGGCGCGACCGGCGCCGTTGGGAAGGAAACGTTGGACATTCTGGAAGAACGGAAATTCCCGCTGGAATCGCTCCGCCTCTTCGCATCGAAGCGTTCAGCCGGAGGGACGTTGTCCTGTCAGGGCAAGGAATGGACGATCGAGGAACTGACCCCCGAGACATCGTTTGCGGGCGTAGATTTCGCGCTGATTTCGGCGACCGATGCGATCAGCCGAGACTATGGCCGGCGGCTTGGCGCGGCTGGTGTCATCGTGATCGACGACAGCGGGGTGTTTCGCATGGAACCGGACGTCCCGCTGGTGGTGCCGGAGGTGAATGCCCAGGCCTTGAAGGCGATGCCAAGAGGCATCGTGTCGATCCCCAATTGTACGACGACGCCGCTGGTCATGGCCTTGAAACCGTTGCTCGATGCGGCCGGGGTAAAGCGCGTGGTCGTAACCACGTTTCAGTCCGTCTCGGGAACCGGCGCGGCGGCGATGGATGAGCTGATGGATCAGACGAAAGATCTGATGGCGTTCCGTGACATCAAGGCGGAGGTCTATCCCTATCAGATCGCGTTCAACCTGCTGCCGCATATCGGCTCGTTCAACGAAGGAGGCGACTGCTCCGAAGAAGTGAAGATTGCGAAGGAAACCAGAAAGATCCTCGGCACACCCGCGTTGCGCGTGACGGCGACGACTGTGCGCGTGCCGGTGTTGCGCTGCCACTCTGAGGCGATCAACGTGGAGCTGGAGCAGCCGCTGAAGCCGAATGAGGCGCGGGCGGCGCTGGCCGCCATGCCGGGTGTGATCGTGTATGATGATCCTGTGAAGAAACTCTATCCGATGCCGCTGGATGCGACGGGAAAAGACGAGGTCTATATCGGCCGCGTGCGCGAAGACGAGTCCATCACGAACGGCCTCAATCTTTGGGTCGTCTCCGACAATCTGCGCAAAGGAGCGGCGCTCAATGCGATTCAGATTGCTGAATGTCTGGTGAACGGCTAGCAAGGTACTGAAACAGCCTAGCCAGGCAGCGGTGTTTCCTGCCTTCGCCAAAGCGCTTCGCGCAGGCAGGTCGCATCGTTCAGAGGCGTAACGTGGGATGAAACCAGATGCCGGAATGGACTGCACTGGGCAAGCTGCTGATTGGAATTGGGGCCGGGATCGTGCTCCTCGGCCTGCTGCTCATTGCGGTGGATCGTATTCCCGGTCTGGGCGGCGCATTCAGTTGGCTGGGAAAGCTGCCGGGTGATCTGTCCTTCAAGCGGGACAACGTCAGTTTTTATTTTCCCATCGGGACTAGCATCCTCCTCAGTGTCGTCCTGACTCTGCTATTCTATCTCGTAGGATGGTTTTTTCGCCGATGATCATACGACAGTATTGTGCCGGCCTGGCTGTTGCGGCCATCGGGGCGGGGTGTCTGGCGGCGACTCCGGTCCAGGCCGCACCCGCTATCCGTGTGCTGCTGGCAATGGACGTCCAACGTCTGGAAGTGCAAGCAGATCAGATCATGTGGGCGACGGATGCGCACGGTCGGGCGCAGGCCCACCGGTCTGTGCTTCGTATTGAACTGCGGGGCGCGACGATTTTGCTGAACGGGTCACCCGCTGCCGGCGACCAGGTAACGTTGCGCGCCGGGGATCAGGATTTGAAACTCTGGCTGCCACGGCAGAACGGCAACGGCAACGGCCCATCGGTTCAGTCGGTCGATGAGAAGTCGGCGGTGCAAATCGGCGGGTCGCTTCAGATGGTCCGACGAGGCAAGGGGCTGCTGGTCGTCAACCAGGTCGACCTGGAAGAATATGTGAAGGGGGTGGTGCCGTCCGAGGTCAATTCGGCATGGCATCCGGAAATGCTCAAGGTACAGGCAGTCGCAGCCAGGACCTATGCGCTCTACCAACACATGCTCAGCGCGTCACGGGATTACGATGTGGCGGCGAGCATCCAGGATCAAGTGTACCGCGGTCGTCACGGCCTCGATGCGCGGGTCGAGCAGGCAGTCGAGTCTACGAGGGGATTGGTCATCACCTATCAGGGCGCGCCGATCTATGCGGCCTTCTCGTCGACGGCTGCGGGAATCACGGAAGATGCGATGGTTGTATGGTCGAAAGACTTGCCCTATTTGAAAGGCGTCGAGTGTCCGTTCGATTTGGAGTCTCCGTATTATCAGTGGAAAGCCTCCTTCAGGGTCGATCTGCTGGAGAACAATCTCAGGCAGTTGGGATTTCCGGTCGGGACGATCGCGACGCTGACGCCGCTCTCGCACAGCCGCGCGGGCCGTGTGGCGACCTTGAGAATCCTGCACTCCAAAGGGGAGCTGATACTGCGGGGCGAAGAGCTTCGCAAGGCCGTCGGCTATACGGTCGTGCCCAGCACGCAGTTTACGATTGAGTCGTTCGGCCAAGACATTGTCCTCACAGGATATGGCGCAGGCCATGCGGTCGGCTTGTGCCAATGGGGCGCTAAAGAGCTGGCCGAATTGGGGTACTCATTTTCCAGTATTCTTCGTTACTACTATCCGGGCACGGAATTGCAACTCGCTTCTCTGACTCAGGCGCCTCCGCCGCCCTCCTCCTGATGCAACTCTCCGACTTTGATTTTCCGTTCGATCCTTCACTCGTGGCCACGCAGCCGGTGATCCCTCGTGACCGTGCGCGATTGTTGTGTCTGGATCGCACGGCACAGACACTCGGCCATCGCCATGTTGCCGATCTCTCGTCCCTGCTCGACCCGGGCGATTTGTTGGTCGTCAACGATACGCGGGTCATGGCTGCAAGGATCGCGGGGAGAAAGCAGCCGTCTGGAACAGTGGTCGAAGTATTGTTCGTGAAGGATCTGGGAGACGGCATCTGGGAGATTATGGTCAAGGGCTCCTTCCATGCCGGCCAGGTCATCGAATTCAATCGGCAGTCTCACGCGATTATTGTAAAACGGGATGCCGGCGGCACGCAGGTGAAAGTCGAGAGCCCGATCCCCGTGGTCCAGTTGCTGCGCGAGAGCGGGCAGATGCCGCTGCCGCCCTATATCAAACGTCCGCCTAGCCGGGACGATCATGGCTGGTACCAAACGCTCTTTGCGAAACACGAGGGTGCGATCGCCGCACCGACTGCCGGACTCCACTTTACCGCGGATCTTCTCTCACGGCTGGCGGAGCGAGCTATTCAGGTCGCTATGATTACGCTGCATGTGGGCCCGGCGACGTTCAAGCCGGTGACAGTGGAGCGGATCGAGGACCATGAGATGGGTGCAGAGTATTTCGAGATCGGTGGAGAGGCGGCCCGCGCCATTGCGCAGACCAGGCAGGCGGGCCGACGCGTGGTGGCAGTGGGCACCACAGTTGTCCGCACGCTCGAAACGGCGGCCCGTGAAACAGGTGTGGTAGCGCCGATGTCGGGCGAAAGCCGGCTCTTCATTACGCCCGGCTTTGAATTCAAAGTCGTCGATGCCCTGATGACGAACTTTCACCTGCCCCGCACCACGCTGGTGATGCTCGTCTCGGCCTTTGCCGGGACGGAGTCGATGCGGAAGGCCTATGCTGAAGCGGTTCGTGAACGCTATCGCTTCTACAGCTACGGCGATGCCATGCTGATTCTGTAAGCTGCGGGCTGTTCTTGTCTCGGCCTTCAGTACATTGAGCCCTGGGAGGGACGGGATCTGCTTGCGCGAAGCGATTCGGCGAAGGCAGGGCGCGCTGCCGGCTGATTTTCCACTATCTCGTTACAGCAATTCGCGGTGGATTTTGGTTGGAATCTTCGCTTTGAGCGCTTCTTGATAAGCAGCCAGGGCGCGCTGTTGTTTTTGGAACAGCATGTCCTGCAGCGCGCGGTCTTTGGTCATTGGGGAATTAGGATCTTGCGGTTTCGGCGTGAGCGCTTGTCCTTCTGCAATCTCCCAGGGGGTCAGGGCCACGCTGTCGCGCACGATCAGCCGCGCCTTGCCTGCTAGAATCTCTTGCTGTTGCATGGCTTCGAATGCAGAGGGGGTCCAGTGGTTGGCGGCGAGCAGGCGGCGGTAGAGGTCGGGATCGAACGCGCCGTTTTTCTGGAAGTCAGGAATTTGAATGATCGTGTCGCGCAGGTCCGTATCGGAGACGGTGAGGCCCATGTCGCGCGCGGCGATGACCCAGAGACGGCTCTCGATCAGTTGATCAATCACGATCTGTTTGAACGCTTCTTCCTTGATTTCTCCGGCGCCTTTTTCTCTATAGCTGCGATACATGAATTCGAAGGCGCGCTTGAACTCGTCGCGTGACACCGAAAGATCGCCGACATCGGCGACGGCGTTGCCCGCTTTTTCGTCAAATCCCCACCATCCCATCGTGACGACGAAGACCAGGGCCAGGATGCCCATGATGGATTTGATGAGCCATGGATAGTTGTGTGATGCGTCGCGGAGTATCTTAATCATGCGATCCCCTCATCTGTGTCAACGAACGGCGATTCTACTTGCGCACTACGCTGAAGGCAAGATGGTATGGAAAATGACCGAACCGAACTGAATTCGACGGGTGGGACGGGATGAGGTATCAGGATGGATCTGTTTGTGACACAATGCTCCTGTCGTTCCGGTGCCGGGCAGGTTGCCGGGACATCAAAAAAGAACGTCATGTACAAAGAACGGTCTTTGTTTGTGCCGGTTAGTTGGTTTTGTTATACTTTGCCAGTAATTAGAAGGAGATTCCTTGACGGGAGATGGGCTGATCTCGCAGCTGCCGGAACGGACGGTGTATCCGAAGGCCCATGTCCTGAATCGGTTCATTGCGAAGTTGATCGATCTGTTTCTTGTCGTTGCCGCAAACCAAATTGCTCCTCCAGTCGGGTTTCTTTCCGGTCTGGCCTACATTTTGATTGCGGATGGATTTGCGGGCGGCAAGAGTATTGGAAAACGGCTGGTCGGCCTTCAGACCATGCGGGTGGACAGCCGGGACGCGGCGGGGTTTCGGGAATCGATCGTTCGGAATCTACCGTTGGGGTGCGCGCAAATCGCTCTTGCGATTCCGTGGGTCGGCTGGCTGGCCTCGGTGGCGATTGTGGCGTTTGAAGGTTTTCTGATTATCGGGAATGAACAGGGCCGGCGGCTGGGTGATGAAGTGGCCAGGACCCACGTGCTCGATGCCGGACAGTTGGCGGTTCCAGACTAACGAGTAGAGCATACAGGCTCGGCGCGAGATCGCCCGGCCATGATGAAGGGAGAGACGTCGTGGGGTTCACGGGAGATGTATTCGGATGGTTCTCCGATGACCTGGCGATCGATTTAGGCACCGCCACAACCTTGGTCTATGTCAGGGGAAGGGGCATCGTCCTGAACGAGCCGTCGGTCGTGGCAGTTGAAAAGAAGACTGAAAAAGTATTGGCCGTCGGCGCCGATGCGAAGAAAATGCTTGGACGTACGCCGGGTAATATTGTGGCGGTTCGGCCCATGAAAGAAGGCGTGATCGCCGACTTCGAGATGGCCGAGCAGATGCTCAAGCATTTCATCCGCAAATCCCACAATCGCAGCGCCTTTGTCCGGCCGCGCATCATCATCGGTGTCCCGTCCCGCATCACGCAGGTCGAGCAGCGGGCGGTGCGTGATTCGGCGGAGCTGGCCGGTGCGCGCGAGGTCTATCTGATCGAAGAGCCGGTTGCGGCGGCGATCGGGTCCGGTTTGCCGATCACCGAACCGTCCGGCAACATGGTCGTCGATGTCGGAGGCGGCACGACGGATATCGCCGTCATTTCACTCGGCGGCATCGTGTACAGCGAGTCCGTGAAGGTTGCCGGCGACCGGATGGACGAAGCGATCATGAATTACATCAAGAAGAAATATAACTTGCTCATCGGCGAACATATGGCGGAACGGATCAAGTTTGAGATCGGCTCCGCCTATCCGTTCGAGGAGCGGAAGACGATGATGATCAAGGGCCGCGACTTGATTTCGGGCATCCCGCGCACGCTGGTCATCGACGACGCCGAAATCCGCGAAGCTTTGCAGGAACCGATCGGGACCATCGTGAACGCGATCAAGATCGCATTGGAAAATACTCCGCCCGAATTGGCGGGGGATATCATCGACCGTGGAATCGTGTTGACCGGCGGTGGGTCGCTCCTGAAAGGGATGGATACGCGGTTCCGGGAAGAAACGAACTTGCCGATCATTACGGTGGACGATCCGCTCACTTCCGTTGTATTGGGAGTGGGAAAGATTTTGGATGAACTGGATCTTCTCCGGAAAGTATCGGTCATGTCCCAAGCCAACAACCTCCGGTAAAGGTTCCATCCCTCATGCGGATGGTCAATTTTCGCCTACCCTATAATACGGGGCGTATCGCCCTCGTGCTGGCCGCCGTCTTCCTGCTCGGCTTCTTGCTGTTACCTAGCCAGCTTCAAGGCCTGTTCCAACATATCGGAAGTCCGGTCGGATGGGTGTTGAGCTGGCCTCTTCGGGCTGTGGCGGGTGTTCAAGAGGGCACAGCCGAGCTCTGGGACGGATTCATCATGTTGCGCGGGGTGGCGGAAGAAAACCAGAAACTGCGGAGGGAATTGGAGCATCTGAAGGGGCAGAACGATCAGCTGCGCGAGGCGGCGGCGGCGACGGAACGGCTGACGGCGTTATTGGAGTTCAAGAAGCAAGCGAATATCTCGATGGTGGCCGCGCAAGTGATCGGCCGAGACACCGGAAATTGGTACCGAACGATTCTTCTGAATAAGGGCCAGTCGGATGGATTCAAACCGGACATGGGCGTGGTCACGCAGGCGGGGGTTGTCGGCCGTATCGTCAAGACCACGGCTGCGACGTCGGTGGTGCTGTTGGTGACGGATCCGAATAACGCGATCGCCGGATTGATTCAGCGAACGAGAGACGAGGGAATCGTCGAAGGAACTACGCAGGGGCTGGCCCGGCTGAAATACATCCCCCTGTTGTCGAATGCGCGGCCGGGCGATCAGGTGGTGACCTCCGGACTCGTGGGCGGGTTTCCCCGCGGTCTGGCCATCGGGACGATCACAAAAATTGATAAAGATGAAGGAGCCTTGTTCCAGTCTGCTGAGCTGACTCCCGATGTTGATGTCGGCCGGGTTGAAGAGGTCTTGGTCATCCAGTCTCCGAATGTTCAGTCGGAAGGGGAGCGCCTCGACGCACCGAAGGTGAAGTCAAAATCATGAAAGCAGCGGCATGGATGACTTTGATCGTGGGGTTGGTTGCAGTCCAGGCCGTGCTCTTACCCTATGCCACCGTGTGGGGGGTGATGCCGGATATCGGATTGATTGTGGTATGCCTGGTTGGTCTGTTCGAGGGTGAACTTGCAGGGTTGTTGCTGGGGTTTACCCTGGGATGGATCATGAGCCTGTTTTCCGCCGCCGATCTTGCGACCTGTATGATCACGAAGGGAGCTGTCGGGTATGTCGCCGGCCTTGCCGGCCGCCATGTGGTGTATCTTGCCCCGGTGGTCCTTCTGTTGGGGATACTCGTGGCATCGTGCGTATCCGGCCTCCTCACGGCGGCGTTGCTTAATCTCAGCAACCAGCAAGATTGGTGGTGGGCGGTCAGGACCGTCGTCGTGCCTCAGGCCGTGATCGATGCCATGGTGGGTGGCGCGCTGTATTGGCTGGTGTGGAGTCGATTGAATATCCAGCGATGGGTCTCGGAGTACCGGACATAGGCGTATTGGTATGGCGTTGGGGCATGCTGCAGAAACCGAATTCGGCGATTTCTATCGCCGCCTCCTGATTCTTCGGGTTGGTCTTTTTCTGGTGGTCGCGCTGCTCGGCCTTCGGCTGTGGCATTTGCAAATCCGGGAAGGGCCCTACTACCGGGACTTGTCTGAAAACAATCGTACCAGGCAGGTGCTGCTTGAGCCGGCTCGCGGCTTGATCTATGACCGGCATGGGGTGCTCCTGGCGAACAATGTGCCGAGCTTCAGCCTCTATGTCACGTTGGAAGATGTGAAGGATCGTGAGGTATTGGTTGAACAGCTGGCTGACCTGCTTGGCCTGGACCCGGCGCTTATCCGAAAAAAGCTGGGAGTAAAAGGCGCCAAACTCTTGCCGCGTAAGATCAAGGATCGGATGACGCTCCGAGACGCCATGCTGGTGGAATCTCACCGCTTAGATCTTCCGGGTGTCATGGTGGAGGTTGAGTCGCAACGCAACTATCCGGGCGGCGTGACGGCAGCCCATCTCCTGGGATATGTCGGAGAAATTTCACCCGAACAACTGGAGAAGCCTGAATTTTCAGGCCTGCATCAGGGCAGCATCGTGGGCCAATATGGAGTCGAAAAATCATTCGATCGTCATGTGCGCGGCCAGGCCGGCCAGAAGAACGTTGAAGTCGATGCGCTCGGACACGAAAAGAGGGCCGCTGTCGTAGAGAAACCGCAGGCGGGGAACGATCTCTATCTGACGATCGATGTCCGGCTGCAGAAAGTGGCGGAGGACTTACTGGGGCAGGAATATGGCGCCATTGTGGCGTTGGATCCGACCAACGGGGATATTCTTGCCATGGCCAGCCGTCCGGGGTTCGATCCGAACGTGCTCTCGCGCGAATTGACGCCTAAGCAGTGGGTTGAGATCGTTCAAGATGAAGGACGTCCGCTGAACAATCGAGCTTCCCAAGGGCAGTATCCTCCGGGGTCGACGTTCAAGGTTCCGATGGCGGTGGCCGCGTTGGAGACGAAAACGATGGCGCCGTCCAGCACGGTGTTCTGCAACGGGGGCTATCAGTTCGGGAAACGGATTTATCATGACTGGAAAGCGAGCGGGCATGGGGCCGTCGATCTTCACACTGCGCTTGTGCATTCGTGCGACGTGTATTTTTACACGGTGGGTCAGCGCATGGGCATCGACGTCATGGCTGAGTTCGGCAGGGAATTCGGTTTGGGGCAGGGAACGGGCGTGGAGTTGCCGTCCGAGCGGGCCGGGATTATGCCCTCAACGGCATGGAAACAGAAGGCGAAAAACGAACCCTGGTTGCCGGGAGAAACGGTTTCGGCGGCGATCGGTCAAGGGTATGTGACGGTGACCCCGCTGCAAATGGCGAGTTTGATCGGCACGGTTGCGAATGATGGGGTCAATTACCGGCCCCGCCTGGTGCAGGCGGTGATGGATCGAGTCACCGGCAATCTGCAGGAATTGCCGGCGGTTCCGCGTGGGAAAATCAAAGCGAAGCCGGAGACGTTTCGCATCATTAAGGAAGCCCTGGCCGATGTCGTGACGAAGGGAACGGCGACGAGAGCGAAGTCCTCTCTGGTCACCATCGGCGGGAAAACGGGGACGGCGCAGGTCGCGGCCCTTCGAACGGGGCCGGAGGAAAACATTCCCAAGAAATTCCGTGACCATGCCTGGTTTGTCGCCTTTGCCCCGGTCGAGTCTCCGAAGATCGCAGTGGCTGTGCTGGCCGAGCACATGGGCCATGGAGGGTCCGCTGCGGCTCCTCTGGCGAAAGAAGTGATCGAGACGTATATGAAGCTGGCCCCGCAGGTGCCGATGGTGAGTTCGAATGCATCCAAAGCGGAACCGGTGCGGAGTTCGTTGGAACAGTCATGATTGATCGATTGACGGACTCACGCGGATTCGACGGTTTTGACCTCCGCTACATGGGCCTGATCCTCGTCATTCTCGGGATCGGGGTGCTCTCCATTCATAGCGTCACCCACGATCAACAGGGCGGCATCGCGCCCTATTATGTCAAGCAGTTGGTATGGATCGGTCTGGGCGCGGTGGCCTTCATCGTGATGTGGGCCTGGGACTATCACAGTATTGCGCGCCTGGCCTATCCGGCGTACGGGCTGGTGCTGCTGCTGCTGCTGTTCGTGCTGTTCGAGGGACGGGCGAGCAAGGGCGCGCAGCGGTGGATTGCGCTGGGACCGTTCAGCCTCCAGCCGTCGGAGTTTGCCAAGCTTGTGCTCATCCTGGTGCTGGCGCATTACTATTCCAAGGCGCCCCGCGCAGGGTGGTTGCAGCGCGTCATTGTGCCGGGGCTGTTGATGCTGCCGGGACTCGTGCTGATTCTGAAACAGCCGGATTTGGGAAGCGGGTTGAGCTTTGTCGCGGTCTATGCGGCGATGCTGTTGATGGTCGGAGTTCGGTCCCAGGCGCTGGGTGTCATCTTATTGTTCTCGATCATGCTCTTTCCCTTCGTCTGGGAGGGGGTGTGGGGGTCCTTGCATGATTACCAGCGACAGCGCATTATGGCGTTCGTCGATCCGGACTATGATCCGGGCGGGAAGGGGTATCATGCGTTACAATCGAAAATTGCGATCGGATCGGGGGAACTGACAGGCAAGGGACTCTTCGGCGGCACACAAAGCCAACTGAAGTTTTTGCCTGAAGGGCATACCGATTTCGTCTTTGCGGTGTATTCGGAGGAATGGGGGTTTCTCGGCGTGCTTCTGTTGCTGGGGCTGTTCGTCGCGCTCATCTGGTTGGCGCTCGATATTGCCGCCAAGGCGAAGGATCAGCTGGGGGCGCTACTGGCCGTCGGGATCGTCGCGATGCTGTGTTTTTGCATCGTGGTCAATATCGGCATGACGGCGGGGATGTTTCCGATCGTCGGGATTCCTCTGCCGCTGGTGAGCTACGGCGGGAGCGCGACGATCATGATGATGGCGTCGCTTGGATTGTTGTTGAACGTGAAACGAAGACGGTTGAGTTTGTTCTATTGATGCCGTGAGCATGGGCCCCGGCGCTATCCTGCGGCGGGACCCTGAGCGGGGATATTATCGGGAGCTGATTCGGCGGCAGCGGTGATTGCGTGCCAGGGACCTGGGCAGAGGCCTGCGTCCGGCGCGTTCCGCGCACCGGGGCTCTCAGACGGAAGGAGTGATGTATGGGAATCGAGATTGCGATCACCGTGGCGCGGGAAGAAACCCGCGTGGCGGTTCTTGACGGCGGGGTGGTGACCGATTTGTTCGGAGACCGCGCCAAACACAAAGACTTTGTCGGCAATATTTATAAAGGCAGAGTGGCCAAGGTTCTGCCCGGCATGCAGGCGGCGTTCGTGGATATCGGCCTGGAGAAGGCCGCCTTTATGCACGTGTCTGACCTTTCGGAGGACGCCGAGCCGGGCGACATGCTGGTCGAGGCGGAAGAGGACGAGAAGGATTCGGACATGCTCCGGCCGAAGCGGCAGAGCGCGAAGCCGATCGAACAGCTTCTGAGCGAGGGGCAGGAGTTGATGGTGCAGATCTCAAAGGGGCCGATCGGCACCAAGGGGTCGCGAGTGACGACCTACGTGTCCCTGCCGGGACGCTATCTGGTCTTCATGCCGAACGTCGAACACATCGGCGTTTCGCGGCGGATTCCGCGCGATGAGGAACGGTCCAGGCTGAAGGACATCATGCGCCGCGTCCGCCGGCCCGGTTGCGGCTACATCGTCCGGACGGTGAGCGAAGGCGTCAAGGAAGACGAGTTGAAATCCGACGTCGACTTTTTGCACGTGCTCTGGCAGGACATTTTGACGAATCGGGATCGGCCGGGCGCTCCGGCGCTATTGCACACCGACTTGAGCCTCAGCTTCCGCGTCGTGCGGGATCTGTTCGGGAAGAAAGTGGACCGGCTCTGGATCGATTCGCGGGAGGAGTACGAAGCCATCCGCGACTTCGTGCAGCGGTTCTCTCCCGAGCAGACCTCGCGGATTCATTTTTATGACAAGGAAGAGACGCTGTTTGATCATCTGGGCGTGGAACAGGAAATTGCGCGGGCGATGAGCCGAAAGGTGTGGCTGAAGTCGGGCGGCTATCTGGTGATCGACCACACGGAAGCGATGACGGTGATCGATGTCAACACGGGGCGTTTCGTCGGGAAACGGGACCAGGAGGAAACCATTCTCCGGAATAACCTGGAAGCGGCCAAGGAAGTCGCGTATCAGCTGAAGCTGCGCGGGATCGGCGGCATCATCATCGTGGACTTCATCGACATGGAGCGCGAAAAGAATCGTGATAAAGTGTACCATGCGCTTGTAGACGCCATGGCGTCTGACAAGGCGCGGACGAGGATTTCCAGGGTTTCCGATCTCGGGTTGATCGAAATTTCCCGCGAGCGTGTCCGCGAGGATCTGTTGCGTTCATTGTCGGAGCCCTGCCGCTACTGTGAAGGCCGCGGGTATACGAAATCTCCGACGACAGTGGCCTATGAGATCTTTCGCGAGATCCGGCGGATCGAACCGTCCGGGGAGCATCAACGGATCGTGGTCGGGACTCATCCTACGGTGGCCGAGCTGCTGCAGGATGAAGAGCGCCACGGAGTGGAAACCCTGGAGCGGGATTGCTCGGCGAAAATCGTCGTGATGTCGGACAGCCAGCTGCACCTCGAACAATACGACCTTGTCGTCATGTAATTCTGCCCGGCGTCAGCAGACGCCTGGTGTGGTCACGCTCGGCCCGGCGAGTCATGCCGGCCATGAGGTTGAGCGGACCTCTTGTGATCGGTGCCTGTGATGGATGCGGCGGCGCTGACCTCCTGGCTGATACTGCAAGCGGTCGATGGGGTGGGCGATCGCACGCTGCTCAAGCTGGTCCACATCTTCGGCTCGCCGAAGGCGGTGCTGGCGGCTGATGTGGACGCGTTAGTCCAAGCCGGGTGCAGCGCCGAGCTGGCGGCATCCGTGCGGCGCGACCCGGAGCCCGGCATCCGCCGGGAGATCGATCGGCAGATCAAAGCCGCCGAGCGGCTCAAGATCCAGGTCCTCACCCTCTTCGATCCGTCCTATCCCGCACGGCTCAAGACCATTCCCGATCCTCCTCCGGTGCTATATGTGAGCGGAGTCTTGTCGGCACAGGACGATGTCGCGGTGGCGATCGTGGGCGGGCGGCGCGCCACGCCGTCAGGCCGTGCCGTGACAGAGGAGATCGCCAAGGAGTTGGCCGGCGGCGGCGTGACGATCGTGAGCGGCCTGGCGCGCGGGATCGATGCGGCGGCGCACCGGGGCGCGTTGGCCGGCAAAGGGCGCACGGTCGCCGTATTGGGCTGCGGGATCGATCGGACCTATCCGCCGGAACATCAGCAGTTGAGGCGCACGATTGAAGAACATGGCGCCGTCATTTCAGAATTGCCGATCGGCGCGTCTCCGCTGAGCCACCACTTTCCACGGAGAAACCGGATCATCAGCGGGTTGACGATCGGCGTGCTCGTGAGCGAAGCCGCGAAGGACAGCGGGTCGCTGATTACGGCGAAACTCGCGTTGGAGCAGGGCCGTGACGTGTTTGCCGTGCCGGGTCCGGTGAAAGAAGAAGCCTGCCGGGGTTCGAACGGCTTGATCAAGGAGGGCGCGAAGCTGATCGAGCGGGCGCAGGATATCCTTGACGAAATTCTGCCGCAACTCGATGCGCGATTACGTGCTGCGTTGCCGTCCGGCGCGGAACCGTCTGTGCCGCGCGGGGTGTTGAGAAAAGAAGACGCGCTTGTGTACGAGACGCTGTCGTACGATGCGAGATCTATCGATGCGATCATCGAAACGACGGGACTGAGCCCGGCGCAAGTATCGGCGAGTCTGCTGTCGCTCGAATTGTCCGGCCATGTGCGGCAGTTGCCCGGCCAGCAATACATGAAGATGTAGTCGTCCGTCGGGCGTATCTCGTGAAGAAGACACGGATACGCTCTTTCTGCCGTGCGATTCACGCGTCACGAGATGCGAGATACGAGGTACATTTGCTCCGCCGGCCGTCGGCTTCCGTCGATCTAGTTGCATGAATCCCGGATATTTGATACGGATGTGACAGTTGTGCATCGGGAAATGGAGTTGTCATGGCGAAGTCGTTGATTATTGTTGAGTCGCCGACCAAGGCGAGAACCATCACCAAATATCTAGGGCGCGGCTATACGGTCATGGCGTCGGTCGGACACGTCAAGGATCTGCCGACCAGCAAACTGGGCGTCGATCTCGAACACGATTTTGAGCCCCAGTACGTCACCATCAAAGGCAAGTCGAAAGTGTTGGCCGATATCAAGAAGAAGGCCGAGGAAGCCGACAAGGTGTTCCTGGCGCCGGACCCCGATCGTGAAGGCGAAGCCATTGCCTGGCATATCGAGCAGGAGTTGCTGGGAAAGTCGAAGAAGAAAAAGAAAGACGGCAAGATTTTTCGAGTGCGGTTCAACGAGATCACCGAGTCGGCGATCAAGCGTGCGCTTCAGTCGCCCACCGAGATTGATATGAAACTGGTCAACGCGCAGCAGGCGCGCCGCGTGCTGGACCGTATCGTCGGCTATCAGGGCAGCCAGCTGTTATGGAGCAAGGTTCGGCGCGGGCTCAGCATGGGGCGGGTGCAATCGGTCGCCATGCGGCTGATTTGCGAGCGCGAGGCGGAGCGGGAAGCGTTCAGAACGGAAGAGTACTGGTCGTTGACTGCGCTGCTGGCGGGCGCCAATCCGCCGTCGTTCGAGGCCAAGCTCCATAGCATCAACGGGGAAGAGGCGTCGATCGAGAACAGCGAACAGGCCCGCCATGTGGTCGATGCGATTCAAGGGAAGGCGTTCGTCGTGCAGTCGGTTGAGCGACGGGAAAAGAAACGGAACCCTGTTGCGCCGTTCATCACCAGCCGCCTGCAGCAGGAAGCGTCGCGCAAGCTGCACTTCTCGCCCAAGAAAACCATGACGCTCGCGCAGCAGCTCTACGAGGGCATCGAAATCGGCGCCGAGGGCGCGACCGGTCTTATTACCTATATGAGAACCGACTCGCCCCGCATCTCGAACGAGGCGATGGCCGAGGCGCGCGAGCTGATCCAGTCCCGGTTCGGTGTGGAGTATCTCCCGGCGACCCCGAACGTCTACAAGACACAGAAGGCGGCGCAAGAGGCGCATGAGGCCGTGAGACCGACGTCGGCTGCGCGCGATCCTGAATCGATCCGTCAGTATTTGGACCATGACCAGTACAATCTCTACAAATTGATCTGGAACCGGTTCATCGCATCCCAGATGGTGCCGGCGATCCTGGACGTGACGAGGATCGACTCGACGCCGGTTGGCACGAAGGACAAGTACGTCTTCCGCTCTACCGGTACGATCGTGAAGTTCCCGGGCCATACGGCCGTCTACATGGAGGGCGTCGACAAGGAACTGCCGTCCCAGAAGCCGAAAGCCGATCAGGAAGCGGAGGACGACAATGAACGCCTGCTGCCGCCGCTGTCCGAAGGGGAACAGCTGCGGTTGGTCGAGCAAGAGGGGCAGGCGGTGATGGGCCTGACCTCGAAGCAGCATTTCACGCAGCCGCCGCCCCGGTACAACGAAGCGCTGTTGATCAAGGAGTTGGAAGAAAAGGGGATCGGGCGTCCGTCGACCTACGCCGCGATCATCTCCACGATCCAGGACCGCAAGTATGTGGAGAAAACCGAGGGGCGACTGGTTCCGACCGAGACGGGCAAAACCGTTCATGACTATTTGATGAAGGGATTCCCCGAGCTCATCAACGTCGATTTCACCTCACATCTCGAAGAGCAACTCGACGAAGTGGAAGAGGGGAACAAGCCCTGGGTCACGGCGGTGCGCGATTTCTACACGCCGTTTACCAAGGAGCTGGAACGAGCCAAGACCATTCCAGGACCAAAAGATACGGTGGAGCCGCCCACGGACATTCCCTGTGAGAAATGCGGGAAGATGCTGGAGATCAAGTGGGGGCGCAACGGAAAATTCCTGGCCTGCCCCGGATACAAAGACGATCCGCCCTGCAAAAATACCCAGAATTTTGAAAAGCTGGAGGACGGCACCATCAAGATCGTGCCGAAGCTGGAGATCACGACCGATCAGAAGTGCGACAAGTGCGCAAGCCCGATGGTGGTCAAGACCGGGCGATTCGGCAAGTTCATCGCCTGTTCCGCGTACCCGCAATGCAAGACGACCAAACCGCTCGCGCTGGGCGTCAAGTGTCCGCAGCCGGACTGCGGCGGCGATCTTGTGCAGAAACGGACCAAGAAGGGGCGTTCATTCTTCGCCTGCAGCAATTACCCCAAATGTGAATATGCGCTCTGGGACCGTCCCGTGCCGAAAACCTGTCCGACCTGCCAGGCGCCGTTCCTGATCGAGAAGGTCAGCAAGCAGGCCGGCCGGAGCGTCCAATGCCGCAACGACGACTGCGGCTACCGCGAAGCGGGGTGACGATTCGCGGACTGTCCCGGTGATTTCCTCACAGCCTATCGAAGCTCCCGGCCCAGGTTTGATTGCTCCCGGCCCTCATAAAGCCCATGTTGTCCTGCCCACATGCCTGGAAATGTTCCATCTCTTGCCGCCTCGTTGGATTACCACATATGTCACGGCTCAGGTCTCGTTCGATATTTGACGTGGTCTGAGTTCGGCTAAGACACTCTCATTTTTGAAGAAAGAGGGAGTTCATTGGTCACCTTTTCATTAGAAGGAGGATGCTATGTCTAAGAAGATGATTCTCGGGTTGGCATTGGGTGTCGCATTGATAGGCATGTCATTATCGGGTGAGGCTGGCGAGATTAAGGCGAAGGTGGAAGCCGCAAAAGGTGAGATGAAGGCGACGGCTGAGGAAATGAAAGGCGAAGCCAAGGCCAAGATCGAAGAAGCCAAGGGAAATAAGGCGAGCGCGGCGATGGAACGCGCCAAAGGGAACGTGAAGGGGGCGTATGAGCGTGTTAAAGGGAAGGTGAATGAAGTAGGGGCGAAGGCAGAATAATGGAAGATTACCTCGGTGCATTGTTGTTGAGTTTGCGAAATGCTTCTCTCGCAGTATTCACGATCAACGGCGGCGCTTTGTCCGGGCTGCCGGCATCAAATGGCGGATGTGGATCGTACTCGATCAGCAGTTGAGTGAGTTGCGCCGCATCGCTGCCAAATTCCTCTGCGACCAGAGTCAGGGCCATATCGATTCCGGATGACACACCGGCAGCGGTCATGACCTTTCCGTCCCGGACGACCCGCTCTTTGGTCGGGATGGCACCGAATTGCGTCAAGGCCTCATGGGCAAGCCAATGGGTGCTCGCTCTCAGCCCCTTCAGCACACCGGCTGCGCCAAGGCCCAATGCACCGGTGCAGACAGAGGTCGTCCACTTCGATGTCTGGTGTACCTGCGCGATCCATTCCAGAACCACGGGGTCGCCCATCACCGCTTGAGGGAAGGCGGTGCCTGGTACGAGCAGAATGTCGGGTCTGGGAACTTCATCAAGGGTGTAATCAGCCTGCAGGCCCAATCGTCCGAAATCTGTCCGTTTCATGCCTTTTTCACGCGCCACGAAGCGGACATCGATACCCAGTCCCGGTGCCTGCAGGACTTCGTAGGGACCGATCGCATCCAACGCCGTCACTCCGTCATATAACAAAATTGCCAGTTGCATGCTCACTCCTTAATGGTTCACGCCCGGTCGAGATTGTATGGCGGCATTTTTCCACGACTCTGTTTATGGCGCAATGACAAAGATGCTGCAATAACTGCCATGTGCGGCCTGCGTCGTCAATTTCCAGCCCCGACCCTTGTGTTGGCCGGTTCTCACCGATCCACATCGCGTTAGTCAATCAGCAGGACCGCGAGCCGGGGGAGCCAGGGCAGCAGGGCGACGCCAAGGCAGATCGAGAGTGCCACGATTGAGGCGACGAGATCTTCATCGAGTTTGGCTTCGGTCGCAAAGATCACCGCCATCACCGCCGAGGGCATCCCGGCGATCAACAGCACCGATGCCCGCTCCAAGCCCGTGAGCCCCAACAGCCAGGTCGCGATCCAGCCGAGCAACAATCCACCGGCCATGCGCAGTCCCACCCCCAGGCTTGTTAGCTTCCAGGTCGTCCGCACGGCATGGACGCTGATCGAGAGGCCGAGCACGAGACTCGCCAGCGGGATCGTCAGCACGTGCACCGGTGTCAGGATCGTCCGCAGCCCATCCGGCAGATGAAGCCCCGCGGCCTTCACTGCAAGGATCGCGACCAGGGCCCACAGCGGCGGAGATGTCATCAGCCGTCTGAGCGCTGCATGGGACGAAGAATGGCTTGCGCCATACCAGAGGGCCATCGGATAGAGCACCGTGAACGTGAGCGTGGTCTGGCCGAGGTCAAAGAGGATTGCTTGCGCGAGGCCCTCCTCGCCGAACGTGGCCAGTGTGACGGGATAGGCGAAGTAGATCGAATTGATGGAACCGACCGCGAGGAGAAAGCCTCCCTGCGTCGGGCGGTCGAGCGTCAGCCTGCGGGTGAGCGCCCAGGCGATGAGCATGAGTGGAATCGTGATGAGGCAGGCTGCAAGTGGGATCTTCCAGGCCGTCGGTGAAAACACAACACGATCGAGCGACACCAGAATGGTGGCCGGCAGCGTGACCGAAAAGACGAATGTCCCCAGCCGCTCTGCATGCGACTTCCCGAAGACGCCGAACAGGCGTAGCGCCGCGCCGACGACGAAGAGGATGAGAAAGAGGTGGAGCGCCGAGGGCATGGGGGAGCAGAGTAGCAGAAAGAGGGTGGGGGGGCCTATGGCAGACACTCACCTGAACGGCTTCAAAAAGATGTCCGTCTTTG
This sequence comes from Nitrospira sp. SG-bin2, assembly GCA_002083405.1. GTDB lineage: Bacteria > Nitrospirota > Nitrospiria > Nitrospirales > Nitrospiraceae > Nitrospira_D. Next base: position 21,408 of record LVWT01000015.1, on the reverse strand, counting down.
GTAGGCTTACCGACAGCAGGCGCAAGGTACTGTCTTGAGAAAGGAAACGCAGGCTCGCCAACCTGGAGGTAACGATGACAATATCCGCAAGATTCTTTGAGATGCTTCGCATGATCGGCCGTCTGTGGTCCGACCTTCCCCTGTTGGTTCGCCTGCTCAAGGCCTGGAAGAACGGCAGCTATCGGGGCCTCTCCGTACGCACCCTCGCGTCGATGGCGGCGGCTCTCCTCTATGTGCTGAGTCCGGTGGATCTGGTGCCGGACTTCATCCCCGGTATTGGCATGATCGACGATGTGGTGGTGCTGGCGCTGTTGCTCCAGAGCTTGGCCCAGGATCTGGCGGCCTTTCGGGCGTGGGAACAGACTCGCCGTTGAGCCAGGCAGTCTTCAGGCGGGACCGCCCTGCGGCTGATTGAGTGCGCCCAAGATCGCCGGAGAAGCCGGAAGGGCGATCAGCGGTGTGTGGGAGGGCAAATTCCGGCGCTCACATCACGGCCGTGTCATCCCTGAACCGGATCGTCACGATACAAGATCTGACACCACGTATGTAGAACTGCCGGATTGACAGGAGCGCGTAGGAAGGTGCAACATGCGTCTCCTGTTGACCTAGACAAACGCGTATCACGCAGCGTGATGGCTCGCGTCAGTGTGGCTTGTGGGTTATTAAGGGTGTGTAGCGGGCAATACGATCAAGACGACGTGCGGCGCCGCATTAAATCTTAGAGAAGAAGGAGACCAGAATCATGGCATTGCTGATTACCGCTGAATGTATCAACTGTGGCGCCTGCCTGCCGGAATGTCCGAACGAGGCCATCTTCGAAACGCGCGGCGGCGCGGAAGAGAAGGGACTCCATGTCGGCGACGGCCAGGGCATGGGGAACGATATTTACGTGATCGCGCATGACCGGTGTACCGAGTGTGTCGGCCATTTCGACGAACCGCAATGCGCGGCCGTCTGCCCGGTCGATAATTGCTGCATTTCCGATCCGTTGTATCCGGAAAGCACTGATGTCTTGCTGGAACGGGCCAAGACCCTCAATCCTGACAAGACGATCGATCCGGCAAAAGTGTGGAGCGGCGTGCGGAACTGATCCATCTGCTTCGAGGCCCATACCATTCTCAGTTGCTGAGAATGGTATGGGTACTGTTATGTGTGCCTTGGCCTAATTGGAACGATGAGTCATGGCTGATAAAGAGCCACGATTTCTGACCAATGCTACGGTCATCAAGGTGCTCGCCAAAGTCTTTGCGTTCCAAGCCATCGAGATCGACCTCTTGCGCGCCCATGCGGGAATATCCGATGCTGAGTGGAAAGCCCTCAAGACAAAAGCCTTTAAGAAAACCTACGCGAAGCAACGGGCGTTTTATGAAGATCGCCTGACAGGCGCATTCGCGCTGGAACACGTTTCCCAGTCTGAACGCGAGACACGACTGCTTGAACTCTGGCTCAAACAGAGCGAGGAGTCTTCTCAAGACGAGCCCTAAGCCATTTCGGTTTCAGGCGGTATCCAGAAACTCTGGCCAGATCATCTCGCCACTTGTTTTGACCTATTTTTCCTTCTCATGCGCGCCGATTACCATGGTGGCCTATCGAGCGGTCGCCGGCATCGTGAGAATGATTGGGTTGACTCCCGCACAGGTCCCAAGTAGACTAACATTAGTCTACTTGGGAGGGGGCTATGAAATCCACGACGAAGACCGTGAATATCCATGAAGCCAAGACCCATTTTTCCAAACTCCTAGCTGCCGTCGCGAAGGGCCAGCGCATCACGATTTGCAAAGACGGGACGCCCGTGGCCCAGCTCGGGCCGCTTGAGACTCCCATTCCTATCCGCCGCCCAGGGCTGTTGAAAGGGCGTGTCGTCGTCGCGGACGACTTTGATGCGCCGTTACCGCCTGAGGTGTTGGCTTCGTTCGAGGGTGGGTCATGAATCTCCTGTTGGATACCCATGTCTTTTTGTGGTTTGTGATTCAGTCTCCACGACTCTCGAAAAGCCTGTATCAACAAATCGAGACCACACCAGTGGTCTATGTCAGTGCCGCTTCGCTCTGGGAGATGGTCATCAAGATTCAATTGAAGAAACTTTCTGCAGACCCTGGCGAACTTGCCGCCAAGATCACAGCGAGTGGGTTTCAAGAATTGCCGGTGTCAGTGGCACACACTCTGGCCCTTGAACAGTTGCCGCTTCATCATCGTGACCCCTTCGACCGCATCTTGTTGGCGCAAGCCCACGTCGAACACCTGCGGCTGCTCACGTGCGATGCGGGTTTCAAGCCGTATGGTCCGGTATGTCAGGTGATCGCAGAGGCCAACTGACGGCTCACCTCTCACGCGAGGGGAGTTCAATGGTTTGAAGTTCCTCTTTGGAACATCAAGTCGCCAACTCATGGAGCCGCCGCCCGTCAAATCCCGATGGATCGGATTTAAGGCCTGAATGCCCCAAAAGATTCCAAACCCCTTTTCAGCTTCCCCTGGACTTTATGGATAGAGATTTTCAAAAGGCGTATCGGGAGAGTATAGGGTCGATCCTGGAGCGTCTAGAGAAGGCGCTCCAATGGCTTGGTCTAGAGCATGGGAGGGTCGCTAGTTATAAAAAACTGTTAACAGAGTATTACGAAGGCCAGAGGTCGAATGAGCATTTCCTTGCGTTCTATCAAGCTATGGATGCCTTGAGTATCTATGAATTATGGAAAGATACAGTGGTAAACTTTCCAGGACTTCAAGCCAAGATCGCCGTTGTTTTTAAGAAAGGCCCCCTATTGCCGGAAAATGAGAATGCTGCTGCCAACTCAAACCGTCCAAGGAATGATGGTTTTGTGTTTATCATTGGAGGAAAATTTCTACGCAAGAGTGATGAAATAATTGTTTCGATTGATGGCATCAAAAATAACAGAGCACAGAATTTTGTGACATGGCCAGACTCTTCTGCGGATGTCTTATTATGGTTTCAGGATAGCTTAATCAGGGTTGAATGTAAGCGGCCAATGAATAGTAATTCGCTCACTGCCAATGTCGAAATGGCATTGAGCCAAATCGCAAGTTGCCCCAAGGATAAGACTTGGGGGGTAATTGCGGTTGATGTGTCGAAGCTGATTGAGCAGCCAGGGCACTACCTTGAGGCGACCTCATTAGATGCTGGTTCTGACTATTTGACAGACAGAGTTGCGGAAATCTTGTTGCCGTTTGCTAAGCAATACAGGCAAGAATGGCTACTTGGTTTTATTGGGTTTGCAAGTATCCCGATGGTTGCAACCGTTCGAAGCCAAATCCTTCAACAAAGCGGAAAACCATATGAGATTAGCGATCTCCGGACTGCCTCATTTTCCTGGGTCAGCATCAGAAATCCCCAAAGCTCCAAAGCCGACGTGCTAACGCAGCTCCAATCATTGCTGGTGCAGAACACGCATGGTCTTCCTCAAAATTCGCTCCCAATGCATTGATGTTGAACTTCCCGCGTTTGTTACATTACGGCTAACGAAGCGTTCATAGATTTGAGGGTGCGTTTTGCAATTCAACACTGAGAACTCTCGATTATACGTGATTGCGTTCAGCATCAGCACAACGATTCGAAACGATCCATCTGCGCCAGCCGGTTATTCTTTCTCAGAACCCCAGTAGTCACACACCTTCGGTGATTTCCCAACCGTTACGCAATGGTACTGGGTTTCACTGAAAACAAGTCGGCCTTCTTGTGCGGCAAGGAGGGTCTCCGCTCGCGGCAGTTTCTTGCTGTCTCCTGCGACTGAGATAGAAGCGACCGGCTTCCATGCTGAGACACTGACTCGATTCAAGAGCGCAACGGTATAATTGTGGCAGCCATTTGCAATGTGCCCACAACCGTTGAGGAATGCATATTCAAGTTCCGGGTCATCGTCCCATTGCCCGGCAACGATGTCACATGGATGGGTTGTTGTGCAGCCATCAAGAAGATATCTATTCGACTCGTTCTGGATGCTGGAGAAAAGGTCAATGGGTAAGGTGTGGTCAGGAGGAGAGACCGTGAGTTTAGTCAACATCTCTTCAGGCGTGACAATGCGCACGGGGTTAGCCCATTCCCATTTGTGTTTGGTTTGACTTAGCTTTGCCAACTGCGCTTCGATTTGCTGGTGCGCTGGGTGAGCTGCTAGCTGAGCCAGTCGATCGAGTACGGCCTGACCGTAGTGCCCGAGCTCAAACCGCATGGTGCCGAAGTCAAAATGGTCCACATCGACTCTGCCACTAAGGAATCGGTGTTCTTGATCCTCGGCGCTTCGTTTGAGCGGGTCCATGAGAGGGCTGTGTGTGGCAAATGCGAGTCCAAGTACCACAAAAGAGAGGGCCACATTGAAGCGACGAATGCTTCCCAGCCAGTGCGAACTCATTCGCACCGCGCTCCACGCATATCCTAGGCCATAGCCACCAAGGACAATCGCAAAGACAATTGCGTAATAACGTTCCGGCGTGAAACCATATTGTTCAATGCGGAGGTTCATTGAGTATATGGTAAGCCCAACCAGAATTGGCATGGCCACCAACATGGTTTCAACGCCATGTCGGACAAGAGTTCCGTATGGGCGGCTGCTTTCCCCATCTTGAAACACAGCATTTACAAACAAGAGGACGAGGAGCAATAACGCTAAGAGAATGGAGGAAGCCCATTTCGTTGCCCAAAGTGGTGCAAGGCCGGTGAAAGGGAGAATGGCAAGAAAGCTCAGTACGATGATGACAAGGAGCGGTGTGAGTGAGCGAAATAGTGTTGCAGCAATGGATCTCAAGGTTGTGATGATGTGAGCGTGTTCTTTGGCAAGCGCAACGCCCACACCACCCATGATGCCTGTCGTAATGGCGATGAAGCTCGGTTCGGAAACGAGTTGTTGAACGGCATCGATGCCTAATGCCTTAATGAGTCCAGCACATATCCACACGAGTGCCCAATAGATTCCGGCATAGAACCAGCCAAGTCCGGCCAGGAAGAAGTTGTTCCAGCTGTGGTGATACAACTCCTGATAGGGGAACCTCACCGTACCACTGCGCTGATAGATCTGCAGGTAGGGCAAGAGGATGTAGAGTGCGAGCGTGGCGGCGACACACCACGTAGTAACGCGTTGTCCATCACCTTCGTAGGAAGATCCGCTCGGAGGAAGTTGGATAACAACGTGATAGGTGAACAGGGCGAAGGGGATTCCAAGGCCCAAGACTACTCCACTGAGCCGGCGATGTCCTGTTCCCGACGATGCAAATTGGAGGAGTAAGCCGCTCGAGAGCACCCATGCGAGGAGGCCGAAACACAAGGCCCTTAAGATTGGCTCGTGTGAATCGATTCGGAGGACACCCCAGGTTGCCAAACCCTGAAGCAACCCCACTGTAGCGAGAAGAATGCGTTCACGGTTAGCGGGTGTACTGAGCAGGATCTTGATGTCTCGCACGTTGTGATCTCTCTAGGTATCGCCAGCGTAATAGAGGTACCCTAAAGAAGCCAGCAGTTTGAAGTTTCTAGTTCTGCTGGATGAAGGGAAAGACGGGTCGGGAGTTTTTGTTTGATCTGCTCGTCAGCGCCAGGTTTTGGGGTCGAGCGCCGTTTTGGGGTCGGGTCTTGCAACCCAACATTGGGAAGGCTCAGTCCTGCTCAGGAGGGCTGAAAGAGGGGATAGGTTGTGATGAGAACGGGCGTTGCGCTTGCATTACTGTTGGCGAACTGGCCCTGCTCGGTTTCCGCGGATGAATGGCCAGCTCCGGTTCCACAGCATGCGTTAAGCGAGAATGGCCAATACCTCGTTCGGGTTGTTCCGGGTGAAAGCCTAGGCGATACATACGGTTTTGCCGAGTCGAAGAAGGGCGTCTACGCACGTGGGGAGTTTTATCAGAAGCAGCCGGATCGATCCTATCGGTTGATGGCAGATGTGCCGTTGCTGAATCCTGTGGCCCCGGCGAATATCTTGGTCAGCAATCTCGGGTACATGGTGACGTTCGACAATTGGCACAATGCGGGCTATGGAAAAATCGTCGCGATCTACAAGTCAAACGGCCAACTGGTTCGTGCGTATGAGATCGAAGGGCTGTATTCATCCGAGCAAATTGAGTCGATTCCGCGGACCACATCGTCTCGACACTGGTTATCCTCCAACTACGGGTTTAATCCGGGGAATCAGGGGCAGGTATACGCCTACGACTTTTTCGGCGGATTGTTGCTGATCGATCTGCCTACAGGTTTCCGAGAGTATTGTGAGCGTAGCAAGGTCATGTCCTGCCTGCTTCAGCAGACCAAATAGGTGTGAGGGGAAAACGGGGAGGGGAAAGCGGGGACATTCTGAATCTTTCGGCACGTGGCCGCCCGACGCTTTATCACCACCCCCTCCCATAGACCAACGCGGCCTGAAAAAGTAGAAGGTCCCTGTTTCTTTGTCTTCCCCTGAATGTCCTGACACCGTCCTCTGAGCGTCGATTTCCCGTTGATGCTCTTGCTATGATGTTGCCTATGCGATTTCACCAAGCCGCCGCGTTCCTATTCGCCGTTATCGTGATGTGTTCCGGTTGTGCTTCCTGGTTTATCAAAGGCGAGCCTCCAGAGGTGCTCCTTACCAACGTCACGCCGCTGGACGCGACGCTGTTCGAACAACGGCTCCGTGTCGACCTCCGGTTCCGCAATCCGAACGACTTCGACTATCACCTGACCGGCATTGATTTCACGTTGAATCTGAACGGGAAACGTCTGGCCCGTGGCCTGGGGAGCAAGGAGGTGACGATTCCCCGGTTAGGTGATGCGGTGATGACGATCGACACCACGACCTCGACGCTGGACATCGTGCGCCAACTGCTGGAGTTCTCTCAGAAACAGGAATTGGCGTACGACATCAAAGGCGTGCTGCATAGTACGGATGGGCGTTTGCCGTTCACCAGTGCGGGTACGCTCGTCGAGCCGGGCATGTTCTCCGGCGCACCGGCCGGCTCTCACTCAACTCCGCAATAAGGCTCAAGCCAAGCCCCCACCCACAGACCAACGCGGCCTGAAAAAGTAGAGTGTCCCTATTTCTTTGTCTCAATCGATGCCGTGAACGCAATGCTGTTCAGCCCCAGCGGGCTGTGGAGTTTAGCGCGTGAAGTGTTGGTCAGTAACATCCACATTGTTGACCGTGACATTCCTGCTGGGTGGGGTGCTTGGGATAGACAGCCCCGAAAAGTTGTCTATGAGGGTAAGGCTATACGTTCCATTCGGGACGAGGAGACTGTAGTCGCCATTTTCGGATGTGGACGCGGTAGCGATGGAGCCTGATCCCGACAAACGGACAGCCACACCGGTAGCGGGACTGCCACTGCTTGCCCACGTTACCCTTCCGGAGATCGGGAACGCGTGCGCCACGAAGTGTTGTCCGGTAATATCCGCGCCGGCGACACTCATGGTCAGGCCTGTGGGAGAAAACGTATAGTTGATGGTCGAGGAAGGAGTCAGTGTATAGATACCATCGGGCACGCAGGCAAATCTGTAGGATCCATCTGACTGTACGCCTGCCGTTTCCGAAACACCGCTTCCGTCCTTGGTGATAAACGTTGAAGATGTACGGCCCGGCGGTATACCAAGATGACTTAAGAATGTCCCGGAGATCGTGTACGTCATGAAGGGCTTGTTGATCGTAATCGTGTCTGTACTTGTTGCGCCGGTCGTGAGGTCTGTCGCCATCACTGTGATCGGGTTGTCTCCAACCACCATCGAAACAAGTGTCTGCCAGGTGTGTGAACACCCGACAAGCGGCCCACAGAGAAGATTTTGCACAGCTTCTCCAGACTGACCATTGGCGTCGTTTCTCCACGTAACATTGACGTTCGTGCTTTCCTCAACAGAGTTGGCGGGGAGCCTCAATCTTCCGACCACCCCTGCGAATCCCGCAAGAGTCACATCATTGCAGGTCTCAGTGAACGTCGTTGGTGCTGTAATTGAAATGCCTGGACCTAGAGGAGCAGAGGGAGGAGGAGGTGTGCCTTCATTCCCACTGCACGCGGCAAGCAACAGGGTCAGCACAACGATGGCAGTTCTGGCAAAGTTCATCTTGTTGCCTTCTCTCGAATCAACGTGCCAGCTGGATGTCTCCTGGTAACATGACCTTCGCTTCGGACTGCCCTGCCACCAAAGATAGACCATATGATTTTCCGATTCAAATGGCGTGAACAGGAATCATGGGGCTGAGATACAGCAACCAACGTACCCCACGTTGTCAGCACCATGTGGGGGCGGTCTCGAGGTGTTCGAGGGAAACAAAGGGGTCGGGAGTCTTTGTTTGATCCTCTCGTCAGCACCTGCCCTCGTGCGGTCAACTCGCTTCGCCTGCCAAAAATAAATCTGTGCGGTCTGGCAAATACGCGTTGCGGTTCGTCGGTCTCTTCCGGTTGTTGACTCCGGTTCCCTCGCCCAGTAGCCTGAGGGATGGAGAGCATGCACCAACTCGAGATCGTCATCCTCCTGCTCGCCGCGGTGTTGGCCCTCACGACAGTCGCCCATAAAATCCTGATCCCGTATCCCATCCTCCTCGTCATCGGCGGATTAATCCTGGGGGTGTTGCCGGGGCTTCCGACCGTCACGCTGAGTCCCGATCTGGTCTTTCTGGTCTTCCTCCCGCCCATCCTCTGGGCCGCCGCCTATTTTACGTCGCTCCGGGAGTTTCGCCAGAATCTGCGGCCCATCTCGCTGTTGGCGGTTGGACTGGTCCTCGTGACGACGGCGGCGGTGGCGGCGGTGGCGTATGCGGTGCTGCCCGGCATCGGATGGGCGGAGGCGATTGCGTTGGGGGCCATTATCTCGCCGCCGGATGCGGTGTCCGCTACGGCGATCGGCAAGCGGCTGCGCATTCCGCGCCGCGTCGTCACGATCCTCGAGGGAGAAAGTTTGGTCAATGATGCGACGGCGCTCGTGTTGTATCGTGTGGCGGTGGGGGCGGCGGTCACCGGCACGTTTACGGTGGGCGGCGCGATTCTCGAGTTCGTGCTGGCCGCTGTCGTTGGGGTGGCTATTGGAATCGGCGTGGGGATGCTCACGCGATGGGCGCTCTGTGCCACGAGCGACGGGTTGATCCAGATCGGCATCACGCTGTTGGCTCCGTACATTGCCTGGGTGCTGGGCGAGTCTGTCCATGCCTCAGCGGTGTTGGCCTGTGTGGCGGGAGGGCTGCATATTCGACAGTATTTCAGCAGTGCGGTTGCCCCGGCCACGCGCATTCAGGCGCGCGCGGTGTGGGATCTGCTCATCTTCATCCTGAACGGCGTCATCTTCATCCTGATCGGTCTTCAACTCGGGGCGCTCCGCGCGGCGATGCCGTCCGGGAGCTTTGGGCCGGTGCTGCTTGCCGGCGCGGTCCTGAGTCTGGTCGCCATTGTCGTCAGATTGCTGTGGGTCCCGTTGGTGGCCACCCTGCCACGGTGGTTGAGCGCGGCCCTGCGGGCGCGCGATCCCATGCCTCCCTGGTCCCATATCTTTCTGACCTCATGGACCGGCATGCGGGGCATCGTCACGCTCGCCGCGGCCCTGGCCCTGCCGCTGACGACAGCAACCGGGGCGCCGTTCCCGTTTCGGGCCGAAATCATTGTGATCAGCTTCGTGGTCATCCTGGCCACGCTGGTGGTCCAGGGGCTGTCGCTGCCTCCGTTGATTCGCTTCTTGCGCGTTGAAGAAGGCCGGGGGTTTGAGGATGAAGAGCGGTTGGCGCGCGAGCATGCGGCAACGGCGGCGCTGACACGCTTGGATCAACTGGTGGGGGAGGATTGGCTGAAGGTGGAACATGTTGAACGGCTACGCGTTCAGTATGGCCGTCAGGTGGAACGCTTTGCCGGTTCGGCGGTCGTAAACGGGGATGTCTCGCGTGAGTCCGCCGAGGCCTTTCAACGATTGCGCCACGAGACTTTAACTGCGGAGCGAATGGCCTTGATCGGCCTGCGCAACGACGGCACGATCAGTGACGATGTCCTGCATCATCTGGAGCATGAACTCGATGTCGAAGCGTTGCGTCACGGGATTGGCGAGCGCCGTGTCATGAGATGATGGCAATGGAGAGAGGTCCGCGTTCGCTTTCTGACCCTGTGTGATAGTCTCTTCACACGATGGCAATACGCGCTCACCAGACCGGCCTCGTTGCGTTTGCCGCGTTCAAGGTCGTGAAAGGTCTGCTGCTGTTGCTCGTGGGGTTGTCGGTCGGATTAAGGCGTTGCGTCTTGCAATCCAACATTGCGAAAGCTCTGTCATGCTCGGGAGGATTGCAGTGCTGGACCCGCTTACTTAGGCTTGCTGTGGCGTGACTGTGTTCTCGAGGACGTTACTTCGCGATCGTGATGCTGGGGACGCCCACGCGTGGAACTTCGCTCACCGTCATCTGGAATAAGAGGTACAGCAACTGGAACCCCTCGCGGTTCCAACGGGGCTAGTCTGTGGGGTCTGACATGCCTAATGATGAGTTCCTGCTTAAGCCAGGCTCGTTTTCTCGAAGCCATTGATTCGAGGCACTACAGCCCCAGCCAAAGCCGCAAGGCTCTGTTGAGCCCTTCCTGATCCGCAGTCGTGAGGCGACCAAAGCGCCGGTTGATGCGAGCGCTGTCCAGCGTAAACAGTCCGCGCTTAATGGCGCTTGGAAACAGCAGTCCGGCGGCTTTCCAATCAGCCAAAGCGAATTCGCCAAGTTGTAGATGCTCAAGTTTGGACGTCGGCGGTAGGAGCAAGAGATCAACCGACGGATGAGGGGCGCTCACCACAACAGCCGGTCGTTGTTTTATTCCTGTCAGGCCCGAAAACGGCAAGGTGGCCAGGACGACATCGCCCCGGTCATAGCTTGTCATATTCGGCATCGCGAGGATTGTCCCAGATTCGCGTGAGGCTGGGTAATGAGGCAAGGGATACGTCGGTCTTGAGATCTGCCAGTTCTTCTTGGGTATCCGGGATCACGACCTCAACCGGCGTATTGACGGAAAGCGACACCGGCTCATCCAGAACCACCTTCTCTCCATCATAGTGCGCCGGAATATGTCTCATGGCCTCTTCTCTAGCGTGGGCGGCGTTCGTTGAATCGATTCTATTGCCGCTGGCGAAACCTGTCAACTCACGATTATCGAGCGAAGGGCCGGTAGCCAAGGCCGAATAACGGGCTAGTTGATCGGCTTGCCGTGGGTGAGCAGATAGCCAAAGAAATTGGTGGGCCGGGCTTCCGCGAATTGGCTGGCACCGTACAAGTGCAGCTCGACGGATGCGTTCACTTGCCGTTCCACATCCACGACCAGTGCGATCCTTGTGGCGGTGTCCATCGTATCTGCGGCCGGGCTAAAGGCTGCAATGTCGATGTCGCTGCTTCCATCTGGAACGCCCTCTACCTGAGATCCGAACAGATAGGCCTGGGTGACCGGGATTCGTTCCCGCAAAAGCGACAGGGTTCGGCTCGCGACTGTTTCTATCTCGGCAAGGTTTGGAGCCATTGGAGGAGATCCTTTGTTTGCATCAGTAAACCTGTCGAAAGTTCTCTTGTCGCTTCGTCAGCCAGTACGCGCACTTCTTCCGGATACCGCGTGCCGACATAGTATTTCGTCAAGGTCCTGAGGAACAGATCCTGCCCACCATCCAGCACAATTTTGGCCTCGTGAGCCAGCCTGGCAAGATCGTGTGTGCGGGGCGGAAATATGCCGCAGCGTTCGACGATCAGCCCCTTCAGATGTTTCTCCACCGCCTGTTGGCAGCAGAACAGCACATACAGATACCGACCTGCGGCCAGCATTGCCTCGGCTGTCCCGAGATCATACGTGGCGAGCTCCCGCCACCGTTCGGCATCAGGATTCATGACGGCAGTATAGGCAGGATCTCCTTTCAATTCAACGAAAGGCTCATCTTGGCCAAGCCGATGTTGCGAAGCCAGAACGTGGCCGCATCTTGTCATCCAACATTGAAGAGACTCAGCCATTCATGAGATCCTGCGAGCACATCCTTCTGAAGTAACCATGCGGATATTCCATCAGACGAGTTCTCACATGAACATCTGGCTCGCGCTTGCGCTACTCAGTGGGCTGCTTGGCGGCTGTGCGGGGATGGATTCGAGAGGGGAGTTGCCCACGGTAGCTTCGGTCGATCTGGCCCGCTATGCCGGGACCTGGCATGAGATTGCGCGGTTACCGATGTGGTTTCAGCGGCACTGCGTGGATTCAAAGGCGGTCTACACAGTGCGATCGGATGGACGCGTCGGGGTGCATAACGAATGTGTGACTGACGACGGCGGACTGGCTAAGGCAGACGTCGTGGCGACGGTGGTGGATACAAAGACGAACGCACGGCTGATGGTGGTTTTCGACAACTGGTTTGCGCGCTTGTTCGGATCGTCCCGCGAGGGGAATTACTGGATTCTGGATCTGGATCCTGAGTACCGCACGGTGTTGGTAGGCACGCCGGATCGCCGGTATCTGTGGATGCTGGCCCGCGCGCCGCAGATCGATGACGCGACCTACCAGAGACTCGTCCACCTGGCGTGGGGGTTCGGCTATCCCGTTGAGCAGCTCATCCGCGACCGGCGTCCCGGGCCATCCTCGTAAGACGACGGTGTGCCCAGCAACCATCTGACGGTCAATCTCTGCCAGCGCTCCGGATCCGACGGCTATTTCTTGCCAATCTTTTGGTTATGTTGATGGGTAAGGGCAGCCCGCAGCTTCTCTTCGTGCTCTTTATTGAGCGAGGTCTTTAAGATTGTGCCCTCGTATTTGGAGATTCCCGCCAACAGCTTGTCTTCATCGAAATTCCGAACCAGCAGGAAGATCGCCGAGGTGCCAGGCAGGATGGTGCTGCCGAGGGCTCTGATGAAATTGTCGGGGATCCCATAATCGTTCAGAACTCCGGACTCACTCGCCGCGACGGTCATGGCTCCACCCCCTGCGCCTCCCGCCAGTGATCCCAACAGCCCTGCCAGGGGATTCATGAAGAGCAGGCCGATCAGCCCGCCCCATAACATGCCCAGCGCCACGCCATGGGGTGTCGCTCCACCGAAGATGTCGACACACTGTTTCAGGTGGACTTTCCCATCCCGATCACGGACGACGACCACGGCATCCTCCAGGTCCAGGACATAGTCACTTTCCATGGCCCGCATTTCGTTGAGCACCTGATCGGCCGTGCCGGAATCCTTAAACGCGATGCAGATAAGTTCGTTCATGATTCATCTCCTTCAAATGGTCCGTGCGTCGACAGTATTCGCGTGAAGAGACCTGGCTATAGAGGTTGTCTACCTGTGGTGGTCACGCAAGCGACGCTCCCATTAGTTACCAGTAGAACCGTCCTCAGAGCAAGCTGCGTTTTACCCACTGGGCTTGACCCTGGTCAACTCCATCGCCGCGTCTCGCCTCTTGTTTTCCACGACTGATTCCCTTTACTCTCACCTGTTTTCATCAGAATCACTGCGGCGTTGCCGCCGGTTGCGGGGGAGTGTCGTTCGCTATGTTGCAAGCAGTGGCATTGAGTTGCATGCGCGGGGAGCGCCGGTTGTTCTCCGATGTGAATGTCACAGTAGCGCCGGGGACGTTGCTCACCGTGGTGGGGGAGAACGGGAGCGGGAAGACCAGTTTCCTCCGCATCCTGACCAGCCTCTTGTCGCCTGAAGCGGGAGCGGTCCTCTGGCAGGGGCAGGATATTCGTCAGCTGAAGGAACAGTATTACGCGCAACTTACCTATATCGGGCATCTGAACGGTGTGAAGGATGATCTGACGCCGGTTGAAAATCTCATGGCCTCGGCCGGCTTGACCGGTGATCGCCATTCAGCCCCATTGGTGCAGGACGCGTTGGAGTCTGTCGGTCTTAAGCGAATGGTGCACCGGCTGCCGACCAAGGTGTTGTCGCAGGGGCAGCGGCGCCGTGTGGCGCTGGCCCGTCTGTGGCTCTCCACTCATCCTTTGTGGTTGTTGGATGAGCCGTTCACTTCGTTGGATACGGCATCCACCGCTCTGGTGACCGAGCGGTTGCAGTCCCATTTGCGGGGCGGGGGGCTGGCGGTGGTCGTGACTCACCAGGAGGTGGCGTTGCCGTCTGATGTGATTCAGCGTCTGAGGCTGAACGGATGACTCGGCTCGGCATGTGGGATGCGCTGTGCGGGGTGGTGCGGCGGGATCTGCTCCTGGCCATGCGACGCCGGTCGGATGCGGCGATGCCCGTCTTTTTTCTGGTCATCGTCGCCAGCCTGTTTCCGCTGGGTGTCGGCCCGGAGCCTGCGGTGCTGCGGACGATCGGTCCCGGGGTGCTGTGGGTTGCGGCCCTGCTGGCCTGTCTCTTGTCGCTGGGGCGCGTGTTTACCGCCGATTATCTCGATGGTGTGCTGGAGCAGATGGTGCTGATTGCCCAGCCGCTGCCCGTGTTGGTCGTCGGGAAGGTCTTTGCGCATTGGGTGATTGCCGGGGTGCCGGTCGTCCTGCTCTCGCCGCTGCTGGGTCTGCAATTCGGCCTGGATGGCGAGGCGGTGACAGTGTTGGTCTTATCGCTCTTGCTTGGGACGCCGACGTTGAGTATGATTGGAGCGATCGGTGCCGCGCTGGTACTTGGCGTGCGCGGGAGCGGGCTTTTGGTCGCCCTCTTAGTGCTTCCCCTCTATGTTCCGGTGCTGATCTTTGGAGCCGGCGCCGTCGCGAGTAGTTTGGCGGGGGTTGGCGCCGAGGCTAATCTGTCGTTATTGGGAGCCTGTTTCGTGTTGTCGCTGTTTTTTGCGCCCTGGGCCACGGCCGCGGCGCTGCGGATTGCGTTGGAGTAGCAGATTCTCGTGAGCGTCATGGGTATCAACTGGCTGAAATATTCGGCGCCGCAAGCATTCTATCCGCTGGCCGGAAAATTGATTCCGTGGTTTTCCATTCTGGCCGCGCTGGCCATCGCGGTCGGCCTCTATATCGGACTGCTCGTCGCGCCGACTGATTTCCAGCAGGGAGAATCGTACCGTATTATTTTCGTGCATGTGCCCGCCGCATGGATGTCCATGTTCCTCTACGTGGTCATGGCGGTGTGGGCCGGGTTCGGCATGGGGTTGAATGCGCGTCTGTCGTTCATGATGGCCCAGGCCATCGCCCCCACCGGCGCGATGTTTACGTTCCTGGCGCTGCTGACCGGCGCGATGTGGGGCAAACCCACGTGGGGAGCCTGGTGGGTGTGGGATGCCCGGTTGACCTCGGAGTTGATCCTCTTGTTTCAATATGCCGGCGTCATGCTGCTCCGCACCTCGATCGACGATCTGCGCCGCGCCGATCGGGCCAGCGGGGTGTTTGCATTGGTCGGCGTCGTCAACGTTCCCATCATCTATTTTTCAGTAAAGTGGTGGAACACGTTGCACCAGGGTGCGTCTGTTAGTATGTCGGGGGGGTCGAAAATGGCGGCTACGATGTTGACGGCGATGTTGGTGATGACGTTCGGGTTTTGGATGTACAGCATTGCGGTGATTCTGTCCCGCTCGCGCTGCGTGATTCTCGAACGTGAGCAGCTCCTTTCCTGGAATAAGTCGGCGTCGGTACCGGAACCTGTGGAGGCGCGATGATGTATTGGGGGAGTGTGAGCGAGTTTTTGGCGATGGGGGGATACGGCCTGTATGTCTGGACGTCCTACATCGTCACGGCGTTGTGTTTGCTGTGGGAAGTCCTCGCCCTTTGGCGCCGCCGCGCCGCTGCGGCCGCAGAAAACCGCGGCGTGCTATAGGAGTAACAGATGACATCTCGACAGAAACGGTTTGGATTCATCGGTTTGGGATTGGTTGTGCTGGGCGTGGCGACAGCGCTGATCTTGAATGCGTTTCAGAGCAATCTCGTCTTCTTTTTCACGCCCACCATGGTGGCGAACGGCGAGGTGCCTAAAGGCAAAAGCTTCCGGATCGGGGGGATGGTCGAAGACCGTAGTCTCACCCGTGAGGGCGACGGCCTCACCGTTCATTTCATAGTGACGGATACGGCCAAACGAGTACCGGTCACCTACAAAGGGATTCTCCCGGATCTGTTCAAGGAAGGCAAAGGCGTCGTCGCGCAGGGACAGCTGGTGGCCGACGGCACGTTTGTCGCCAGCGAGGTGCTGGCGAAGCACGATGAAAACTATATGCCGCCGGAAGCGGCTGAGGCGATGGCCAAGGCCAAAGCAGCGGGGGCACAGGCACAGAGCAGCAGCACGCTGGTCGTTCAACCATAGTAGGACACCACCATAATGATTCCAGAAATCGGTCATTTTGCTTTGATTCTTGCGCTCTGCGTGGCGCTTGTGCAGGGGACTTTTCCTATCTATGGCGCTGCCGTCGGTAGCGCCGGGCTGATGTCCCTGGCGAAACCAGCCGCCCGCCTTCAATTTCTGCTGGTGCTGACGGCGTTCGGCTGCCTCGCCTACGCCTTCGCGGACAAAGATTTTTCCGTGTTGTACGTCGCATCGACCTCGAACTCCCAGTTGCCGCTCCATTACCGCCTGGCCGCCATCTGGGGAGCGCATGAAGGATCCCTGCTCTTGTGGACCCTTATCCTGACCCTGTGGATGTTTGCGGTGACACTCTTTTCCGCTCATCTCCCGGAAGCCACCAGGTCCCGGATTCTCGGCGTCATGGGTCTGGTGAGCGTGGGATTCCTCTTGTTCATGTTGTCGGTGTCCAATCCGTTCGAACGGTTGATTCCTGCGGCTCCCGACGGGCGTGATCTCAATCCCCTCCTGCAGGATCCCGGTATGGTGATCCATCCGCCGATGCTCTATATGGGCTATGTCGGTTTCTCGGTCGCCTTCGCGTTTGCCATTGCCGCCTTGTTGGGGGGGAACCTTGATGCGGCCTGGGCCCGTTGGTCCCGGCCATGGACCACGGTCGCCTGGTGTTTTCTCACGGTCGGTATCGCGATGGGAAGCGGCTGGGCCTACTATGAACTCGGATGGGGTGGCTGGTGGTTTTGGGACCCGGTTGAGAACGCTTCATTCATGCCGTGGTTAGCCGGCACAGCGTTGGTGCATTCATTGGCCGTGACCGACAAGCGGGGCGGGTTCAAGGTGTGGACAGTCCTGCTGGCCATCATGGCCTTTTCATTGAGCCTCCTTGGGACGTTTCTCGTCCGTTCCGGTGTCTTGACCTCCGTGCATGCGTTTGCTACGGATCCAAAACGAGGTATGTTCATCCTGTGCTTCCTGGCGGTTGTGATCGGGGGGTCGCTCTTGCTGTATGCCTGGCGTGCTCCGCGTGTGGGATTAGGCGGGGGCTTCTCAGCCCTCTCCCGCGAGGGGCTGCTGCTGGCCAACAACGTGTTGCTGGTCGCGGCGATGGGGTCAGTCCTGCTAGGCACCTTGTATCCCTTGTTTCTGGACGCGCTGGATCTGGGGAAGATTTCCGTCGGCCCGCCGTATTTCGATTCAGTATTCGTTCCGCTGATGACACCGGCGCTCTTTTTGATCGGTGTCGGTCCCCTTGCACAATGGAAGCAGGCGACCTTGCCTGATTTGGCCAAGCGGTTGCGCTGGGCATTGGGCGTCAGCATCCTTACCGCCGTGGCGCTCCCATTTGCTTTGGGATCCTGGACACCGATGCTCAGCCTGGGACTGTTGTTGGCGATTTGGATTGTCGCGACGTCTCTGGTCGGGTTGCGCGAGCGTATCGGACATGTGGCCGGTGATGGGTATGTGACGCGACTCGCGGGAGTGCCGCGGTCCTACTGGGGGATGCTCCTGGCCCATTGCGGTATCGCGGTATTCATCATCGGCGTCACGATGGTCAAAGGATTTGAAACGGAACAAGACGTTCGGATGAACGTCGGCGAGACCTCAACCATCGGTGGCTACACCTTCCGGTTCGATGGTGTGCAGGATGTCATGGGGCCCAACTATTCGGCGGCGCGCGGGACATTCCACATTATCAAGGATGGTCGCGAGACGGGGGTCATGTATCCGGAAAAGCGGCGCTATACGGCTCAAAATCAAATGATGACGGAGGCGGCGATCGATACCGGGTTCTTGCGGGACCTCTATGTGTCCCTGGGCGAACCGCTCGATGACGGCGCCTGGAGCGTGCGGTTGTATCACAAGCCCTTCATCGATTGGATTTGGGGCGGCTGTTTGCTCATGGCCTTGGGCGGCGTTGTCGCCGTCAGCGATCGACGGTACCGCCCGGCCTGGCGACGTGAACCACAGACGGTGCCCGCCGGAGCACGGCTTGCCGGTCGGCAAATCGCATGAGTCGATTTTTTCTTCCCCTGGCCATTTTCGGGATTATGGTGGGCTTCCTTGCGGTCGGGCTGACGCTCAACCCGCGGGAGATTCCTTCTCCGCTGGTTGGCAAGGAAGCGCCGGCGTTTTCTCTTCCGCAGCTCCACGAACAGGATAAGGTGTTGGCACGCAAGGATCTGGCGGGGCAGGTTTGGCTGCTGAACTTCTGGGCATCCTGGTGCAGCGGCTGCAAAACCGAACATCCTGTGCTCATGGAGTTGGCAAAATCCGGAGCGGTGCCGATCTATGGGATGGATTACAAGGATCAGCGGGACGAAGCGCTGGCCTGGCTGAATCGGTGGGGGAATCCCTACCAGATGGTTGGCGTTGATCTGCAGGGGCGCGTCGGCATTGATTATGGCGTCTATGGTGTGCCGGAAACCTACGTCATCGACAAGCAAGGGGTCATTCGCTATAAACAGATCGGGCCCGTGACCGAAGAGGCCTTAGCGAAAACCATTCTGCCCTTGGTAAAGGAGCTGCAGGCGAAATGATCTGGTTGGCGCTCATCGCGCTGCTGATGCCGGGACCATCCTGGGCCGGCGAGGCGCGGCCATTAGGGGATGATCCCGCGGTCGAGGAGCGGCTGAAACATTTGGCCGTCGAGTTGCGGTGCCTGGTCTGTCAGAACCAAACCTTGGCCGATTCGAATGCCCCGCTGGCGGAGGATCTGCGCCGGGAAGTCCGCGAGATGATCGTCAAAAATATGAGTGATAAAGAAATCATCGACTTTCTCGTGTCCCGGTACGGCGATTTCGTCTTGTACCGTCCGCCCATGAAGGCGACGACCACGCTACTGTGGGTTGGGCCGTTTGTGCTGTTGGTTGGGGGCGGGATCGCCCTCGTGGTGGCGTTGAAGCGTCGAGGGAAGAAGGTGACCGAAGCAGCCATTTCGGAAGAAGAACATCGGCGGGTGGAACAGCTGCTCTCAGAAGGAGTCAAACGATCATGACCATCACATTCTGGTTGATCGCCGCGGCCATGACCATTGTCGTTCTCGGTTTTCTGTTGTACCCGCTGCTGAAGAAGACTGCCGGTGCGGGTGTCGAGCGGGAAAAGACGTTGCCGGTCTATCGGCAGCAATTTTCGGAATTGGAACAAGACCGGTCCAGCGGTCTGCTGTCGGATGAACAATATCGTCAGGCGCGCCAGGAGCTGGAGCGCCGCCTGTTGGAGGAAACGAGTAGTACGACGGAGCCGGCCTCGGCGATTTCCGGACAACTGGTCAATGTGAAGTTTGTCGCCCTGACGTTGGTATTGCTCATCCCATCCGCCAGCGGCGTGCTCTACTGGACATTGGGCAATCCAGCCGCGATGACGCACCCGGCGGCGTCGCCGATGGCGGCTCAGGGCGGTGCCGGCGACGAGCGCCAGATGATGGAGGGGCTCAATACGCTGATGGAACGGCTCAAAAAGAAGCTGGAGCAGAACCCGAATGATGCGACAGGCTGGGCTATGCTGGCGCGCTCCTACATGGCCATGGAACGGTATGCCGATGCCGTCCCAGCTTTCGATAAGGCGTTCAAACTGAATCCTAACGATGCGGACATGCTGGCCGATTATGCCGATGCGCTTGGAATTCACCAGGGACGCAAGCTCGAAGGCAAGCCGGAGACCATGATTCAAAAGGCGTTGAAAGTAGATCCCAATCATGTGAAGGCCCTGATGCTGGCGGGCACGATAGCGTACAATCGTAAAGACTTTTCTCTTGCCGTCAAAGATTGGGAACGGGCTCGCGCAAGCCTGCCTCCTGATTCCGACCCGGAATATTCGGAGCAGATCACTGCCGCAATCGGCGATGCGAAACAGCGGATGGGTGGCGCGCCAATGATGGCGGCGACGAATGCCCCTCGCGCGTCATCGGCCATGCCGGCGGATCATCCTCCGGTCAAGAAAGCCGGTGCGTCGCACGCGATCACGGGTAAAGTGGTGTTGGGGCCGGGCATGGCAGGCAAAACACTTCCTGATACACTGTTTGTCTTTGCGAAGGATGTCGCGGGTCCACCGATGCCGGTGTCAATTGTGCGGGCGTCGAAGAAAGACTTGCCCTTCACCTTCCGGCTGGATGACTCGACCAGTCCTATGCCCTCTCGAAAGCTGTCGGACATCCAGACAGTGGTCATCGTGGCGCGATTGTCAAAATCTGGGCAAGCGATGCCTGGCAGTGGTGACCTGGAAGGTATGAGTCAGCCGATTACGCCGGGGACGGAAAACATTACCGTCGTGATTGACCGGGAGCGACCGTAGAGGTCGTGTAGTCTGTTAATTTTCTCGGTGAGTTGCACTGTGCTCGTTGGGATTTTTCGTTCGAAAAAATCTTGACATGGTGGTGGGCCTCAGCTATATTCCGTCCGCATTCTCTTAGAAATCTAACTAATCGTATAAAAGAAAATCGCAACCATATTGTCATGACATCTGTTATCGAAAAGCATTTTGGTAAGGACAGTGCTCACTGTCCATCAAACGGAAGGAGAATTACTGTGACCGTAAAGCATATTGCGAGGTATGCCATGGTTGTCTGCGGCTTATTGCTGGCCGCGCCCGTGCATGCGCAGTATCCGAGTGTCCCGAAGGAAACCTTTGAGGCGCTGAAGATTGAACGGTCAGCCAGCCCCAAGGAGTTTCATGATGCCTTGACCACGCGCTTTAAGGATCCAGGCAAAGGAGCGGGGAAAGGGCAATACGGCCAGTATTGGGAGCCGATTGCCATAACCAAGTATTTCGATCCTGCGACCTTCTACAAGCCGCCGCAATCGGTCAAGGAAGTGGCAACGCGCGAGCAGTGTGTGAAGTGCCACACCGATGAGTCGCCGGGCTGGGTCGCGATGTGGAAGAGAAGCACCCATGCCAATCTGGATCAGATCCGCAAGCTGACCCCCAAAGACGATACGTTCTACAAGAAGGCCAAGTTGGAGGAAATCGAGAACAACCTGCGCTCCCATGGGAAGCTCGGGCCGAAAGAGAATTTGAAGGAAGTGAGCTGCATCGATTGCCACGTGGACATCAATACCAAGAAATCGGCGGATCATCGGAAAGATATCAACATGCCGACGGCCGATGTGTGCGGTACCTGCCACTTGCAGGAATACGCCGAGCGGGAATCGGAGCGGGACACGATCTTGTGGCCCAAGAACCAGTGGCCGCGGGGTCGTCCGTCGCACGTGCTGGATTGGCGCGCCAACGTCGAGACCGATATCTGGGCGGGCATGTCGCAGCGCGAGATTGCCGAAGGCTGCTCCATGTG